>NZ_JBFAQS010000008.1:14252-58401 GCF_040678875.1 Micromonospora sp. NPDC049274
GCCGTAATCAGCCAGGCATGTTCAGTCGTACGACGGGGGCCGGCCTTAGGTGACACGGTGCCGCCCTGTCATCGCTCACGCTGTCCGGGGATCGCAATCACCGACTGACGGCTGACTGCGCTCCACTCGAAACCGGAACGCTGTGACCGGTTGGGGCTCCCCACTCGATCTCGGCGCACTGCACGGCCCCACCGGCTGGTGCGACCGACAGACCAACGGCGAGCGCGGCGAGGGCGAGGGCAGCCAAGCGCAGCCGGCCGAACTTTCGACCAGACATCGGAGCTCCTGTCGGCAGGGGAAGGCAAGAGGGGGATGGAGATTCCACGATGGTGCCACAGCTAAGTCGGCGTGAAAAGTTTCTGAGCCACCATCGAGCCAACCGCACGACGAGCCAACCCGGTCGGCCGGCCAGGCACAACGTCCGGCCAGATCATCTGTTCATGCACGGAGGGACAACGCCTCCGATGTCGCGTGAAAGGCTATCCAGCAGCCGCCGGACCTGTCCCCCCGAGCTTCGCGATCGATAGCAGCACGCTCATGTCAGGCTGCGCGATCGCCGCCTCCACCGCCGACACCTGCGGGAAGCCTTCCCTTGACGTGCTCACCGCCACCCCTGCCCGCAGGAACGCGTTGTCGCGAGGGTTGGCGAGCGGCCACCAGCCTGGGCCATGCTGCGGCGCAGTCCGAGTAAGCGCCAACTGCCGCCACCGTCACCAGGAGCGACCCGCCGCGAGCAGCCAGCGCCGGTCGCCCAACCCGGACAGCGCCAGTGCCCCATGGCCACGAGGGCGCCGAGCGGCGCCGGCCACCCCGTCCCCGAACACCAGCGGATGGCGGCCGGATCGGGCCGGGACAGGGGCAGCAATGGTCCACCACGGCGGGAGACGACAACGACCCCCGATCAGCATCTCTGCTGGTCAGGGGCCGTGTCTGCACCTGGTGGCGGGTAGAGGATTCGAACCTCTGAAGCTTTCGCGACGGATTTACAGTCCGCTCCCATTGGCCGCTCGGGCAACCCGCCAGGGCACCCCACCGCGTCGTAACGCGGCGGCGGAAGCAAGGATAGCGGCTCACCCCGGGACCGGCGCAACCGGGTACGGTCAGGGGGTCGTGCCGCTGGTCGGCGGCCGACGGCACGCCCGGACCGCCCGACAGCAGGAGCAGAAGCATGCCAGCGAACCCGTCATTCGACATCGTGAGCAAGGTCGACCGCCAGGAGGTCGACAACGCCCTCCGGCAGGCCGAGAAGGAGCTCGCGACGCGGTTCGACTTCCGCGGCACGGGTGCGGAGATCTCCTGGTCGGGCGAGGAGGCGATCGGCCTCCAGGCGGAGACCGAGGAGCGGGTCCGCGCCGCGCTGGACGTGTTCAAGGAGAAGCTGGTCAAGAGGAACATCTCGCTGAAGTCGCTCGACGCCGGTGAGGCGCGCCCGGCCGGCAAGGTGTTCAAGATCGACTGCAAGGTGATCCAGGGCATCGAGACGGACAAGGCCAAGGCGATCAGCAAGAAGATCCGCGACGAGGGCCCCAAGGGCGTCCAGGCGCAGATCCAGGGTGACCAGCTGCGCGTCACCGGCAAGAAGCGGGACGACCTCCAGGCGGTCATCTCGCTGCTCAAGGGCGAGGACTTCGGCGTCGCCCTCCAGTTCACCAACTACCGCTAGCAGCACGAGCAGCCGGGCCGGCACCCGCACGCGTCGAGTGCCGGCGCCACGGTTACCCGGGCAGGGCCGGCGGGCACGACGCAGCAGACGTCACCCCGCCAGGCCGAACGTCCTTCCTTGACCGCCACGGCCGCGATGACCAGGGCGGCCAGCGGGTCAGCCCAGGACCAGCCGAACAGGCTGTTGAGCCCGAGCCCGACGAGCAGTACGGCCGAGAGGTACGTGCACAGCAGGGTCTGCTTGGAGTCGGCCACCGCCGAGCGGGAACCCAGTTCACGGCCGGCCCGGCGCTGGGCGTACGACAGCACCGGCATGACGAGCAGCGACAGGGCCGCCAGGGCCACGCCGACGTTCGAGTGGTCGGCCTCCCTGCCGCTGACGAGCGCACGGGTCGACTCGACGGTCACGTAGGCGGCCAGGGCGAAGAACGACACCGCGATGACACGCAGCGCCGTCCGCTCCCGCGCCTGCGGGTCACGTCCGGTGAACTGCCAGGCCACAGCGGCCGCCGAGGACACCTCGATCACCGAGTCCAGGCCGAATCCGATGAGGGCAGTGGACGAGGCCACCGTGCCGGCGGTGAGGGCGACGACCGCCTCGATCACGTTGTAGGTGATCGTTGCGGCCACCAGCAGTCGAACCCGTCGGGCGAGCACCTGTCGCCGCTGCGCGGTTCTGGAGGTTTCCATTCAACAGCAGCCCTTGTCGTCGGCCTCTGGGCAGGCGGCTGGATCGACCGCCAGGACGAGGCCGAGCAGGTCACCTAGGGCGTGGGCCAGCCGCCGGTCGGCCAGCTCGTAGCGGGTGCGTCGCCCTTCCGGCACCGCCACGACCAGGCCGCGACCACGCAGGCAGCCCAGATGGTTGGAGAGGTTCTGCCGACTGGTGCCGACCAGCTCGGCCAACTCGGCCGGGTAACCCGGGCCGTCCCGCAGCGCCATCAGAAGCCGGGCGCGGATCGGGTCGGACAGGGCATGCCCGAACCGGGCCAGCACCTGCCCGTGTGTCAGCGTCGCCACGACGACGACAATACATCAGCCACTGTATTCAGCGCTGGATGTATCTCTAGGACCTGTTCAACCGACGCGGTGCCAGTGCGTGGTCTCGCCGGGGATGGGCGTGAACCGCACCCGCGCCCCGCCCGGTCGTCGAACATCCGTACCCCGTCTCCGAGCAGCACCGGAGCGACGAAGATCAGGATCTCGTCGAGCAGCCCGGCCCGGACGCACTGCCGGGCGATGTCGGCGCCGAGAACGTTGACGTACCTGTCGCCGGCTGCCTTTTTGGCTTGCTCGACGGCACTGTGCGGGTCGCCGACGAAGGTGATGCCGGCCGAGGGCTCGGCCGGCGGTTGGTGGGTCAGCACGAACACCGGGCCACGGAGATCGACTCGGGTTTCTGGATATCGGGGCATCCTCGTCGTCGGGACACCGCGACTTGCAGGAACCCGAGTCGATCAAGGCGCGGGGCCTGACCGGCCCGAGTCGATCAAGGCGCGGGGCCTGACCGGACCGAGTCGATCAAGGCGCGGACCTGACCCGCCCGAGTCGATCAAGGCGCGGGACCTGACCGGACCGAGCCGGCCGGTGAGGGGTCAGACGGGGATGGGCTCTTCGGCGCGTACCGCCGACGCTTCTGCCCGGGCGATGGGCCCGGCGGGCAGCGCGGCGACCGCGGCCCCGACGGCCACCGCGGCACCCGCGAAGACGAAGGCCCACGGCACGCCGCCAGCGCGGTCCACGATCAGGCCGGCCACCGCGCCGCCGGCGGCGCTCGCCGCCACGGCGACCGTGACGACCCAGGTGTACGCCTCGTTCAGCATGCCCGCCGGAGCGATCCGGCCGACCAGGGTGTTCTCCAGGGTCAGTGCCGGCGCGATGGTGGCCCCGCCGACGATCAGCGCGGCGCCCAGCGCCAGTGGCGTGGGCATCACGGCGAAGACGACGAAGGTGCCGGCCAGCGCGCCGAGCAGCAGGGCAAACTGCCTTGTCATGTTCGGCGCCGGCCGGCGGACACCGAACCAGAACCCGCCGATCGCGCTGCCGATCCCCCAGACTGCCAGGAGCACCCCGGCCAGGCTCTCCGGATCGCCGGTGGTGGCGTTGCCGGCGTACGCCGGGACGGTCACACCTGCGGCCCCGAACGCGATGCCGAGTCCGGCCACGCAGACCAGCAGGGCCGGAAAGCCGCCGACCCGCAGCGGCCCGAGCCCACGGGCGTGGTGTTCGCGCGGGTGCGGACGCCATCCGCGCATCACCCGGCCGAGGGCCACGGCGGTGGTGCCTACCAGGGTGACCACTGCTGCCCCGATCAGCGCGGCGGCCGCGTCGGCGACGAGCACGAAACCGGCCACGAGCAGCGGGCCGAGCACGAACACGATCTCGAAGAGCGAGGTCTCCGCGGCCAGGGCGGTGTTGCGCAGGGCGTACCGGCCGGAGGCGGGGCTGGTCAGCTCGTTCCAGGCGCCGCGGATGGCGGCGGTGAGCGGCGGGTACGTCGCACCGGCGACACCGGCCGTCAGGTAGATGGCGGCGAGGGCGTCGTCGCCCGAGCGGCTGGCCAGCAGCAGTCCGGTGAGCGCCAGCGGGTGGGCCACGGCGGTGACCAGCAGCACCGGGCTCGGGCCGACGCGGTCGGCGATCCGCCCGGCCACCGGGCTGAGCGCGGCGCCGGCGACGGCGTAGATGCCGCCGGCGACGGCGGCCAGGGCGTACCGGCCGGTCACCTGCTCGACCACCAGCAGCAGCGCCAGCGGCGTCATGCCGATTCCGAGTCGCCCGATGATGCCGGTGACCAGCAGGATCGGCGCACCGGGGATCCGCCAGACACCCAGGTACTGACGCAGCGCGGCCACCGTGAACCTCCCCAGATGTAATGAGTGTGAGCGGTTATGACCCTAACGCCGCCGGCTCTTCGGGCTGTACCGGATATCGGCCCCGACACAGCACTCCGCCCGCACTCGCTGCATCGCGGGTACGGGCGGAGGGCAGAAAGGTCAGCGCTGGAACTGCACCGGTCCGGAGTTGGCGGCCATCCGCTCCAGGCGGGCGACCCGGTCCTCCATCTTCGGGTGGGTGGAGAAGAGCGCGGCCACCGCGCCACCGGAGAACGGGTTGGCGATCATCAGGTGGGCGGTGCTGGTGAGCGTGCCCTGGGCGGGCAGCGGGCGTCGCCGCGCCACGGCGTCGATCTTGCGCAGGGCGCTCGCCAGGGCCAGCGGGTCGCGGCTCAGCTCGGCGCCCGACTGGTCCGCCTGGAACTCACGGCTGCGGCTGATCGCCAACTGGATCACGGTGGCCGCGATCGGGCCGAGGATCAGGGTCAGCAGCAGGACGGCCGGGTTCGGCGAATCCTCGTCGTCCCCACCGCCCAGCGGGATGAACCAGGCGATGTTCGCCAGGAAGGTGATGATGCCGGCCAGACCGGCCGCCACGCTGGAGATCAGGATGTCCCGGTTGTAGACGTGGGACAGCTCGTGCCCGATCACACCCCGCAGCTCCCGGTAATCCAGGATCTCGGTGATGCCCTGGGTCACGCAGACCGCCGCGTGCTGCGGGTTACGCCCGGTGGCGAACGCGTTGGGCTGGGTGGTCGGGCTGACGTACAGGCGCGGCATGGGCTGCCGGGCCTCCGTCGCCAGCTCGCGCACCATCCGGTACAGCTCGGGGAACTGCGCCTCGCTGACCGGTTGCGCCCGCATCGAGCGCAGCGCGAGCTTGTCGGAGTAGAAGTAGGAAATGCCGTTCATGACAAGTGAGATGAGGACGGCGATGACCAGGCCGCCACTGCCGCCGAACCCGTAGCCCACCGCGAGGATCAGGGCGGTGAGCAGACCGAGCAGCGCGGCGGTCTTCAGACGGTTGTGGTGCACGATCTCTCCTTCGGTGCACGGATCGCCGGGATCCGCTGACCGGTTCAACAACCCGGTACCCGTCAACCATCCGTCTCAACGCTGAGAGTTGACTGAGACTCAGCGCCCGGCGAGGTCGAGCACCAGCTGCGGGGCGACGCCGAGCACCACGGCGGCCACCGTGGCCACCGCCAGCACCACCGCCACCACGCCCCCCGCCGGCACGACCGGAACCACGGCACCCGGTGTCGCCGTCGGCGCCCACAGGCCGGCGGTCACCCGCAGGTAGTAGGCCAACCCGATCACCGCGTTCAGCGCCACCACAAGCGCCAGCCAGGCCGCTCCGCCGTCGAGCAGGGACCTGACCACTGTCACCTTCGCGAACAGGCCGGCCAGGCCCGGCGGCAGCCCGGCCAGACCCACGAGGGCGAGGCCGAGCGCCGCGCCTCGCCACGGGTGCCGGCGGGCCGCTCCGCGCAGGTCGTCAAGCGTGCCGCCGTCCGCGCCCGCCGGGCGCAGCGCGGTCACCCCGGCGAACGCGGCCAGCTCCAACACCACGAAGAAGACGGCGTACGCCACCGCGGCGGCGTACGCGGCGGACCGCGCCTCGCCCGTGCGGCCGGCGGCCAGCGCCAACGCGCCCAGCGGGGCCAGGATGTAGCCGGCCTGCGCCACCGAGGACCAGGCGAGCAGCCGGACGGTACGCCGCTGGCGCAGCGCCACCAGGTTGCCGACCGTCATCGTGAGCACGGCCAGCAGGGCGAGCACCGGGCCGGTCTGGTCCGCCGGCAGCGCCCGCTGCACCACTGCCAGCAACGCGACGAGACCGCCCAGCTTCGACGCCGTCGACAGGTACGCGGCCACCGGCAGCGGGGCGCCGTCGTAGGTGGCCGGCGCCCAGGCGTGGAACGGCACCGCCGCCACCTTGAACGCCAGCCCGAGCAGCAGCAGCGCCACCGCGGCGGTGGTCAACGGCAGGTCGCGCAGGTCCGGCCGCTCGGCCAGCAGCGCGCCGAGCCGGTCCAGGTGCAGCGAACCGGTCACCGCGTACAGCAACGCCGCGCCGAGCAGCGTGATCGTGGTGGCCACCACGCTCACCACGAAGAACGTCACCGCCGCCTCGGCGCTGGCCAGGCTGCCCCGGCGCAGGCCGACGAGCACGTACAGCGGCAGGGTAAGCGTCTCCAACGCCACGATCAGGGTGATCAGGTCGCCGGCCGCGCCGAGGACCACACCGCCGGTCATCGAGCAGGCGAGCAGGAAGGCGTACTCCCCCACCGGCGACCGCCCGGCCCGCAGCGCCGGTACCGACAGCCCGAGGACGGCCAGGGTGAGCAGCGCCACCACCGCGGCGACCAGTGCCGCCCGGCCGCCGAAGACCCAGGAGCAGTCGGGGCCGACGCAGAAGGTGCGCCGCTCGTCGCCCGCACCGACAACGGCGGCGCCGACGGCGGTTCCGAGCGCGCCGAGGGCGGCCATCGCGACAGTGGCCCGGGGCCGCGCCAACACAAGATCAACAACCAGCACGAGTACGGCGGTGCCGGCCGCCAGGTACGCCGGCAGCAACGCCACGCTGTCCACGCTCTGCACGGCGCTCATGCGGACCTGCC
Organism: Micromonospora sp. NPDC049274; assembly: GCF_040678875.1. Taxonomy (NCBI): domain Bacteria; kingdom Bacillati; phylum Actinomycetota; class Actinomycetes; order Micromonosporales; family Micromonosporaceae; genus Micromonospora; species Micromonospora sp. NPDC049274. The sequence continues at coordinate 21,376 of NZ_JBFAQS010000008.1, forward strand.
CTCGTTCGCGTCCACCCACTGCGTCGCCCTCATCGGGAGACCACCTCGATGAGGGCGTCGACGGGCGCCTCGGCGACGCCGAGGACCAGCGCCGGGACCAGTCCGATCGCCAGCGCGAGCAGCACCAGCGGCACCCACGCGGTCAGCTCCGCGCCGGCCAGGCCGGGACCGACCCGGCCCACCGTGGGGCTCGGCCGCCCGTGGGTGACCTGACGCAACAACCGCAGGAAGTACGCGGCCGTGAGCGCGCCACCGATCGCCGCCAGCACCGCGAGAGTGGTCCACAGCGGGCCGCCCACCTGGATCGCCGCGACCACCGCGAACGCCTCCCCCCAGAAGCCGGCCAGCCCGGGCAGGCCGAGCGACGCGATCGCCGCGAACGCCAGCAGACCCGCCAGTCGGGGCGCGGTCTCCCGCAGCCCGGACAGCTCGGCGAGCGCGCCCGTGCCGGTACGGTCCTTCACAGCCCCGGCGAGGAAGAACAGCAGACCGGTGATCACGCCGTGCGCGACGTTGCCGATCAGGGCCGCCTGGACGCCGGTGGCGGTGAGCGTGGCGACGCCCAGCAGCACGAAGCCCATGTGGCCCACGCTGGAGTACGCGATGAGGCGCTTCACCTCGGCCTGGGCCAGGCAGACCAGCGAGCCGACCAGGATCGCGGCGACCGCCAGCACGCCGAGCACCGGCGCGGCCCAGCGGGCGCCCTCCGGGGCCACCCCCACCGCCACCCGGATCAGGCCGTACGTGCCCATCTTGAGCAGCACCCCCGCCAGCACGACGCTGCCCACAGTCGGGGCCTGCGTGTGCGCGTCGGGCAGCCAGGAGTGCAGCGGCCAGAGTGGGCTCTTCACCGCGAACGCGAGCGCCAGCAGCGTGAACGCCGCCAACTGGGTGCCCCGGGACAGTCCGCCCCCACCGGTCAGCGCGACCACGTCGGCGGTGCCCGCGGCGGCGACCACGACGTACACGCCGACCAGCAGCAGCACCGACCCGAACAGGGTGTAGAGCGCGAACTTGCGGGCCGCCCGCCGCCGCTCCGCGCCACCCCAGCCGGCGATGATCGCGTACATCGGGAGCAGGACGACCTCGAAGAAGAGGAAGAACAGCACCAGATCCAGGGCGAGAAACGTACCGAGGATGCCCACCTCGACCACCAACAGCAGGGCCACCAGCGCCCGACCGCTGCCGCCGCCCGGCACGCGCCACACGGTGTACGCGCAGCAGAGCAGGGTGAGCAGCGCGGTCAGCACCACAAGCGGCCAGGAGATGCCGTCGACGCCGAGGTGGAAGCGCAGGGTCAGACCGGGCACCCAGGGCAGGTCCACCTGGTGCCAGGGGCGCACCGCGGGCGTACCGGCCGACCAGGCGAACCAACCCCGCCCACCGAACACCAGCGGTACGGCGGCCAGCAGGGTCAGCGCCGCCGCGACAGTCCCGACGACCCGTGCCGCCCGGTCCCGGGGAGTCGCCGCCACCGCGACCGCACCCAGCGCCGGCACCACCAGCACGGCGACAAGCAGAACCTGCCCAAGCGTCATCGGGTTACTCCCAGCAGGGCGGCGGCCAGGCCGATCAGCAGGGCGCCGGCCAGCACACCGGCGGCGGCCCGGGGCAGCGCCGCCCGGTGCAGCGCGGCCAACCCGGCGCCCAGGCCGGAGGCGGCGCGGCCGCTGCCCTCGACCGCTCCGTCGACCACCACCTCGTCGCCGCTGCGGGCGAGACGGGCCAGCGCCCGGACGGGGCGTACGACAAGGGTCTGCTGCACGTCGTCGAGCCGGAACGCGCGGGCGAAGACCGACCGCAGCGGACCCAGCGCGGTCGCCGGGTCGGCGGCCCTGTCCCGCTGCCAGCCCGCCCAGACCAGGCCCGCGCCGATCACCAGCAACACCAGCGGCAGCAGCAGCGCCGGCCCGACGTGGACCAGGCCGTCCTCGGCACCGGCGACCGGCACGGTGGCGAACCGCAGCCGGTCGGCGAACACGTCCACGAACCCGGCCAGGCCGAGCAGCGCCGCCGGCACGGCCAGCAGCACCACCGGCCACCGCAGCACCGCCGGAGGGTCGTGCGGCGCGATCAGTGGCAGCCGGGGCTCGCCGAAGAACGCCCGCAGCAGGAGCCGGCCCGCGTACCAGGCGGTGATCGCCACACCGAGCAACCCGGCCAGCCAGACCAGCCAACCCACCCACGACGGCGCCGGCCCGGCACCCTCCAGCGCGGCCGACTCGGCGACAGTCAACACGCCGTCCTTGCTCCAGAAGCCGGCCAGCGGCGGCACACCGGCGAGAGCACCGAGGCCGATCACGGTGCACCAGAACGTCACAGGCATGCTGCGCCGCAGACCACCCATCTCCGACATCAGCGTGGTGCCCACGGCATGGATCACCGCGCCGGCGGCGAGGAACAGCAGCGCCTTGAACGCGGCGTGGGTGAGCAGGTGGAACAGCGCCGCCGACGGTGAGCCGACGGCCAACGCGCCGGTCATGTAGCCGAGCTGGGACACCGTCGACCAGGCGAGCACCCGCTTGATGTCGTCCTGGGCGGTGGCGGCGAGCGCCCCGAGCAGCAGGGTGATCGCCGCGAGCACCCCGAGCACTGTCAACGTCACCGGAGCGGCAGTGAACAGCGGGTAGAGGCGGGTCACCGCGTACACCCCGGCGGCCACCATCGTCGCGGCGTGGATCAGCGCGGAGATCGGCGTCGGGCCGGCCATCGCGTCCGGCAGCCAGGTGTGCAGCGGGAACTGCGCGCTCTTGCCGGCCACCCCGGCCAGCAGCAGCAGGCCGGCGGCGGTCAGGGTCGCGCCGCTGTGCTCGTGGGCGAGCACGTCGGCGATCCGGAAGCTGCCCGTCGACACGCCGAGCAGCGCGATGCCGAGCAGGAAACCGACGTCACCCACCCGCGTCACCAGGAACGCCTTCATCGCGGCGGCCGGTGCCCCCGCGAGCCGGCGGTCGTGGGCGATGAGCAGGTACGAGCAGAGGCCCATCACCTCCCAGCCCACCAACAGCATGATCAGGTCGCCGGAGACCACCACCAGCAGCATCGCACCGGTGAAGAGGCTGATCTGGGCGGCGTACGGCGGGTAGCGGTGGTCGACGTCGACGTCGTCGTGCGGGCCGCGCCGCAGGTAGCCGATCGAGTAGACCTGCACGGCCAGGGCTACCGCGGTGACCGCGACGGCGACCAGCGCGGCGGCGCCGTCCAGGCGGACGCCGAGGGTCACCCTCAGCCCACCGAAGTCGACCCAGGTCGTCGACGTCTCGGTCGGACCGTCGACGGCCACCAGCAGGGCGACGGCCAACGCCAGCGCGCCGGCAGCGCCGGCCACGCCGATCGTCACGGCGGCTGTCCGCGCCCGGTCACCGCCGGCAGCGCCGCCCGGGCGACGCGGGGCCGGTGGCAGCAGCAGACCGAGCAGACCAGCGAGCAGCGGTACGGCCGGCAGCGCCGCTCCGAGAAGCCCGGTCACCGGCCCGCCTCCGCGTCCTGGCCGACGGGCTGCGCCGACACCACTGGCTCGGTCAACGCCACCTCGTCCACCGCCACGGTGGACCGCAGACGGTAGAGCTGCAGGACGATCGCCAGCCCCACCCCGATCTCCGCGGCGGCCAGCACGATGACGAACAGCGCGAACACCTGACCCGAGTGCGGCAGCACCGCGTGGGCCGTGGTGTCCGCGGTGACCAGGATGAGATTGACCGCGTTGAGCATCAGCTCGACCGCCATCAGCACCAGCACGGCGTTGCGTCGACGCAGCACGCCGTACACGCCGAGGCCGAACAGCAGCGCCCCGGTGACGTACGGGATGACGGGCCTCACCGGCGTACCCCGGAATCCGCGCCGGCCGCCTGCGGCGCTGCCGGCGTGCCGCCGCTCTGCGGGGCGGGCCGGCCGATGTCCGGCCGGGACAGCACCACAGCGCCCACCAGCGCGGACAGCAGCAGGACGGACAGCACCTCGAACGGCAGCACCCAGGATCGGAAGATCTGCTCGCCCAGCCGCTCGGCCGTGCCCGCGCCGGGCAGCGTGACGGTGCTCCAGCGGTACGCGTCGACGAGCAGGACGCCCAGCCCCAGGCCCGCGCCGCCACCGATCAGCGCGGCGGGCCAGCCCGGCCGGTCCAGGTCGTCGGACGCCCCGATCGGAGCCCGCGTCAACATCACCGCGAACAACAGCAGCACCACCACCGCGCCCACGTAGATCAGCACCTGCACCCAGGCGACCAGCTCGGCGCCGAGCACCAGATAGTCGCCGGCCAGCGCGCCCAGGCAGACCACCAGGTAGAGCCCGGCCCGCACCAGGTGCTTCGTGGTCACCACCAGCACGCCGGCGCCCACCGCGACCGCGCCCAGGGCGAGCAGCAGCAGATCCGCGCCGGTCACCGCGCCGCCCTTCCGCCGGGGCGGGCCGCGCCTCGGCCCGCCACGACGTGTCCCGCCACGACGACGGCGGTCGCGCCTTCGGCGGTCACGACGCGGTGCCCGGGTCGGCGTCGGGGCGCAGCGCCGGTGGGACGGAACGTGCGGCCTTCTTGGCCGCCGCGGTCTCCTCCTTGGCCGGCTCGCCGTTCGGGTCGTGCGCCGGCGGCGGCGGAACCGTGGCCATCCACTGGCCGAGGTGCTCCTTGTCGTGCAGCAGGTCCTTGATGTCGTACTCGGCGTACTCGAATTCCGGAGACCAGTAGAGCGCGTCGAACGGGCAGACCTCGATGCAGATGCCGCAGTACATGCACAGGGAGAAATCGATGTCGAACTTGTCCAGCACGTTGCGCTGGCGGGGGCGGGCGGCGCCGGGCACCGCCACCTCCTCCTTGTGCGAGTCGATGTAGATGCACCAGTCCGGGCACTCACGGGCGCAGAGCATGCAGACCGTGCAGTTCTCCTCGGACAGCGCGATCACGCCGCGCGAGCGGGGTGGCAGCTCGGGGGCGACGTCCGGGTACTGCTGGGTGGTCGAGCGGCTGGTCATCGTCTTGAGGGTGACCGCCAGCCCCTTCACCAGGCCCGCACCGGGCAGGCCGCGCTCGCTGGCGCCGCCGGCCGGGCCGCCGTGCTCGCTGGGGTCGGTCATGTGGACCATCCTGCCCTGTGGCCCCGGCGCGCGCGACCACCACCCACAGGTCCAGAGCGGTACCGTGGTCGCGGGGAGAACGAACGCACCTGGAAGGACCTGCCATGACCGCCGCGCTGCAGAGCGACTACCCGCCCGAGAGCGAGTGGACGACTGACGACCTGGATGCGCTGCCCGAGGATGGTCGCCGCCGGGAACTGCTCGATGGAGTGCTGCTGATGTCCCCCTCCCCCACCCGTATCCACCAGACCATCGCCGGCCGGCTGATGGTCGCGCTGGACGAAGACTGCCCCGACGGCTACGACGTGACCCAGGCGGTCGAGGTGCGGATCAACCGCACCCGGTCCTTCATCCCCGACGTGCTGATCACCACGGCCACCGCAGCGGCTCGGGAGCCGTCGAAGTACGAGCCACACGAGGTGGTGCTCGCCGTCGAGATCGTCTCGCCGAGCACCCGCTCGATCGACCGGGTGTTGAAGCCGGCGCTGTACGCCCAGGCCGGCATCCCGTTCTACTGGCGGATCGAGACGGAGGGTGGCGCGTTGGAAGTCGTCACCTACCGGATCGACGCGGTGAACGAGGTCTACACCGAGACGGGGCGGTGGACGAAGTTCGTCGACACCGGCGAGCCGTTCCCGATCAACCTGCCGATCAGGCGAATCACGCCCCGGGTCCGCTGACGACTGTCGGTGGAAGCATCTCGACGCCGAGCTGCTGCAGGAGCTGGAACAGCTCGTTGCAGCTCCACACCTCGACGATCCGGCCCGCAGCGTCGAAGCGCAGGAACGTCGCCCCGGAGTAGCTGACCACCTGCCCGGTCGGGGGCACCGGCCCGAACTGCCCGGCGTGGGTGCCGGCCGCCCGCCAGTGCACGGCCACCCGCTCACCGGCGGCCACCACGTCGACGATCTTGTAGCGCAGGTCCGGGAAGGCCGCCCGCCGCTCACGGTGCCAGGCCAGCGTCGCCTCCGGGCCGGTCCCACCCAGTCCGGGGCACTCCTCGGCGATCAACTCGTGAGCCGACTCCTCCCGGCGGGCGTTCCACACGTCGGCGATGAAGCGCCGGGCCGCCGCCTCGACATCGGTCATGCCGGCAGGGTATCCGGCGTCGCTGAGCGGTAGATCCGTAAGGATGGGGTAGAGACACTGAACCGGACCGGGAGGGTGACGTGGGCGAGGAAACAGGCGGCAAGTACGTCGAGCCGGGTGGCGAGTTCACCCGCGACCAGCGGTACATCGCCACCCGGATCACGGCGGACGGGCGGGACGGCTACCCGGTGGAGCCGGGTCGGTACCGGCTGGCGGTCAGCCGGGCCTGCCCGTGGGCCAACCGCCTGATCATCGTGCGGCGGCTGCTCGGCCTGGAGGACGCCATCTCGATGGCTGTCGCCGGCCCGACCCACGACGCGCGGAGCTGGACCTTCGACCTCGACCCGGGTGGCCGGGACCCGGTGCTCGGCATCGAGCGCATCCAGGAGGCGTACTTCAAGCGCTTCCCCGGCTACGAGCGCGGCATCACCGTGCCGGCGATCGTCGACGTGCCCACCGGGCAGGTGGTGACGAACGACTACGCGCAGATGAGCCTGGACCTGTCCACCCAGTGGACCGCGTACCACCGCGAGGGCGCCCCCCAGCTCTACCCCGAGCACCTGCGGCAGCAGATCGACGAGGTCAACGACGTGGTGTTCCGCGACGTCAACAACGGCGTCTACCGGTGCGGGTTCGCGGGCAGCCAGGAGGCGTACGACAAGGCGTACCACCGCCTGTTCGACAGGCTGGACTGGTTGACCGAGCGGCTGACCGACCAGCGGTACCTGGTCGGCGACACCATCACCGAGGCCGACGTGCGGCTGTTCACCACGCTGGTCCGCTTCGACCCGGTCTACCACGGCCACTTCAAGTGCAACAGGCAGAAGCTGAGCGAGATGCCGGTGCTGTGGGCGTACGCCCGGGACCTGTTCCAGACCCCCGGGTTCGGCGACACCATCGACTTCGACCACATCAAGCGGCACTACTACGAGGTGCACCGCGACATCAACCCGACCGGGATCGTGCCGCTCGGCCCCGACCTGTCCAACTGGGTCACCCCGCACGGTCGGGAGGCCCTGGGTGGTCGCCCGTTCGGCGACGGCACCCCACCCCCACCGCCGGTCGAGCCGGTCGACCCGGCCCACACCCCACTGCGCTGACCGGGGCTTCTACAGGGCTACGCGGACGGCTGCCGTGAGGACCAGTTGTGCCAGGGACGCGGGCACCAGGACCAGCCAGCAGAGGCGTTGGAGCTGGTCCTCGCGCAGCCGGGGGTAGGAAACCCGCAGCCAGATGATCACGAAGGCCACCGCGAAGATCTTGAGCAGCGTCCAGAGCCAGCCGAGCTGGTCGTCGGCGAACGGGCCCTGCCAGCCGCCGAGGAACAGCACAGTGGTCAGCGCGGCGATCACCACGATGCCGACGTACTCGGCGAGCAGGAAGAACGCGAACCGCAGCCCCGTGTACTCGGTCATGTAACCGAAGACCAACTCCGAGTCGGCCACCGGCATGTCGAAGGGCGGCCGGCGGATCTCGGCCAGCCCGGCGATGAAGAAGATGATCATCGCGGGGGCCTGCCAGAGCAGCCACCACGGCTGCCACGCCTGCACGATGCCGGACAGGCTGAGCGTGCCCGCCGCCATCGCCACCGAGGCGGCGGCCAGCACCAGCGGCAGCTCGTAGCCGAGTAGCTGGGCGGCCCCGCGCAGCCCGCCGAGCAGGCTGTACTTGTTGGCCGACGCCCACGCCGACATGAGCACCGCCACCACCCCGATGCCGACCACGGCCAGCACGAAGAACAGGCCGATGTCCAACGGTTGCCCGACCAGGTCGTTCGGGCCGAGCGGGATGACCAGCAGCACCAGCAGATAGGGCACCAGCGCCACCGCGGGCGCCAGCCGGAACACCGCCCGGTCCGCCTCGCGCGGGGTGATGTCCTCCTTCTGCACGAACTTGACGCCGTCCGCCACGAGCTGCGCCCAACCGTGGAAGCCACCCGCGTACATCGGGCCGAGGCGTCCCTGCATGTGCGCCATCACCTTGTGCTCGGCCTGGCCGACGAGCAGCGGCAGGGTGAGGAACGCGACGACCACGCCGCCCACCCGGAGCACCAGCTCCACCCAGAGCGGCATCAGGCCGTACCCCCGTCGTGGTCGGGCCGGTCATCGCCTGCCGGCGGGTCCGCGACGGGCTCGCCACGGGATGCGGCCGGGCCTGCGCCGGGCGCGGACTCGTCGGCCGGCGGCGGGCCGTCGGCCGCGCCGGCGGCCCGGGGAGTACGCGTCGGACGGGCCCCTGGGGCCGGCCGCGCCTGTCGCTCGACGGCTGGTCGGGCCGGGGTGCCGCCGCGTGGCCCCTCCCCCACGCCGCCCGCGCCGGCCGGGGTCGGCGTCGTTCCCCACTCGCCCGGAGCGGGCACGCCCGGCGGGCGGATCGGTCGACGGCCACCGCCGGCCTCCGACTCGCCCGGCTCCTTCGCGCCCGGCCAGGGCTTCGCCACCCTCGATGCGAGCACGAACTCCTTGCGCAGCGGGTGGCCCTCGAACTCCGGGGGCAGCAGCAGCGGTCGCAGCTCCCCGTGGCCGTCGAAGTCGATGCCGAACATCTCGTGGGTCTCCCGCTCGTGCCAGGCGGCACCCGGGTAGATGTCGACCACCGAGGCCACCGAGGGCGCGTCGCGGGGGACCCGGGTGCGCAGCAGCACGCCGTGGCGCAGTCGCGTCGACCAGAGGTGCGCCACCACGTCGAAGCCCTCGGCCAACTCGTCGACAGCCGAGAGCCAGTCGAAGAAGTCGCAGGCCAGCTCGCTGTCGTCGCGGGCGGCGCGGACGGCGGCCGACCAGCTCGTCGGGGGTACGTCGACGGTGGCCCGAGCGAACCGCTGCCCGCCGGAGACCGACGGGGTCGCCTCGACCGGCGCGAGCAGCGCGACCAGCCGAGCGCCGACCTCTTCTCCAGTCATGCCGCTGATCCTAGGGCGTCCGCCCCGCGCCGACCCGGCCCGCGGTCCACGACCGACCCCCGGTGATCTGCCCGCTTTACCGCGCGGTCGGCCCGCCGAGGGGGAAGGATGAGGGCGTGCGCGCTGTCACTGTGAAACCTGGGGTCGCCAACTCGCTGAGCCTCGCCGAGGATCAGCCGGAGCCGGCGCCCCAGGAGGGCGCGGTTCTGGTCGAGGCACTGGCCGTGGGGATCTGCGGCACCGATCACGAGATCATCTCCGGTGCGTACGGCGAGGCGCCACCCGGTGCGGACCGCCTGGTCATCGGCCACGAGTCGCTGGGCCGGGTGCTGGAGGACCCCACCGGCACCGTGCAACCCGGCGACCTGGTGGCCGGCATCGTCAGGCATCCCGACCCGGTGCCCTGCCCCAACTGCGCGGTCGGCGAGTGGGACATGTGCCGCAACGGTCTGTACACCGAGCACGGGATCAAGGCGCTGCCCGGGTTCGCGCGGGACCGCTGGCGGATCGAGCCCCAGTTCGCGGTCAAACTCGACCCGGCGCTGGCCCAGGTCGGCGTGCTGTTGGAGCCGACGAGCGTGGTGGCCAAGGCGTGGGACCACATCGAGCGGATCGGCCACCGGGCCGAGTGGCAGCCGCACACCGTCCTGGTGACAGGCGCCGGGCCGATCGGGCTGCTGGCCGCGCTGCTCGGCACCCAGCGCGGGCTCGCCGTCCACGTGCTGGACCGGGCCACCGACGGGCCCAAGCCGGAACTGGTCGCGGGGCTCGGTGCCACCTATCACGCGGTGCCGGTCAACGACCTGCCCTTCGAGCCGGACGTGGTGATCGAGTGCACCGGCGCGCCCTCTGTCGTCCTCGACGTCATGTGCAAGGCGGCGCCGAACGGCATCGTCTGCCTGGCCGGGGTGTCCAGCGGCGGCCGGAGCATCGACTTCGACGCCGGGGCGCTCAACCGGGCGCTGGTGCTGGAGAACAACGTGGTCTTCGGCTCGGTGAACGCCAACCGGCGGCACTGGACCATGGCCGCGCAGGCGCTCACCCGCGCCGACCAGGTCTGGTTGGAGTCGCTGATCACCCGTCGTGTGCCGGTGAACAGGTACGCCGACGCGTACACCGCCGGCCCGGACGACATCAAGGTGGTGCTGGAGTTCGCCTCCTGACCGGCGGTCCGCCGACGTCAGATGCCGGGTAGCCGGCCGTTGCGGAACAGGTCCACGAAGAGCTGGTGGTCCTGGCGGGCGCGCACCCCGTACGCGTGCGCGAAGTCCACCAGGTGGGTGACGAAGCCCGACGCGTCGGTGTCCACGGCGGCGACGATCGCCTCCTCGGTGGAGTAGTCCACCAGGTCGTGGCTGGACTCGTCGTCGGCGACCGAGTGCATCCGGGCCACCGCCCGGCCCAGGTCGGCCAGCACCCCGGTCAGCTCGTCCGGCTCGTTGACGTCGGACCAGTCCAGGTCGGCCGCGTACGGGGAGACCTCGGCGACGAGTTGTCCGGCGCCGTCCAGCTCGGTGAAGCCCAGCCACGGGTCGGCGTGCGCCTGCAACGCCCGCTGCGACTCGGCGGTCCGGTGACCCTGGTGCTGGAAGTAGCCGCGTACCGAGTCGTCGGTCGAGTAGCGGGCCACCGCCGGGACCTGCGCCTGCTTCATGTAGATCACGACGTCGTTCTCCAGCGCCTGCGTGTGCCCCTCCAGCAGCAGGTTGTACGACGGCAGGCCGGCCGAGCCGATGCCCACGCCCTTGCGCAGCACCACGTCCTTGATCCGCGTCGCCACCGGGCGCAGCCGGGCCGAGGCGGCGGGCAGCGTGCCCAGGTACTCCTCGAAGGCGGCGACAACCCTGTCGCGGGTCTCCCCGTCGACCTCGAAGACCCCGTCGCCGATGGAGAACCGCCGCTCGTAGTTGTCGACTGTGGTCTGCTCGGCGAGCAGGTCGACCCGCGTGTTGAGGCGGGCCTGCTGGAGCACCCGGCGCAGTACGCCGTCGGCGTTCTCCAGGGTGATCGAGCCGATCGCGTCGTCCCCGCCGGCGGCGATCGCCCGCAGCTCGGTCAGGTAGGAGCGGGCGAAGCCGGCCACCAGCTCACCGATCGACGTGTCGGAGAGCGCCTTGCTGTAGCCCAGCAACGCGACGCTTGCCGCGAACCGGCGCAGGTCCCAGGTGAACGGTCCGACGTACGCCTCGTCGAAGTCGTTGACGTTGAACACCAACTGCCCGGAGGCGTTCATGTAGGTGCCGAAGTTCTCCGCGTGCAGGTCGCCGTGGATCCACACCCGGCCGGTCCGCTCGTCGAGGAAGCTGTCGTCGGCGAAGTCGCCGCGCTGGTCGGCATAGAACAACGCGGCGCTGCCCCGGTAGAAGGCGAACGGCGACGCGGCCATCTTGCGGAACTTACGGCGGAAGGCGGCCGGGTCGATCGCCATCGACGCGCCGAACTCCTCGGTGAGCACGTCGATGATGTGGGCGGACCGCTGGTCCACGGAATTGCTCATAGTGCGCAGGCTAGCCGGGCCCGGCCAGCACGATGTCAAGCGCCGGCGGGTGGGCGCACCGGCGGGGCCGTGAGCGAGTCGACCGAACGTGGCGCGGCGGCCTCGCGGGGCGGGGCGTCCAGCGGCGCGGCCAGCACGTCCCGCTGGGGCACACCCCCGATGCCGGACTGCTCGGCGGCGATCTTCTCCTGGAGGCGCAGGATGCCGTGCAGCAGCGCCTCCGGGCGCGGCGGGCAGCCGGGCACGTACACGTCGACGGGGATGAGCTGGTCGACGCCCTTGGTCACCGAGTACGAGTCCCAGTAGGGGCCGCCGCAGTTGGAGCACGCGCCGAACGAGATGACGTACTTCGGCTCGGGCATCTGGTCGTAGAGCCGCTTGATGGCCGGGGCCATCTTGTCGGTCACGGTGCCGGAGACGACCATGAGGTCGGCCTGTCGGGGACCGTGCGCGAACGGGATCACGCCCAGCCGGATGAAGTCGTGTCGACCCATGCTGGTGGCGATGAACTCGATCGCGCAGCAGGCCAGCCCGAAGTTGAAGACCCAGAGCGAGTAGCGGCGCCCCCAGTTCAGCACGAACCGGATCGGCTCACCGAGCACTGCCGGTAGCTGCACGGACGTCCCCTCTCCTCACCGCACAGTGAATCACAGTCGGTTGTCACGGACCGGACAGGCGACCCGACCGGTTTCGACCGCAACCGGCGGGCGTAGCCGAGTGTGTGACCGGTGCTGGCGAACACGCCGCCTGCGGCCACCACGGGGAGGACGAGTGCTTGTGACGAGAGAAGTACGGGTGGGCGGACCACCCCCTGACCCGCCGGGAAGCCCCGCCTCCGCGACTGCCGAACTGGTCTTCGACGACTTCTACCACGCCCACTTCCGGTCGCTGGTGGTGCAGCTCACGGCATACACCGGTGATCGGGGGCAGGCGCAGGACCTGGTTCAGGAGGCGTTCTGCCGGGCGTACGCCCACTGGGGCCGGCTCGCCCGGTACGACGATCCCCTGGCCTGGGTGCGCCGGGTCGCCTGGAACCTCGGCCACAACCGCTGGCGGCGGCTGCGGACCGCGCAGGCATGGCTGCTGCGGCAGCGGGAGACGCACGTCGCCGAGCCGAGCCCCGACCGGGTCGCGCTCGACACCGCGCTGGCCAAGCTGCCGCCGAAGCAGCGACGGGCCGTCGTGCTGCACTACCTCGCCGACCTGACGGTCGCGGAGATCGCCGCCCAGGAACGGGTCGCCGAGGGGACCGTCAAGTCCTGGCTGCACCGGGGCCGGGCGGCCCTCGCGACGCACCTACGCGACACCACCGAGGGGGTGCGAGATGTCTGAGCAGGAGATCCCCGGCCTCGCCGAAGAGTTCGCCCACTACCGCCGTACCGTGCTGGAGGAGGTCGAGGTGCCCGGGCCCGCCGCCGTCAGGCGGACGGCACGGGGACGCGGCCGTCGCCGGTTGGCCACCACCACCGCGACGGTGCTCGCGCTGTTCGGCGGGGCCGCCGTCGGGTACGCGGCGATGAGTGGCCCGGATCGCGAGCCGGGCCCGGTCGACCCCACGCCGACCATCTCCGCGTCGCCCACCCCGAGCGGCACGGCGAGCCCGACCCCCAGCCCGTCTGCCACCAGCGGCAGCCCGACCGCCACCCCGCCGGCGGGGACGATCAGCCGGGCGCAACTGCTCGGCGCGGCGGTGACCCTGCCCGCGTGGCGAGCCGGACGGGGATGCCCCACGTCGGGCATCCGGCTCAGCGGCGACGACCGCGAGGGTGCCAACTGGCTGCTGGCGTTCGACCAGGGGGACGTCGACGGCGACGGCGCCCAGGAGGCGGTGGCGCTTGTGCAGTGCGTGCTCGGCAGCGGCGGTCCCATGCAGGTGGTCGCCTTCGACCGCGACCAGCAGGGCAAGATCGTCACGCTGGGCCGGGTGGTCGCGACCACCATCGACAAGCCGCAGTGGTTGTTCGCCCTCGACGTGGTGGACGACGGCACCGTGCGGGTAGAGGTCGGCGACATCGCGCCCGGTGGTGGCTGGCCCGGTGAATGGTCACAGCGACAGTGGCGGGGCTACCGCTTCAAGGGCGAGTCCTTCGCGCAGGTCTCCGGGCCGACGAGCTTCGGGCCGAACCCGCACGACGTCAACCTCGTCGTCACCGCGACGAACCTCGTGCTTGCCGACGCGCCGGACGGCTCCCGGACCGGCACGATCACCGTGCGTATCCGCAACGGGGGCAAGGGACCCGCCGCCTACGTGGCGCTGCGGCTCGGCCTGCCGGCAGCGGTCCGCCCGGACGGTGACGGCTGGGCGGCCTGCCGCAACGACCCGGAGCAGACCCGGGAGCCGCTGACCTGCGACCTGAACCAGCTCGCGGCGGGCAAGGAGGTCCGGCTCACGCTGGGCTTCCGGGTCGCCGCGGGTGCCACGGCCGGCACGGGCAAGGCCGACGTGGACGCCCGTCCGATGAACGCGAACTTCGACTTCGTGCAGGAGGTCTACGACCCGGACAACACCGTGGTGATCACCTACCGTTGATCCGGCTCTGCCGGGACGGGACACGGCCGCGCTCACCTGAGCGCGGCCGTGTCGGCATGCGGCGGTCAGTCGTCCGAACCCCAGGCGGGCCGTTGCAGCAGGCCGACGAACTCGACAAGCAGCCGTTCGCGCAGCGCCGGCGGGGCGGCGTCGAGCAGCGTGTTGACAAGCGCCATCCGCTCCGGCAGCGGCCCTCCGGCGGGTCCGTCGCCGTCGCCGTCATCTGGGCCGCCGTCGCCGAGGCCCAGCCCGGCGGCCAGGCCGACGACCAGGTCCGGCGTCAGCGCCTCGGGGCTGAGGGCGCCGACCAGGGCCGCCAATTCGGCAGGCAGCCGCACCGGGCCGGCCGCGTGGGCCGCCGCCACCGCGTCGGTCAGGTCCGGACCGAACTCGGCCACCCGGGGCGCGACCGAGGCGGTCACCGTGAGGTGCACGCTGGCCGGCAGACCGGCGTACGACAGTTGGGGTTGGGTGTGCCAGCCGCGCGCGGTCAGCTCGTCGACCAGGACGAACAGGTCGGGGCCGCCCTCGGTGGCGGTGAAGCACACCACTGTGGACTCCGGTTCGGCCAGCAGCCGCAGCCCGTCGACGGCGCGGACCGCGTCGGCCAGGCCGGCCACCGCGTCTCGGGTGACGGCGGCCAGCCGCAGGTAGCCGGCGTCGCCGAGGTGCCGCAGGGTGGCGTACGCGGCGGCGATCGGCCCGCCCGATCGGGTGGACGCGATCACCGGATTGATCATCGTGTAGCCGGGCCAGTCCGCGTACGCGAAGTACTGCGGCGCGCGGAGCGCGGCGTCGCGGTGCAGCAGCACCGACACGCCCTTCGGCGCGTACGCGTACTTGTGCAGGTCGACCGAGATGGAGGTGACCCCGGGGACCGAGAAGTCGAACGCCGGCACCGGCTCGCCGAGGCGACGCAGGTACGGCAGGGTCCAGCCGCCGAAGCAGGCGTCGACGTGACAGCGCACCCCGGCGTCGGCGGCCGCTGCGGCGATTTCGGCGACCGGGTCCACCACCCCGTGCGCGTACGAGGGCGCGGAGCAGGCGACAAGCACCGTCTCCGGGCGGATGGCGGCGGCCAGCGCGGCCGGATCGGGGCGCAGCGTCTCCACCGAGACCGGCACCACGTCCAGCGCCACCCGCAGGTAGTGCGCCGCCTTGGCGAACGCGGCGTGCGCGCTCGACGGCACCACGATCCGGGGTGCGGCGATCTCCGGGTGGGCGTCCCGGGCCGCCTTGACGGCGAGGATCAGCGACTCGGTGCCGCCGCTGGTGACGCTGCCGACCACGTCGGGCGCGGTGGTGCCCGGCCCACCGCCGAGCACCCGGCCGGCCGCGCCGACGAGCGCGTTCTCCATGGCCAGCAGGGACGGGAACGCGGTCGGGTCGAGCCCGTTGACGTGGGCGCTCTCCCGGTGCGCGGCGGCGGCGAGGTCGTCGAGCCCCGGCACCGCCGGGTCGTACACGTACGCGAAGAGGCGTCCCCCGTGGGTGGGCCGGTCGCCCGCGCGCAGCCGCCGGACCTCCGCCAGCGCGACATCGGCGGCCACCCCGTCGCGGGACAGCGCCCCCGCCCCGACCGTGTTCTCGTCGATCATGGAGTTCTGGTGCCCTTCTCGATGCGGCCCACCGCCGTGAGGTGCTGGCCCTGCGCGGAGGCCAGGACGGCGGGGGTCAGGGTGTAGCGGCGCAGGAGCAGGATCGGGGGGCCCAGCAGCAGGGCCGGGATGATCGTGAAGCCGAGGAGTACGCCCAGTCGCGCCGTGTCGGACTGCGTGGCGGCGGTTCCGGTGTCGGAGGAGACGTAGCCGGCGAGCTGGAGCACCAGCCCGTACACGCCCGGGCCGAGGGCCAGGCCGAGGGTCTCGCCGGCGGTCCACAGGCCGGTGAAGACGCCCGCCTGCCGCCGGCCGGTACGCGCCGTGTCGTACGCGATGCAGTCCGGAAGCATGGCCAGCGCGAACACCTGCTGCCCGGCGTACCCGACGCCGAGGACCGCGACCACCAGGTAGACGACGATCGGGGGCAGCACCGGGGCGGCGGCCAGGGCGAGCGCCCCGACGGCGAGGATCAACCCGGCGGCGACCAGGGCGGACCGCTTGCCCACCCGCGCGCCGACGCGGGACCAGAGCGGCATCACCAGCAGCGCCGGCCCGACGAAGCAGGCGAACAGCAGGGTCGGCCCGCCCTGCTCGTCGCGCAGGATCTGCCCGGCGAAGTAGTTGACCCCGGCGAGGATGGTCGCCACCCCCGCGGACTGCACCACGAAGCAGACCAGCAGCGCCCGGAACGGCCGGTTGGCGGCGGCCACGGCGAGCTGGGCGCGCAGTGTCGGCTCGCTGGCGCCGACCACGCCACCGGGGGCGAACCGGGTGCCGAGGAACGCGCCGACGGCACCGATGGCGATGAGCGCCGCCACGAACAGACCCATCCAGCGGTGACCCGGCACGCCGTCGCCGCCGGCCGTCACGACCAGCGGGGCGATCGCGCCGGAGACCAGGATGGTCAGCGCCAGCACGGCGATCCGCCAGGTCATCAGCCGGGTGCGCTCGGCGTAGTCGTCGGTCATCTCGGCGGGCATCGCCACGTACGGCACCTGGAAGAAGGCGAACGCGGTGGCCGTGGCGAGGAAGGCGAGCGCCACGTACGCCGCGGCGGCCGGCCCGTTGCCGAACGGCGCGGCGAAGATGGCCGCGAAGAGCACGGCGAGCGCGAGACCGGCGACGAGCAGGTACGGACGGCGGGCGCCCCAGCGCGACCGGGTGCGGTCGGAGATCCGCCCGGCGACCGGGTTGACCAGCACGTCCCATGCCTTGGGCAGTAGCACCAGCAGGGCGGCCAGCCCGGCGGCCACGCCCAACGTGTCGGTGAGGTACGGCAGCAGCAGCAGGCCGGGCACGGTGCCGAACGCCCCGGTGGCCAGGGAACCGAGCGCGTACCCGGCGTGCACCCGGCGAGGGAGCGGCCCGGTCGCAGAGTGATCGACGGTCCCGGTCGACGAGCCGGGAACGACCGGAGGCGCGTCCATGTTTCCGAATGCTACTCATGTTGTGCCGTGGGCCACAGCCCCGGTCGTGGCGCCGGCCCCCGCAACCAACGCCGGTCAGAACCCCAGCGCCACGGCGTCCTCGGGCAGGCCGCTCGAGGACGCGATACAGACCCCGATCAGGCCCGGTACGCCGGCCAGCGGCACCTCCCGACGCGTCGCACCACTGGCGACATCGGTCAGGCGCAGCACCGGCCGCCCGCCGGGGGGGTCGACGAGCAGCGCCACGGTCCGGTCGTCGTACCAGCCGAGGGGTTTCGCGCCGACCGGCAGGAGGCGGACCACCCGGCCGTTGGCGACGTCCACCACCCGGGAGGGCAGCGGCCGGTCCGACTGCAGCTCGGACACGTCGGCGAGCAGATACCGGCGGGACGGCGAGTAGGACTCGGCACCGCCGACCCAGCCCCCGCCGTCAACGGCGAGCCGGCGCCCCAGTGCGCCGTCCGGGCGGATCTCCTGCAGCGCACCCGGCCGCACCGTGTCGCCGGTCTCCGACCCACGCAGCAGCGCGAGGTAGCCGACCGAATCGGGCGCCCAGCCCACGGCACTACCAAGGAGGTCGACGGGCACCGGGGTGGCGGTGACCTTCCCGGTGCGCACGTCGTACCGGTGAGCGGTGAACGACACCGTCGCGTCCCCCTTCTCGATCGACGTGACAAGCAGCGCCGTGCCGTCCGGGGACCACGCGAGACCGTTGCCGACGGGCAGATCGAGCCACTGGATGGCAGACGTGCCGTCCCGCAGCAGCGCGGCCCGGTCGACGAGCCCGGTACGCCCGTTGTCATCCACCGCCACCCTGCTCCGGTCCGGCGCGAGCAGGGCCCGGTACGGCACCTCGCGGTACTCGCCGGTGGTCGGATCGAGCAGGAGCGTGGTGAACGTCGCCCGGTTCAAGTCGGTGGTCACGTACGCGTGGACCGCCCGCGGGCCGCCACCGGGCTGTGGGAACGCGCCCGCCGCGACCTGCAGCGCCGGCGTGCCCGGGCCGGTGTCGGGCGGCAGGACGGCCGGGGCGACCAGCGCCAGGGCGACGAGGGCGACGACACCCGCCAACAGACCAGCGGTGCGGCGTTGCCGGCGACGCGCGCCCCGCAGCACCGTGTCGGCGAGCCCGACCGGCGGCACCAGCTCGGTAGGCATCGGCGCATGGCGCAGCTCCGTACGCAGTTCGTCTTCGAAGGTCATCGTCCCGCCCTCACGTAGCCCGGAGACTCGTACGATTCGGCCTGGTAGGCCCGGAGTTTGCGCAGGGCCCTGGACGCCTGACTGCGAACCGTGCCCAGCGAGATGCCCAACAGTTCCGCGACCTCCGCCTCGGACCGGTCCTCGTAGTACCGCAGCACCACCACCGCCCGCTGCCGCGACGGCAGTCGCCGGAGCAGGTCCATCAGCGCGTGCCGCTGGACCGTCGCAGCGGAATGGTCGGCGCGGGCATCGCGGTCGGGCGGCTCGGCGGCCAGCACCTCCGGCCGCCGAGCCCGGGCTCGCCACCAGTTGACCTGGTGCCGGTACATCGCCCGGCGCACGTACCTCTCCGGCTCGTCCCGGCGGCGGATCCGCGACCAGCGGCGGGCGCTGGCCAGCAACGCCGTCTGCAGGAGGTCCTGCGCGTGGTGCACGTCGCCGGTAAGCAGGTACGCCGTTCTCAGCAACGCCGGAGACCTCGCGGCGACGAAGTCGCGGAACTCCCGCTCGTGCTCGTCGTTCATGCACCTTCCCCAACCCGCAGCTGATACCACTGACGCTGTCCCCGCCCGGGGCAGCGCCGGAACGGTCGCCCCCTGCGAATCGATCACCACTTGCTGCCGCATCCGGTCAGAAGCCGAGCTTCGCCGCGTCACCCTTCAGGCCGGCCGAGGAGCCGATCTGAAGGAGCGCCGGTGGCAGTCCCGGCGCGGGCACCGACCTGCTGACTCGGCCGGTGCGCACATCGGTCACCTCCAGCACTGTCGAACCGCCGCTGGTGTGCGCCACCTTCACCACCTGTCGCTCGTCGTACCAGCCGAGCACCGGCCAGGAGGTCGCCACCGACCCGATGGTCCGTCTGGTGGCGAGGTCCAGGATCCGGGGGCGCTGCCACTCGGCGAGGAGGGTCGGATCGACGCCCTCGAAACCGACGCCGCGCGCCGGCTCGACCACCGCGTACCGGCGCGACGGTGAGTAGGCGGTGGCGTCCCAGATGTGTCCCTCCGCGCCGACCAACCGGCCAGCACTGCCATCCGGGTTCAGGTAGCGCATCGGCCCGGTCGGCAGATCCGGATCGATGCCACGCAGCTGGACCACGTATCGGGTGGAGTCGGCCGCCCAGCCGGCCGTGCAGACGTCACAGTCGAGGTTGACGGGCGTGTGCCGGAGTCGCCCGGTGGCGACGTCGTAGCGGTGCACGGCGAAGCTGCGGGTTTCCTTGTCGAGGGTGGTGGTGAGGAGGGCCTTCCCGTCCGGTGACCAGCCCGTGAATGTTCCCGGGGGCAGATCCGTCCAGCGCACCGCACCGCCGCCCGCGAGCGCGGCCCGGGCCACCACGCCGATCCGGCCATCGGTCTGCTCCACCGCGACGGTGTGGCCGTCCGGCGAGACCTGCACGCTGACGTACGGCACCCGCCGGTACTTCCCGGTGCGGGTGTCCAGCACGTACGCGGCGTCAGCACCGAGGCTGGAGTACGCGTGGATCGCCTGCGGGCCGCCACCGGGCACCGGGAAGGTGACCTGCGCACCGTCGGTCCGCCCGCTGTCGCCGACCGCCACGGTGGCGGCGTCCGCGCCCGGGTCGGCCAGGACCGGCGTGGCCAGCATGCAGAACGCCGTCAGGACGCCGGCCAGCGCGGTACGGCGAGATCGATGTGACACATGTGCCTCCCAGGTGAGTGACCGTCACCCGGGAAGACAGCGGCGAGCCCGCCCGCGATGCCTGTCCGACGAGAAACTTCCGACGGACCTGCCCGGCCGGTCAACCGGTCGAGTCGGGGTGCCAGTTCGCGTCGCTCATCCGCACCCCGTCTCCCCGCAGTGGGCAGCCCTCGGCGCGCAGCCTGGCCCGGGCCTCCCGCTCATGCCCCGGGGGCAGCCGCCCCGCCGAGGTCACCACCCGGTGCCACGGCACCCCGCCACCGTGCCGCGCCATGATGTTGCCGACCAGGCGCGCGGAGGAGCGCCCCGAGCGCTCGGCGAGCGCGTCGGCGACCCCGCCGTACGACATCACCCGACCCTCCGGGATCCGCTCCACCAGGTCGAGCACCGCCTCGACGTACTCATCAGGAGTCACAATCGGCCACCATATGGGAACGCTGCCGGGCGACGCGGGCGTGACCACGCAGAATGGGCGGGTGCGCGACGCAGTCACGGCCGCCCGACGGGTCGTCGTCAAGATCGGATCCTCCTCGTTGACCACCGCCACCGGCGGACTGGCCGACGAGCGCGTCGATGCGCTTGTCGACACCCTCGGGCGGCTCACCGCCGAAGGACGCGAGGTGGTGCTTGTCTCGTCCGGTGCCATCGCCGCCGGCCTGGCCCCGCTCGGGTTGACCCGGCGTCCGCGTGACCTCGCCACCCAGCAGGCCGCCGCAAGCGTCGGGCAGGGCCTGCTGATCGGCCGGTACGCGACCAGCTTCGCCCGGCACGGCCGCACCGTCGGGCAGGTGCTGCTCACCGTCGACGACGTGACCCGACGCGCGCACTACCGCAACGCGTACCGCACGCTGCGCAAACTGCTCGACCTGCACGCGGTGCCCATCGTCAACGAGAACGACACGGTGGCCACCGAGGAGATCCGGTTCGGCGACAACGACCGACTGGCGGCGCTGGTGGCCGCGCTCGTGCACGCCGACCTGCTGGTGCTCCTCTCCGACGTGGACGCCCTCTGGACCGGCGACCCGGCCCGCCCGCACTCGACCCGGATCGCTGAGGTCCGCAGCGACGAGGACCTCGCCGGGATCACCGTCGGCGGCGCCGGCCGGTCCGGGGTCGGCACCGGAGGCATGGTGACCAAGGTCGAGGCGGCCCGCATCGCCACCGGCTTCGGCATCCCCGTGGTGCTCACCGCCGCCGACCTGGCCGCGTCGGCGCTGGCCGGCGAGCCCGTGGGCACGCTGTTCCACCCGCAGCGGCAGCGCCCGACGGCCCGACTGTTCTGGCTGGCCCACGCCACCTCGCCCCGGGGGCGTCTGCACCTCGACCCGGGCGCGGTGGCCGCCGTCGTCGGACGACGCAAGTCGCTGCTGCCCGCCGGCATCACCGCCGTGGACGGCACGTTCACCGCCGGGGATCCAGTGGACCTGGTCGACACCGCGGGCGCCCCGGTCGCCCGGGGCCTGGTCAACTACGACGCGGTGGAGCTGCCCGGGCTGCTCGGCCGCTCCACCTCCGAACTCGCCGCGGCGCTCGGCCCGGCGTACGAACGGGAGGTCGTCCACCGCGACGACCTCGTGCTGCTGTGAAACAAGTTCCTTCCCACCACCGAGGAGTGCGGGCATGAGCGTCGTGGAGCAGGCGAAGCGGGCGCGGGACGCCGCCGCCGACCTGGCCGTGGCCACGCGTACGGTCAAGGACGCCGCGCTGGTGGCGATGGCCGACGCGCTTGTGGCGCGTACCCCGGAGATCCTGGCAGCGAACGAGACGGACCTGGCGGCCGGCCGGGAGGCCGGGCTGACCGCGGCCGTCCTGGACCGGCTCGCGCTCGACGCGGGCCGGGTGGCGGGCATCGCCGACGCGCTGCGCGAGATGGCCGCGCTGCCCGACCCGGTCGGCGAGGTGGTCCGCGGCTCGACCCTGCCCAACGGGCTGGAGCTGCGCCAGATCCGGGTGCCGTTCGGTGTCGTCGGCATCATCTACGAGGCACGCCCCAACGTGACTGTGGACGCCGCCGGGATCTGCCTGAAGTCCGGCAACGCGGCGCTGCTGCGCGGGTCGTCCTCGGCCGCGCACTCCAACGCGGCGCTGGTCGCGGTGCTGCGCGACGCGATAGCAGAGGCCGGCCTGCCGGCCGACGCGGTGCAGCTGCTCGACGCCAGTTCCCGCGACTCGGTCAAGGAGCTGATGCGCGCCCGAGGGCTCGTCGACGTGCTCATCCCGCGCGGCGGCGCGTCGCTGATCCGCACGGTCGTCGAGGAGTCGACCGTGCCGGTGATCGAGACCGGGGTGGGCAACTGCCACGTGTACGTAGACGCCGCCGCCGACCTGGCGAAGGCCGTGGCGGTGACGTTGAACGCCAAGACGCAGCGCCTGTCCACCTGCAACACGGCCGAGTCGCTGCTGGTGCACGCCGACGTCGCCGATGCGTTCCTGCCGCCGGTGCTTGCCGCGTTCGCCGAGGCCGGCGTGACAGTGCACGGCTCCCCCGAGGTGGCCGCGTACTCGGCGGCGGTGGTCCCCGCCACCGAGGAGGACTTCGCCACCGAGTACCTGTCCGCCGACATCTCGGTGGCGGTGGTCGAGTCGCTGGACGCGGCGGTCGCGCACATCCGCCGCTTCGGCACCGGGCACACCGAGGCGATCCTCACCGACTCGGCGAGCGCGGCCCGCGACTTCGTGGCCCGGGTGGACGCGGCGGCGGTGATGGTGAACGCCTCGACACGGTTCACCGACGGGGGCGAGTTCGGCTTCGGCGCGGAGATCGGCATCTCGACGCAGAAGCTGCACGCCCGCGGCCCGATGGGTCTGCCCGAGCTGACCAGCACCAAGTACGTCGTCACGGGTGACGGGCACCTGCGCTAGGGCGGCGGCCTCAGCCCGGCTGCGGGGCGGCTGCGCCCGCCGGCGGCCGGCAGGCCCGGATCGCGGACAGCGTGGAGTGCACGTCGAACTGGTGACCGTCGTCGCTCTCCCAACCACCGTCGCTGCGCTGGGTCTCGGCAAGCCGCCGCAGGGCCCGCACCATAATCCAGTCGTGGTGGTCGATGCCGACCCGACGCAGCGTGGCCGCCAGCCAGGCCACGTCGCCCGGTGACATCGTCGGCATCCGTTCGGCGAGCACCACCTGGATCCGCGCCGACTCCTGGAACATGTCCTGACGGTGCAGAACGGCCGCGCCCAGCCAGCCGGCGGCGAGGAACGACGGCCAACTGCCGTCCGGGCGCAGCCGCGCGACGATGGACTGCGCCGTCGCCTGCACCACACCGGCGTACGCCCCGCCGACCCGGTGATCCAGCGGGCCCGAGGCGCGGGCGTCCAGGCCGGCGACGGTCAGCCAGAAGCCGGCGTTGGCGGTGAGGAAAAGCTTGGCCTCCGGATCGCCCGGGCGGGCCCACTCCGGGGCCGAGCCAGTCAGTGAGAGGTCCTCGTCCCAGCCGCCGTCGGGCTGCTGACGGGACGCCAGCCAGTCCAGGGCCCGGCGGGCGGCGGGACGGCCCAGCGCGCCCAGGTCGTCCAACTCGGAGAGCCGGAAGCAGGTGGCGTCGACCGAGGCGACCTCGCCACCCCAGGTCGCCGGCCAGGCGCCGTCCGGCGACTGGCCGACCTCGGCCGTCTCCAACAGCTCCGGCGGCACCGGCGTGCCGTTGCGCAGCCAGGAGAGGCGGGCGCGTTCCACCGCGTCCCCGTGCGCCACGACGAACCCGATCGCGGCTTCCAAGTCGACCACGGCGGAGACGCTACCTGCGCAGACGCGATCGCGCCTCGGTGAATCGGCCAGCCGGAACTGGCTGCGTCGCTCCGGCCCGAGCGCCGCACGCAGCCAGCTGCGTCGATTTACCGTCGGCGGTGCGGCGCGGAGCCACGGAGGCCGGAGCCACGGAGGGCTGGCGCCGGGGCGGCGCGGTGCGGCGTCGCCCCGGCGGGCCGGTCAGTACGCGGGCAGCGACGGGTCGATCTGCTTGATCCAGGAGAGCACGCCGCCCTGCACGTGTACGGCGTCGCGGAACCCGGCCGCCTTCAGCGCGGCGAGCGCCTCCGCCGAGCGGACGCCGGACTTGCAGTGCAGCACGATCTGCTTGTCCTGCGGGAGCTTCGCCAGGGCCTCGCCGGAGATGATGTCGCCCTTGGGGATGAGGGTGGCACCGGGGATCCGCACGATCTCGTACTCGGCCGGCTCCCGCACGTCGACGAGGAAGATGTCCTTGCCGGCGTCCTGCCACTCCTTGAGCTCCAGGGCGGTGATGGTCGAGTCGAGCGTCGCCTCCTGGGCCTCCTCGGAGACCGCGCCGCAGAAGTCCTCGTAGTCTTCCAGCAGGTCGGTGACGGTCGGGTTCTCGCCGCAGAGCACGCAGTTCGGGTCCTTCCGAACCTTGATCTTGCGATATTCCATCTCCAGGGCGTCGTAGACCATCAGGCGGCCGACAAGCGGTTCACCGATGCCGGTGAGCAGCTTGATGGCCTCGTTCACCTGGATCGAGCCGATCGACGCGCAGAGCACACCGAGCACGCCACCCTCGGCGCAGGACGGGACCATGCCGGGCGGCGGCGGCTCCGGGTAGAGGCACCGGTAGCAGGGGCCGTGCTCGGCCCAGAACACCGACGCCTGGCCGTCGAAGCGGTAGATCGAGCCCCAGACGTACGGCTTGCCGAGCAGCACCGCCGCGTCGTTGACCATGTACCGGGTGGCGAAGTTGTCGGTGCCGTCGACGATCAGGTCGTACTGGGCGAAGATCTCGCGGACGTTCTCGCGGTCCAGCGCGGTGTTGTGGATCTCCACGTTGACCAGCGGGTTGATCTCGCGGATCGACGCGGCGGCCGACTCGGCCTTGGAACGGCCGATGTCGGACACGCCGTGGATGATCTGACGCTGGAGGTTCGACTCGTCGACGGTGTCGAAGTCGATGATGCCGAGGGTGCCGACCCCCGCCGCGGCGAGGTAGAGCAGGGCGGGCGAGCCGAGGCCACCGGCGCCGACGCAGAGCACCCGGGCGTTCTTCAGCCGCTTCTGGCCGGTCACCCCGACGTCCGGGATGATCAGGTGGCGCGAGTAGCGGCGGATCTCGTCAACGGTCAGCTCGGCGGCGGGTTCGACGAGCGGGGGCAACGACACGGTGGACTCCCCGGGATCGGCGGTGTGAACCGCGCCATTGTCGCTCGCCCGGGCCGCACTCGGCCATGAGGGAGGACACGTGGCCCGCGATGCGGGAGGGGAATATCTGACGGCGGGTCGGTCAGGGGACGATGTCGCCGGCGTAGCGACGGCCGTCGAGGTAGGGCCAGGCGTTGGCCACGCAGCCCTGCAGCCCGTACGTCTGCTGCTGCATCACGGGGGCGGGCTCCCCCGGGCCGGGGCACGCCTCGTGCTCCTCGCCGAACTCGTGGCCGACCTCGTGGTTGATGACGTAGGTGCGGTACGTCTCCAGCGGGGCGCCGTAGTCGGGCACGGCCTCCTGCCAGCGGGCCAGGTTGATGATGACCTGCCCGGGCAGCCGGCAGGAGGTGTAGCGCTCGGTGGTCAACCCACCCTCGGCACACATCCGCTCCGACGTGACAGGGGTGGCGAGGTAGACGGTGAAGTCGGCGATCTGGGCGTCGGCCACCCGCTGCACGCGCAGCTCGCCGGAGGCGATCCAGCTGCGCCTGTCGGCAAGCACCTCGTCCACCCGTGTGGCGAACGCGTCGGCGCTCTGACCGCTGCCGCGCTCGACCACGACCCGGTAGCGACGCAGCGGTCCGTCCGTACCGTGCACTGTCGTCCCGCCGTGGGCGACGGTGAAATGTCCCGAGCCGACCGACGGATAACCGCTGGGCACCGGGTGGGCCTCCCCGCCACCCAGGCCCATCCCGCCCTGGGTCGGGGCGGCCGGTACGTCGACCGGCGGCTCGTCACCGCGCGTCACTGTCACGCCGACGACGGCGGCGGCGGTGGCCACGAGCAGGCCGAGCAGCAGGCTACGACGTCGTCGACGGCGCATCCGTACGAGCGTGGGACGCGCGCCCTCGTACACCGATCCCTCGGGCGGGTCGGGCGGCGCGGGCGGGCCGTAAGGGGACGACGGCGTCATGACGCCCAGCCTGCCAGATATTTCGGGTGATTCTCCCGCTTTTACCACCATTGACGCAATGTGCCGGGGTCCCGGCGCTATGCACCCGAACGGTCAGAGAGCCGGCCCGGTGTAGCGCCGACCGTCGACGTACGGCCACGGGTTGACCCGGCACCCGTGCAGGAAGAGGGTCTGCTGCATCATCACCGGCGCCGGACGACCCGCGCCGGGGCAGCGCTCGTGCCGGTGCCCGAGCTGGTGACCCACCTCGTGGTTGACCACGTACGTCCGGTAGACCGCCAGCGGCACGCCCGCCGACACGAAGTGCGGCACCGACAACCGCCACCGGTCCAGGTTGATGATCACCTGGCCGGGTGCCCGGCAGGACGTGTACGGCCGCCCGCCGATTCGGATGTCCACGCCGCCGTCGGCGCACATCCGGCCCGCCGTACGGGCGGTCGCCAGATAGACGGTGAAATCCCGGGGAGCGTCCCCCGGGACCTGCTGCAACCGCAACCGGCCGCTGTCGACCCAGCTCCCCGGCCCGGCGAGCGCCACCTGGACAGCCTGCGCGAACGCGGCGACGTCCTCGTTGCTGCCCGACTCGACCGCCACCCGGTAGCGGCGCAGCTGACCCGCCCGACCCAGCACCGGGCCGGCGCGGTCGTCGTGGCGGAACCGACCCGTCCCCGTGGTCGGCACCGCACCGGGCATCCGCAGCACCGGCGGCGGGGTCGCCGACGGACTGGGCGGCGCGGAGATGGCGGTCGGCAACGGATCCGCCGACGGCGGCAACGGCCCGCCCACCAGCGGCGGCGAGGCGACCTCCTCGGCGGTCAGCCGATCGGATGGCTCACCCGACCTCTCGGCGATCACACTCACCGCGGCGCCGACCGCCAGCACCACCGCCACCAACTGGGCGATCAGCGCGAAGCGTCGGCGGCGGCGAGCGGACCTGAACATCCTGGTCAGCCTGCCAGATCGGACGGCCGAACGGCCTCCTCCGTTTCGGCGAGCAGGCCGACCACCGCCCGGGCGACAAGCCGGGGAACCTCCAGCTGCGCCACGTGACCGACACCGTCGAGCATCAGCAGTCGGCTGTCCGGGATGACCCGCGCGGTCTGCGGCGCCACGCGAACGTCGACGAGCCGGTCCTGCCGGCCTCCCACCACAAGCGTCGGCGCGCGGACCGCCCCGGCGAGCCGCCACAGCGAGCCCGCCCCCGGCAGGTACGCCCGCAGGAAGCTGGAGACCAGCCCGCGAAACGTCCGGACGTACGCGGCCGCGTAGTGCTCCGCCTCGTACCGGACCCGGATCTCCTCCAACGCCTCGGCACGGCGCTGGGCGCAGATGCGGCTGAGGTCGGCGACGCACGCCTCCAACACCTGCTCGGCCATCACCTCGGGCGCGAGTTGGGTGAGATGCCGGGCGACAAGCCGCTCACCCCGGGGGATGACCAGCACGGGCAGCATCCGTCCCTGCAACGACCGCCGGAAGTCCAGGAAAGGCAGCGCCGGAGAGATCAGGGTGAGCGTACGAACCAGGTCGGGCCGCAGCGCAGCCACCTGGACCGAGACCGCTCCGCCCAGCGAGTTGCCGAACAGGTGGACCGGCCCCCGACCGGAGTGCTCGATCCACCGGATGACCAGGTCGGCGAAGGCAGGGATCGTGTAGCGCGGGCCCGGCTCGCTGCGGCCGAACCCGGGCAGGTCGATTGCCTGGCCGTCCAGCCGGTCGGCGAGCAGCCCGGCCAGGTCGGTCCAGTTCTGCGACGAGCCGCCCAGCCCGTGCACGTACAGCGCCGGCTCCGCGCCGACGGCCGTCGCCGGAGTGTCCCGCACATACGTGGTGACGCCGTCGAGGCGAACCTCCCGGCCCGGCCACGGCGGCGGGACACCGACCTCGGGGAGGAGATGGTCCGGCCAGAGGGAGGCGCGTTTCATCCTCCCAGTCTGCCTCGGACCACTCAGGACAGCAGCGCCTCCAGCCGACGGTTGACCGCCGCCAGCGTCGCCCGAACCACCGCCTGCCGCGGGTCGCCTGCCACCAGGGCGGAGCCGGCGAGCTGCTCGACCCAACCCTCGCAGACCAGCAGCACCACCACCGTGGCCACCTCACAGTTGCCGAACGGCACCACCGCCGCGTGCTCGACGAAGCAGCGGCCCCGCTCGGCGTTCTCGGCGCCGCGCAGCAACTCGTCCACGGCGGCGGCCGCGGCCACCGCACAGAGCCGCAGCACGTACCCGTCCACCGCCGGCCCGGTCGCGTACCCGGCGGCGTTGTCCTCGCCGGCCAGCAGCCGCACCTCCACGTTGGCGTCCAGACCGAAGGTGCTGACCTGCACGTGGTCGATGACCACGCGCGGCCCCAGCACGCCGCCGGTGTCCAGCGGCCGGGAGGGCGCCGACTCCGTCGTGGTCACCTGCCCGCCGGAGTACGACGTACCGATCGTTGCCGGGCTGCCGGTGGCCCCGCCGGTGGGCGCGGCCGAGACCGAGCCGGGTTCCTCGACCGTGGCGCGGCCCCGGTGCGGGGCGCCCGCCCGCCGTCGACGTGCGGCGTCCGGCCCGCCCCACTGCTCCAGGCCCGCCGGCGCGGCCTCGGCGGTACGCGGTTCCGCGCCGGTGTCGCCCGGCTCGGCGACCCGTGGCTCCGCGGCACGCGGCTCGACGGCGCGCGGCGTGGCGGGCCGCGGCTCGGCGGCGCGACGGCGGACCGGCGGGGTCGGCGTGGTGGGCAGGCCGGGCACGTTCTGCGGAGCGGCGGCGAGCCCCATCCGTTCCTGGAGCAGCCGGGCCACCTGTCGACTCACCTCGGCCGGGTCAGCACCGTCGGCCAGGTCCAGCCGGAGACTGTGCGCCCCGGCCGGCGTACGCCGCAGGGCCGCGTCCCGGACGCCCGCGACCTCCCGCACGGCGTCCAGGATGGCATTGACGTCGAAGCCCTCGGGACGCTCCCGCAACGGAGCGGGCTCGTCGTCGCGGCGCAGGTGGGTGGCGATGCGAGCGAGTTCGGGGGTTTCGGCGGGTGGCTCCACGGCTGGCGGCTCCGGCACAACGGGCACGTCCGGTTCCGCGGGGACGCGCTGCGGCAGCACCGCCGACGTGTCGGGCCGTCGACCGCCGCCGGCGGGCTCGGTCGGCGACGCCGGGTCGGGGGCGGATCGGCGAGCCGCGTAGGGAGGGGTGGACGCCGGTGACGGCTGGTCCTGGCGCGCCGGCCCGCTCGCGGCGGAGGCCGGACCGGTGCCGACCGAGGGGGGCGGAGGACCGGCGAGGGCAGGACCGCTCGCCGCCGGGGCGGCAGGTGTCGGCTCGGCGGGTGAGGCTTCGGGCGGCTCGGGGGTCGCTGGTCGGAGCCGGAACGGTGCGGTCGGCCGGATTGGCCCCGTCGACTCGCCCGCGTCGCTCGCCCGGGGAGAGGTCGCCGGCCGGGTGGCCGGCCAGGAGGGACGTTCGGCCGGAGCTGCCGGGATGCGCCCCTCGGACCAGTCGGGCCGCTCGGCCGCCACGGGCGTCGGCGATCCGCCGGCCCAGGAGGGCCGCTCGGCCACCGGACGGACCGGTGGTGCCGACGGCGGCGCATCCGTCAACGTCGGCGGTGGGCCGGCGGGCGCCGGTGGCGGCGAATCGACACGCGCGGGCGGATCGACAGGTGCCGGACCCGCCCAGGACGGGCGCGGGCCCGCAGGTGTGCCGACGGGTGTCGGATCGCCCGTCCAGGACGGACGCGACGGCGGGACGCTTGTCGGCGCCGGGTCCGAGCCGCCGGCCCAGGACGGTCGCGGCGGAGGCGGGAGGGCTGTTGCCGGGCCGGCCCAGGACGGGCGCGACGGCGGGGCGCTGGCCGGCGTCGGATCCGACCCACCGGCCCAGGAGGGGCGGTCAACGGCCGGCGGACCGCTGGTCGGCTCGGCACGGGCGACGCTGCCCGACGCTGCCCCAGCCCACGACGGGCGCTCAACGGCCGGCGGGCCGCTGGTCGGGGCGGGGCCACCGGCCCACGACGGGCGCTCAACGGCCGGCGGGCCACTGGTCGGCGCGGGGCCACCGGCCCAGGACGGACGGTCATCGGCCGGCGGGCCACTGGTCGGCGCGGCGCGGGCGCTGTCCGACGGCGACGCACCAGCCCACGAGGGGCGGCCGGCGGCCGGCGGACCACTGGTGGGGGTGGCGCCGGCCCAGGAGGGGCGCTCGGCGGCGGGCGAAGGGGTGCGTGGGGGCACGGGCGGGGCGCTGGTCGGGGTGGGGTCCGTGCCAGCCGCGCGGGGCGGGTCGGCCGGCGGGCTCACCGGGACCGGCGCGGCCCAGGACGGGCGGCCCGCGGGGAGGGTGCTGGTCGGCTCGGGCGTCAGTCCACCGGCCCAGGAGGGGCGCTCGGCCGGCTCGGGCCGGGATGCCTCCGGAGGCCCGCTGGTCGGGGTCGTGGCCGGAGGTTCACCGGCCCACGGTGGGCGCGTGGGCGTGCCGCGGTCGGCGTTCGCCTCGGCCTGGGGGGCGTCCCGGGTGACGTCATACGGACGGGGTGGCTCGGCGGACACCGGCTCGTACGGACGGGTCGGCTCGGCGCGCACCGGCTCGTAGGGCAGGTGGGGCTCAGCGGCCCAGCCCGGCGCGGACTCGTCCCGCGCCGTTCGGCCGGCCGGCTCGCCGTCCTGGCGGGACCAGGGCGGCGCCCACCCACTGCCCCAGCTCGGGCGGTTCCAACTGGGCCCGGACCAGTCCGGTTCGATGGAGGGAGACTCACCGGCTCGGTGCGTGTCTCCGGTGGGGCGCTCCGGCTCGGAGTCGTCGCCGCGCCCGGACTCGGCCGATGCCTCCGCTGCGAGCGGGGCCCGCCAGCCGTGCGACACGGCCGGTTGATCGTCGACGGCCGACCGTTCGCCGGTGGGCGCGCGGAGACCGGGCGGCACCTCGAAACCCGAGGCGGCCGTGCCGACGGGCGGCACCTGGACGGCTGCCGGTGCCGTACCGGGCATTCCGGGGTCGGCCCAGCGGAGGCTGCGCGGCGCGGCGGGATCGGTGGTGGAGTGCCGGGCCGGACCGGTCTCGGCATCGCCCGGCCCCTGCTCGACGACCGGCGCGGGACGCTGGGCGGGCACCACCAGCCGGCCTGCGCCCACGTCGGGCCGGTCCTCGACGGTCCGCCCGGGTGGCGCACTCACCGGTGTCTGGCGTGCCATCGAGGCCCCGCCGCCGAGGTGCGGGACGCCGTTGATCTCCGCATCGCCGTGGCGGACGCCGTTGAGCTCGCCGTCACCGTTGCTGTCGCTGTCGCTGTCGCTGTCGATCTCGGCCTCGTCATGGTGGACGCCGTTGGTGTGGTGGCCGTTGACCCGGGCCTGCCGCTCGGAGTCACCGACCAGCCCGGGCAGGGGCGCGGGCAGATCGCCGTGCCTGGTGGAGGAGGTGTGCCAACCGGCCGCGGGGGCGGACTGCCACGGTGGTGCCTGCTCACCGGCCGCCGCACGCCCGGCGGACGGGGACCACCCGCCCGTCGAGGGCGCCCATCCGCTGCCGGAGCGGGCCGGGTCGTCGTGCTGACCCGTTCCGTCACCGTGCTCTCCCGGGGTGGCGGCTCCGGGTTGCTCTGTTTCACTCACCGCGCGCTCCTTGGTCGCCCTCGCTGAGGTTACCGTGTGGGGAGAGTGGCGATAAGTTACAGCGGCGGGCCATTTCCACGACACGGTCGAGGGCCGTCCCGATCTGGGGGGAAAATGCCGGCCCGTACCGAGAACTCGGAGGATCCCATGACCGCTGTGGGGAACGGCGCACAGACCGCTGGCAGGCCCACCCGTCTGCCCCGCTCCGCGCGCCGTAAGCAGCTGCTCGCGGCGGCGCAGGAGGTATTCGTCGCGCAGGGCTACCACGCCGCGGCGATGGACGACATCGCCGAGCGGGCCGGGGTTTCCAAGCCGGTGCTCTACCAACACTTCCCGGGAAAGATGGACCTCTACCTGGCCCTGTTGGACACGCACTGTGACGCCATCGTCGCTCAGGTGCACGAGGCGATGCGCGGCACCAGCGACAACAAGGAGCGGGTCAGCGCGTCGGTGCGCGCGTACTTCGACTTCGTCGATCACGAGAGCGAGGCGTTCCGCCTCGTCTTCGAATCGGACCTGCGCAACGACCCGGCGGTGCGGCAACGGGTGGAGCGGGTCGAGCAGGGCTGCATCGCGGCCATCACCGACACCATCATCTCCGACACCGGCGTGAGCCGGTCGCACGCCGAACTGCTCGCCTCCGGGCTGGTCGGCGCGGCGGAGACCGCGGCGCAGTTCTGGCTGGCCGGTGGCCGGCAGGTGCCGAAGGCGGAGGCCGAGGCTCTGGTGGCGGCGTTGTCCTGGCGGGGCATCGCGAGCTTCCCGCTGCAAGGTGAGTCAGCCTGACCGCCGACCCCGTGATCGGATAGCCTTCGCAGGGCGGTTATCGCCCCAGTTGAGGAGGCACAGTGGAGGTCAAGATCGGCGTGCAGTACGCGCCGCGCGAGCTGGTAGTGGACAGCGCGCAGTCGCCGGCCGAGATCGAGCAGATCGTCACCGACGCCTTCGCCGGCAACGGCGGCACGCTCTCCCTGACCGACGAGAAGGGCCGACGGGTCATCGTTCCGGTCGAGAAGGTCGCCTACGTCGAGATCGCCGAGGCGTCCCCGCGATCGGTCGGTTTCACCGTTCGCTGACCGGTCCGGCCGTCGCGGCAGGTAGGCGCTTCCAGGCCACCTGCCGCGGGCCGGTTCCGCACCCGAGGGTGGCGGTCAGTTGTTCAGTCCGGCGACCGCCATCCGCGCGGTGTGCGCGGCGCTGAGCCTCCCGAACAGGCCCGGCACGTCGACCCGGTCGCCCCGCGATATCAGCGCGGTGAGCGCGGCCCGTTCGGCGGCGACGCGACCCGCCTGGGACAACGCCTCGCCGGCCAGCCGTCGGACCCACATGGAGAGCCGACCGGCCACCCGGGGATCGTCGGCGACGGCCACAGGGATCTCGGCGACGGAGAACTGGGCGTACCGGGAGTCGTGCAGCACGTTCAGCACCAGCGCGGTCGGGCTCGTCCGGCGCGTCGGCGATTCCCTGCTGAAGTCGTCGGTGATCGCGTCGCCCACGTACGCCTTGCTGACCATCTCCGCCCCGTCCCGCGCGTGGAGTCGTGGTACGCCACAACGGCCGCACCCAGGCGTCAACGCCTCCTCCGGCGGCACGCCCAGCGCGGAGAAAAGGTGTGGCGCAGGTCACATCCAATGGCCCCGCGTGGCGGCTGGCCGACCGGGAATCGGGACGTGAGCTCGCCTGTTCAGGTAGCATAGAGCAGTTGCCGTGGGCGCCGATCTGATCGAAGCTCAGCCCGCGGCGCGCGTGCGGCCCGGTCCGGCTCGGCAATCTGCCGCCGACCGTGTGGCCCGCGTCATACCGAACGCGCCCTGAGGACATGACGGGCGCACCCACGAGAGGGCACCCCCACATCCACATGAGCGAGCTGACTCAAGATCTGCTGGACGGCCAGGAACTGGCCCCCACCGCCCCGGTCCGACCCGAGGCTCCCACCTTCGCCGCTCTCGGCGCCCGCGAGGAGACCGTCGAGGCGCTGGCCGCGGCCGGCATCACCCGCGCGTTCGCCATCCAGGAGTACGCGATCCCGATCGCCCTGCGCGGCGTCGACCTCATCGGTCAGGCGCCCACCGGCACCGGCAAGACCCTCGGCTTCGGCGTACCGCTGCTCGACCGGGTCTTCGCGCCCGGCGAGGGCAGCGACGGCGTGCCGCAGGCGCTTGTCGTCGTCCCCACCCGCGAGCTGGGCATCCAGGTCGCCAAGGACCTGGCCGCCGCCGGCCGGACGCGCGGCGTCCGAGTGCTGCCGATCTACGGCGGTGTGGCGTACGAGCCGCAGATCGACGCGCTGCGCAAGGGCGTCGAGATCCTTGTCGGCACCCCCGGCCGACTGATGGACCTGCAGAAGCAGAAGCACCTCCGACTGGACCGCGTGCACGCGCTCGTCCTCGACGAGGCCGACCGGATGCTCGACCTGGGCTTCCTCGACGACGTCGAGAAGATCCTGGCGATGCTTCCGGAGGACCGGCAGACGATGCTGTTCTCGGCGACCATGCCGGACCCGATCGTCACCCTGTCCCGGCGCTTCCTGCGCCAGCCGATGACGATCCACGCCGGGCACACCGCCGAGACCGGGCCGTCGCCGCAGACCGAGCAGTTGGTCTACCGCACCCACTCGATGAACAAGGTCGAGGTGGTGGCACGCATCCTCCAGGCGGAGGGGCGTGGCCTGACCATGATCTTCACCCGCACCAAGCGCGCCGCCGACCGGGTCGCCGAGGATCTCGACTTCCGCGGGTTCGCGGTCGCCGCGGTGCACGGTGACCTCGGCCAGGGTGCCCGCGAGCGGGCGCTGCGGGCGTTCCGAGCCGGCAAGATCGACATCCTGGTCGCCACCGACGTCGCGGCCCGCGGGCTGGACGTCACTGGCGTCACCCACGTGATCAACTACGACTGCCCGGAAGACCAGGACACCTACACCCACCGGATCGGTCGTACCGGCCGGGCCGGGGCCACGGGCGTCGCGGTGACCTTCGTCGACTGGGACGACATGCCGCGCTGGCGGATCATTGACAAGACCCTCGGTCTGGAGATGCCGGAGCCGCCGGAGACGTACCACACGTCGCCGCACCTCTACACCGACCTGCACATCTCCACCGAGGTCAGCGGCACCCTGCCCACTGCCGAGCGCACCCGGGCCGGGCTGTCCGCCGAGATCGAGGAGGACCTGGGTGGGACGAACCGCTCCCGCCGGGGCGACAGCGGTGGCCGGGGCTCCCGACGCGGTGAGAGCCGCGGCGACGGCCGTGGTGAGGGTCGGGGCGAGCGCCGCGGCCGGGGCGACGGTCGCCGCGACCGCGCCGACGCCGGCACGTCGACGCCCGCCGTCGCCGAGGCACCCGCGGCTGACACAGCCGAGGAAGGCACCCGTACCCCGCGCCGCCGGCGTCGCCGCCGGGCCGGCGAGGCGGTCGCGGGCGAGCCGACCGCGGTGATCTTCGCCGACGCCGGTCCCACCGAGCCGGCCGCCACCGCGTCCGACGGTGAGCCGTCGAAGCCGCGCCGCCGTCGGCGCCGCCGTGGTGGCGGTTCCGACGCGGGTACGCCGGCCGAGGCGACCGCAGACTGACCACCAGCCACAACTGACATCCCCCGCACCGCCGCACGCGGCGCGGGGGATGTTCCCTTCTCCCACCCCACCTGCCGAAGATGGAACGATGCCGGAACCACTGGACGCCGCCCTGATCGAGATCCGGGCGTTGCTGCTCGACCCCGCGCTGACCCGGGCGGTCGCCGCCGGACGTCGCCGTGGCCGCCGTCCCACCGTTGAGCGGGCCGAACTGCGGCCGGTGACACTCAAGGCCGGGCCCCGAATGCAGATCACCACGTCCGATGGCGCTCGCCCGTACACCCGCAACATCGCGTCCGGTCCCGAGGCCGCTGCGGTTGTCGACGAACTGCTCGCCGAGCCGTTCGGCAACTGGCATGTGGAGACGACCGACGCGACCCTCCAGCTGCGGGTGACCAAGTCCGGCGAGGCGCAGGTGCACCGGGCCGCGTCGACCCGGCCGGCTGCGACGCCGGGCGGAAACGACCGGGCGAAGGACTACCTGCTCGACCCGGGCGATGAGATCTTCGCGGCGATCGGCGGCTCGGCGGCCAAGCGCCGCCAGGTCGACGCCTTCCTGCGAGCCCTGGCCGCGACCCTGCCCGACGACCTGACCGGCTCGCTGCGGGTGGTCGACCTGGGCTGCGGCAACGCCTACCTGACCTTCGCAGCGTACCGCTACCTGACCAGCCGAGGGCTGGACGTCGAGTTGGTGGGCGTGGACGTCCGCGAGGACCAGCGACAGCGCAACACCGAGTTGGCGCGGCGGCTGGGCTGGGCCGACAGGGTCAGCTTCGTCGCCGGCACGATCGCCGAGGCCGTTGTCGACCCCGCCCCTGATCTGGTGCTGGCGCTGCACGCCTGCGACACCGCCACCGACGAGGCGCTGGCCCGCGCGGTGCGCTGGGAGGCCCGCTGGGTGCTCGCCGCCCCGTGCTGTCACCACGACCTGGCCAAGCAGCTACGCGCTCAGCCCACCCCGGCGCCGTACGAACTGTTGACCCGGCAGGGCATCCTGCGCGAGCGCTTCGCCGACGTGCTCACCGATGCGCTGCGCGCGGGTCTGCTGCGGATGCACGGTTATCGGGCCGAGGTGGTGGAGTTCGTCGACTCCCAGCACACGCCCCGCAACCTGCTGATCCGAGCCCGCCGTAGCGGCGCCGGCGACCCACGAGGCACCGAGTACCGCGAACTCGTCGACCAGTGGGGGGTCACACCCCGGCTGGAGACCCTGCTCGCCGCCGACGAGCCGCCCGCCGCCTAGCGCCTGCGTCAAGCCCCTGGCCGGCCTGCCTCGACGATCGACCCGGTTTCACCGTCGGCGGTCGCCGTTGTTGCCCCGTTCCCGGCCGCCGGAGCGGTCGAAGACCGACACCCGGTCCCCGCTGGGGCGCAGAGTCGAGCGGTCGTCCTCGCTCGCGCCGCTCGGGAAGGGCACCACCTTTCCCGAGCTCTCGGCGTTACCGGCAGCCGTGAACGCGTTCCAGGAGATGTCGACGAGCAGCTTCTTCGTCTCGGCGTGCCGGATGGCGGCGTTGCGTTGCAGCGCCATCCGGGCACCCAGCACCACGCCGACCAGCGTGGTGGTGATCGCGCCGGTGGCGGCCAGCACGTGGGCGCCGGTCGCCGCGTCGGTGCGGAGCACCAGGATCAGCAGCCAGATCCAGAACCCGGCGGCGAAGACGCCGGCCTTGGCGACGAAGAAGAGGCTCACCGCACCGGGCTGGTGCGGCTGCGTACGGCTCGATTCGGCCATGGTGCTCCTCGACGGTGGTCCGGCGGACGCGGCAGGCGCGCGTGCGCCGTGCCGGGACGGGCACCGAGCTTACGGGAAGAACGATGACGATCGCTC
>NZ_JBFAQS010000008.1:58497-315619 GCF_040678875.1 Micromonospora sp. NPDC049274
CATGGTGCTCCTCGACGGTGGTCCGGCGGACGCGGCAGGCGCGCGTGCGCCGTGCCGGGACGGGCACCGAGCTTACGGGAAGAACGATGACGATCGCTCGGTGCCGGTCCGAATACTGCCCGAGTTGGAGTCTCGTCCATGGGACAGTTTGTGCGGTCAGTCAGTGGTTTCCGGCCCCTGGCGTACTACTCTCGGGTAGCGCGACTTCCCCGTGCACAGCCGGGAGGGACAGACAGATCGGGATGGGTTCGGCAGACGTATCACCGCAGATGGCTTTCGCCCGCTTCGTCCGGCGTGCCATCGATGACGCTCGCGACGAGCGCGGATGGACCGTGACCGATCTCGCCTCGCACACGGGCGTGGGCCGTTCCACCGTGTTCCGCTGGCTCGCCGGTGACTGGCAGGATTACCCCGAGCTGGCCAAGGTCCGCGGCTTCTGCGCCGCACTGGATCTGCCGGTGGCTGCCGCGTTCCGAGCGCTCGGGCTGCCCGACACCGGCTCGGTGACCAGGCGTCGCAGCGACGACGGCCCGGTCGAGGCCGACGTGCGGGCCATCCTGGACCGGCTGGCCGATCCCGCCGTTCCGGCCGAGGAGAAGCACCACATCCGCGACCTGCTGCGCTACCTGGCCCGCCGCCCCACCCGCCGCGCCAGCTAACCCCTAACCCCCCACCCCCACCCCCCCGGCGCGTTGATCATGAAGTTATTGCCCCGACACGCCGCGGGCAGTGGCAATAACTTCATGATCAACGCAGCGAGCGCGGGGGTCTACCAGCCGGTCAGGGGACTGTGAGGGTGAATTCGGCGGTGTGCACCTTGTTGGCTACCTGGAAGTCGAGGTAGAGGCGGTAACGGCCCGGCCCCGGGGTGGCCAGCCAGAACTTCACCTGGCCGTCGGCCAACTCAGGTTCCGGATGTACGTGCAGGTAGCCGAGGTCGCCCTCGCGCAGCGCGACCAGGTGCCCGTACGCCCCGAGGTAGCGCTGCAGCACCGCGCCACCGGCCGCGCCGTCGATCCGGAAGGTGAGCGGCACCGTGACGCCGGCCTGTGGACTGCCCTGGTAACCGACTGTGAACCCGTCCACGGTCGTCGAGGTGGCTGCCGCCGGCAGGGGACGAGGCTCGTATCGGCCCGGCACGACCAGGTCCACGCCGAGGGTCAGCGCGCTCTGGGCGCCGTTGTCGGCGACCACCGTGAAGTCGGCGTACGCCCGCCACGCGCCCGGCTGCGCGAGGGTCACCGGCACCGTCCAGGTGCCGTCCGGTGACATGGTGGGGTGCAGGTGCTGGTAGCCCGTCAGGTCCCGACGGACCACGATGAGGTGCATCGGCTTGTCGTGCACGACGGCGAACCGGGTGACCGGGCGTCGCTGCACGTCGCGGACCTGGAAGCGGAGTTGCCCGGGGCGGCCAGCCGGAAACTCGGTGGCCAGCGGGACGAACGTGTATCCGCCCGAGCTGACCGACAGGCCGCCCGGCTCGGCGGCAGCGCCCTGGTCGGCGCCCGTGACGGACCCGTGGTCATGGGCCCCGGTGCCGGGCGGATGGGTGTGGTCGGCGGTCAGCGCCGCTGCGCCGCCGCTGCTACCGCCGGTGGTGGTGCTGCCGTTCATGCGGCCGAGGCCGAAGCCGAGCAGCACGGCGAGCACCAGCCCGCCGACCACCAGCGCCAGCCGGACGGTGCTCCGGTCCGGCGTGACGGCGATCTGCTCAGGCACCGCCAGCGTCCAGCACGTAGCCGGCCTCGTCGACGGCCGCCCGCACCGACTCGTCGGACAGCGGGTTGTCGCTGGTCACCGTCGCGGTGCCGGACGCCAGGTCGACCTGGACCTGGCGCACACCGGGCAGCGCCGACAGCTCATCGGTGACCGCACGCACACAGTGCGCGCAGGTCATGCCAGTGACGGCGTACGCGCGGGTCACGGGCTGCTGATCGGTCATGCCGCCACCGTACCGCCGCGCCCGGCCAGCCCCGCCCGACGCCGGGACGGCGTGGCGACCGTCGCAATCCGCACAGCCGGGGAACTTTCCGCCCGGCGGCCGAACCGCTGGGCCGCTGGCTCCCGCCGCCCACCCCGCGCCAGTCCACGAGGCCCGGCCCGCCAGCACTCTCTGGCCCGGAGGCCGGCCCGCCGCCGGGCCACGAGCGCCACGAGCGCCACGAGCGCCACGAGCGCCACGAGCGCCACGAGCGCCACGAGCGCCACGAGCAGCGGATCAGCCGGCCACGGCGAGAGCCAGCGGCAGCACATCCGGAGCGCCGGACCGCCGCAGCGCACGGGCCACCATCGTCATCGTCCAACCCGAGTCGACCAGGTCGTCGACGAGCAGCACCGGCCCCTCCAGGGTGGCCAGCGCGTCGGCCAGGTCTGCCGGTACCGAGAAGGCGTCGTGCAGCGCGCGGACCCGCTGGGCGCTGTTGCCGCGCGGCCCGCCGGGACCGGTCGAGGTGACCGCGCCGAGCAGCGGCAGCCGACCCACGGCGGCGATCCGCTCGGCCAGCGAGCCGACCAGCCGGGGCCGCTGGCGGGAGCCCACCGCGACCACCCCGACCGGACGGCGGGGCCACGGGTCGTCGCCGTGCGCCCACGCCTTCAGCACCTCGACCACCGCGCCGGCGACGTCGTCGGGCACCGGCACGTCCGGTGCCTCCGGGCCGACCAGGTCGCGCAGCCGGCCACCCCAGCCCAGGTCGGAGAGGCGCCCGACCGCGCGGCCGGGCAGCGCCTGGTCCGCCGGGGCGATCCGGCCCTTCAGCGGTACGCCCACCGCGTCCAGCCCGGTCGGCCAGAGCTTCTTGGGGGCGATCTCCACGCCGGGGCGGCCCAGGAAGGTCTGTGCGGCCGCGAGCGCTGCCGTCGACACGTCGGCGGCGAAGAGCGGGTCGGCGCACCTGTCGCACCGGCCGCAGTCGGTCGCCTCGGTGTCGTCCAGGCGTTC
Organism: Micromonospora sp. NPDC049274; assembly: GCF_040678875.1. NCBI lineage: Bacteria > Bacillati > Actinomycetota > Actinomycetes > Micromonosporales > Micromonosporaceae > Micromonospora > Micromonospora sp. NPDC049274. The sequence continues at coordinate 61,439 of NZ_JBFAQS010000008.1, forward strand.
CCGTAGATACCGCATTCGGCAGTCGGACGTGGTCGCGTACTCCCGCATGGCCTGTTGCTCGACGGTGCGCGCCTCGGCGACGCGGCGCAACCGGGCCTCGTCATAGACCCAGGGCTCGCCGGTGGCGAGCCAACCACCGCGCACCCGGCGGACCGCGCCGTCCACGTCGAGCACCTTGAGCATCAGCTCGAGGCGGGCCCGGCGCAGGTCGACGAGGGGTTCGAGGGCCTGGGTGGAGAGCGGGCGGTCGGTGTGCAGGGCGGCCAGCACGGCACGGACCTGCTGCTCCGGTGGGAACGCCAGGGAGGCGAAGTAGCGCCAGATGGCGGCGTCCTCGATGCCGGGCAGGAGCAGCACCTCGGCGTGCTCGACGGCGCGGCCGGCGCGGCCGACCTGCTGGTAGTAGGCGATCGGCGACGGCGGCGCGCCGAGGTGGACGACGAAGCCCAGGTCGGGCTTGTCGAAGCCCATGCCGAGCGCGCTGGTGGCGACCAGCGCCTTGATCTTGTTGTCGAGCAGGTCCTGCTCGGCGGCCCGCCGGTCGGCGTCGTCGGTCTGCCCGCTGTAGGAGGAGACCGGGTAGCCCCGGGAGCGCAGGAACTCGGCCGTCTCCCCCGCTGCCGCGACTGTGAGCGTGTAGACGATGCCCGAGCCGGGGAGCTGATCCAGGTGGTCGGCGAGCCAGGCCAGCCGGTGCGCCGGGCTGGGCAGGTCGAGCACACCGAGGCGCAGCGACTCGCGGTCCAGCGTGCCGCGCAGGACGAGGGCGTCGCCCAACTGCTCGGCCACGTCCTGCGTGACCCGGGCGTTGGCGGTCGCGGTGGTGGCCAGCACGGGGGTGCGCTCGGGCAGCTCGGCGAGGAACGTCCGCAGTCTGCGGTAGTCGGGCCGGAAGTCGTGCCCCCAGTCGGAGACGCAGTGCGCCTCGTCGACCACCAGCAGGCCGGTGGTCGCGGCCAACTTCGGCAGGACGCCGTCGCGGAAGTCCGGGTTGTTGAGCCGCTCGGGGCTGATCAGCAGCACGTCCACCGCGCCGGTCTGGATCTCTGCGGTGATCTCGGCCCACTCGTCGAGGTTCGCCGAGTTGATCGTGCGAGCCCGGATGCCGGCCCGAGCGGCCGCCTCGACCTGGTTGCGCATCAGCGCCAGCAGCGGCGACACGATGACCGTCGGCCCGGCCTGGTCGGCCTGCCCGCTGTCGCGCAGCAGGGCGGTGGCCACGAAGTAGACAGCCGACTTGCCCCAACCGGTCCGCTGCACGCAGAGCACCCGTCGCCTGTCGACGACAAGCGCCTCGATGGCCCGCCACTGATCCTCGCGCAGTCGGGCGTGCTCACCGGCCAGCCGGCGCAGCACCGCCTCGGCCCGCTCCCGTACCGCCGCCCGCTCGTCGCCCATCCGGCATTTCTACCAGCGCCGTACGTCAGAACCCCGGGCCGCGCGGGAGGTTCCGGTCACGATCCGGCCGTGCGCGCCTCGTCGGGCTGGGACGCCGGGGGTAGGAAGAGCAACAGGTCGCGAAGTGGCTCGGTGGCGTGCGGAGGCAGCAGGCAGCGCGCCGCGAGTTCTTCCATCGACGCGTACGGGCCGCGCAGCCACCGGTCCATCACGATCAACCGGCCCTGCTCGGGTGTCAGCCCGGGCAGCCCGGCGAGCGCCTGCTCCGGAACCGCGTTGACGTCGATCAGACCGCCGTCGTCGAAGGTACGGGGCAGGTCAGGCCGTCCGAGGCGCAACTCCCCGCGAGCGGCCGGGTAGTGGTAGAGCAGGTACCTGGCGTGTTCCCGACGAAGGCGTCGCTCCTCGCCGACACGATCCCGTGCGCTGCCCGGGCGGTCGATGATCGCCGTCCAGAGCGCACTGCCGAGCAGGGCCACCTGCGCCGCCCCGAACAGCCAGGTGATGAAGGCCAGGCCCAGGAACGACGCCGCGACCGGGCCGGACACCTCCTCCTCGGGGGCGTCGAGCTCGAGTAGGGCGATCTCGGCGACGAGCACGACGAGGTACCCGACGCCGGCCAAGGCGAGCCGCCAACTCCGCCGCCAGGCGGCGTAGGCCAGGACCACCAGCCAGGTCAGGCAGCCGAAGGAGAGCAGGACGAGCGCCGTACCGAGGATCCGGACGGTCTTGTTCGACAAGGGGGGCGCGTCCGGGCGGGCGGGCGCCGACGGTGGTGCTGTGGCGGACAGGTCCGCCAGGAGCGACGGGGGGACACCGGACGTGCCGCCGGTCCGCGGAGACGGCACCGGCGCCCCACCTGACGTCGGCGGTTCGGACGCGAGCCCGGTGGTCGGCGGCGACGTGCCCGGCCCGGCTTCGGGCGGCGTCGGAGTCAGCGTCGGCGTCGGCGTCGGCGTCGGCGTCGGCGTCGGCGTCGGTTTGGCAGGTGTCAGCCTGGGGTCCGAGCGGAGGATGCGCCGGTGCAGTTCCTGTAATGCCTCGCCCGGCTCGATGCCGTACTCCTCGCGGAGCAGCTCGCCGAACTCCCGGTAGGCGGCGAGAGCCTCCGCCTGCCGCCCACTGCGGTAGAGCGCCAGCATGAGCTGGTGCCGCAGCCGTTCCCGGACGGGGAACTCGGACACCAGTTCCACCAGCTCACCGACCGTCTCGCGGTGCCGCCCGAGGTCCAACGTCAGCTCGGCCCGGGTCTCCAGCGCCACGGCCCGCAACTCCACCAGCCGCTGCCGGGCCGCCTCGAAGATCGGCCCGGTGAAGCCGGTGAACGGCTCCCCCTGCCAGAGGTCCAGGGCGGTGGCAAGCTCACTCAGCGCCTGCTCCGTACGCCCTGTCGCGTGCCGCTGGCGGGCGGCCTGCACGCCCCGTTCGAAGCGGACCGCGTCCACGGCCTCGGGGTCCACCCGCAGCAGATAGCCGGCGTCGGTCAGGCTGAGCACCTGTCCCGGCGTACGCGGCGACCGGTCCGGTTCCAGTACCCGGCGCAGTCCGGCCACGTACTTCTGCACGACGTTCGGGCCGTTCGCGGGCGGCTCCTCCGGCCAGACCGCGTCGACGATCTGCCCGGTGGACACCGGACGGCCGGCGGAGAGCAGCAGTACGGCGAACACCGCGCGCTGCTTACCGGGACCGAGGTCGATCTCCCGGTCTGCGTACCAGGCCCGCTGAGGCCCGAGGATCTCGAAACGCAGCTGTCCTGACATGCGAGTTTCCGCTCCTGACACCCCCGGGAGCGCCGGACGGCAGTGCCCGGCAGCCGGACGGCAGCATATCGGCAGCCGATCCGCCGTGCCGGCCGGCAGCATCGTCGTCGGCAGAAGCCAGGCAGCGAGAAAGAGAAGTGTGATGACACAGGCAACGGGCACCCCCGGCACCATCCGACGGACGGTCGGTACGGCCGCCGCCGTGCTGGCCGCGACCACCCTGCTCGCGGGTTGCGGGCCGAAGAGCGAACCGGCTGCGGCACCGCAGAGCAGCCCGTCCGCCAGCCCGAGCGCCAGCCCGAAGGAGGCGCTCCTGGAGGCCGTTCCGGATGGCACCGAGGGGGCGTTCCGGTTCAGCGGCAAGGACGCGACGAGCACGATCAGCGGCCGGATCGACCCGGCGGCCAAGGGGTTCGAGCTCAACATGGCCATGCCGGCGGACTCCGACGGCATCGTCGTGAAGATGTCGTTCCTGGTGATCGAGGATCAGAACTGGGTGAAGGCGAAGTTCAGCGGCCGCCCCGGCCTCCCGAAGTTCCCCGACAAGTGGATGAAGCTGGACCCGAAGAAGCTGACCGGCGCCGTTGACATTCCCGCCTACGACGGCGTGGACCAGGGCAACGCCGGGCCGCTCATTCAGGCGGCCACCTCGGTCGAGGAGAAGAGTCCCGGCCAGTACGTCGGGTTCATCGACGTGAGCGAGACGGAGGCGGCGAAGGCGCTGGAGGACGGCGAGGCGGCCGCCCTCGGCGAGGCCGCCAAGAAGGTGCCGTTCACCGCCGTCGTCGGCGCGGACAAGCACCTGGCCTCGCTGACGCTGAAGATGCCCGCCGCCGGCAAGGCGAAGGCGTACGACTACGTCGTCAAGTACGCCGAATACGGCAGCGCGCCGAAGATCAGCGTGCCGACCGGCGCCGCCGCCACGAAGGCGCCGGCGATGGCGTACGAGATGCTGAACGGCTGACCCACGACACAGGAGGGCGGCGGCCGCACGGGGGGCCGCCGCCCTCCTCAGTGTCGCGGACAGCGGAGAACCCCGTCGATCATGAAGTTATCGCCATCCGATACGGCGTGTCGTGGCAATAACTCCATGATCGACGGGGGTGGGGGTGGGGTGGGGTGGGGTGGGGTGGGGTGGGGGTCAGCGTGGGGGGCGGAGGGTTCTGGTCAGGTGGGACAGGCGGGGGGCGAGGCGGGGGGCCAGGCTGGTTATGCCTCCGGGGAAGAAGTACACCGCCAGGATGAAGACCGTGCCCAGGACGAACAGGGGCTGGCTCAGCGGACGGCTGAGAAAGGCCGGGAGGTTGTCGACCGCGTCGCTCGTGCCGAAGGCGGTAAGCCGGTGGTCCAGGTACATGTAGAGGACGCCGCCGAGCACCGGCCCCCACCGGGTGCCCGGCCCGCCGAGCACCACCATGACCAGCAGCGACAGGGTCAGCTCGGAGGACGTGATGTGCGGTGACGCGCCGCCGACGATGAGGACGTAGACCACCCCACCCGCCGAGGCCAGCCCGCCGGCCAGGGTGAACGCCACCAGCTTGTAGCGGTACGGGTCCAGCCCGAGCACGCCGATCCGCCGCTCGTCGTCGCGCAGCCCGGCGAGCACCCGACCGGTAGGTGACCCGCTCACCCGGTGCACCACGAAGACCACGAGCGTCAGGTACGCGAGCGCGAGCCAGTACAGGTTGACCGTGTTGGTCACCCCCACCAGGCCGGCGGGCAGCCCGGACACGTCCAGCGGCAGGCCCTCCTCGCCGCCGGTGAGGCCGCCGAAGTCCCGGGCCACCAGGATCGCCCCGACCTGCGCGAAGGCGAGCGTCACCATGGCGAACGCGATGCCCACGGTCCGCAGGGCCACCGCGCCGAGCAGCGCGGCGAGGATCGTGCCGCCGGTGATGGTCAGCAGCGCCGCCTGCCACAGCGGCAGGCCGGCCCGGGTGACGAGGATGTCGGTGCCGTACACCCCGGCCGCGAAGTACAGCGCGTGCCCGAAGGACAGCATGCCGGTCCGGCCGAAGAGGAGGTCGTACCCGGCCGCCAGGCCGCCGAAGATCAGGCAGATGGCGAGCAGTTGCAGGGTGCCGGGTGAGTTGACCGGCCCCTCGAAGATCCCCGGCAGGGACATCGTCGAGTACGGCAGGATCGCCAGCACCGCCAGCGCGACGAGCGGCAGGAACGGGCGGATCCGGTGCCACCGCCCCCGCTGCGGACTCAGTTCGTCAGGCACCTGTGCGGGAGGCGCGTCGATCACCGTCATGCCGTTGCCACCTTTCCGGCGATGCCCTGCGGGCGCAGCAGCAGCACGACGGCCAGCAACCCGACCACGCAGATGTCGCCCAGCCCGGACGTGCCGTAGTAGTTGACGAACTGCTGCACCAGGCCCACGACGACCGCGGCGTACGCGGAGCCGACCACCGAGCCCATCCCGCCGATCACCACCACGATGAACGCGAAGATCAGCAGCGAGCCGCCCTGGCCGGGCGAGACGGTGCCGAAGTAGACCCCGCCGAGCGCACCGGCGAGCGCTGCTGCCGCCCCGCCGATGGCGAAGACAAGCGTGAACGCCTTGCGCACGTCGATGCCGAGCGCGGTCACCATCTCCCGGTTCTCCACACCGGCCCGGATCACCAGGCCGTACCGGGTCCAGCGCAGGAACGCCAGGATCGCGCCGAGCACCAGCACCGCCGCGACGATCAGCAGCAGGCCACCGTTGGGCACCTGCGCGCCGAGGATCCCGGTGACCTGCCGGGTCCAGTCGGGGCGGGGGAAGGTGCGCGCGTCCGCACCCCACGTGGCCTGCAGCAGCGCCACCCCGGCCAGGGACAGGCCGACGGTCACCAGCACCTGCTCGATCGTGCGGGAGTAGAGCGGGCGGATCAGCACCAACTCCACAAGGATCGCCACAAGCGTGCCGGCGGCCACCCCGAAGGCGACAGCGAACACGAAGCCGAACCCGTCCGGGCCGGCACCCGGCAGGTTGCCCGCAGCCCACCAGGTGCCGTACGCGCCGACGCCGAGGAACAGACCGTGCGCGAAGTTGAGCACGTCGGCCAGGCCGAAGACCAGGGACAGGCCCGACGCGACGAGGAAGTACAGCGCCGCCAGACCGAGCCCGGTCAACGCCAACAGGATCACGGTCCCCATCAGAGTCGGTCCTTCCTCGCGACTGCGGGGCTCGCAAGCTCACTCCTCGCGCTCGGCGAGCTCACCTCCGCCGAGCCGACACCCAGCAGCGACTTCGTCAACGCGGTCTCCAGCAGCAGCTCGTGGGCGTCGCCGGTCCAGGCCACCCTGCCGGCGGCCAGCACCACCGCGTCGCGGGCCAGTCGACGTACGACTGCCAGGTTCTGCTCGACGAGCAGCACCGGCACCGACTCCGCGACCCGTTCCAACACCTCGGCCACCTCGGTCACCACCTTTGGCGCCAACCCCTTGGTCGGCTCGTCGACAAGCAGCAGCCGGTTGTCGTTGAGCAGCACCCGCCCGATCGCGAGCATCTGCTGCTGCCCACCGGAGAGCGAGCCCGCCCGTTGCCGTCCGCGCCGGTCCAGCTCCGGGAAGAGCGCGAAAACCTTGTCGTACGCCGGGGTGGTGCCGCGCCGCTCGGCGAGCCGCAGGTTCTCGGCGACGGTGAGGCCGGCGAACACGCAACGGTCCTCGGGCACGTAGCCGAGCCCACCACGGACCAGCCGGTGCGTGGGCCGGGCCAGCAGGCTCTGCGCGCCCATGCGGATGGTGCCGCGGACCTCCCCGGCGGGCGGGGTGAGGCCGACGATCGCCCGCAGCGTGGTGGTCTTGCCGACCCCGTTGCGACCGAGCAGGACTGTCACGCCGGTCGGCGCGACGGTGAACGACACCCCCTGGAGAATGTGCAGCCCGGAGATCCGGACCGACAGGTCCTCCACGGTGAGAACGGGTTCGCTCACAGCGCCTCCCCGAGGTAGGCCTCTTGCACGGTGGGGTTCGCCATCACCGTCTCCGGGGTGTCGCAGGCCAGCAGCGCGCCGTGGTGCATGACGGCGATCCGGTCGGCCAGCTCCAGGATGACGTCCATGTGGTGCTCGACCATCAGCACCGCCCGGCCGCTGTCGCCGGTCAACGACTTGATGACGGCGACCAGCTCGGGCACGTCCTCGGCGCTGACGCCGGCCATCGGCTCGTCGAGCAGCATCACCCGCGGCTCACCGGCGAGCAGCAGGGCGATCTCCAGCTTGCGCTTCTCGCCGTGGGCCAGGGTGCCGGCCAGTGCCGTACCCCGGTGGGCGAGGCCGACCCGGTCGAGCGCCGCGTCGGCGGCGGCGGCGACCTCCCGGTCGGCCGCCGCCCGCCGCCACAGCGCCATCGAGCCCCCGCGGTGCGCCTGCACGGCGAGCCGGACGTTCTCCCGCACGCTCAGCGAGCCGAAGACCGAGGACGCCTGGAAGGTACGGCCCAGACCGAGGCGGGCCCGCCGGTGCGGCGGGAGCTCCCCGATGTCCTGCCCGTCCAGGACGACCCGGCCCTCCGTGGCCCGGCGCAGGCCGGTGATCAGGTTGAACAGTGAGGTCTTGCCGGCGCCGTTCGGCCCGATGACGCCCAGGAACTCCCCGGGCGCCAGGTCGAGGTAGACGCTGTCGACGATGGCGACCTCACCGATCCGCCAGGTCAGACCGCGGGTGGCGAGCATGGTCAGCCCTTCATGGCCACGGCCGGCGGCGCGGTCTCGTCACCGGTGAGGCTCTTCTGCGCGGTAGCCGTGAAGGCCGTGCCGCTTCCGGTCAGCTTCGCCTGGAACATCGGCTGGAGCAGCGCGTGGTCGGCCGCGCGGATGGTCATCTTTCCCTTGACCCCGTCGAAGCTCCAGCCCTCCAGCGCGGTGACCATCTTGTCGACGTCGTCGCCTCCCTCCTGCACCGCGCGGACCACCATCTGGGCTGCGGCGAAACCGTCCGGGTGGAAGAGGTCGATGGTGTTCACCTTGGCCTTGAGCGCCTTGCTGGCCTCGGTGTCCGACGCGCCGTCGAAGTAGTGCGACAGGAAGGAGATCTTCGCGCCGGCTGCCCCGAACGTCGGCCAGGAGGCCCGGATGTCCAGGCCGGTGACGACAGTGGTGGAGGAGAGCACGCCCTGCTGGTCGAGCGTCTGCCACATGGCCGGGGCGGTGGTGCCGGCCCAGGCGACGAAGAGCAGGTCCGGCTTGGCGGTCTTGATCTGGCTGGCGAACGGCGTGAACTCGGTGGCGCTCGCCGGCGCCCGGACGCTGCTCACGGTGGCGCCCGCGCTGCCGATGACGGCCTTGACGGCCGCCTCGTTGGCGTCGCCGAACGCGCCGTCCTGGGCGAAGACCACTACCTTCTTGCCGGCCGGGTCGCCGATGAACGACTTGGCGGTCACCACGTCCTGGTAGGACTGCCGCCCGGAACGGAACGTGTACTTGTTCGCCCCGGTCACCGCGTCGGTCGCGGCCGGGCCGGAGATGAACAGGACCTTGTTCTGCGCCGCGATCGGCGCGACCTGGAGCGCCACACCGGACGCGGTCGAGCCGGCAATGATCTTCGTACCCTTGCCGATCAGGTCCTTCGCCGCCGAGACGGCCTTGGCCGGGTCGCCCGCGTCGTCGACCTCGGTCAACTCGATCTTCCGGTCACCCACCTTGCCGGTGCCCTTGGTGGCGAAGTCCAGCCCCGCCTTGAACCCCTCCATGTACTGCTTTCCGTAGCTGGCCAGGGCTCCCGACTGGGAGTACACCAGGCCGACCTTGACCGGAGCGGCGCTGTCGCCGCCGCCGGTGGCGGTGTCCTGCGGGCTACCACAGGCCGTGGCGGCCAACGCCGCGGCCATCATCGTGGCGGCGGAGAGGAACGCCCGCCGCGTGTGCCGGACCGTCATCGCGACTCCAGGTGAGGACAGGATGCTGTGTTGTCGGCTCACGCTAGAAGTGACGTCACCCACGGGCTATGTGGCGGAAACACACAAGTAACGGGAGGGGGATGGCCGGCGGTTACAGCGGGCCGCACCGTCACCCGGTGACCCGCGCCCCCGATGGCCCGAACCCCCACGGACCGCCCGAGCCGTGTGTCGCCTCGCGCCATCCGGCCCGCCCGCTCAATCGCAGGGCCCGTCGTGGTCGGCCGGTCGCGGACACCGCCGACGTCCGCCGAGCAACCGGTCACAGAAAACCCGATGCCGTACGCCCTGAGCATCCTCTTCCGACACCGTCGTCTCGGCACGGTCCACGTCGGCGAGGAAACCCAGCGCCCTCGTGATCGCCCGAGCGAAGCGCACCGCCCCCGACAGGTCCTCCGCGACCACCGGCAGGTGCACCACGAACCGTTCCCGCCCCGCGCCCATCTTCACCTCGTCCACCCTCGCCTCGTCTGCTCCTCGTCGGCTTGGTGGGCGGTCCGGTGTGCGGGTAGGGGACGCCCACCGGACCGCCCGGCCCCACGCCCGCAGCCCATAACGGCGGTACGAACGCGGAGCCCATCTCACGCCCGCACCCCGAGGGTTTGCCGAACCAACCGGAGCCGGACACCAGCAACCTACACCAAATACTTGTGTAGGTCGACGGTATGAAGCAGCAACACCACAACCTGTTGCAGTAACTGGTGCAGGCCGGCATGATCGAAGACGCCGAACCGACCGGAGTCCTCACCATGCCCACCGCAGAAGCCCCATATCGTCGCATCGCCAACGAGCTCGCCGCGAAGATCAAGAGCGGTGAGCTGAAGCCGGGCGACAAGCTGCCCTCCACTCGGGAACTCGCCGAGAGCTACGCCGTGCACATGAACACCGCCTCGCGGGCGCTCTCACTGCTGCACGACCGCGAACTGATCACCGGCCAGCCCGGTCGCGGCACCTACGTAGCCGAGCACCCCGGCAGCTGACACTCCCACCCGGGCGCTCCCACCGGAGCGCACCCCCCTCGGACGCCCATTAGGCAAAGATCGCCGCAACATCGGCGAAGTTGCTGCCTTGATCGGCGAGGAGACAGCAACTTCGCCGATGTTGCTGCCTCAACCGGCCCCGATCCAGCAACGTCGGCGAAGTTGCGGTTCCGAACCCCGCTTCGCCCGATCAAGATCGTGCTCGATCGTGGATGTAGTGGCCTTGGGGCGTCGGCGATACCACTCGATCCAGGATCGAGCGTGACCTTGGACAGGCACACGTGCGTGGGCGTGGGGCGAGCGTGGGGGTCGGTGTCGGCGGACATAGGCGGACGTAGGCGGACGTAGGCGGACGTAGGCGGACGTAGGCGGACGTAGGCGGCGCGATTCGTTTACGGCATCAGCTCCATAGCGTCCGCGAGGTGCTGCCCGCGCCCGCGAAGCCACCTGCCCACGCCCGCGAGGCCACCTGACCGGGCACCTCAGCGGGTGCCTGGGCGGGCCGGATGTGTCGCTGGCCCGTCGTCCGGGTGGCGGACGACGGGCCAGCGGGTGGGCCGGGCGTGATCGGCCCGGCGGTCGACTCGGAGCGGATCAGCTCCGGGCCGAGGTCAGCTCGGCGGAGACACCCGCCGGGGATCGGACTGGGTCAGAGGCCGGCGCGGGCGGCGACGGCGGTGTCCGGGTGGTCGCTGAAGACGCCGTCCAGACCCAGGCCGAGGAAGAGTTCGTACTCGGCCGTGATGTCGCCGCGCGCGTTCGGGTCGGTGCCGATGCGGAAGTCCACGGGGAGGAACTGGTTCTCCGCGCGGAACGTCCAGGAGTGCACGAGCAGCCCGTCGCGGTGCGCGTCGCGTACCACGTTGGTCGGGGCGAGCAGAGCGCCGGCGGCGTCCCGGGGCACGATCAGGTTCTTGTTCGCCCCGATGCCGTCGGCGTACCCGGCGATCCACTTCAGGCCGGCCGCCGTGGCGAGGTCCTGGTAGCTGCGGGTGTCGCCGGCGGCTGTGAAGTCGTACGGGCGGCCGGTGGCGTCGAGCAGCTGGACGAGCTTCACGTCGGTCAGCCGGCTGAGGCGACGCAGGTTGGCCGTCTCGAACGACTGGATGAAGACCGGCGACTTCTTGTGGTCCAGCTTGTTCTGTCGCAGCACCTTCAGCAGCGGCTCCTCCAGCGGCAGGCCGATCGACGTGAAGTAGGTCGGGTGCTTGGTCTCCGGGTAGATGCCGATGGTGCGGCCCCGTGTCCGCCCCTCGGTCCGTGCCAGGTCGATGACCTCCTGGAGGGTGGGCACCTCGAAACGTCCGTCGAAGGCGGTGTTCGCGACGCGTACCTGCGGCAGCCGCTCCTTGGCCCGCAGCGTCTTCAGCTCGGCCAGGGTGAAGTCCTCGGTGAACCAGCCGGTCACGGCGGCGCCGTCGATGGTCTTCGTCGTCTTGCGGGCGGCGAACTCCGGGTGCGCCGACACGTCGGTGGTGCCGGAGATCTCGTTCTCGTGCCGGGCGACCAGAACACCGTCGGAGGTGGACACCAGGTCCGGCTCGATGTAGTCGGCACCCATCCGGATCGCCAGCCGGTACGCCTCCAGGGTGTGCTCCGGGCGGTAGCCGCTGGCGCCCCGATGACCGATCACGATCGGCCGGTCGATGCCTCGGGCGCGGGCCGCCCCGGTCGAGGGGTCGGCGGCGGCCATCGTGGGCACGGCCACTGCCGCCGCGAGCAGCACGCCGGCCACACCGAGGGTCGAGAGGGTACGTCGCAACGCCGTCTCCTGTCCTTGGGGGATGTCGCAGACAGCAGACCGCCCGCGATTGACCGGGAGTTGGTCGATGGCTGGACGGCAGGTGAATCTCCGGAATGGGCGTTCCCACTCGGGCGGGCACCCGGAAAAGGAAGATTGTCTGGTGCGCCGGTTACTCCGCAACCCCGTGCGGCTGGTGCCGCTAGGGTTCCTGGTGCCGATCCTGCTCGGCACCGGGCTGCTGCTGGCACGTTGGTCGACAGTCCAGCACCAGCGTCCACCCCTGATCACGGCCCTGTTCACCGCCACCTCGGCGCTGTCCGTCACCGGCATGGCCGTCACCGACACCCCCAACTACTGGTCCGGCTGGGGCCTGTTGGTGATCACCCTGCTCACCCAGCTCGGCGGTCTCGGCATCCTCACCGTCGCGGCGCTCGTCATCCTCGTCGTCTCGCGCCAGCTCGGTCTGCGTAACCGGCTGTTGGTGCAGGCCGAGACCGCGGAGTTCGGCATCGGCGACGTGGCCCGGTTGCTGCGCCGGATCGCGATCACCGTCTTCGCCTGCGAGGCGGTGATGACCGCGGTGGTCGCCGGCCGGCTCCGGTGGGCGTACGACTACACGCCCGGTCGGGCCCTCTGGTCGGGCGTGTTCCACGCCGTCCAAGCGTTCAACAACGGCGGTTTCTCGCTCTACACCGACGGCCTGTTGGCGTTCGATCGTGACCCGTGGGTGTCGCTGCCGCTGGCGTTCGGTGCCATCGTCGGCGGGCTCGGGTTTCCCGCCCTGTTCGAGGCCGTACGCGAGTGGCGTAGGCCGGCGGGCTGGGCGGTGGCCACCAAGCTGACCATCTGGGGCAGCGTGGCGCTGGTGCTGCTCGGTGTCGCCGGCCTGCTCGCCGCCGAGTGGACAAACGTCAGCACCATCGGCTCGTACGACGCCGAGGGCAAGGTGCTCGCGTCGTTCACCCAGATCGCGTTGAGCCGTACCGGCGGCTTCAACGTGCTGAACATCGCGGACCTGCAGGAGGAGAGCTACCCCCTGCTGATCGTGCTGATGTTCATCGGCGGCGGCAGCGCCAGCACGGCCGGTGGCATCAAGGTGTCCACGTTCTTCCTGCTGGCGTTCACCATCTGGGCCGAGTTGCGCGGCGAACCCGACGTGACGGTCGGGCACCGCCGGGTGGCCAACGCCAGCCAGCGGCAGGCCGTCACCGTGGCCCTGCTCAGCGTCGCGCTGGTCACGGCCGGAACGATGGTCCTGCTGCTGCTCACCGAGGGCGTGCGGTTCGTCGCCGCCCTGTTCGAGGTCACCTCCGCGTTCAGCACCACCGGGCTGACCATCGGTCTGGCCGCCGAGCTGCCGGCCAGCGGCCAGGTGGTGTTGACCGTGCTGATGTTCATCGGCCGGGTCGGGCCGCTCACCCTCGGGTCGGCGATCGCCCTGAACACCAGGCACAAGCTCTACCGCTATCCACAGGAACAACCCATTGTCGGCTGACGAGGAGGGTCGAGGTGTCGGCGAGACGATCGGACGGCAGCGGCATCGTGGTGATCGGGCTGGGTCGGTTCGGCTGCCACCTGGCCGGTGCTCTCACCCGGATGGACCGTGAGGTGCTGGCCATCGACCGCGACCCGGATCAGGTGCAGCGCTTCTCGACCCAGCTCGACCGGGTGGTCCAGGCGGACGCGACCGAGGAGAACGCCCTGCGGCAGCTCGGCGTTCCCGGCTTCGGCCGGGCGGTGGTGGCCATCGGGGCATCGGTGGAAGCGAGCGTGCTCACCGTGCTGGCGCTTGTCGAGCTGGGTCTGCCGCAGATCTGGGCCCGCGCCACCTCGCAGAAGCACGCGAAGATCCTGTCGTCGGTCGGCGCGCACCACGTGATCTTCCCGGAGGCGGAGACCGGGGATCGGGTGGCACACCTGATCGTCAGCCGGCTGCTCGACTTCATCGAGTTCGACGACGACTTCGCTATCGCCACCGTCCGGGTGCCGCAGTCGCTTGTCGGCCGTACGCTGCTCGACCTGCGCCCGGACGAGCGCTACGGGGTCCGGGTGATCGGCGCGAAGGTGCCGGGTGAGCGTTTCCGGTACGCCTCGGACGACACCGAACTGCCGGAGGGTGGGGTGCTGGTCGTGGAGGGCGGGATCGAGCAGGTGCAGCGGTTCGCGGGGCGGCGCTGACCCATCACTTCCGGTGCGCGCCGTGCCCCGCGGGGGCCTTCACCCTTTTCCCGGACCACCCGGCCCCTTCCCCTTGCCGGGCTTCTCAGGCTTGGGTGCGGCCTTCGCCGGTGCCTTCGGTGCGGTCGGCGCCTTGGGCGCCATCTTCGTCGTCTTCTTCGCCGGGGCCTTCGGCGGGGCCGCCTTGCTCGGCGGAGCCGTGATCGGGGCCGTCCCCGCCACCCCCGAGACGCGTACTCCGCAGGTGGCCTCGCCGAGCCGGAACTCCACCGGCAGCGGGTTCGCCCCGCTGTACGTCCCGGCCAGGGTGAGCTTCTCGGCCGCGCCGGGCGCCAGGCTCGTCCGCTGTGCCGCGGGCCGGATCTGCACCGTGCCGCCCTGCTGCTGCACCGGAGCGGGCTGCGCCTTCGTCACCTTCTGCTGGCCGGGGAACGTGAAGTGCATCGTCCAGTCGCGCAGCTCGCGGCCGCTGGTGTTGGTCAGGGTCAGCTCGGCCGTGAAGTCCTTGCCGGAGTCGGTACGCAGCGCGTACGCCACCTCGCAGGGCGCGGTCTCGGGCAGGCCCATCCGTGCCTCGGTCGTGGGCCGGTCCTCCCCGCTGGCCGGGCTGCGGGAGGTGAACCCCCACATCGCCCCGGTGACCGCGATCAGCCCGACGGCTGCCACTCCGGCCTCCACCCGTCGCCGCCGGTTCACCCGTCCGGCGCGGCTACGCCGGGTACGCGACAGCGGAAGCGCGTCCGTCTCGGCCGACCAGGGCAGGATCGTGGTGCCGGCGTTGGCCAGGGCGGCGGGGTCCAGCGGACCGCCCGCCGGCGAGACCGGCACCGCCGCCAGCATTCCGGCCGCCTCGGCGAGGGTCCGGGCCAGTTCGGCGGTGGCCGGTCGGTCGGCGGGACGCTTGGCCAGGCAGCGCCGCACCAGGTCGGTCACCTCGTCGGGCAGCCCGGGTACCGCCGGCATCGGGTCCGGCTCGCTGTACATGTGCGCCCGCAGCATCTGCGTGGTCGTGTTCGCCTCCCACGGCAGCCGACCGGTGAGCATCCGGTAGAGCAGCAGCCCCACGGCGTACACGTCGGTGGCCGGCGAGACCTGCCCGTTGTCCAGCCGTTCCGGCGCGAGGTACGCGGGCGTGCCCAGCAACGCGCCGTCCGGCCCCTTCTCGCTCTCCCCGACCAGCGCGGAGATGCCGAAGTCGACAACCTTCACCCCGGTCGAGGTGAGCATGACGTTGCCCGGGGTGACGTCGCGGTGCACGACCCCGCGACCGTGCGCGGTGGCCAGCGCGGAGCTGACCTCCGCGCCGATCGTCACCGCCTCACGCCACGGCAGCCGCACCTCCCGGCCGAGTCGACCGGCGAGCGAACCACCGTCGACCAGCTCCATCACCACGTACGGCACGGTCAGGCCGACCTGGTGGGACTCGCCGTAGTCGTACACGTTGGTGATGTTGGGGTGGCAGAGGCGCGCGGCGGCCTGCGCCTCGACGCGGATCCGGTGCCGGAAGGCCCGGTCGCTGGCCAGCCGCGAGGCCAGCACCTTCACCGCGACCTGGCGGCCCAGCACCTCGTCGTAACCGCGCCAGACCACCGACATGCCGCCCGCGCCGAGCTGCTCGATGAGCCTGTACCGCTCATCGAGCAGTTGCGCGCCGTTCCGGTCCCCACCGCCCATGGTGGCCGTTGTTGCCCGCAGGCGACCGGGCTACACCTCAAGGATCGGAATCGGTCAGGAATTTCACCCGATCAGGCGGTCGCCAGCAGTTGGTCCACCGGCGCGTAGTCGTCGGTCAGCACCATTGCCGTACCGACGAAGTCCGTGAGGTCCGCGCCGGAGAGCAGGCTGACGCTCCTGTCGACCTCGTCGAGGCGGGCACGGATCGCGGCCAGCGGCAGCGGCGCGTCGGAGCCGACGATGAGGAAGTTGCTGCCCCGTTCCTCGGCGAGCGCCTCCGGCGGGGCGATCAGCGCGACGTGGGTGAATTCGGCGGCCACCGTGGCCAGCTCGGCGCGGATGAACCGCAGCGGCGGGTAGTCGATGACGTTCTGCACGTAGACACCGCCGGGGCGGGTCACCCGCCGGATGTCGGCGGCCATCTCCCGGGTCGCCAGGTGCCAGGGCACCACCAGGTGACCGAACGCGTCACCGACGACCAGGTCCCGGCTGTCCGCCGGCTCACCGGCGACAAGCATCCGGGCGTCACCCACCACCACCCGCAACCCCGGCCCCGGGCGTACGCCCAGCTCCCGCTCGTCCAGCTCGACGAGCCCGCCGTCGATCTCGAACACCAGGTTGTCGGTGCCCGGCCGGGTGGCGGTCAGGTACGTCGGCACGGTGAACCCGCCGCCGCCCAGGTGCAGCGCGTCCAACCGCTGCCCGGCCGGCGCGGCCACGTCGGCGACCGCGCCGATCCACTTGGTGTACGCGTACTCCAGGTGTTTCGGGTCGGCCAGGTCGACGTACGAGTGCTGGGCCGAGTTGAGCAGCAGCGTCCGGCCGCTGGGCCGGGCCGGATCGGTGGTGACCCGGGCGCAGTGGTACGCGGTCTCGATGTCGCACGGGTTCGGCGCGACTGTGGACAGCCCCGCCCCGACCAGGCCCAGCACGGCCAGCGCCGCCCGGGTGCGGGCCGGACCAGGCAGCTCAGTGGACGCCTGGCGGCGCAGATACCAGCCGAGGCCGAGGCCGACCAGCCCGAGTGCCACCGCCAGGGCCAGCACGATGACAGTGCTGGGTAGGGCGACGACCAGCACGAAGCCGGTGAGCAGGGTGGCCGTGATGCCGCCCAGGGTGCCGATGCCGGACAGCCGGCCGACCACCTGGCCGGTGCGGCGCAGGTCGGCGAGTTGCAGCTTCACCACAAGCGGCGTGACCGCGGCCAGCAGCGCCGCCGGCACGAACACGGCGAGCGCCACCAGCAGCAGGATGGCGCTTGCCGCCCCACCCCGCAGGACCTCCCCGGCGTAGCGCACCACGGGCAGGGTCACCGCCGTGGCGATCCCGGCCAGCACCAGCGCGGGTGCCAGCAGACCGCGCGGGTCGCGCCGGTCGGCGAGCCAGCCGCCGGACCACGCCCCGTACGCGATCGCGGCCAACGCGATGCCGATGACCGAGCTGGTCACCTGGAGCGTCACCCCCACGTACGGGCCGACCAGGCGCAGCGCGACAGTCTCCAGCACCAGCACGGCGCCGCTTGCGAAGAAGACCAGGAAGGCGGCCAGGCCGCCCGGCAACGCCCGGCCGGTGACCGGCGTGGACGGGTCCGAGGCGACCGTCGTGGTCGCGACGTCGGACGGTGAGGTGCTCATCGTCGCGATGGTACGCAGCGAAGCTGACGTCGCGGGTCAGTACATCGAGAGATGAACATGGTTCGTGTGGCTGGCGGCCGGGCTGCCGCTGCCGCTGTACGACCGCCACCCGGTGCCCGGATGCCAGATCTGCCGATACCAGATCACGTAGAGCACACCCAGCCGGTCGGCGTTGCGCACGTGCCAGGCGGCCAGGCTGTCCCCGTACGCCCTGTCGCCGCCTGTCGCGTTCTTGTCCTGGAAGCCGCCCGCGGCGGCCGAGAAGTCGCAGGCCCGGCCCTTGGGGTGCTCGCCTCCGCCACCGCTGCGCTTGCAGGAGACGTACCGCTTGTAGCCGGCGGCCTGGGTCTGCTTGAGCGCGTTGAGGGTGCGCGGGGTGATGCAGCCGGACGTCGTCGGATCCTTCACGGAGCAGGACTCCGAGGGCCAGGACCCGTCGGAGTTGCGCGGGGCCGGCTTCGCCGACGCGGAGCTGCCGCCGCTGAACCCGTTGCTGGTGCCCGAGCTGACCTCGGCGAGCGCCGCCTCGGCCTCCTTCTTCTTCTTCGCCATCACGGCGAGCTGCTTCTGCTGCTCACGAACCTCGGTGTCGATGGCGATCTTGGCCTGCTGGGCCTCCTGCCGGGCCTCGGTGAGATCGCGCAGCCGCTTGCTGTCCCGCTGGGCCATCAGGTCGAGGTCGGCGGCGCGTTGCAGGAGCGCCTGCGGCGTGGCCGTGTTGAGCAGCATCGCCGCCGGGGTGAGCCGACCGACCCGGTAGGACTGCGCGGCCACCTCGCCCACCTGGGCGCTGAGCACGACCAGCCGACCCTCGACGGCCTTCAGCTCCCCGGTCAACGCCGTCTGCCGGCGCTTGGAGTTGTCCAGCTTGGCCTTGGCCTCGATGTGGCCCTTGGCGGTCAGCTCCAGCGCGTCCTGCAACTTCTTGGTGCCACCCTCACCGGGCTCCGCGTACGCGGGCACTCCACCGGCGAGCACCAGCGCGACGGCGGTGAGTAGAGGGAGCAGTACGCGGCGAACGCGCCGCTGGCTGAGCCTGGTCCTGGGCACGACAGCGTCCTTCCGTCGACCGCCGGCCCCCGGTGAACTCTGCGCGGCGGCGTCCCCGCCGGCGCCGGTCGGCGGCCTGCTGGCGGGGACCGCCGGTCACGATACCGGAACGCGCGCCGGTGACCAGTCCCGTGACGGCCCGCCGGCCCCGGTGTCGACGCAGCGTGCCGCCTCCGTCGCACGCTGCGCGAAAACGCCGCGCCGTCGTCGTCGCGGTGCGCGGATCAGACGCCGAGCAGAGCGTCGTGCACCTCGGTCCAGACCTGTTCGTTGACCGCGACGAGCAGCCCGCGACCCTCGTCGGCGGGGTGGTAGTCGACGCCGTCGAACCGGCGGGCGACACCGCCCGCGGCGCGGACCAGCAGGGTTCCCGGCGCGTGGTCCCACGGCAGGGTGCGCCAGAAGAGGGCGAACTGCTGCTCGCCGGTGAGGATGTCCAGGTACTCCCGGCCGGCACAGTGCTGGCCGGGCAGCAATTCGCCGAGCCGCCGACCGCCGGCGCGGACCCGGTCGCGGGCCTCCGGCGGCAGGAACCGGGTCATCGCCACGCCACGCAGGTCACCCAGCGACGGCACCGCGTCGGCGGCGTCGACCCGCTGGCCGTTGAGCAGGGCTCCCTCGTCGGCCCAACCGGCGGCCAACGTCTCGGCCAGCGGGTCGAGGATCCATCCGGCGGTCGGACGCCCATCGGTCAGCAGTGCCACCATCAGGGCGAACGGCCGGCGGCCGGCCGCGAAGTTGGCGGTGCCGTCGACCGGGTCGACCAACCACACGTCGCCGCTGTCGCTCAGGTGCCGCAGCAGACCCGGGTCGTCGGCGACGCCCTCCTCGCCCACCACCACTGAGCCCGGCCGCAGCCTGCGCAGCCCGGCGGAGATCAGCTCCTCGGCCCGGCGGTCGGCGACGGTGACCACCTCACCGGGCGCCTTCTCCGACACGTCGGCGTCGTCGAGCTTGCGGAACAGCGGCACCACGACCTGGCCGGCGGCCTCCAGGAGCAGGTCACCGACGTCGTCGAGCAGGGTGTCAGCCACGCGGCGGCAACTTGACCACGCTGACGAAGAACTCGTCGATCTGTCGGACTACGGCGATGAAGCGCTCGAAGTCCACCGGCTTGGTCACGTAGGCGTTGGCGTGCAGCTGATAGCTGCGCAGGATGTCCTCGTCGGCCTGGGAGGTGGTGAGCACGACCACCGGGATCCGGCGCAGCTCCGGGTCGTTCTTGATCTCTTCCAGCACCTCCCGGCCGTCCCGGCGGGGCAGGTTGAGGTCGAGCAGGATCAGGTCGGGTGCCACCGCGTCGGCGTACTGGCCCTCCCGCCGCAGGTAGGCGAGCGCCTCGGCGCCGTCGGAGACGACTGTCAGCCGATTGCGCAGCTTGTGCTCCTCGAACGCCTCCTGGGTCATCAACACGTCACCCGGATCGTCCTCCACGAGCAGGACCTCGATCGGGCTCTTGCCGTCCGCCGGCGCGGTCATCCCACCGTCTCCCTCATGTCACCCGTTCTACCGCTTTCCGACGCCCCGTCGGCCCGGTCCGGCTGGTCCGCCCCGGCGGAGTGCTCCGGCAGCGCGGACGACACCTCGTCCGCGGGCGTCGGCTCCCCCGCGTCGGCCGGCTGCGGCTGCTCGGCGGGGTCGGCGGTGGTGGCGGCCGCCGCCTCCACGTCCTCCGGGCGAGCCGGAAGGGTGAACCTGATCGCGGTGCCCTCCGGCACGTCGGTGTCCACCCAGACCCGGCCGCCGTGATATTCCACGATCTTCTTGACGATCGCCAATCCGATGCCGGTGCCCGGGTACGCGTCCTTCGAGTGCAGACGCTGGAAGATCACGAAGATCTTGTCGGCGAACTCCGACTCGATCCCGATGCCGTTGTCCTGGCAGGTGATCTCCCACTCGGCGCCGACAAGCCGGGCCGAGATGTGCACCTTCGGCGGCGCGTCCGGACGACGGAACTTGATCGAGTTGCTGACCAGGTTGGCCAGCAGGTTGGTGAGCAGCGGCTCCTCGCCACGGATCACCGGCAGGCCGGTCCAGGTCAGCTCCGCATCGGCGTACTGCCGGGCGGCCTCGGTCTGACCCGCCACGTCGCCCATCACCTTGTTGAGGTCGACGTCGACGAAGCCGGTGGTGAGGCGGCCGATCCGGGAGAACGCGAGCAGGTCGTTGATCAGGCGCTGCATCCGCTGCGCGCCGTCCACCGCGAAGGCGATGTACTGGTCGGCCCGCTCGTCGAGCTGCCCGGCGTAGCGGCGCTGGAGCAGCTGACAGAAGCTGGCCACCTTGCGCAGCGGCTCCTGCAGGTCGTGGGAGGCCACGTACGCGAACTGCTCCAGGTCGCGGTTGGACCGGGTCAGCTCCTCGGCCTGCTTCTGGAGCTGGCTGTTGACCCACTCGATGCGCTCGCGAGCCTCCCGCACCTCGGCCAGGTCGGAGGCGATCTTCTGGCGCATCGCGTCCACGTCGTCGCCGAGCCGGATGAACTCCGGCGGGCCGACGGTGGCGATGCGGTGCTGGTAGTCGCCCTCGGCGACCTCGCGGACCTGGGTGGCCAGCCCGGTCAGCGGCCGGATCACCATCCGGTCCAGCGAGAGCAGCAGCACCGTGCCGGCCACGACCACCACCAGGGCCGCGATGATCAGCAGCAGGACCAGCAGGTTGCTGCTGTTGCGGACGTTCGCCGCGGACTGTTCCCGGGCTGCCAGGATCTCCTGCTGGAGGTCGTTGACTGCCGACCGCACCTCGTCGAACCGCTGCCGGGCCTGCTCGGTGACCAACGCCTGGCCGGCGCGGGTGCCGTCCTGTTCCGTCGTGGTGATCACCGGCTCGGCGACCGACACCCGCCACTGCTCGGCGCGTTCCTCGACGATCCGCAGTTCCTGCCCGATCTGCGGGTAGTCGTGGAGCAGCGCCCGCATCGCGGAGACGGTGGCCTTCTCCTGGTCGAGCCCCGCCTCGTACGGGCCCAGATCGGCCGGGTCACCGCTCACCGCGTACCCGCGAACCGCCGTCTCCTGGTCGAGCACCGCGTTGAGCAGTTCCTGCGACTGCACCCGCAGCGGGCCGGTCTCGTTGAGGATGGCGTCGATCTGGGTGCGGTTGCGCGCGGCCATCGCGGCCTCCGCGGTGGCCAGACCGATCAGCAGCACGCCCACGACTGTGAGCAGCGTGATGACCCGGCGGCGCAGACTCCAGCCGCCGACCACCGGCTTCACCGGCCACCGCCCCGGCTGACCAGCAGCATGGCCACGTCGTCCGCGAGCGGGCCGCCGTTGATCTGCTCGGCCCGACCGACCAGCCAGGCCGGCAGATCGGGCAGCGACACCTCCCGGTTGGCCGGCTCGTCGAGCAGCCCGCTCAGGCCCGGCACGTCGAGCCGTTCGTTGCCGGCGCCCACCCGCCCCTCGATCAGGCCGTCGGTGTACATCAGCAGGGACCAGTCATCGGTGTCGAACTCCAGGTCGTAGGCGATCGGCCGGCGAGGTCGTACGCCCAGCAGCAGGCCGCCGGGCGCGGGCACCGGGACGACCCGGCCGCCGGAGAGCAGCAGCGGTGGCGGATGCCCGGCGAGTCGGACGGTGGCCCGGTTGGCGTCCAGGTCGAGTCGGGTGGTGGCCACCGTCGCGAAGATCTCCTGAAGTCGGCGCTCACTCATGAGCACCTGCTCCAGCGCGGGCAGCACCTCGTCGTCCGGCACCCCGGCGAGCACAAGCGCCCGCCAGGCCACCCGCAGTTCCACACCGAGCGCGGCCTCGTCCACCCCGTGCCCGCAGACGTCCCCGACGATCAGGTCGAGACGGTCCGGACGGGTCTGCACCACGTCGAAGAAGTCCCCGCCGATCAGGGCGGCGTGCCGACCCGGGCGGTAGAAGGTGTGCACGGCCACCTGGTCGGTGGTCATCAGCGGTTGCGGCAGCAGGCCGCGTTCGAGGCGGGCCGACTCGGCCTGGCGCAACTCGACCTCACGCAGCCGGCGGGCGTTCTCGTCGGCGCGCTTGCGCTCGACCGCGTAGCGCAGCGCCCGCGTCAGCAGCACGCCGTCGACCTGGCCCTTGACCAGGTAGTCCTGTGCGCCCTCGGCGACGGCCACGACACCCAGGTGCTCGTCCGAGCGCCCGGTCAGCACGCACACCGCCGCCCCGCTCGACATCTCCAGCACCAGGCGCAGCCCGTCCAGCCCCTGCGCGTCGGGCAGACCCAGGTCGAGCAGGACGCAGTCGACGCCGGTGATCCGCTGCCGCGCCTCGCGGAGGCTTGTGGCGACCACCAGGTCGATCATCGAGTTCGTCTCGGCGAGCAGCTCACCGACGAGGAAGGCGTCGCCCTCGTCGTCCTCCACCAGCAGCACCCGCAACCGCTCGCCGGGCGGCAGGTTGCCGTGCCGCGCCAGGCCACCATGCGGGTACGGCACGACGGGGGAACCGGCCAGGCCGCTTCCCCGGTACGGCCGGGTCACCGCCGCGAGACGCGGGAGTTCGCTGGTGATGTCGGGCTCCTTTCGAGTGCCCTGCTGATCCTGTATTAGACAACGGTCGCACACAACACGATGGGCGCGGCACGGGCGGGCATGGGCCGGGTCACTGCTCGTCGGGGGACAAACCGGGCGGTCACTCGGTGCCCGGGCGGCCAATCGCTCCGGCCGACGGGCGGAAGATCGGTGGACGCCCGGCCATCCCATCCCGTTTCGCCGGAGGGCAGGATGGTGCCACCCCAGGCCCCACCACCCCCGAGGAGTTCGGATGGGCGCACCCCCCACCCCCGTCACGGCGGGCGTACCGCTCCGGCCGGGTCCGGGCGTACCCCCGGCCGACCGTGCGCTGACCCGACCGCGCCGGCGGCTCCTGGCCGCCGCCGCGGCGCTTGTCGCGCTGGCGGCCGTCGGCGCCGGCAGCCTGCTCGACCTGCGCACCCCGACGCCGCGACCGGCGGACGCGCCGGCGGGCGATTTCAGCGCCACCCGGGCGTACGAGGACGTGCAGGTGATCGCGGCCCGATCGCACGTCGCCGGCAGCACCGCCAACGACCAGGTTCGCGCTCACCTTGAGCAGAAATTGCGCGGCCTGGGCCTGGAGACGGAGGTGCAGGACACCGTCGCCCCGGAGGCCGGCCAGCTCAGTGGAGCGGCCGGCGGGGCGACACTGGCCCGGGTACGCAACGTGGTGGCCCGACTGCCCGGCACCGACCCGACGGGGCGAGTGTTCCTGGTCGCGCACTACGACTCGGTGCAGACCGGGCCGGGCGGCAACGACGACGCGGCCGGCACGTCGGCCATCCTGGAGGTTGCCCGCGCGCTGACCACCGGCGCGCGGCCCCGCAACGACATCGTCTTCGTGCTGACCGACGCCGAGGAGGCGTGCCTCTGCGGCGCCGCGGCGTTCGCCGCGAGTCATCCGCTCGCCGCCGACGGCGGTGTGGTGCTCAATCTGGAGGCGCGCGGCGCCACCGGTCCGGTGATCATGTTCGAGACGTCGAAGAACAACGCGAAGCTCGTGGACGTCTTCGGCCGGGCCGCCCCGCACCCCGTCGGCACCTCGTTCGCGGTGGAGATCTACCGGGCACTGCCCAACGACACCGACTTCACCGCCTTTCTCGATCAGAAGTTCGTCGGGCTGAACTCGGCGTACATCGACGGCGGCGCGATCTACCACACGCCGCTGGACACCCCGGCGGCGATGGATCGGGGCAGCCTCCAGCAGCACGGGGACAACGCGCTGGGCATGGCTCGGGAGTTCGGCCGCACCGACCTCACCGACCTGCGCTCCGGATACGACGCGACCTACTTCCCCGTCCCGGGTGGGCTGGTCCGCTACCCGGGCTGGCTCGTCCTGCCGCTGGCCCTGCTCGCGGTGCTGGCCGTCGTGGCACTGGGCTGGCTGACCCGCCGCAGCGGCCGGGCCAGCACCGGACGGCTGGCCGCCGGATTCGGCCTCGCTCTCGTGCCGATCGTCGTCGCGCCGGTCGCCGCGCAACTGCTCTGGCTGGCGATCACCGCGATCCGTCCCGGGTACGCGGAACTGCTCGACCCGTACCGGCCGATCTGGTACCGGTTGGCAGTGCTGGCGCTCGCCACCGCCATCCTGTTCGCCTGGTACGCGCTGCTCCGCCGCCGGATCGGCCCGGCGGCGCTCGCCGTCGGCGGGTTGGCCTGGCTGGCCCTGCTCGGAGTGCTGCTCGCCGTGGCGGTGCCCGGCGGGGCGTACCTCACCACAGTGCCGGCCCTGGCCGGCGCCCTCGGCGGGCTGGTCGCGCTGCGGACCCGGCGGACCGGGCCGTGGCCGGTGGTGGCGGTGACGGCCGCCGCCGCGGTCGGCGTGGTGATCCTGCTGCCGACGGTGGTGCTGCTCTTCCCCGCCCTGGGCATGGCGATGGGTGGGGTGGCCGCGCTTGTCGCGGTGCTGCTCGGCCTGACCGCGCTGCCGGTGGTCGACCTGCTGCACCCGCAGGCCGGCGGCCAGCGGGGCATGCTGGCGCTGCGGGCCCGCCGGCTGGGCGTGCTGCCGGCGGCAGTCGCCGCCGTGGCGACGGTGGTGCTCGCCGGGGTCGGGCTGCGCGTCGACCGGTTCGACGCCGCCCACCCCGCGCCCACCCACCTGATGTACGCCCTGGACGCCGGCACCGGGCAGGCCCGCTGGCTGAGCCACGAGACCGACCCGCAGCCGTGGACGGACGGCTACGTCGGCGGGGTGGCCGACGTCGGCGACGACTTCCCCGGGCTCGGCGACGGTGAGCTGCGGTCCGGGCCGGCGCAGGCAGCGAACCTGCCGGCGCCGAAGCTCGACGTGCTGGCCGACACCAGCGCCGGCGGTGAGCGCACGCTGCGGCTTCGGCTCACCCCGCAGCGGGCGGTCCGACTCGCCACCCTGCACGTCGACACGGCGACCGCCACCGTGCTGCGCGCCGAGGTGTCCGGCCGTCAGGTGCCGGTGGAGCCCCGCGCGGGCAGGTGGGGGTTCGGACTGGTCTTCCACGCCCCGCCGTCGGAGGGTGTCGAGGTCACGTTGACGCTGCGGCCGATCGCCACGCCTGTGGCGCTGCGGGCGATGGACGCCAGTGACGGGTTGGACGCGCTGCCCGGCTTCCGGCCCCGACCGCCGGCCGTCGGAGTGGTCGGATCGCACAGCTCCGAGATGCTGGCGGTCGCCCGCACCTATCCCCTCTGAGAAGACGAACCGTGGGTCCGGCGGCGCACATCAGTCGCCGGACCCACCTGTCAGTGCGGCGCCGCCGGGCCCAGGTCGCTCGGGTCGGTGTTGCCACCGCAGACGATCAGCGCCACCCGCTCGCCCGCCTGCGGCACGTACGCGCCGCCGACCAGGGCGGCCAGCGCCGCGGCGCCGCCGAACTCGGCGGCGACCCGCAGCTCCGACCAGAGCAGCCTCCGCGCCCGCGCCAGATCCTCGTCGCGCACCAGCACGGAGACCACGCCGGTACGACGGGCAGTCTCGAAGGCGATGTCGCCGATGCGGCGCGCACCCAGCGAGTCCGTGGCGATGCCGCCCACCTCGATGTCGACCGGCCGACCCGCCTTGAGGGCGGCGTGCAGGGTGGGGATCTGCTCCGGCTCGACGCCGACGACGCGCACCGACCCGTCGAACCAGGTCGCGATGCCCGACACCAACCCACCACCGCCGACCGCCACCAGCACTGTGTCGATCCCGTCGAGCTGGCGCTCCAACTCCCGACCCACGGTGCCCTGACCGGCCACCACCTCCGGCTGGTCGTACGCGTGCACCACAAGCGCGCCGGTCTCGTCTGCCCGCTGGGTGCTGGCGGCCAACGCCTCGGCGTAGTGCTGGCCCACCTGCCGCACCTGCGCGCCCAGCCCGGCCAGGCGCTGCACCTTCACCGGCGAGGCGGTGACCGGCACGAAGACCTCCGCCGGCACGCCCAGCGACCGGGCCGCGTACGCGACCGCGAGGCCGTGGTTGCCCCCCGACGCGGCGATCACCCCCGCCGACGGCAGCGCACCCTGGAGCATCCGGTTGAACGCGCCGCGTGTCTTGAACGAACCGGTGTGCTGGTGCAGCTCCAGCTTGAGGCTGAGCAGCCCGGGCACCCCGAGGTCGGCGCCGTCGACGGTGATGACAGGCGTCTGACGGACCCGCCCCTCGACCAGCGCCGCAGCGGCCTCGACGTCGTTTCTGTCCACCATGGGAAAACGCCCTTCACTACGACCAGAGAGCCAGTCGACAGTCGTCGGTGGGCCCGACGAAGCATCCTATGGAGATGGGCCGGCCATCCGTCGCCGGGCGACGTCGAAACCCACCTGGGGCCGGCCTTGATCTCGCGGACGATGCCGACGTGCATGTCCCGCCGCTGCCGCCGCCCCGGCGCCACGTCCAGCCCGGGTGCGAGGTGAACACCGCCGTGCGGCGCTACTTCCTGCGTAACGAGCCGGCCGGATGGTCGACCGTCGCCCGGACCACGTCGGGTGGGTGCGACGTGATTCGCAAGGCCGCCCCTGTCTTCCCCCGGAAACTCTGTACCCACCTGAAACCGACGGCCCGGTTCGTCACCGTGGCACCACCGCTGCCGTCCGGCCGGCCCGGCGGATGATGCGAGTAGTTCGCATGTGGACGTCACCCGTACGCGGATCCTCGCCGACCTAATCCACGCTCTTGCCGAGGGAGAGACCCGCGTCGGTGTAGCCGTGCCGGCTGTAGAAGCGCACGGCATCGATGTTGCGGTGGTAGATGCCAGCCGACAGATACGTGATCCCTCGGCCGCCTGCCCAGTGCTCGGCCGCTGCCAGCAACGCTGATCCCACGCCAAGCCCTCTGGCTTCCGGCAGCACAACCGTGTGCACCTGGGCCGAAGGCTCAGGGCGCAGGATCTGATGCTCAGGCGGATCGGGATGCCGCAGCACCTCGACCATCCCGACAACCTTGCCATCATGGGCCTCAGCGACGAGGAGGCCATCTTGTCCGGCTTCGTCGCTAAGCATCGCCACGAAGTGGCGCATTACCGCGTCATGCCGCGGAACGCGGTAGATGGAGGCGTCGAGGGCAAGGTGCGCTCGGGCGTTGGCCAGGCGCAACTCCACCAACGAAGCGACGTCCGACAAGCGCGCTGGCCGAACCTCCGGAGATGCCTCCCGCATCCTCCCGATCCTAGGACCGAGGCGTCCAGCGCTACGGGCCGTCGAGCCGGTCAAACTACCCTCGTCGTCATGCCGCACCTGGACGCCGCCGATCCCCTGCCGCGCCGTCCCCGCCGCGTACTCGTCGCCGGGACCTCGGGCTCCGGAAAGACGACCCTCGCCGCCCGCATCGCCGCGTTGTTGCAGGCGCCGCACGTGGAGATCGACGGCCTCTTCCACGGCCCCTCGTGGACCAGGCGTCCCTCCTTCGAAGACGACGTACGCCTCTTCAGCGCAGGCCCCTCCTGGGTGACCGAATGGCAGTACAAGGCGGTCCGCACCCACCTCGCGGACCTCGCCGACCTGATGGTGTGGCTCGATCTGCCAAAGATCACCGTCATGCGCCAGGTCGTCCGGCGGACCGTCGTACGCCGCCTTCGACGGCAGCGGCTGTGGAACGGCAACGTCGAGCCGCCGCTCTGGACCCTGCTCACCGACCCCGAGCACATCGTCCGCTGGGCATGGAACACGCATCCCCAGACGGCCGCGCGCATCGAGGCCCTGGCGGCCCGGCGTCCGGACCTTCCCGTGGTCCACCTCCGCAGTCACGTCGCCGCCGATCACTGGCTGCACGGCCCACTGAAGCAGGCTCAAGGCAATGAGAAGTAAGCGCGCTACCGGCTGATCGGTGGGGCTACGACCAGTTCGGTTTCCGGGTCGTGGTCAATCGCCGAAGGGCCGGCGACGATCAGGGTGGCTCGGGACCACGGTCGTTCGCGCAGCATGAAGGGCAGTTCCTCCCGCAGCCAGTTCGTCACGTGTTCCTGTTGTTCGGGGGAGTCGCCGTCGCGAGCGACCAGCAAGCGCTCCTGCTGATCAAGATCGCCTTGTAGGTACACCGAGGCGTCCAACCACGGCTCAAGTTCGTCCCGGATGATGCCGGTGCCTTCGATCCAGACGAAGTCGGTGCCGGCAGGAATGGTGATCGACCCAGCCCGATCGTGGCTGATCCAGGCATCGGGACGGAAGTTCACCGACTCCCCTCGGTGCAGGGGTTGCAGGATGTTCTCGGCGAGTACGGCGCCCCAGTCGAAGTAGGCATGGTTCCAGGCGACGTCGTCGGTGTGCACGATGGCGGAGTTGGGCTCCACCCTGTGCAGCCTCTCCGCCAGGGTCGTCTTACCCGCACCACCCCGGCCGTCGATCGCGATCACCCGCGGGCGTCCGGTGACGTCCGGTGCTGCATCGCGGAGCTGCCGGACGGCGTCGAACACGGTCACCACCCGCCAGCCAACGGCTTCGGTCTCGCCGGGATGTAAGCGCATCGACGGTTCGTACCCCCAGCGCCCGCCGACGATGCCGCGCCACGGCCTGCCCTCCGCCCGATGCTCACCTGGACGAGTAGGTCCTAACCCTGGCTGGGGCCGGACGGCGGTGACCGTCAGTCACCCCCGTGCGGGCGGATGGTCAGCGCCCTTCGCCGCAACCCCAGCTACTTCCAGCGGAAGTGCACGAAGAGGCGGCCGAAGTTCTTCGAGTCCTTCTCCACGCGGTGGTAGAGCTGCTTGACGTCCTTCTGGTCGAGGAACCGCAGCACCCGCTTCTTGAGCTGACCCGACCCCTTGCCCGGAATGATCTCCACGAGGGTGGCCTTTTTCGCCACCGCCTCGTCTATGATCCCGCGCAGCGCGCGGTCGATGTCCTGCCCCTTGTTGAAGATCTCGTGCAGGTCCAGCTTGAGCTTCATGCCGCAGCCCCCGGCCGGTCAGGTCCCATGTCCGCCATCCTAGGCACGCCCGTCGGCTCCCCCGCAGGACGACGAAGGGGCGGCCCGCAGGACCGCCCCTCGCTCGTCACCGGGTTCACGCTCAGCGCGTGCCGCCCACGCGGGCCTCGACCCGCTGCAACGCGATCCGGTAGTCGTCGTTGGCCGCGTACATCGCCGCGGCGATCCGCAGGTGCCGCAGCGCGTCGGTGTGCCGGTTCAGCCGCTCAAGCGTCCGGCCCAGCACGTGGTGCGCGTAGTGGTCGCTCGGGTTCCGGTCGACCAACTCCCGTAGCTGCTCCTCAGCCCGGGTGAGCTGGGCCGACTGGAAGTACGCCCGGGCGAGCAGCTGCCGGACGGCCGCGTTGCCGGGTTCTGCGTCCAGGATCGGCTCCAGCAGTCGGGCCGCTCCGCTCGGGTCACCGGTTTCGAAGAACATGGTCGCCCGCCGGTAGTCCGCCAGAAGATCCATCTGCCCACCTCCTCGGGTCGCGCCGTCACCTGTTCCGACGCTGGCACAACGCTCGGCGTTTGGCGACTGTTCCCCGGGTGGAAATAGGGTCAGGTGCGGGCGTCGCGGCGGCCGGCGGCCAGTTCCCAGGCGCGGACGCCGCCGACGATCCCGGCCGTGTTCGGCACCACCACCACGTCGTCGCCCATCCGGGCCAGTTGCTCCGGCCGGATCAGCCGGGAGTTGCCCCCGCCCAGGTAGAGCCGGTCCCACCGGAACACCGGGCGCAGTCCGTCCACCACCTGTCGGATCCGCCGGGACCAGAAGGCGTCGCCGAGCCGCCGACGCTCCGGCTCACCCACGTACGTGTCGTAGGTGGTGCCCCAGCGCACCGGCGCGTGCGACAGCTCCAGGTGTGGTGCGAGCACCCCGCCGTCGAAGAGGGCGCTGCCCAGGCCGGTCCCCAGGGTCAACACCAGTTCACAGCCGGTACCCGCCACCACACCGGCACCGTGCACCTCGGCGTCGTTGAGCACCAGCGCGGGCACCCCGAACGCGTCGGCCAGCGCGCCCCGCGCGTCCCAGCCGGACCACTCGGCCTGCAGGTCCGGGTCGACGCGTGAGCGGGGCCCACTGCGGGTGACGTAGTGCGGGGTGGCCACCACCACCCCGTGCCGGATCATGCCGGGCACGCCGACCGTCAGCCGGTCCGCCGGAGGCAGCCGCCCACCCAGCTCCCGCAGCGTCTGGACGAACAGGGCGGGAGGCAGCGGGTACGGGGTCGGCACCCGCAGCGGCCGGGCCCGCATCGTGCCGGCCTCGTCGAGGACCGACGCCTTGATGCCGCCGCCACCGCAGTCGATCGCGAGAGTGGTCACCACGTCGTTGAGTCTGCCCGCTGCCGTCGGCTCTTATGCGAGCAGCCGGATAGGCTGCCGTCCTGATGAGCGCCACGATGATCGTCAAGGACCTGGCCGCCGGGCACGGGGACCGCCCACTCTTCTCCGGGCTGGACCTGGTCGTCGCCCCGGGCGACGTGATCGGCCTGGTCGGGCCGAACGGGGCCGGCAAGTCGACGCTGCTGCGTACCCTCGCCGGTTTGTTGCCGGTCGAGGCCGGCAGCGTGCGACTCAGCCCGCCCACCGCGAGCGTCGGGCACCTGCCGCAGGAGCCGGAACGGCGGCCGGGCGAGACGGTACGCGACTTCCTGGCCCGCCGGACCGGGGTGACCGCCGCGCAGGCGGCGCTGGACGCGGCGACCGAGGCGCTGACCGCCGGGGCGGCGGGTGCCGACGACGCGTACGCCGACGCGTTGGAGCGCTGGCTCGCCCTCGGCGGCGCGGACCTGGACGAGCGCGCCGAGCAGGTGAGCGCGGACCTGGGGCTCGCGGTCGACCTGGACCACCCGACGACCGGGCTCTCCGGCGGCCAGGCCGCCCGCGCCGGGCTCGCGTCGCTGCTGCTCAGCCGGTACGACGTGTTCCTGCTCGACGAGCCGACAAACGACCTGGACCTGGCCGGCCTGGAGCGGCTGGAGGAGTTCGTCACCGGGCTGCGCGCCGGCACGGTGCTGGTCAGCCACGACCGGGAGTTCCTCACCCGCACGGTGACCCGGGTGGTCGAGCTGGACCTGCCGCAGCAGCAGGTCAATCACTTCGGCGGCGGCTACGCGGCCTACCTGGAGGAGCGCGATGTCGCCCGGCGGCACGCCCGCGCGGACTTCGAGGAGTACGCCGACACCAAGGCCGGCCTGGAGGCGCGGGCTCGTACCCAGCGTGGCTGGATGGAGAAGGGCGTGAAGAACGCCCGCCGCAAGGCCACCGACAACGACAAGATCGGCCGCAAGTTCCGCAGCGAGTCGAGCGAGAAGCAGGCCGCCAAGGCCAAGCAGACCGAACGGCTGATCGAACGGCTCGACGTGGTCGAGGAGCCTCGCAAGGAGTGGGAGCTGCGGATGGAGATCGCCGCCGCCCCCCGCGCCGGCGCCGTCGTGGCCACGCTGCGCTCCGCTGTGGTACGCCGGGGAGGGTTCACCCTCGGGCCGGTCGACCTCCAGATCGACTGGGCGGACCGGGTCGCGGTGACCGGGGCGAACGGTTCGGGCAAGTCCACCCTGCTGGCCGCGCTGCTCGGGCGGCTGCCGCTGGACGAGGGCACCGCCTCGCTCGGGCCGGGCGTGGTGGTCGGCGAGGTGGACCAGGCGCGGGGACTGTTCCTCGGTGACGCGCCGCTTATCGACGCGTTCCACGCGGCCGTACCGCACCTGTCGCCGGCGGACGCGCGGACCCTGCTGGCCAAGTTCGGGCTGCGCGCGGCGCACGTTCCGCGACCGGCGGCCACCCTGTCCCCCGGCGAGCGGACCCGCGCGGCGCTGGCGCTGCTCCAGGGTCGCGGGGTCAACCTGCTGGTGCTCGACGAGCCCACCAACCACCTGGACCTGCCCGCCATCGAGCAGCTCGAATCGGCGCTGGCCAGCTACCCCGGCACGCTGCTGCTGGTCACCCACGACCGGCGGATGCTGGCGGCCATCGAGACGAACCGTCGGCTGCGGGTCGACGCCGGGCGGATCGCCGAGGACTGATCCGTGCCCCCGGGCCGACGCGGGGTGAGAATGACGCCATGCTCAAGTGGGAGTACGCCCTGCTGGTCCGCCGCCGCCAGGCTGCGACCAACGACCTCGGCTGGGAGGTCGTCTTCGTCTGGTACGGCCCGGACGGCTCGATGGTCGACGTGACGCCGTACGGCGACACCTCACTGGCCCACCTGAACCGGGCCGGTGACCAGGGCTGGGAGTTGGTCGCGATGAGCGAGGACCCGTCCCTGCCCGGCAACAACGAACTGCACCGCTACCACCTCAAGCGGCCGAAGGCAGCCGCTCCCCCGCCCCGGCAGCGGATGCGCGGCGGGGGCCGGCCGGGCCGCCGTACCCTCTCGGGCTGATCCCGACTCGCTCCCCGAACGGGGCATACCGGGCGCGAATGCGGGTAACGCGCGGCGGGAGGTGGCCCGAATGGTCGCTTTGGCACAGACTCCACCGTCGGCCGACCGGCTGCGGTTGATCGACGAAGCCCTCGCGCAGGCGTGGGCGGACCAGGTCCGGCACGACGACCGACTGCGCGCTCTGGCGGTCGAGGTGCGCTTCGACCGGGGGGTCGCCCATCTCAACGGCGAGGTGGCCGAGCCCGGGGAACTCCGGCTGGTACGCGACCTGGTGGGACGGCTGGCCGGCGTCTACGGCGTCTGGTGCCGGGTCGGCGTCGGTGGGCGGGAGCCGGTGGTGGTGGACCTCGGCTGCGGGCCGACCAAGCAGTGGTCCGGCAACCTGGGGTTGGACATCTACCCGGCGCCGGGGGTAAACGCGGTGGCGGACCTCTCCGGCTCGCTACCGCTTGCCGACAACTCGGTGGACGTCCTGTTCGCCGTGCACATCCTGGAGCACCTGATCGACTTCCTGCCCCTGGTGGACGAGTGTCACCGGGTGCTTCGCCCGGGCGGCGTCCTCCACGTCATGAGCCCCTGGTGGGGCCATGTCAACGCGGTGGCGGACCCGACCCACGTCCGGCTGATGGACGTGCAGACGTTCAAGGGGATCTGCCAGCTCCGCCCGCCGGGCACCCCGCGCTGGTACCCGCTGCACGCCGGCTGCGACGGCGCCTCCATCTTCGCCGACCTGACCCCCCTCCCTCCAGACGCGGACCCGGCACCCCCCACCCACCTGGCCCGCTTCTTCGACTAGGGGTTCCGGGTTGATTCGCGTAGTTCCAGGTGGTGGGGGGCCTTGAGTTCCCTGGCGGGGGCGGCGCGGTCGCCGTCGAGGCGGTTGGCGAGGAGTTCCACCGCCAGCCGTGCGATCTGCTCCTTGTCCGGGGCGACGGTGCTTAGGGTCGGAATCGAGAACCGGCCGTCCTCGATGTCGTCGAAGCCGACCACCGCCACGTCCTCGGGCACCCGCAGGCCGGCCTCGTGCAGGGCGCGCAGGGCACCGAGGGCGAGCGTGTCGTTGAAGCAGAAGACGGCGTCGGGGCGTACCCCCGTGGTGAGCAGGCCGCGCATCGCGGCCGCGCCGTCGGCGCGATGCCAGGCCGGCGCGGGCGCCACGAGGTTTTCGTCGTAGGCCAGGCCGGCGGCGCGCAGTGCCTCCGCGTAGCCGGCCAGGCGTAGGCGGGCGCTGGCGCCCTCGTCGGTACGCTGCGAGCCGATGGCCGCGATCCGGCGGTGGCCGAGCTGGATCAGGTGCTCGGTGATCTGGCGGGCGGCACTCACGTTGTCGATCACCACGCGGTCGGCCGGGCCGTGGTCGACGCGCTCGCCGAGCAGCACCATCGGGGTGCCGTCCAGGCCGGCCAGGTCCTCCGCGGTGAGTGCCAGCGGGCTGAAGATGAGCCCGTCGATGAGATGGTCGGTGATGCCGGAGGCGACCACCCGTTCCTGCTCACGCCGGCCGCCGGTCTGGTCGATGAGCACCGTCCAGCCGTAGTCGGCGGCGGCGGTGACCACGTAGCGGGCGAGTTCGGCGAAGTACGGGATGTCCAGTTCCGGCACCGCCAGGGCGATCACCCCGGTACGCCCCTTGCGCAGGTGGCGGGCGGAGAGGTTGGGCCGGTAGTTCAGCTCGGCGATGGCCTCCTCGACCCGGGCCCGGGTGTCCGGACGGACGTGCACGTACCCGTTCACCACGTTCGAGACGGTCTTCACCGAGACGCCCGCCCGTTCGGCCACGTCCTTGAGCCTGTGTCGCACGCCGCAACCTCCCCGATGTAACCCAGCGCACCATACCTCGTCACCAGCTCTTTACAACGTTGCCTACAACGTTGTACAAACGAGGGACGCCGGGTGGGCGGTGACTGCGGTCACCCGGTTTCCAGCACCGAGGAAAGGTGGCATCCCTTGCGGACCGCGCAGCTGACGATCGACCCGGCCTTCTCGATCGGGCCGGCCGACCGACGTCTCTTCGGCTCGTTCGTCGAGCACATGGGGCGGTGCGTCTACGGCGGCATCTACGAGCCCGGCCACCCCAACGCCGACTCCCGCGGCCTGCGCCGCGACGTGCTGGACCTGACCCGCGAGCTGGGCGTCTCGGTGGTCCGCTACCCGGGAGGCAACTTCGTCTCCGGCTACCGGTGGGAGGACGGCGTCGGTCCGGTCGGCGACCGGCCGCGCCGGCTCGACCTGGCGTGGAAGACGATCGAGACCAACGCGTTCGGGCTGGACGAGTTCATGACCTGGGCCGCCGAGGCCGGTGTCGAGCCGATGATGGCCGTCAACCTGGGCACCCGGGGCGTCCAGGAGGCACTCGACCTGCTGGAGTACGCGAACCACCCGGGCGGGACCGCACTGTCCGACCTGCGGCGCAAGCACGGCGCGGAGAACCCGTACGGCGTCCAGCTGTGGTGCCTGGGCAACGAGATGGACGGCCCGTGGCAGGTGGGCCACAAGACCGCCGACGAGTACGGGCGGCTGGCCGCCGAGGCCGCTCGCGCCATGAAGATGATCGACCCGTCGATCAGCCTGGTCGCCTGCGGCAGCTCCAACCGGCGGATGCCCACGTTCGCCGCGTGGGAGGCGACGGTGCTGGAGCACACCTACGAGCACGTCGACTACATCTCGGCGCACACCTACTACGACCCGTCCGACGGCGACCAGGCCAGCATCCTGGCCTCGGCCGTCGACATGGACAACTTCATCACCGAGGTCGTGGCGACCGCCGACCACGTGGCCGCCAAGCAGCGCCAGAAGCGCAAGCTGAAGATCTCGTTCGACGAGTGGAACGTCTGGTACGAGTCCCGCCTCCAGGCCGACCTGGACCGGCGTGGCTGGGTCGAGGCGCCCGCGCTCATCGAGGACGACTTCACGGCGGTGGACGCCGTGGTGGTCGGTGACCTGCTGATCACCCTGCTCCGGCACGCCGACCGGGTCGGGGTCGCCGCCCAGGCCCAGCTGGCCAACGTGATCGCGCCGATCCGCACCCGCAACGGTGGCCCCGCCTGGCGGCAGAGCATCTTCCACCCGTTCGCGCTCACCGCCCGGTACGCCCGGGGCACCGTGCTGCGCACCGAGCCGGTGTCGCCGCGCTACGACACGAAGAAGTACGGGGACGTGCCGGTGCTCGACACGGTCGCCGTGCACGACGAGGAGACCGGCGAGCTGACCGTCTTCGCGGTCAACCGCGGCTCCGAGGACCTCCCCCTCGACCTGGACCTGCGCGGCTTGCCGGGTATGTCCGGTCTGTCGTTCCAAAGCATCGCTGCCGGGTCTGACCCGTCGGCGACGAACACCGAGGCCGAGCCCGACCGGGTGACGCCACGGGAACTGCCCACCCCCACCCCCGACGGCGGCCGGTGCACCGTGCGCCTGCCCGCCGTGTCGTGGAGCGTGCTGCGCTTCGGCCCGACCGGCGCCTGATGTCGTACCGGTTCTGAGCAGGCACAATTCATCCCGTCCCCCTCCAAGGAGAGATAAAGCATGATCCAGAACGACATGAGCCGGCGGCGCCTGCTCGGCCTCGGTCTCGGAATCGGTGCCGCGGCCTCGCTGACCCTCGCCGGCTGCGGCGGCGGCGACAGCACCTCCGGGCCGGCCGCCGGTAACGGCGGCAAGGAGTACACCGGCCCGAAGGTCGACCTGAAGCTGTGGAACGGGTTCACCGGCGGCGACGGCGACATCTTCAAGGCGCTTGTCAACCAGTTCAACACCGAGCACAAGAACATCGCGGTGTCGGTGGCCACGTACCAGTGGGAGGACTACTACAACAAGCTCCCCGGTGCGGCCTCCAGCGGCAACGGCCCGGACATCGCGGTCATGCACATGGACCAGCTCGCCACCTTCGCCGCCCGCGGCGTGATCACCGAGCTGGACGACGTGGCCAAGAACCTGGAGCTCTCCGAGGGGGACTTCGCCCCGACCGTCTGGAAGGGCGGGATCTACAACAACAAGCGGTACGGCATTCCGCTGGACATGCACCCGCTGGGCTTCTACTACAACAAGTCCGTCATGCAGAAGGCCGGTCTCGACCCGAACAAGCCGCCGACGACGAAGGACGAGTACACGTCGGCCCTGGTCGAGCTGAAGAAGGCCGGTGTGCAGGGCTTCTGGGTCAGCCCGTTCCAGTTCACCGGCGGCATGACGTTCTACTCCCTGCTCAACCAGTGGGGCGCCACCCTCTTCGACGCCGAGGTCGCCAAGGCGACGTTCAACTCCGACCCCGCGATCGAGGCGTGCACCTGGCTGGTCGACATGATCAAGCAGGGCTACTCGCCGGCCAACGTCGGCCAGGACGCCGACTACCTGTCGTTCAAGAGCGGCAAGAACGCCTTCACCTGGAACGGCATCTGGCAGATCAACGACCTCAAGAAGAGCCCCGAGGTGCAGTGGGGCGTCGCCCCGCTCCCCCAGATCGGCAGCAAGCCGGCCGCCTGGGCCAACTCGCACAACTTCACGATCGTGAAGCAGCGGGCCAACGACGCCAACAAGGTCTCCGGGGCGAAGGTCTTCATCAACTGGCTGAGCCAGCACTCGCTGGACTGGGCCAAGGGCGGGCAGATCCCGGCCCGCAAGGAGGTCCGTGAGGGCGCCGAGTTCAAGGCGCTGCCGGAGATCTCGTCGCTCGCCCCCGAGCTGGAGTACGCGGCCTTCCCGCCGGCGGCGCCGGGCCTGGGCGAGGTCATGACGACCTTCTACAACTCGTTCAACGAGGCCGCGCTGGGCAAGAAGACGCCCAAGCAGGCTCTCGACGACGGTGTGGCGAAGGCCAACAGGCAGCTCGAGGACAACCGCAAGAAGTACGGGAGCTGATAACCCGTGGCGGACGTGATCGAGGTCGGGGCGGCGCGCGGTGACGCGCCGCCCCCGGCGGCCAACGCAGCCCGCCGCCGGGGCGCCTCGGCGCGCCGGACCGGCCGGGCGACGCCATACCTGTTCCTCGCCCCGTACCTGGTCCTGTTCGGGGTCTTCGGCCTCCTGCCGATCATCCTCGGCCTCTGGCTGAGCGTGCACCAGTGGGACTTCCAGCTGCCCAACCGACCCTTCGTCGGGCTGGACAACTACAAGCAGCTGTTCTCCAGCGACTCCGCCGTCTACGGCGACTGGTGGCAGAGCATCCGGGCCACCGCCATCTTCACTGTGCTGTCGGTGCCGCTGCTGGTGGTCGTACCACTCGGGCTGGCGCTGCTGTTGAACCGCTCATTTCCGGGCCGGACGTTCTTCCGGGCGGTCTACTTCGCCCCGTACGTGCTGGGCGTGGCAGTGATCGGCCTGCTCTGGCGGTTCCTGCTCGACGCCAACCTGGGCCTGGTCAACAGGCTTCTCGGAGTCGTCGGGCTGCCCTCGGACACCCCCTGGGTGACGAACATGCCGTGGGCGTGGATCTCGCTGGTCGGGGTGACCGTGTGGTGGACCTCCGGCTTCAACGCGGTGATCTACCTGGCCGGGCTGCAGGACATCTCGCCGGAGCTGTACGAGGCGGCCCGGATGGACGGGGCCAGCGCGTGGCAGCGGTTCCGCAACGTCACACTGCCCGGGCTGCGGCCGGTGCTGCTCTTCGTGATCACGACGACGGTGCTCGCCTCGGCGAACATGTTCGGCCAGTCGTTCCTGATCACCCAGGGGACGCCCGGCACGGAGACCCGCACGGTGGTGTGGTTCATCGTCGAGGAGGGCCTGCGGAACAACAACGCAGGTCGCGCCGCCGCGATGAGCATCGTGTTCGCCCTGCTGCTGGCGGTCGTGAGCATCGCCAACTTCCGCCTCTTCCGCTACAAGGAAGACTGAGGGGACCGCCATGACGACGCCCACGCCGACCACCAACGGCTCCGGATCGGGGCTACGCCGGGTCGGGCTCTACGCCATCCTGGTCGCGCTGACCCTGGTCTTCCTGGTTCCGCTGGTGTGGATGGTCATCACCTCGCTGAAGACCTACACGGCCGCCCAGGAGATCCCACCGAGTTGGCTGCCGAATCCGCTCGCGGGTTACGGCTACGAGCAGGTCCTCAACAACTCGGCGAACCCGGTGCTGCGCTGGTTCCTCAACAGCATGGTGGCCGCGACGCTGCACTCGCTGCTGGTGCTGGTGACGGCCTCGATGGCCGCGTACTCCCTGGCCCGGCTGCGGTTCCGCGGACGCGGGGTGACCTTCGCGTTGATCGTCGGGACGCTGTTCATCCCGCCGACCTCGCTGATCATCCCGAACTTCCTGATCGTCGACCAGCTCAACTGGATCGACACCCTCGCCGTGGTGGTCGTGCCCGGCGCGGCCAGCGCGTTCGGGGTCTTCTTCCTGCGGCAGTTCTTCCTCTCGCTGCCGAGCGAGCTGGAGGAGGCCGCCACCCTCGACGGCGCCAACCAGTGGCAGATCTTCTACAAGGTGGTGCTGCCGCTGTCCAAGCCTGCGCTGGCCACCCTGGCCGTGCTGTCGTTCCTAACCAACTGGAACGACTTCCTGTGGCCGATCTTCGTGCTGTTCAGCCCGGAGAAGTTGACGCTGCCTCCGGGTCTGGGCCTGCTCCAGGGCTCGTACGTCACCGACTATCCGGTGATCATGGCGGGCGCGGTGCTCGCGAGTCTGCCGGTGCTGATCCTGTTCGTGCTGGCGCAGCGACACATCATCCAGGGCGTCTCCCGCAGCGGTCTGAAGGGATGACGCGGGCGATCACCCGACGGGTCGGCGCGGCGGCGGTCATTCTCGCCGCCGCGCTGCTCGTTGCGGGCTGCACCGGCGACAGCCAACCCACCCCCACGAGCAGCGGGAGCGACTCCAGCATGTTCACCAACCCGGTGGTGCGCACCGACGCCCCCGACCCGCAGGCGATCCAGGTGGGCGACACCTGGTACCTGTTCCACACCAACTCCGGCGGCCGCAACGTCCCGGTGCTGACCTCGACGGATCTGGTCGACTGGACCGAGGCCGGGGACGCCCTGCCGACGCTGCCGGACTGGGCGGACGCCGGCAAGACCTGGGCGCCGGAGGCCATCCTGCTGGCACCCGACCGCTTCCTGCTCTACTACACGGTCGCGGGCCGGGAGTCCGGTCGGCAGTGCGTCGGGCGGGCCGTGGCCAGCGCGCCGCAGGGGCCGTACTCCGACGACACCGACGGGCCGCTGATCTGCCAGGCCGACCTCGGCGGGGCGATCGACGCCAGCCCGTTCCGGGACACCGACGGCAGCCTCTGGCTGCTGTGGAAGAACGACGGCAACGCCATCGGGATGGACACCTGGCTCTGGTCGCAGCGCCTCGCCGACGACGGCCTGACCCTCCTCGGTGAGCCGACGAAGCTGCTCAAGCAGACCGAGCCGTGGGAGGGCACCCTGATCGAGGGGCCGTTCTTCCATCGCCAGGACGGTCGGCTGCTGCTCTTCTTCGCCGCAAACGCCTACGACCGGGCCGAGTACGCGGAGGGCTACGCGGTCTGCGAGAGCCCTACCGGCCCGTGCGTGAAGGCCGCCGAGAACCCGATCCTGACGAGCAACGCGGCCGCCTCCGGCCCGGGCCACGCATCGATGGTGGTCAAGGATGGGCGCACCTGGCTGCTGTACCACGCCTGGCCTCCCGGCCAGGAGGGCAGCACCGACCCGGGCCGTCAGGTGTGGCTCGACGAGGTGACGTGGATCGACGGCAAGCCTGTCGTCAAGGGCCCGACGGCGGAGCCGCAGCCCCGCCCCTGAGCTGACGAGTGCGGAGGGGTGCGCGGCCCCTCCGCACCTCGGTCAGGCGCTCGGCTCGCGCGGCGCCGGGGCGACCGCCGGTTCGTGCCGGGCCAGGCGGTTGCGGCGGTAGCCGTAGCCGAAGTAGATGATTCCGCCGAGCAGCATCCAGGCCAGGAACCGCAGCCAGGTCTCCACCGACAGGTTGAGCATCAGGTAGAAGCAGGCCAGCGCCGAGACGATCGGCAGCACCGGGGAGAACGGCACCCGGAACGGGCGCTCCAGGTCCGGCCGCTTGCGGCGCAGGATCGGCACCGCGATCGACACCAGCACGAACGCGCAGAGCGCACCGATGCTGACCAGGTCGGCAAGCGCGGAGAGCGGCAGGAAGCCGGCCAGCAGCGCGACCGCCACCGTCATGATCGCCGAGATCCGGTACGGGGTGCCCCAGCGCGGGTGCACTGCCGCGATCGCGGGCGGGATCAGGCCGTCCCGAGCGATGGCGAAACCGATCCGGCCCATCGCCACCAGGTCGACAAGGATGACGCTTGTCAGGCCGGCGACGGCGGCGATGGACACGAGCGTCGCCGCCCAGCCGGCGCCCACCGACTCGAACGCCGACGCGATGGGGGCGCCCCTGTCGATCTCGGTGTACGGCACCATGCCGACGACCACCAGGGAGACGCCGATGTAGAGCACTGTGGAGATCAGTAACGTGCCGAGCAGACCCAGCGTGAGGTCCCGCTTGGGCTTACGCGTCTCCTCGCCCAGGTTGGCCACGGCCTCGAAGCCCGTGTACGCGAAGAAGACCACGGCGGCGGCGCTGAGCACCCCGACGAAGCCGAAGACCGACGGCTCCAACCCGAAGAGCGCCTGCGTGACCGGCTGCTTGATGCCGTCGTCGCCGCTGCCGGCGGGCTCGGCCGCCGGGATGAACGGGCTGAGGTTTGCCGCCTTGACGAAGAACAGGCCGGCGACCACCACGAACACGCAGATCGCCACCTTGACCAGCACCAGCAGGTTGGTGACCCGGGCGGACTCCCGGATGCCGACGATCGCCACGATGCCGAGGATCAGCACGATGGCGATAGCGCCGATGTTGACGGTGCTGCCCTCCTCACCGAACCACCGGGTCGGCAGGTCGAGCAGCTCGGCGAGGTAGCCGGACCAGCCGCGGGCCACCACCGCCGCGCCGAGTGCGAACTCCAGCAGCAGGTCCCACCCGATGAT
The DNA here is from genome assembly GCF_040678875.1 of Micromonospora sp. NPDC049274. Classification (NCBI taxonomy): domain Bacteria; kingdom Bacillati; phylum Actinomycetota; class Actinomycetes; order Micromonosporales; family Micromonosporaceae; genus Micromonospora; species Micromonospora sp. NPDC049274. The sequence continues at coordinate 102,903 of NZ_JBFAQS010000008.1, forward strand.
CCAGGCGACGATCTCGCCCATCGTCGCGTACGCGTAGGTGTAGGCGCTGCCGGCGGTCGGCACGCTGGACGCCAGCTCGGCGTAGCAGAGGGCGGCGAGCAGGGCGACCACGCCGGCGATGGCGAAGGAGATCACCACGCCCGGACCGGCGCTGTCGCGGGCCTCGATGCCGGTGAGCGTGAAGATGCCGGTGCCGATCACGATGCCGATGCCGAACCCGGTGAGGTCGATGGCACCGAGTCGCCGCTTGAGCCCGAGCCGGCCGTCGCTGCCGTCGGCATCACCCTGGGCTATGACGTCCTTGATCGGTTTGGTTCGCAGCACGGACATGCGCTCACCCCTCCCCACCGTGCGGCCACCACCGCAGCGGCCGGCGATCGGGGTTGCTACCCAGCGGCGGGTTGGGCCAATCGCGCTGGCGCAACAACGAGGTGTGCGAGACCGGTCACGGGGAGCAATCCGACGATCGGCCCGGTAGCCGACTGCCGCGTCGATCTGGTGCCAGACCCTTGCGGCGAGGACCCGGAGTATGAAAATTTCCTTCTAGGCGCAGATAGGCAGCGGCGAATCTTGCCGGCTCCTGTCGTCCCTGCGCACCGGGAGCCCCACCGAAGGGACACACCGCATGAAGGCACCTCGACTCGGAGCGGCCGGGCTGGTCGCAGCCCTGCTCGGCACGCTTGTCGCCGCCGCGCCCGCCAACCCCGCGAGCGCCGCGACCGATGCCGCCACCACCACCTGCGTCACCGACCCGGCCACGCCGAAACGACAGTTCCGGGCGATGTGGATCTCGTCGGTGGTCAACATCGACTGGCCCAGCAAGGCGTCCCAGACCAGCCCGGACCGCGTCGCCGCCCAGCAGGCCGAGTACTCCGAACTGCTCGACCTCGCCGAACGGCTGCACCACAACGCCGTCGTCGTACAGGTCCGACCGACCGCCGACGCGCTCTGGCCCTCGCCGTACGAGCCGTGGTCGGAGTACCTGACCGGCGTACGCGGCCAGGACCCGGGCTGGGATCCGCTGGCCTTCCTCGTCGACGAGTCGCACAAGCGCAACCTGGAGTTCCACGCCTGGTTCAACCCGTACCGCGTCTCCATGCCGGCCCCCGGCGGCGCCGGCGCGGACCTCGCCCAACTCGCCCCCGGCCACCCGGCCCGGCAGCACCCCGACTGGACCTTCGCCTACCCGCCGGCCGGCGTGGCCGGTAGCCGGCTCTACTACAACCCCGGCATTCCCGAGGTCCGCGAGTTCGTCCAGACCGCGATGATGGACGCGGTCAAGCGGTACGACATCGACGGCGTGCACTTCGACGACTACTTCTACCCCTACCCCAGCGGCACCTACCAGGTGCCCGACGACGCCACCTTCGCGGCGTACAACCGGGGCTTCACGGATCGGGCCGACTGGCGGCGGGACAACATCAACCTGCTGATCCAGGAGATGAGCGGCAAGATCAAGGCGGCGAAGCCGTGGGTGAAGTTCGGCGTCAGCCCGTTCGGCATCTGGCGCAACCAGACCGCCGACCCGCTCGGCTCGGACACCACCGGCAGCCAGTCGTACGACATCATCTCCGCCGACACCCGAAAGTGGATCAAGCAGGAGTGGATCGACTACGTGGTGCCGCAGCTCTACTGGTACATCGGCCAGTACCCGGCGGCCGACTACGCGCGGCTGGTCCCGTGGTGGGCCGAGACCGTGCGCGGCACCCGTGTCCAGCTCTACATCGGCCAGGCCGACTACAAGAGCGGCGATCCGGCGTACGGGCCGTACTGGCAGAACCCGCGTGAGCTGTCCGACCACCTGACGCTCAACCGGTCGTACCCCGAGGTGCAGGGCAACGTGCACTTCTCGGCCGTCCAGGTGCGGGCCAACCGGCTCGGCGCCACCGACATCTACGCGGCCGAGCACTACTCCCGCCCGGCCCTCGTGCCGACCATGCCGCACCTGCCGGCCAAGCCGCTGCTCTTCCCGGTGGTCACCAGGGCGGCCCGACAGGCCGACGGAGTACGGCTGACCTGGCGTCAGCCCGCCGACGGCGTGGGCCCGCTGGGCACCGCCACGTCGTACGCGATCTACCGGTTCGACGGCACTACCCTGCCCGGGCAGTGCGCCAGCGCGGACGCCACGCACCTGGTGGACACCGTCCGGGCCACCCCCGGCGGCACCCAGTCCTGGGTGGACACATCGGCCGAGCCCGGCCGGCGCTACACCTATCGGGTGACCGCGCTGGACCGTACCGCAAACGAGAGCCCGGCCAGCCCGCCGGCGTTCGTTCTGCGCTGACCCGCGCATCCGAGTGCCCCGGACGTCCCGCGCGTCCGGGGCATTCGCCTGTTTCGACACATGTCACAAATAGTTCGCGAGGCGCATTCCCGCTGGTCGACCCCTTGATCGAAACTTGTCGACATCCGGTAACCCGCCGGTAACTTCCGTCCCACCGCTCACCCTGCGGAGGTCACCCGTGCCCCGACGTATCGCCACCCTGTTCGCCTCGGGCGCGCTCGCGCTGCTCGCCACCCTCACCGTCGCCTCCCCCGCCGCCGCCGTCACCCCCGCAGAGAAACTGTCCGTGCTGTCGAGCTGGACCCAGACCAGCGCGTCCAGCTACAACTCGTGGAACAACGCCCGCGTCAACCGGGCGCCCTGGGCCGAGTACGCCTTCAACTGGTCCACCGACTACTGCTCGTCCAGCCCGGACAACCCGCTCGGGTTCACCTTCAACCTGGGCTGCTACCGGCACGACTTCGGCTACCGCAACTACAAGGCGGCCGGCCAGTTCTCCGCCAACAAGGCCCGCCTGGACAACGCCTTCTACGCAGACCTGAAGCGGGTCTGCGTCACGTACAACGCGGTCGTCCGCCCGGCCTGCTACAGCCTGGCCTGGACGTACTACCAGGCGGTCCACATCTTCGGCTCGGTAGCGGCGGTCCAACAGGCCGACATAGACCGAGCCGCCCGCCTAAAGACCGAAGCAGAAGCCAAAGCCCACTAACCCCAACCCCCACCCCCCCCCGCGGTGATCATGAAGTTATTGCCCGTCCGCCCGGCGTGTCGCGGCAATAACTTCATGATCAACGGCGAGAGGTCAGGCGCGTTCCGTTCGGGTTGCGGGGTGGGCGGGGTGGGCGGGAGGTTGTGCGTGGTGGGGGGACAGGTCGGTGCTGAAGCGAGTCGAATCCGCCGCCAGATCCGGGTGTTCCACGTCGAGCGCCAGCGCCACGGCCTCGTCCAGGCCCATCTCGGCGCCCTCCCCGTACGCGTCGTCGAACGCCGCGTCACCCGCCATCGACCGCAGCTCCGCCTGCTGTTCGGCCCAGTAGCCGCCGTAGATGCCCGGCGTCGCGCGCATGCTCGCCCGGGTGGCCTGCGCCGCCCCGAACAGCCGCGCGGCTGTCAACCGGTCCCCGCCGAGAGCGCAGCGCACCGCGATCGCGTTGAGCGTGTCGCATGCCCGGCCGTGGTAGCCGTGACCCATCCGCGAGCGCAGCGCCACCAGCAGGTGCTCGTGCGCGGCGATCACGTCGCCCCGGGCCAGCGCGACCATCCCGAGCAGCATGTCCACCGAACGCCGGCCCCGCTCGACCGGCCGGGCGGCCTCCACCGGACGCGCCGCTCCCAGCAACTCCGCCGCCTCGTCCAACGCGCCACGCCGCCACAGCAGCTCGGCCAGGCTGAACACCGCGAACAGCGCCTCACCGACCACGTCCTGCCCGTGCGCCCAGTCGATGACCTCCCGACAGACCCGCTCGGCCTCGAAGAACTGGCCCATGTCCACAAGCGGCGCAGCCCGGCCAGCGAGCACCCGAGCCAGCAGCCCGGAGTCGCCCGCCTGCCGCGCGGCCGCCTCCGCCCGCTGCGAGTAGCGCAACTCCTCGGCGAACTCGCCGTCGGCGCCGGCGTGCAGCGAGTGCATGTGGTACGCCGCCGCCAGCTCGGCGTCCGGGATGCGCTCGCCGGTCTCGGCGATCCGCCCGTACAGCCGGAACAGCCAGAGCCGGCCCTCCCGGGCGAGCCCGCGCTCGCGCCACCACTGGTCCAACCCACCGGCCAGACGGAGACCGGCACGGGCGCTGCCACCCGTGGCGCACCACCGCAGCGCCGCCCGCAGCTCGTCGGCCAGCGGGTCGAGGGAGTAGAGGGACAACGTCACCGGACGGCCGTCCGGGCCCAGGTGCGCCCGTTCCAGCGCGTGCGCCGACCAGGCCACGTGCCGGTTACGGGCAGCCTGCTCCTCACCCGCCTCGGCCAGCCGCCGCGCCGCGTACGCCCGGATCGGGTCGAGCATCCGGTACGAGCTGCCAGCGGCGCGCGGCTCGGCCAACACCATCGACTTGTCCACCAGCACCGACAGCGGATCCAGCGGATCGTCGCCCAGCAACCACTCCACCGTCGGCAGATCCACTGGCCCCGCGAAGACCGCCAGCCAGCGCAACAGCCGCGCGGCCCGCGGCCCCAACGTCCGGTACGACCAGGTGACGGTGGCCTGCATGGTCAGATGCCGTTCGGTGGCCGAGCGCTGCACGGCCCTGCTCGCCGGGGTGGGCGGCGGTGTCCCGATCGCCGCGGCCACCAGGTCCACGGTGTCCTGCTGGTTGCCGGACCAACCCCGCTCCACCGGCGGCGGATCCGGATCCTCACGACCCGCGTCCAGCGTGCCGAGGACGTCGTCCAACCGCTCGGCGAGCTGACCCACGGAGAGCACCCGCAGCCGGGCGGCCGCCAACTCGATGGCGAGAGGCAGCCCGTCCAGCCGCTGCACCACACGACGCAGGTCGGCCGACTCGGACGGGTCCGGCCGTCGACCGCCACGGGCGGCGGCCGTACGGTCCAGCAGCAGCGCGACCGCGTCACTCTCCGCGCCGTCCGGGAAGGGGTCGACCGAGAGCGGCGGGATCCGCCACACCACCTCGCCGGGCAGGCTGAAGGACTCGCGGCTCGTCGCCAACACCCGCACACCGCCCCCGCCGGAGAGGAGCCGCGAGATGACCTCGCCGCAGGCCGCCGGTTGCGTGTCGCAGGTGTCCAGCACGACAAGCATCCGGCGGGCGGCCGCGTACTCGACCAGGGTGTCCAGCATCGGGCGGCCCGGCTCGGGTCGCAGCCCGAGCACCGCGGCGATGGCGAACGCCACCAACCCCGGGTCGGTCACCGCGGCGATGTCGACGAACCACACCCCATCCGGGTACGCCTCGACCACGCCACCGGCCAACTCCACAGCGAGCCGGGTCTTGCCGGCGCCGCCCGCGCCCAGCACGGTGACCAACCGGTGCTGCTCCAGCAGTCGGCCCAGCTCGGCGCGCTCGACGTGCCGCCCGACGAACGACGTCACCTGGGTCGGCAGGTTGTGCGCCACCGCGTCGGCGGTGCGGGGGCGGGGGAACTGTCGCTCCAGGCCGGGGGCGACCAGTTGGAACAGCCGCTCCCGGTCGTCGAAGCCGCGCAGCCGGTGCAGGCCCAGGTCCAGCAGGGTGGCACCCGGTGGCAGCGGATCGGCCCGGCGGGCAGTGGACGCCGAACAGAGCACCTGCCCGCCGTGCGCGGCCGCGGCGACCCGCGCCGCCCGGTGCACCTCGGGGCTCGCGTACTCCCCGTCGCGGGGCTCGGCGTAACCGGTGTGCAGGCCCATCCGTACCCGGGGCGCGGCCTCGGCGGTGGGCCAGTCATGGCTCGCCAACGCCCGCTGGGCCGTCAGGCAGGCGGTCAGCGCCGCCGCCGCGTCGTCGAAGGCCAGGAAGAACGAGTCGCCCTCGGTCAGCAGCTCCGCCCCACCGGTGGCCGCCAGGGTGCGGCGCAGCAACCGGCGGTGCTCGGCGAGCACCGGGCGGTAGTCCGCACCGAGCAGTTGGGCCAGCCGGGTCGAGCCCTCGATGTCGGTGAACACGAAGGTCACCCAACCGCTCGGGAGCTGGATCCGTGGCGACATGCGTGGAACCTCCGCCCGTGACGTCGGGTTCATGCTGCCTGACTCCGGGCGGTCACGCATCGTGAGAACGGCCGGGCACGTGCCGCCTCAAGGTGCCACTCGAACCCGCTCCCGGCAAGGCCAGCCCACCAGCTGGCCACCGGAACGACCGGCTCAGCAGCCGCAGGCGCCACCGCAGCAGCCGCCGCCCGCGGGAGCTTGCGCGCCACCCGCGCTCCGGCCGCCGACCGACACCGCCGAGAGGAGCTTGACCGTGTCGACGTGGCCCTGCGGGCAGGTGGCCGGCGCGCCGGCCTCCGCCATCGGACGGTTGACCTCAAACGTGTCGCCGCAGGCGCGGCAGCGGAACTCGTACCGGGGCATGGCGACCAGGGTACGTGGGCCTGACGCCCGCCGGGGAGATGAGTGATACTCGACGGGTGGTGGACGGCGAGGACAAGACGCGTGTGCGACCGCTTCGACCGGCCGCGCCGCTGGACGGGCCGCTGGCCGAGTCGGGCGCCGCGCCGGATCCGGTGCCCTCGGCCGTGCCCCGCCCCCGCCGGCCGTGGCTCGGCGGCCGCACACCCGACGCGAAGACCGGGGCGCCCGCGGCGTCCGTGACCACCACGCCGGCCGTCTCGCCGAGCCTCGATGCCGCGACCGGTGACCGGCCGGAAGATTCCGCCACTGGCGATCTCGCCGCAGCGAGGACCTCTTCGGACACCACCGCCGCGCCAACCGCGACCGCGGACGCCTCAACCGTTGACGCCGACGACGCCGAAGCTGGCAGCGCCGAAGCTGACAGCTCCGACGCGGCAGCCGACGACCCAAAGGCCGGGAGCCCGAAACGCGCCGACGCCGAGGGCGACAACGCGAAGACCGACAACGCGAAGACCGACAACGCGAAGGTCGACGACGCGACAGCCGCGAGCGCGGCGGGCGCCACCGCTAAGACCGACCCCGCCAAGACCGACACCGCGACAGCCCCGGGCGCGGTGGGCGCCGCCGCCGCCGACCTGACGGCGACCAGGGTGGACGGTGTCGCCGTGGTGCCGACAGCCGAGCGTGGCCGGCGACGGCGAATGCCGTTCGCGCACGCCGTACGCCTGCCACCGCCACGTCAGGCGGCAGTGACCGCCGCGCGGGCGACCCGCGCCTGGTCCCGCCGGCCCAGCGGTCGGCTCACGGTCCCGGGGGTCTTCCTGCTGGCCCTGGTGGCCGCGACCGCCGCGGCGGGGGCGTTGCTCGTCCCGGCGACCATCCGCGGGTCCCGACCGGCGGCGGCCGACGTCACGACCGCGCCGACCGTGGCCGTACCGTCGGCGTTGCCGCTCGACCCGCGTCCGACCGGCCCCCTGCCGACCGGGCCGCTTCCCACCGGAGCGTTCCCGAGCGGCGGCATGCCGACCGGGCCGACCGTCGGCGGTCGTCCCTCGGACGCCCTGGCCGCTTGGGCGCAGCAGGTCGGGGCCAGGCTCAACATTCCCGCGACGGCCGTGCAGGCGTACGGGTACGCCGAGCTGGTGCTCGCCCAGACCAACCGCAGTTGCGCGTTGAGCTGGACGACGTTGGCCGCGATCGGCCAGGTCGAGTCCGGGCACGGCTCGGTCAACGGCGCACGGTTGGGATCGGACGGCAAGGCGCTGCCCCAGATCTTCGGGCCGCCGTTGGACGGCAACGGCGGCCGGATGCGGATCATCGACACCGATCGCGGGGCCCTCGACAATGACAGCGTCTTCGACCGCGCGATCGGGCCGATGCAGTTCATCCCGACGACCTGGCAGGAGATCGGCGCGGACGCCGACAACGACGGCCGCAAGGACCCGCACGACCTGGACGACGCCGCTCTGGCGGCCGGCAACTACCTGTGCAAGGGCGGCCGTAACCTCAGCATCCCGGGCGACTGGTGGAACGCGATCCTGTCGTACAACGACGTGCGCCGGTACGCCCAGGCCGTCTACGACACCGCTGACCGGTACGGACGGGCCAGCCGCACGTGATGTGATCGTCCGCGTACTTTGGAGAACTGGACACTTCCCCCAAGCAGCCGTTAGCGGCAAGCTAGACGGGTGATGGTGCGCGAGTGGGACCCCAGGACCGCCTCGTCCGCCGAGATCGCGTCGCTGCTGACCGCGCTGAACGCGGTGCTGGCGGCAGATCTACCGCAGGACCCACCATGGCGGGAGACCTCCCTGCGGGAGTATCTCGCCGAGGTGATGCCCGGTGAGCGGCGGATCTCCTGGCTCGCCCAGGCGGAGGCGAGCGATCCCGGCGAGCCGGGCACCGTTCTCGGGCAGGTCCACGTGCTGCTCCTGGGCGACATCGGGGTGCTCGAGGTGCTGGTGCATCCCTCCGTCCGACGCAGCGGCCTCGGCCGTGAACTGGTGCTGCGCGCCGCCCGCCGCGTCTACCAGGAGGGTTTCCAGTCGATCGGGGTCGAGGTGGTCGGCGACACGCCGGCGGTGGGCTTCTACGAGTCGCTCGGCTTCAGCCGGGAGTACGTGGAGACTCGCAGCGTGCTCGACCTGACCTCGGTGGACTGGGCCGAGCTGACCGACATGGCCAGCGGGATCGGCGCGGGCTACCACCTGGAGTTCTACCCCGGTGGGCCACCGGACGACCTGATCGAGTCGTACGCGCGGGCCAAGGCCGAGGTGCGTGACGTCGACGACGGCGAGTTGCGTCCCAGCTCGTACGACCCGGAGCGGCTGCGGGACAGCCTGGACACCCTGCATCGGCGGGGCATGAAGCCGTACATCGTCCTGGCCCGGCACGAGCAGAGCGGCGAGGTGGCCGGCCTGACCGAGGTCGTGGTGCCGGCGCAGCATCCGACCCGCGCCGACCAGTACGACACGATCGTCGCGCAGGACCACAGGGGTTACGGCATCGACCGGGCCATCAAGGCGCGGATGCTGCTGGAGCTGCGCTCCGCCGAGCCGGAGCTGGCCGAGGTGCAGACCTGGAACGCTCAGGCCAACGAGGCGATGCTCAAGGTCAACGCGGAGCTGGGCTACCGGCCCGACCGCGACTGGTGCGAATACAGCGTCGACGTCGCCGAGCTGGTACACCGCCTCGACCAGTCGCGCTGAGGAATTCACGAAACTGTCCGGTGGGGGATGGACGATGGACGGTTACGCACCTTAACGTGCGTTGACTCCCATCCACCCATCGTGGAGGCCCTATGCGCCCGCGCCGCACCACCGCAGCGCTCGCGATCGCCACCGCCGCAGTGACCGTCACGGCCCTCGGCGTCACACCCACCGCGGCGAGCGCCGCGCCCACCGACCTGTTCATCTCGGAGTACGTCGAAGGCTCGTCGAACAACAAGGCGATCGAGCTGTTCAACGGCACCGGCGCCGCCGTCGACCTCACCGCGGGCGGCTACCACCTCCAGCTCTACTTCAACGGCGCCACCACGGCGACCACCATCGCGCTGACCGGGAACGTGGCCGCCGGGGACGCGTTCGTGTTCGCCAGCGCCTCGGCGGGGGCGGCCATCCTCGCCCAGGCCGACCAGACCACCGGGGCGAGCCTGTTCAACGGCGACGACGCGATCGTGCTGCGCCGGGGCACCACAGTGCTCGACTCGATCGGCCAGGTGGGCGTCGACCCGGGTGCCGAGTGGGGCGCCGGGGCGACCAGCACGGCCGACAACACGCTGCGCCGGCTGCCCTCGGTGACGGCGGGCGACACCGACCCGTCGGACGCGTTCGACCCCGCCGCGCAGTGGGCCGGTCTCCCGGTCGACACCTTCGACGGGCTCGGCACGCACACCGTGGACGGCGGTGGGCCGACCGACGTGCCGGCCACGCTGACCTGCGGCGGGCCCCTGGTCACCGCCGCTGGAACGGCGGCGAGCCGCGAGGTGACCGCCACCGACCCCGACGACACGATCGTCGACCTGGCGGTGACCGCGGTCAGCCCGAACCCCACCTCCGGCTCGATCACCCGTACCGCCCTCACCCCCGCCGAGCAGGTGGGCGGCACCGCTCGCGCCACGATCGGCGCGAGCGCCGACCTCGCCGCCGGGGCGTACACCGTCACCGTGACCGCGACCGACGCGGGCGGTGGCACCGCCACCTGCGCGCTTGCGGTTCAGGTCACCCGGGAGCTGACCGTCGGCGAGGTGCAGGGTCCGACCACCGACACCGAGGCCGGCCCCGCCGACCGGTCGCCGCTCGCACCGGCGAGCGGCAACGGCACCAGCAGCATGATGTACGACGTCCGTGGCGTGATCACCCAGTTGACGCTGGCCCGTACGTCGGCCGGCGCGGAGCAGCACGGGTTCTTCCTGCAGAGCCGCAGCGGTGACACCGACGGTGACCCGACCAGCTCCGACGGCATCTTCGTGTTCATGGGCGCGTTCACCTCGCTGATCGGCGGCTACGTCCCGACGGTCGGCGACGAGGTCGTGCTGCGGGCCCGGGTGTCGGAGTACTACACCTTCACCCAGCTCTCCGGGGCGTCGCTGGTCCGCCGGATCGCCACCGGTCTGGACGTGGACACGACGGTCGTGGTGACCGAGGCGGTGCCGCCGGTCGAGCTGGCCGACGCGCAGCGCTTCTGGGAGCGGCACGAGGGCGCCCGGCTGCGCGTACGCGCAGGCAGCGGCGCGGTGAGTGGCCGGGACGTCTTCTCGTCCACGGCCGACGCAGAGCTGTGGGTCGTCGACCGGGACGATCCGCTGCTGGACCGCGCCGACCCGTACGCCCGGCGGGTCTTCCGGGACTCGCACCCGTTGGACAACGACCCGACCCGCCGCTTCGACGACGGCAACGGTCAGCGTGTGCTGCTCGGCAGCATGGGCGTGAAGGGCACCACCGGGGACAGCACCGCGCTGCTCCCGCCGGCGCACACCTTCGACACGCTGCGCGCGGACGCGGTGGGCGGCGTCTACTACTCGTTCGAGAAGTACGGCGTGCAGGTCGAGGGGGCCGAGTTCGACGCCGGGGCCGACCCGTCGAAGAACAACCCGCCGAAGCCGGCCGACCGTTCCCAGGAGGTCGCGGTCGCCACGTACAACGTGGAGAACCTGTACGACTACCGTGACGACCCGTTCGACGGCTGCGACTTCACCGGTAACGCCGGCTGCCCGGGTGTCGACCCCCCGTTCGACTACGTGCCGAGCAGCGAGGCGGACTACCGGGAGCACCTGACGTCGCTCGCCGACCAGATCGTCTCCGATCTGCATGCGCCCGATCTGGTCCTGGTGCAGGAGGCCGAGGACCAGGACATCTGCACGGTGTCCGGGGCGGCGCTGGCCTGCGGCGAGACCAACAACGCCGACGGCGCTCCGGACAGCATCCAGGAGTTGGCGCTCGCGGTGGCGGCGGCCGGCGGGCCGGCGTACGCCGCTGCCTATGACCGCACCGGCGCGGACGTCCGCGGTATCACCGCCGCGTTCCTGTACCGCACCGACCGGCTGTCGTTGGCGGCCGCGACGGCTGGCGACCCGCTGCTGGGCTCGGCGCCGACGGTCCAGTACCGGGCTGCGGGGCTGCCGGGCAACACCGACGTGCAGAACCCGAAGGCCCTCAACGCGGTGCTGCCGGCCGACGTGGACACGTCGACAGGCAAGGACGGGAACAACGTCTTCACCCGCGCACCCCAGTTGGGCAAGTTCTCGGTGGCCGCGGCACCCGGCTCGACCGAGCGGTTCACGCTGTACGCGCTGAGCAACCACTACTCCTCCGGCCCCGACGGTCGGATCGGGCAGCGGCGGGAGCAGGCGGCGTACGGCGCGGCGATCGTGACAGCGATCGAGGCGACCGACCAGAGCGCCCGGGTGGTCTACGGCGGGGACCTGAACGTCTTCCCCCGCCCGGACGATCCCATCGCCACCGGCAGCCAGCCGACGCCGTCGGACCAACTCGCCCCGCTCTACGAGGCCGGCCTGCACAACCTGTGGGACACCCTCGTCGCCCAGGTGCCGGCGTCGGCCTACTCGTACAGCTTCGAGGGGCAGGCGCAGACGCTCGACCACCTGTTCGTCAACGACGCGCTCTACGGTGACCTGGTGCAGGTGCGGGCGGCGCACGTCAACGCCGACTGGCCGGCCGAGTTCACAGGTGACGGGTCGCGGGGGTCCAGCGACCACGACCCGCAGGTGGCGCGTTTCCGGTCCCGGGCGTCGTTGACCGTCGCCGATGCCACAGTCGTCGAGGGCGACCAGGGCACCCGGCAGCTCACCTTCACGGCGACCGTGTCCCGGCCGCTGTCCCAGCCCGTGCTGCTCTGCGCCGCAACCGTCGGGCTCACGGCGCAGGCGGGCTCGGACTTCGACTCGTACACCGGTTGCAAGGTGTTGGCCGCCGGTCAGACGTCGGTGGCGTTCCCGGTGACGGTGCGGGGTGACCGCAGGCGCGAGTCGGACGAGAAGCTGACCCTGCTGGTGGCCGGAGTGCCCGGCCTGCGGCTGACCGATCCGCTGGCGGTCGGCACGATCGGCAACGACGACTGAGGTCCCGCTCGTGCTCGGATGATCGTGCTCGATCCAGGATGTAGTGGCTTCCGGCGACCAGGAGGCCACTACATCCATGTTTGGGCACGATCTTGCCGTGTGGCCCCGGGCGATCTTGCCGTGGGCCGCGGCACCAGGGGGTCAGAGGTCGCAGAGGCGGCGGCCGGAGCCGATGTCGTCAAGTGCCGCGTGCAGGTCGCGGATGCGCCGCTCGGCCTCGGCGGTCAGCCGATCGTGCAGACCCTGCCAGTCGGCCGGCTGGGGGTCGGGTGGCAGGGCCGCGAGCAGGTCGCGGATGTCGTTGACGGTCAGGCCGACGCGCTGGGCCACTCGCGCCACCCTGATCCGGCAGGCCGCGTCGGAGTCGAAACGCCGCTGGTTGCCGCCGGTGCGCCCAGCGGTGATCAGGCCCTGCCGCTCGTAGAACCGCACCGCGGAGCCGCTGACCCCGCTCTCGCGGGCCACCTCGCCCACCGTCAACGTGCCCATCGCCACTCCCCCGCCGCCATTGACTTCACCATTACTTCAAGTCCTAGCGTCCGAGGCATGACTACGCAAGAGGACACCGCTCCGCCGACCGTCGCCGTGCTCGTCGGGAGCGTCCGTCAACCTCGGCTGGGCCGCTCGATCGCCGACTGGTTCGTCGCCCACGCGGGCCGCCGCGCGGACCTCGACCTGGACCTCGTCGACCTCGCCGAGGTGCCGCTGCCCTTCGCCGACACCCCTCCGGGCGGCAATACGGCCAGCCCGATAAGCGCCCGGTTGGCCGCCGCGGACGCGTTCGTGGTGGTGACGCCGGAATACAACCACAGCTTCCCGGCCGCCCTGAAGAACGCCATCGACTGGCACTACCGGGAGTGGGCCCGCAAGCCGGTGGCCTTCGTGTCGTACGGCGCCGGTTCCGGCGGCATCCGCGCGGTCGAGCAGCTCCGCCTGGTCTTCGCCGAGGTGCAGGCCGCCACGACCCGCTCCGGGGTGGTGCTCCGGGCGCCCTGGGAACGGCTCGACGCCCGCGGTCGGCTGGTCGACGACGAGCCGCTGCGGCAGGCCGCCGACGCCACCCTGAGCGAGCTGGCCTGGTGGGCCGAGGCGCTGCGCGCCGCCCGCCGGGTCCGGCCCTGAGCCGCGACATGGACGCGTCCGCGCGACGGCTCGGCTGGTACCTGACCCTGGGTGGCCTGCTCGCGGTGATCGACACCACTGTCACGGTGGTGGCGCTGCCGAACCTGGTCGACGACCTCGACACCGACCTCACGACGATCGGCTGGGTCACCAGCGGCTACGCGCTCGCCCTCGTCGCGGTGATGCCCACCGCCGCCTGGGCGATCGGCCGCTTCGGCGCCCGCCGCACCTACCTGACCGCGCTGCTGCTGTTCACCGCCGGCTCCGTGCTGGCCGGGGCCGCCTGGAACGTCGAGTCGCTTATCGCGTTCCGGGTGCTCCAGGGGCTGGGTGGCGGACTGCTCAACCCGGTCGGGATGGCCGTCGCGCTCGCTGCGGTGCCGCCCGGGCGGCGCGGACGGATGATGAGCCTGCTCGGCCTTCCGGTGTTGATCGGGCCCCTGATCGGGCCGGTGCTGGGTGGGCTGCTGCTCGATCACGCGTCCTGGCGGTGGATCTTCTGGATCAACCTGCCGGTGGGGCTGTTGGCGGTGTGGCTCGGCCGGTCGGTGCTGCCGGTCGCCGACCCGCGACGCCCACCGGTCCGGCTGGACGTCGTCGGGCTCCTGCTGCTCAGCCCCGGCCTGGCGCTGGCGGTCTACGGGCTCAGCGTCACCGGCGAGCGGGGCGGGGTCGTCACCGCGTCCGTGCTGCTGCCGCTCGCCCTCGGCGCCGCGCTGGTGGTCACCTTCGCCTGGCGGGCCGGCCGGATCCGGCAGCCACTGCTGCGCCTGACCGTGCTGCGCTTCCCGGGGATGGCCGCGGGCGCCGCGACGGTGGCCCTCTTCGCGGCCGGATACTTCGGCTCGTTCCTGATCATCCCGGCGTACGTGCAGGTGGTACGCGGTGACTCGGCCACTCTCGCCGGGGTGATCGGCATCCCGCAGGCGCTGACCACCGGGCTGATGCTCCAGGTCGCGACCCGGCTCGTCGACCGCGTGTCGGCGCGACGGGTCGTCGGGCTCGGCATCGCCACCGCGGTGGCCGGCACGGTGGCCCGGGTGCTGGTGCTCGACGCCGACACGTCGTACCCGCTGCTGGCCACGCTCGGTGCGGTCATCGGCCTGGGCATGGGTGCGACGCTGATGCCGACGATGACAGCGGCCAGCCGGTCGCTTCCGCCCGACGACCTGCCGTCCGGCTCCACGCTGCTCACCACCGTGTCGCACACCTCGGTGGCGGCCGGCACCGCCCTGATCGCCGCAACCCTGTCCTGGCTGACGGACCGGCTCGCCCCGAGCCTCGGCGGCGGGGGCATCACGGCCGCCAACCGGCTCGACCCGGCCAGCCGGCTCGACCTCGCCCCGGAGCTGGCGCAGGCCACCCGACTCGCGCTGGCGGTGTCGGCAGTGCTGTTGGCGCTCGCCTGGCTGACCAGCCGGCGACTTCCGGCCGCCGTCGCGGGTGCCGACGGGTCGGTCGACCCGGCGGGACCCGTCGAGTCGGTCAGTAGCGCTGGCGGAGCAGGCCGGCGGCCTCGACCGCCCAGTAGGTGAGGATGATCTGCGCGCCGGCCCGCTTGATCGAGGTGAGCGTCTCCAACATGACCCGATCCCGGTCGATCCAGCCGTTCGCGGCGGCCGCCTCGACCATGGCGTACTCCCCGGAGACCTGGTAGGCGGCGACCGGGACGTCCACCGCGGCCCGCACCGCCGACACCACGTCGAGGTAGGGCAGCGCCGGCTTGACCATCACCAGGTCGGCGCCCTCGGCGACGTCGAGCTCCACCTCGCGCAGCGACTCCCGCAGGTTGGCCGGGTCCTGCTGGTAGGCGCGCCGGTCACCCTCCAGCGCCGACTCCACCGCGTCCCGGAACGGGCCGAAGAACGCCGACGCGTACTTCACCGCGTACGCCAGCACCGACACATCCTGGTGGCCTGCGGCGTCGAGCGCCCGGCGGACCACGCCGACCTGGCCGTCCATCATCCCGGACGGCCCGACCATGTGGACCCCGGCGGCGGCCTGGGCCACCGCCATCTCGGCGTACGCGGCCAGCGTGGCGTCGTTGTCCACCTCACCGCCGGGGGTGAGCACACCGCAGTGCCCGTGCGAGGTGAACTCGTCCAGGCACAGGTCGCTCATCACGACCGTGCTGTCGCCCACCTCGGCCACCACGTCGCGGATGGCGACGTTCAGGATGCCGTTCGGGTCGATGCCGCCGGACCCGGTCGGGTCACGCCGCTCGGGCACCCCGAAGAGCATGATCCCGCCGACGCCCGCCTGGACCGCCTCGGTGGCCGCCTTGCGCAGCGAGTCCCGGGAGTGCTGGAGCACCCCCGGGAGCGACCCGATGGCCCGGGGCTCGGTGAGCCCCTCCTTGACGAACATCGGCACGACCAGCTCGGCCGGGTCGACCCGGGTCTCGGACACCAGCCGACGAATCGCCGGGGTGCGGCGCAGGCGGCGGGGCCGGATCTCGGGGTACGACATGGAAGGGCCCTCCTGAAGACGACTACCGGAAGCGGAGGGCGGTCGGCCCCTGCACCTTCGAGCCGCGGCGCTGCTTGGCCGGCATGGCGGCCAGCTTCTCGCGCAGCTCGACGGCGTAGGCGGCGAGCGCCTCCACCAGGTCGGGCACCGAGGCGTGCGGCGGCTGGACGTCGACCCGAAGGCCGAACTCCGTCGCGGTCTCCGCCGTCTTGGGCCCAATCACGGCAACAACAGTCCGCGCGTGCGGCTTCCCGGCGATGCCGACCAGGTTCCGCACTGTGGAAGAAGACGTGAAGAGGACCGCGTCGAACCCGCCCGACTTGATCGCGTCCCGGATCTCGGCGGGCGGCGGCGCGGCCCGCACCGTCCGGTACGCGGTCACGTCGTCGACCTCCCAGCC
Source organism: Micromonospora sp. NPDC049274 (assembly GCF_040678875.1). Lineage (NCBI taxonomy): Bacteria > Bacillati > Actinomycetota > Actinomycetes > Micromonosporales > Micromonosporaceae > Micromonospora > Micromonospora sp. NPDC049274. The sequence goes on from NZ_JBFAQS010000008.1 coordinate 119,260, forward strand.
GCGCTCGGTGAGCCCGGCGGCGAGCGTCTCGGTGGCGATGTCGGCGCGCGGCAGCAGCACCCGGCCGACCGGGTCGAGGATCTCGTCGTGCGGCGAGAACTCGGCCAGCAGGCCCTCGGAGGACTGCTCCCCGGCGGGGATCAGCTCCGGCTGGATGCCGAACGCGCGCACCGCGTCCGCGGTCGCCTCGCCGATGCAGGCGATCTTGACGCCGCCGAAGTGCCGGGCGTCCAAGCCGTGCTCGGCGAACTTCTCCCAGACGGCGCGGACAGCGTTCACCGAGGTGAAGATCACCCAGGCGTACCGGCCGTCGACCAGGCCCTTGACGGCCCGCTCCATCTGCGCCGGGGTGCGCGGAGGCTCGACCGCGATGGTCGGCACCTCGCACGGGATCGCCCCGTACGCCCGCAGTCGCGCGCTCATCGCGCCGGCCTGCTCCTTGGTGCGGGGCACCAGCACCTTCCAGCCGTACAGCGGGCGGTTCTCCCACCAGCTCATCTTGTCGCGCTGGCCCACGGCCGCGCCGACGGTGAGCACCACCCGGCCGGTGAAGCCGAGCGCGGCGGCCACGAAGCTGTCCACGGTCGACGTGGTCGTGTACTGGGTCTCGCCGGTGCCGTCGCCGGTCACCCCGACACCCGTGGTGCCGTCCACGCCGGCGGCCAGCAGGCCGTCCCGGACGGCGGCGAGGTCACCGGCGTCCACCGCGAGCGCGAGCGAACCCCGGCCCACGGCCGCGGCCAGCGCGTCGAAGTCCAGCGTGCTGACGTCCTCGACGTCGGCGGCGGTACGCACACCCGGCAGCGGAACCCCCGCGTAGGTGGCGACGCCCTCGGCCTGGCCGACGCCGGGCACCACCTCGAAGTGGGCGGCGGTGCGGGCCACCGCCTGCACCTCCTTGACCACGGAGTCGTGGCCGAACGGGTCACCGGCAACCAGGTGCACCGCGTTCAGCCCGGACCGGGCAGCGGAGATCAGCACCTTCGCCACATCCCCCGGCGCGCCTTCGGCCGGGGTGAACTCGGCGTCGTCTCTGGCCTCGGCGCGGACGACGGAGAGCAACGACTCCGGGACTCCCCGGTCGTAGATCACCTGGTCGGCGTCGACCAGGGCGTCGTGCGCCCGGCGGGTCAGCAGGCCCGGGTCGCCGGGGCCCGCCCCGACGAACGCGATACGGCCGACGGGCTTACGGGTGCGGGTCATTCTGTGCTCCCAAATTGCTGGGTCCCCGGGCCGGTGTGTCCTTCGTGGCCGAGGATCGAGTCGGCGCCGAGTTCGAGGAGTTCGGCGGCGAGTGCCTTACCGATCTCCGCCGCGTCGGCGGGCGTTCCGGTGCGGGACAGCCGGAGGTCACGAGTGCCGTCCGGGCTGATCACCGCCCCGCGCAGGTAGATCTCATCGCCGTCCTCGCCTTCTGCGAGTTCGGCATAGGCGGCGACGGGTGCGCTGCACCCGGCCTCCAGGGTTGCCAGCAACGCGCGCTCCGCGATGACCGCGGTGTGCGACGGTGCGTGGTCCAGCACCGCGAGCAGCTCGACCAGATCCTGGTCGTCGATCCGGCACTCCACGGCCAGGGCGCCCTGGGCGGGCGCGGGCAGCATGAGCATCGGGTCCAGCGTCTCGGTGATCACATCGGCCCGGCCGAGCCGGGCCAGGCCGGCCCGGGCCAGTACGACGGCGTCCAGGTCGGCCTCGGGGCCGAGCACCCGCCCCAGCCGGGTGTCCACGTTGCCGCGGATCGGGGTGACCTCCAGCTGCAGGCCGAGCGCGTGCAGCTGGGCGATGCGGCGCAGCGCGCCGGTGCCGATGGTGGCTCCCGGTGGCAGCTCGGCGAGCGTGCGGCCACCCCGGGCGATCAGCGCGTCGCGCGGGTCCTGACGGGCCGGCACGGCCGCGATGTGCAGCCCGGCGGCCGCGGCCGTGGGCAGATCCTTGTAGGAGTGCACCGCGAAGTCGATGGTCCGGGCGGTCAGCGCGTCGCGCAGCGCGGAGACGAAGACCCCGACGCCGAGCCGGTGCACCGGAGCGCTGGAGCGGTCACCGGCGGTGACCACCTCGACCAGCTCGACCGGGCGGCCGGTGGCGGTGGTCAACGCCTCGGCGATCTGGCCGGACTGGGCCATCGCCAGGGCGCTGCCTCGGGTGCCGAGGCGCAGGGGGGTGGTCATCGCGCACCTCCGGCGGGCGGGGTCGGCTCGACGGTGTCGGCGTCGGACGGCGGCTCGGCGCCGGGCAGTGCCATGCCGAGGTCGGGGCTCAACACGTCGGGGACGGTGTCCACCGGCGAGGTCTGCGGCACCTGGAGGTCGAACAGCTCGCGCAGCAGGGCCGCGTACTGGTCGCCGCCGGGCTCGGCCGCGAGCTGGCGGACCTTGACGGTGGGCTGGTGCAGCAGTCGCTGCACCACGCGGTGCACCGTACGGGCCACCTCGGCTCGCAGGTCGTCGCCGAGGTCGGGGCGGCGCTGGGCCAGGCGACGCAGCTCGGCGGCCACGACGTCGTCCGCGCGACCGCGCAGCGCCGCCACGGTGGGTGCCACGTCGGCGCCACGCAGCCAGGTGAGGAAACCCTCCACCTCGCCGAGCACGATCCGCTCGACGGCGGCCGCGTCGGCCGCGGCCGGACCGTCGGCGAGCAGCGCCGCCATCCGGTCGATGTCGATCACCTCGACGCCGGGCAGGTCGGCGACGCCCTCCTCGACGTCGCGGGGAACGGCCAGGTCGAGCAGGACCAGCGGCCCCCGCGAGGGACCCCGCTCGGCGAGCGCGGCGCTGACCACCGCCCGGGTGAGGACCGGTTCGGTGGACGCGGTGGCGGCCACTACGATGTCCACTGTGGAGAGCGTGGCGGCCAGCTCGGTCATCGGCGCGGCGGCCGCCCCGTACGACTCGGCGAGCCGGACGGCACGGTCGGCGCCCCGGTTGGTGACGGTGAGCGGCCCGGCGCCCTGTCGGGAGAGCGTGGCCACTCCGAGCGACCCCATCGCGCCGGCCCCGATCACCAGGGCGGGGTGGCCGGCGAGGTCGCCGTCGAGGTGCCCGGCGGCCAGCTCCAGCGCGGCGGTGACGACGCTCTGGCCGGCCCGGTCGATGCCGGTCTCGGCGTGGGCTCGCTTGCCGACGCGCAGCGCCTGCTGCATCAGCTCGTGCAGCAGACGGCCGGCCGAGTCGGCGCCGGTGGCCCAGTGGTACGCGTCGCGCAGCTGGCCGAGGATCTGCGCCTCGCCCACGACCATCGAGTCCAGCCCGGTGGCGACCCGGAAGACGTGGTCCACGGCGGCGGTGTCGTAGTGCACGTAGAGGTGGCTGGCGAGCGACGCCGGCGAGCTGCCGGCCTGCTCGGCCAGGACGGCGCAGATGTCACCGAGCCCGCCGTGGAAACCGGACACGGCGGCGTAGACCTCCACCCGGTTGCAGGTGGAGACGAGCGCCGCCTCGCTCACGTACGGCTGGGCGACCAGGCGGTCCAGGGTGCGGGTGAGGTCGGCGGGGGGCACGGCCAGCTGCTCCAGCGTGGCGACCGGGGCGGTCCGGTAGGACGCGCCGACGACGAGCAGTTTCACGTGCCGATCGCCTCCTGGGTGTCGGTGGCCGAGAGCCCGCCGGGCAGGGCGGTGAGAGCGGACCCGCCGGTGGCGGGCAGCGCGGTCAGCGACGCCTTGCGGTGCTCGTGGAAGGACAGGATCTGCAGCTCGATGGCGAGGTCGACCTTGCGCACGTCGACCCCCTCCGGAACAGAGAGTACGCACGGCGCGAAGTTGAGGATGCTCGTCACGCCGACCGCGACCAGCTGATCGGCGACCCGCTGGGCCGCGGCGGCCGGGGTGGCGATCACGCCGATCGCGATGGATTCCTCCGTGGCGACCGCCGGCAGCTCGTCGACATGCCTGACAACCAGGCCGTTGATCTCTTCACCGACCCGGGAGGCATCGGCGTCGAGCAGTGCGGCGATCCGGAAGCCCCGGCTGGCGAAGCCGTCGTAGCCGGCCAGAGCGTGACCGAGATTACCCACGCCCACCAGGGCGACAGCGCGACGCTGAGTGAGCCCGAGCACGTACTCGATCTGCTCGATCAGCAGCGCGACGTCGTAGCCGACACCCCTGGTGCCGTACGAGCCGAGGTGGGAGAGGTCCTTGCGGAGCTTGGCGGAGTTGACCCCGGCGGCGGCCGAAAGACCCTCGCTGGAGATCGTCTCGTGCCCGGCGTCGGCGAGGTTGTGCAGCGCGCGCAGGTATTCCGGGAGCCGAGCGACGGTCGCCTCGGGAAGATCCGGGAGCGCCGGTACGGCACCGGCGCGGCCGGGCGCACCTGGCTGACGGTGCTGACTCATGAGACTCCGTGCGGTGCGATCCTCGGCCAACTCCGCTGGTCGGCCGCTTATGGACTCCCGCTGGCGACCGAGGTTGCCGGCTGTGCTAGCAGGGCGCGTCGGAACTACAGAGTAGGCGCTTGTGAAGACGTGCACAAATCGCGATCTTGTCGCTCCGGGACGCGACCCCACCAGCCCCTCCATTCCACAAGATCGATTGAGCGGCCCTGTGCGCCCGCCGCCCGGGCGATTATTGCTCAATCCCGACTTCTCTGACCAATCCCGCGTCGGCCGGTCCCGACAGCGGTGAGCCCTGGTCACGACGGCGGTAGGGACAGCACTACGGGCGAGAGGCGGGGCTTCGGGATGGGGACATCGGGCCCGGCTGCCTAGCCTGTGGCTATGACCGCCGTTGCCGCCAGCGACCATCCGACGCTGGCACCGAGCATCCCCCGCCAGCTCTTCGTCGACTCCGGCTACGTGCTGCTCGGCCTCCCCCTGGCGGTGGCCAGCTTCGTCGTCCTCGCCGTGGGCCTCGTGGCAGGTGTCGGCCTGGTGGTCACCGTGATCGGCCTGCCGATCCTCAGCGGCACCCTGTACGCCGCCCGGGGGCTGGCCGACATCGAGCGACTGCGGCTGCCCGCCGTGCTGCGACAACCCCGGATCCGACCGCACTACCGACTCCCGGAGGCGGGCGCGAACGCCTGGCGGCGGATCTTCCTGCCGATGCGCGACGCCCAGTCCTGGCTCGACCTGGCGCACGGCATCCTGCGGGTGATCGTGGCGCTGGTCACCTTCGTGCTGACGCTGGCCTGGTGGATCGCCGCTGCCGCCGGCTCCCTCTACTGGGTGTACGACTGGGCGCTGCCGCACGGCAGGGACGACAGCGACCTGGCCCAGCTGCTCGGCCTGGGCGACTCGACCACGGCCCGGATCGGGGTGACCACCGCGATCGGGGTGTTCTTCCTGATTACGCTGCCGATCGTGGCCCGGGGCTGCGCGCTCCTGCAGGGCAGCTTCGCCAAGGCCCTGCTGACCGGAGTGGCCGAGATGCGGGACCGGATCACCGTGCTGGAGGAGCAGAAGCGGGCTGCGGTGTCCGCCGAGGCTTCCGCGCTGCGCCGGTTGGAACGCGACATCCACGACGGCCCGCAGCAGCGCCTGGTCCGGCTCGCGATGGACCTCAGCCGGGCCCGGATGCAGCTCGCCTCCGACCCGGAGGCCGCCGGCCGGACCATCGACGAGGCGGTCACCCAGACCCGGGAGACGCTGGCCGAGCTGCGGGCGCTGTCCCGGGGCATCGCCCCACCGATCCTTGTCGACCGGGGTCTGCCCAGTGCCCTGGCGGCGCTCGCCGGCCGCGGGTTGATCCCCATCGAGCTCCAGGTGGACCGGCAGCTCGGTACACCTGGCGGACGGCTCGATCCGGCGGTGGAGAACACCGCGTACTTCGTGGTGGCCGAGGCGCTGACGAACATCGCCAAGCACAGTCGGGCCACCGAGGCCGTGGTCGCCGTGGCCCGCCAGGAGACCCAGCTCCAGGTGCGGGTGGGCGACGACGGGCAGGGTGGCGCCCACCTCGCCAAGGGCCACGGGCTGGCCGGCATCGCCGACCGGGTCCGGGCGGCCGGCGGGGAGCTGGCAGTGGTGAGCCCGACCGGCGGGCCCACCGAGATCCGCGCGGAGCTTCCGCTGTGAGCCGTCGAACACCGCGCCGAGCCCGGACGGCGGGCCGGACGTGGTAGACACCACAGCCATGCGCATTGTGATCGCGGACGACGCCGTCCTGCTCCGGGAGGGGCTGGTGCGGCTGCTGACCGAGAGCGGGCACCAGGTGGTGGCCGCCGTCGGGGACGGTGACGCGCTGGTCGAGGCGGTGGTGGAGCACCGGCCGGACGTGTCGATCGTCGACGTCCGGATGCCGCCGTCACACACCGACGAGGGACTGCGGGCGGCGGTGGAGGCACGGCGGCTGGTGCCGCGTACGCCGATCCTGGTGCTCTCCCAGTACGTCGAGGTGTCGTACGCCGATGACCTGCTGGCGACCACCGGCGGCGCCGGCGGTGGCATCGGCTACCTGCTCAAGGACCGGGTGGCCGCGATCGACGAGTTCCTGGACGCGCTGCGCCGGGTGGCCGGCGGCGGCACGGTGCTCGACCCGGAGGTGGTCGGCCAGCTCTTCGCCCGCCGCCGCCGCGACGACCCGCTGCGCGAGCTGACCCCACGCGAACGGGAGGTGCTCGCCCTGATGGCCGAGGGCCGGTCCAACACGGCCATCGCCCGCGCCCTGGTGGTCAGCGACGGCGCGGTGGAGAAGCACGTGCGCAACATCTTCACCAAGCTCACCCTCCCGCCGGACACCGAGCAGCACCGGCGGGTGCTCGCCGTCCTCACCTACCTGCGGAACTGACCTCCCGGGCGGCCAGGGCCACCGCGTCGGTGAGGGTGTCGGCGACCGGGTGGCCGGAGGCGCGCAGCCGGGCCGGGTCGGTGAAGCCGCCGGTGTAGAGGACCGCCCGGCCGCCCACGGCGAGGGCCGCGTCCGCGTCGTCGATGGAGTCGCCGATCAGCACCACAGCGCTGCCGTCCACGCCCAGCTCGGCCAGGTGCCGCCGGAGCGACTCGGCCTTGCGGTCACCGCCGACGGTGGCCCGCAGCCCGTCGACGCGGGTGAAGTGGCCGGTCAGCCCGTAGGTGTGCACGGTGGGCACCAGCTCCTCGTGGAACCACATGGAGAGCAGACTCTGGCTGCCCTCCCAGGCGGCCATCGCGGTCTGCGCATCCGAGGCCAGCTCGCAGGTGGTCAACCCGTCGCGGTACGCGTCGTGGAAGATCCGGTCCAGGCGGCCGAACGCGTCGTCGTCCACGGCCTGGCCGAGCACCTCGGCGTAGTAGTCGGCGATCGGCCGACGGAACCGCGTCCGGTGCTCGTCGAGCGTGACCACCGGCCCGCCCACGCTGGCGAACGCGGCGTTGGTGGCGGCCACCACCAGGCTGAGGTCGTTGAGCAGGGTGCCGTTCCAGTCCCAGACGAGGTGGGGGTGCGCAGGGGTCATCGGAGCACCATAGGCACCGCTCAGAGCTGCGGGGTGGTCAGGTCCCGCAGCAGCCGGTCCTCCTCCACCCGCCAGTAGCCGTGCTCCTTGCCGTCGAGCAGCACCACCGGGAGGCGGTCGCCGTACTCCCGTTCCAGCCCCTCGTCGCCTGTGACGTCCCACTCGACCCACTTGTCGCCGGTGACCGCGACCACCCGGTCGAGCGCCGCCTTGGCGTCGTCGCACAGGTGGCAGCCGGGTCGGGTGATCAGGGCGAGTCGGGCGTCACTGGCCATCGGTTACCTCCGTGCGGTCGGTCGGCGTCGCCGACCGGAGCTGGGTCTTGCGTACCTTGCCGATCGACGAGTGCGGCAGCGCGTCGACGAACTCGACTGCGGTCGGGCACTTGAACCGGGCCAGGTTGCGTGCGCAGTGGGCGAGCAGCTCCTCGCTGGTCACCGGTCGGCCCTGTGCCGGCACCACGTACGCCCGCACAGTCTCGCCGGTTCGTGGGTGCGGCACACCCGGTACCGCCGACTCGACCACCCCGGGGTGCCCGGCGAGCACCAGCCCGACCTCGTGCGGACAGGCGTCGAGTCCGCGTACGTGGTTGGCCAGCAGCGCACGGTGGGAGAGCATCGCGCCCTTCGGACGCCCCTCGGTCCCGGATGTATAGAGCAGTACGGCGAGGTCGTCGCCGCCCCGGCGCGGAAGGGGACGCGCGTCGGCGGTCGGCGGTACGGCGGCGGCCAGGCCGTCTGCGGCGGCGGTCACGGCGACGTCCAGTTCGGACCAGCTGACGCGCGCCTCCCGCCAATGCAGCGCGGGCCGGTCACCACTGTCGAGAGCCGCCCGACGGACCCGGTCGGCGAGGTTCGGCGCGGGGTCTGCCGAGTGGTCCTGCACGGTGGTCGAGTCTGGCACAGCGGCGGTCGACAGGCCACGTCCGACGGTCGGGCGACGAGGACTGTCGGGTGTCCCGTCAACGGGACAGTCGCCGTGCCGCGGGTGATCCGATCCGGTCCGGTCGGCGGGACGACCGGCGTGCGCGACGGACGCTTCGGACCGGCTCGCCCGGCGGCCGGCCGAGGCGGCGCACCCGATCGGCCAAACTGGCCCCGACCTGGGGATCCATCCTGGAACACCGGCCCAGGCGAATGTCAAACGCACACGACGGACAACCGGTCCGCCACAGGTGCGACACAGCGGGAAATACTTCCGCCCTGTGTAACGGACTTGCCACGCGCGGGTGACGTTGGCCCTATTATCACTCGGGTCGGCTCACCCCATTTGCCGTGAGTCGACACCCCTCAGCCCGAGGAGGCCCCCGTGCCTGTCAGCGCATTGGACCAGCACCTCAAGGGGAACTGCCGCCCGTCGGCACACCCCGGAACCGTCCTGCCCGACCGGTTGCCCGGTCGGTCCGCACCGACGACCCGTAAACCGGCCCGCCCGGTGACCAACGGGACGGGGGCCGCGCGGTGACCACCTTCGGATACGCGGACCGCCCGGTCGGCCTGACCGGCCAGACGCCCCGCTCCCCCGTCAACGAACGACAGGCGGCCCGCGCGCCGCTGGGCGACCCGCAGGGCGCTACGCGCGGTGACAACGCCGCCCAGCGCACCCGCAATCGCCCGCACACCAACGAGCCCCCACCAAGACCGGCGGCCCCCGGTGGCAACGCGATGCCGACCGGTGGCCGTGTCGCCGCACCGGCCCGGCCGACCATGCCCTCCCAGGGCCGTCGGGTCGGCGACGCGCCGGCGCCCGTCACCGATCCGGCGGCGGGCGAGACGGCGGTGATCCCGGCGGTCCCGGCGGACACCCCGACCACCCCGATCACCCCGACCGGCTTCCCCAGCCGCCCGGACCCGTCCGACCCGGCCACCGAGGTCTGGACGCTTGTCGAGCGGGCACAGGCAGGCGAGTCCGAGGCGTTCGGCCTCATCTACGACAGGTACGTCGACACCGTCTTCCGGTTCGTCTACTTCCGGGTCGGTAACCGCCAGCTCGCCGAGGACCTCACCTCGGACACGTTCCTGCGCGCCCTCAAGCGGATCGGCAGCTTCACCTGGCAGGGCCGCGATCTCGGCGCCTGGCTGGTGACCATCGCCCGCAACCTGGTGGCGGACCACTTCAAGTCCGGCCGGTACCGGCTGGAGGTCACCACCGGCGACGTGCTCGACGCCGACCGCGAGGACCGGGGCCCGGAGGGCAGCCCGGAAGCCGCGGTGGTCGAACACATCACAAACGTCGCCCTGCTCACCGCCGTCAAGCAGCTCAACCCGGAGCAGCAGGAGTGCATCGTGCTCCGGTTCCTCCAGGGCTTCTCGGTCGCCGAGACCGCCCGGACGATGGGCAAGAACGAGGGTGCCATCAAGGCCCTGCAGTACCGGGCTGTTCGCGCGCTCGCCCGGCTCCTGCCCGACGGCTTCCAACCGTGATTCTCGCTGCGGGAACCGACGGGCGTCGATCAATGTCCGGGCAGCTCAGGGTGGGTGCTGCCCGGTGACGTCGATCACTTTGTGTGATTTCCGCCCCGCCAGGCCCGTAACCCGTGCCCGGTCCGCCGCGTTTCTCCGGGTGCGACCGGTGGTTGTCCCGGCAGGCCCGGGGCACCGAGGTCCGACCGGCACGCCGGGCGGGGCCTCACCTCCGTGGTGTCACAGAGCCGCCCGGTCGCTGGCAACGATGGCGGCCGACCGGCCGTGACCAGCGAGAGGAGGTGCCTGCGGTGGACGACATCCTCTTCTCCCGCCGGCGCGCCGAGCGCTTCGCGCAGCTTCTCGACGAGGCCAACGGCGGCCGGCGGCACCACGTGCGGTCCCGAGTGGACAGCCAGCTGGCACCGCTCGTCGCAGTAGGCCAGCGACTCAGCGTCGATCCCCCCACGGTCGAGGTGAACCCCGACTTCCGCACCGGCCTGCGAGCGATGCTGCTCGCCACCGCCGAGCGCGAGGGGATGGGCACCACCCCGGCGACCGCCGAGCCGGCTGCCCCGCGGGTCGCAGCAACGAGCCGCGGCTCGCTGCTACCCGCGGTCACCGCCCGACGGGCCCGCGCCCGAGGCGCGATCCTGGTCGGCATCGCTGCCGGTGCCATCGCCGTCTCGGGGATCTCCGCCGCCAGCGAGAACGCCGTCCCCGGCGACGCGCTGTACGGCATGAAGCGCTCCACCGAGCGAGCCCAGCTCGCCCTGGCCAGCTCGGACATCAGCCGCGGCCAACTGTTCCTGGACTTCGCCCGGACCAGGCTCGGCGAAGCCGCCGAGCTGCGCGGTGACCGCATCGGCTACAGCGCCGTCCTCGACGACATGGACGCCGACACCCGGCAGGGCATTCGCCTGCTCACCGCCGCCGCTGTCCAGCGGGCCGAACCGGCCAGCCTGGACACCGTCAACACCTTCGTCACCAGCCAGCGTCGGGCGGTGACCAACCTGCTCGACGGCGCCAGCCGAGCCGACCGGGAACGGACCCGGCGTTCCCTGGCCCTGCTGGACACCATCCGGGAGCGCTCGGATTCGGTGCGGGCGGCGATCGCCTGCGGCCTGCCCGCTCCGACCGGCAGCGACGCGCTCGGACCCACACCGACCACCTGCCCCGGCGACCGCTGAGCCGCCCGCCCGGCACTCCCCATACCGCACGCCTGACCGGCCGGACCACAGTTCCCTGTGGCCCGGCCGTTCGACCGTGCGCTCCGGCTACCCTCGCTGGAGGCATCCGTCGTACCTGGTGAGAAGGGAGTCGCGTGAGCCGCAAGGTGACGGTCAGCACCGACGCCCTGGGTCACACCGCCGGGTGGGCGGAGACCGAGCTCGCGCCAGTGACCCCACCCGCGCCGGACCGGGCCGCCGCGGCGTTCTTCGACGTCGACAACACGATGATGCAGGGCGCGTCGATCTACTGGTTCGCTCGCGGGCTCGCCGCCCGGAACTACCTCACAACCGGCGACCTGGCCCGCTTCGCCTGGCAGCAGCTCCGGTTCCGGCTGCTCGCCCGCGAGCACGCCGGCGACATGTCACAGGCGAAGGAGACCGCGCTGGCCTTCGTCGAAGGCTGGCGGGTGGATGACGTGGAACGCCTCTCGGAGGAGATCTTCGACGAGCTGATGGCGCCCCGGATCTGGGCCGGCACCAGGCAGCTCGCCCAACGCCACCTCGACGCCGGTCAGCGCGTGTGGCTGGTCAGCGCCGCCCCGGTGGAGATCGGGCGGGTGATCGCCACCCGACTCGGCCTGACCGGTGCGATAGGCACGGTGGCCGAGGTGCGGGCCGGGGCGTACACCGGGCGGTTGGTGGGCGACCTCATGCACGGGCCGGCGAAGGCCGAGGCGGTCACGCAGCTCGCCGCCGTGGAAGGGCTGGACCTGAGCCGCTGCGCGGCCTACAGCGACTCGGCCAACGATCTGCCGCTGCTCTCCGCCGTGGGCCGGGCGGTGGCGGTCAACCCGGACGGCGCCCTGCTGCGCCAGGCCCGCCAGCACGGCTGGGAGGTACGGGACTTTCGCACCGGCCGTCGGGCCGTCAAGATCGCCGTACCGTCGACGGCGGCGGCCGGCCTGGTCGCCGGCGCGGTCACCGCCGGCCTGGCGTTGCAACGCCGCCGCCGCGCCGGCTGACTCATGGGCCGAACGGGTCCGGTCGCCGTTCCAGCAGCGAGTGCAGGGTCTGCTGGATGGTTTCCCGCACCTGGTCGGCCAGGTTGAAGACCACGAGCGGATCGTCCGCCGAGTCGGTCAGGTGCGCGGTGGGAATCGGCGGGCAGAACTCGATGAGCCACTTGCTGGGCAGCGGCACCATGCCCAGCGGCCCGAGCCAGGGGAACGTCGGCGTGACCGGGAAGTATGGCAGCTTGAGCAGCCGCGCCAGGGGCTTGATGTCGGCGAGCATCGGATAGATCTCCTCGCCGCCGACGATGGCGACCGGGACGATCGGCGTGCCGGTGCGCAGCGCCGCCGAGACGAAGCCGCCCCGGCCGAACCGTTGCAGCTTGTACCGGTCGGCGTAGAGCTTGCCGATCCCCTTGAACCCCTCGGGGAACACGCCGACCAGGTCGCCACCGCCGAGCAGCCGCTCGGCGTCCGGATTGCAGGCCACCGTGCCGCCGGTCTTGCGGGCGATCTCCGACACCACAGGCATCCGGAAGACCAGGTCGGCGCCGAGCAGGCGCAGGTAGCGGTGGGCGGGGTGCTTGTCGTGCAAGGCTGCCGAGAGGATCAACGCGTCCAGGGCCACGGTGCCCGAATGGTTGCCGACCACAAGCGCGGGCCCGTCGACGGGGACGTGCTCGACCCCGCTGACCTCGGTGCGGAACCAGTCCCGGTAGAGCAGCCGCAGCAGCGGATGGAAGACGGCGTCGGTCAGCTCCGGGTCGAACCCGAACTCGTCGACCTCGTAGTCACCGGCCAACCGCCGACGCAGGAACGCCAGCCCGTTCGCGACCCGGCGGTCCCACTGGTCCCCGGGCCGATCCGGCACCGCCGGACCGCCGCCGGTGTGCGGGACGGCCGCGCTCGCCGGCTCGCCGGTCGGGGGGGCCTCGTCGGCGGTCGGGTCGCCGCCCGCGCGCACCGGGTCGTCGGTCGCGGTGTCGACCTCGTCGCCCGACGTCGCGGCGGGCGCGAGCCGGCTCGCCGGTCGATGGCCGTTGCGCCGCGCCGGCTCCGCGTCCGGCACGGGCGGCTCCGGCGGTACGTCGAACGGCCCCAGACCCGCTGGTTCACGTCCGTGCGCCGGCCCGGTCACGACGGCACCTCGGCGACGCGCACGACAGGCGTACGCCTCGCGCTCATGACGTCCGCTCCCGCACGGCTGCTCGGACCTGCCGGATGCCGTCCAGGACCAACTGCTCGGCGGCGGCCAACTGACCCCGGCTGAGCACCACCCCACCGTGGTGGGCGCGGATGAAGTCGTCGAACGCGGCGGCGGTGGAGCGGGGTGTGAAGCCGTACTCCTGCTCCAGGCGGGTGGTGTCGACGACCCGCCCGTGCACGAAAAGATCGACCTGGTCCAGGCCGTAGCGGCCGAAACCCATGGTGCGGGCCAGCGCCGCGGCCCCGGAGAGACCCGGCTCCAGCACCGGCACGGCCACCCGACCGGCCCGCCGGATCGCCTGGGACAGCGACAGCACCCCCGGACCGGCGACGTTGTAGGTGCCCGGGTGATCCTCCACGATCGACAGGTGCAGCACCTCCAACGCGTCGTCGAAGTGCAGGAACTGCAATCGGGGATCGCGGCCGAAGACGGTCGGCACGAACGGCTGCGCGAAGTAGCGCGTCAACGTCGTGTCGGCTGTCGAACCGATGAACGGGGCGAAGCGCAGCACCGTCGCGGTCACGTCGGACCGGCGACGGCGGAAGCCGCGAACGTACCCCTCGACGTCGAGGATGTCGCGGCCGAAACCGCCGCGCGGCACCTCGCGTGGCTCGGTCTCCTCGGTGAACACCGCCGGATCGCGGAACGACACCCCGTACGCGGCGGTCGACGACCGGACCACCAGCTTGCGCAGGCGGGGCGCCCGCTGGCAGGCGGCGAGCAGTTGCATGGTGCCGATGACGTTCTGGTCCTTCATGGCCGACCGGCCGCCGTGCTGCTGGTCGGGGGCGCTGACCAACGCGAGGTGGACCACCGCGTCGACCTCCAGGTCGGCGAGGAGCCCGCCGAGCGACCCCGGGTCGACGCGGATCCGCTCGACCCGGTCCAGCAGATCGGTGAACTCGGCGCCCGGCTCCGGCGCGTCCACGCCGATGACCCGTTCGATGCGGGGGTCGGCGGCCAGCCGGGCCGCCACGTGCGCGCCCAGGTACCGGCCGACCCCGGTGACGACGACGACCCCCGGAGCACCTGAGGTGCTACCGGGGGTCATCTGACGCACCTACGCCGACAGGAGGGATCGAGCCGGGAGAACCACGGCCTGATCACCTGAGCCTCCGGAGGTCGACTGTTTTGGCAAGTGACGTCGAAGTGCCGGGCTGTGCGCCCGGCGACGATCACTTGCCGAGACGGCGACGCTGGACGCGGGTCTTGCGCAGCAGCTTGCGGTGCTTCTTCTTAGCCATGCGCTTACGGCGCTTCTTGACCACCGAGCCCATACGACAGCCTTTCGATACAACGTGCGGGGCGGGCCGGATGACACCACGCAGGTGGCGACGGCGACCGCATGCGGACAACGGACCGGACCGGTCTGGGTGGCGGGGCGCACCGGTGGGGTCTCGGTCGGGCTCCAGGGTAGCCGGAGAGCGTCAGCAGGACCAACGCGCCCCCGTCCATGCCGCCTACGTGGCATTCGAGCGGCGGACGGGTGGCTCAGGCGGTTTCCTGAAACGCGCCCCGCAGGTATTCGTGCACCGCGTGCTCGGGCACCCGGAACGACCGCCCCACCCGGACAGCGGTGAGCTCACCGCTGTGCACGAGGCGATAGACGGTCATCTTCGACACCCGCATGACCGTCGCCACCTCCGCGACGGTCAGGAACTTGACCTCCGACAGCCGTCCGTCGGACTGCGACCCGGCCATGGCTCACCGACCCATCCCATGCCCGGCGCGTGCCAACCCGACGGATGCTCCGGGTCGGGCGGCGACGCGCGTGTTACCAGTACGGTAGCGGGGCGGCTGTGACCGGCGCGATCCCTTCGTACAACTGATCATGCCGGGATCGTCGGTTCACCCGATCCGTGCTCCCGCTATCTCCCCGCCTGCGCCGGTCGTCCGGTTGGCCGGCCGGTCTCACTCGGCGCGAAGCGCCACCACCGGGTCGAGGCGGCCGGCGCGCTGCGCGGGAACCACCCCGAAGATGATTCCCACCGCGGCCGACACACCGAAGGCCAGCGCCAACGACCACCAGGTGATCGCCGCCGGGATCGGGGACAGCGCGTCCACCAGCAGGGCGGTGCCCACGCCCAGCGCCATCCCGGTCAGCCCGCCGATCGTGGTGAGCAGTACGGCCTCCAGCAGGAACTGCACGCTGATGTCGCGGGGGCGGGCGCCGACGGCCTTGCGCAGCCCGATCTCCCGGGTCCGCTCCCGGACGCTCACCAGCATGATGTTGGAGACGCCGACGCCGCCGACGAGCAGCGAGATTCCGGCGATGGCGGCCAGCACACCGGTGAGCACACCGAGGATGTCGCCGAGCACACCGAGGATCTGCTGCTGCGTGACCGCGCTGAACTCGGTGTCCGGGTGGCGGCGGTTCAGCTCGGCGACGATGCGCTCGCCCAGCTCGTCGATCCGCTCCCGGTCCGGCGCCTTCACGGCGATGCCGTCGACCCGCTGGGTGCCCCACAGCCGCTGCGCGGCGGTGACCGGCACGTGCACCTCGTCGTCCCGGTCGACGCCGAGGCTCTGCCCGAGGGGCGCGAACACGCCGATGACCCGGAACCGCACCCCGGCGAGGGTCACCTGCTGGCCCAGCGGATCACGGTCGGGAAACAACGCGCGGGCCACCGAGTCACCGAGGACCGCGACCCGCCGGCTGGTGTCCACGTCCGTGCCGGTGAGGTAGCGGCCCCGGGCCAGCGACCGGGTGAACACCGTCGGGGTGGTCTCCAGCACGCCCTGCACGGTGGTGAAGTCGGAGCGGGCGCCGGCCCGTGCGGTCGCCCCGGAGGCGACGGTGACCGCGACCCGCTGGGGATCGCCGACGACCCGGGAGACCGCGTCCACGTCCTTGAGCGTCAACGGCGAGACGACGGGCGCGGTGCCCACCTCGATCTTGCCGGGGACGACCAGGAGCAGGTTGGAGCCGAGCCCCTCGACCTGCTGCTCCACCTTCTGTTTGGTGCCGGTGCCGATCGCTACCAGCAGCACCACCGAGGCCACCCCGATGATCACGCCGAGCATGGTGAGCGAGCTGCGCAGCCGGTTGGCCCGTAGCGCGTCCAACGCGACCCGCCACGCCTCGGCGACCCTCACGACTCGCTCCGGTTGTCGGCCGCCGACTGTTGCACGGCCTCGGCACTGGTCGGCTCGTGCGTCGCGTTGGCGTCGACGGCCTGATCGGAGGTGCCGTCGCCGGTCGGCGGCTGCGGAAGGCGCCCGGTGGCTCCGGCGGCGCCACCGGAGCCACCGGACGGGTGCCCCGGGCCGCTTCCGGAAACGGACCGGGGCTCCGCGCTGGGAGCGGGGACAAGTGTCTCAGGTCGACCGTGATCGACGGACAGCGGTCGATCATGAGGGTCGGTGGCGCTGTCCGCCACCACCACACCGTCGCGCATGGTGATCCGCCGGGCGGCCCGAGCCGCCACCTCCTGGTCATGGGTGACCATCACCAATGCCACCCCGGATTCCGCGTTCAACCGCTCCAGCAGTTCCAGGACCGCCGCGCCTGTCACGCTGTCCAGGTTGCCGGTCGGCTCGTCGGCCAGCAGCACCGTCGGCTCGGTGACCAGCGCGCGGGCGATGGCGACCCGCTGCTGCTCGCCACCGGACATCTGGTTGGGCCGGTGGTCCAGCCGGTGCCCGAGACCGACCCGACCCAGCATCGCCGCCGCCCGCTCCCGGCGCTGCCGGGCCGACACACCCCGGTAGACCAGGGGCAACGCCACGTTCTCCACCGCCGACGTACGCGGCAGCAGGTGGAACGCCTGGAAGACGAAACCGATCGTCTCGTTGCGCAGGGCGGCCATCTCCGGCGGCGAGAGGGCGTTGACGTCCCGCCCGCCGATCACCAACCGGCCACCTGTCGGGCGGTCGAGACCCCCCAGCAGGTGCATGAGCGTGGACTTGCCCGAGCCGGACGGCCCCACCAGCGCCACGTAGTCACCCGGCTGCACGGTCAACGACACCCCGCGCAGCGCCTCGACCGACACCCCGTCCAACTCATACGTCCGCGACACGTCCACCGCCTCGATGGCCGGCGGGGTGTCGGTCACCGGACCTCCTGGCCGTCGCGCACCTGGTCCGTGCCGCGCACCACGACCCGGTCGCCGGCCTGGACGCCGTTGAGGATCTGCACCAGGTCGGCCCCCTGGACGCCCACTGTCACCGGCGCCCGGTCCGCCTTCCCGTCGCGGACCACCCACACGGCGTCCCGGCCGTCGGCGGAGAACACCGCGGAGGCGGGGACGGTCACCGCGTCGGAGGCCTCGCGTACGCGCAGGTGCACGATCGCGTTCATGCCGGGGCGGGGCGTCGGGGCGGGCGCGTCCTCGACCAGCTTTCCCGCACCCAGCGTGAGGCGTACCCGATAGGTGACGCCGCCCTGCGCGGAGCTGGTGGGAAGCACGTCGACGGACCGGACGGTGGCGTCGTAGCTGGCGCCAGTCACCGCGTCCAGCTCGACGGTGGCGCTCACACCGGCCTTGACCAGCAGCACGTCGGTCTCGTCCACGTCGGCGAGCAGCCCCAACTGCCCGGTGTCCACCACGGTCAGCACCGGCGTGCCGGCGGTGACCTGACCGCCGACCGCGACGGCGTCGTCGACCCCGGCGGGCGGGCCGCCCTGGGCGGGGGCCAGCGCGGACGGGTCAATCCCGGCCCCACCGGCCTGCTCCAACAGCCCGGCCAGCCCACCGTTGGCGCCGCTGGCGGCCCGCGTGCCGCCGGGTTGCACCACGCCGGCGATCGGAGCGCGCAGGGTCAGCGCGTCGACCGTCGCCTTCGCCAGGTCGTACGCCTGCTGGGCCTGGAGCCGTTGCGCCGCGGCGAGCGAGCCGACGGCGGAGCTCAACCCGTTGATCCCCCGCTGCACCGCGCGGACCGCCTGGTCGGCGCTGCGCGCGGCGGCGGCGTACTGCCGCTGCGCGGACGTCACCTGGGTCAGCAGCGCGTCGCGCAACTGCGGGTCGGCGATCTTCTCGGCGGCCTTGCGGGCGGCGTCGAACGCCTCCTCGGCGGCCTTGTCGGTGCCCCGCCGGCTGCTGCTCAGGTTGCCCGCTCCGACGCCGCGGCCGGCGCGCTTCGCGGCGGTCAGCGCCTCCTTCGCCTGACGGAGACGCTGCTGGGCACTCGGCGAGTTGACCACAGCGAGCACCTGACCGCGCTTCACCCGCTGTCCAGGTTGGACGCGCAGGCTGGCCAGGGTGCCGTCGGCGGGCGCGGTGAGGGTGGCGGCTGCGCGGGCGGTAACCGTGGCCGGGGCGTCGATCACCTCGCTGACCGGGTTGCGGGCCACCGAGGCGAGCGCGACCGGCGGCTGGTCGTCGCCGCAGGACGCGGCGGTGGTGGCGGTGAGGACGGCGACGGCGGTCAGGGCGATGAGCAGGCGGGGCCGCGTGGCGCTTGCGGGCCGCGGCGGGTGAGGGCGGCGCACCCATCGATCGTACGGGCGTTGGCACAGTCGCGAGCTGAGGCGTGTCGACGGCAAGGCGCCGGCACCGGTGCTGGAACTAGCCGAAGCACCGACTGATTTCTGCGGATTGAATCGGGCGACGGGACCGAGGTCCCGCCGCCCGCAAACAAGAAATTGATTCCTCACCAGCGACTACGTATGGCCATTCTCAGGAGCAGCAGACTGCCCACCACCAGTCATAGACTCTCGAATACCAGGTCGCGAATCTCTCTTGCGGCTGTCTTTAACGTCTCATCATGATCATCACTCGTGAAACGCTCTGCCAAACCCTTCAATCTTGCAGTCTTTCCCGAATCCAAGCTCGCGACGTACATTGCACTATTCAAGCAGCTGTACAAATGATCGACGTAATTCGTCATACTGGACCGCTGGGTGGCAACGGCCCAGCCGCGAACAAACATTCGCCACGAGGCGAGATCAGCCCGAGCCAACAGCGCATTAGCCGTAGCAACAGTGACAGCGGTGTCTCTCTCGTCCAGCAGCAGCCGAAGAATGGCGGCATCCACAGTTGGCTCACCCACATGGGCCACGAGTCCTGACCCAGCCTTGCCGCGATCGCTCCAGCTGGCAGACTCCGAAAGCGAGAGCAAGGTTTCCAACTCAGTCACGGCAGCGCCACCTTCACGAGCATGGAGCGGTTGTCAAGTCGCAGAAGTACAATACCGACACCTCAATGGCAGCTACTAGAAACCACACGGTGGCTCACCCGCTGGACCCGCGCCCGGGAACGCATCACCTGTTTCTTGAACGAAAGCCTTTCCCTTGGGATTGACGTTCTCCTGATAGGTCTGCCAGTGAGGGGTTTCGACACCTCCATGGGCAGCTCCAAAGAGATCCGTCCTGTATTTAAGGTTCCCCTTGCTGTCATATACACCCCAGTCGACGATGGCGCCACCAGCGCCACGCCGGTAGAGCACCCCATCTGACGGACCACCACTCGTCGGTACGCGACCTTGCTTCCATTCTTGTGAGTTGCCCCACGGGTTGGAGCCATTGGAATTGTGGACCAGGACCAGAGCTTTCCCTGCTGCGACGTAGTACGTGTGGAGGCCGTCGACGCTCAGGTTATAGGCATCGCCCGAGTGGACGGTGTTCGGGCGGATTCCCAGGACGGATAGGGTGCGGCCGCCTGCCAGCAGCACGAGGTCGCCTGGATCAAACTCATCAGCCCGCTGCCACTCCCGATCGGTCTGATTCCAAAAAGGGTGATCCTCTGTCGTCCGGACCACAGAACCGAAGAGTTGAAGATCAACGAGATCATCCTTGTGGACCCAGACATGCGTGACGACTCGTGGCCCCTGCTCACCCACTTCCGGATCTGAGGCCATAACCTCATCTCCGACCTCAATCTCCTCGAGGCTCTTGGTGGTCCCGTCGGCCATGAGGACCTCGGTGTCACCGCTGAAGCTCTTGCAGCCACAGTTGCAGCCACCGCCGCCGGCAGGACGCCCACCCTTCAGCGCCGCACCTGCCGCGCCGCTGGCCGCGGCGATCGCACCGCTCTGGAACATCTCGTCTGCCGGCAGGGTCGCTGCCAAAGTATCGATGTAAGGGCTGTAGAGCTGCTCGATCCACTCCTGGCAACCGCCCGGCCGCCCCATCTCGTGACAGATGTTCATGGCGAGGGCGCGTTCGTCCTGGGCCTCAAGTAGGTCGTTGCTGAAGGCCGACGCCGAGAGCCACTCGGCGCGCTGGTCGTTCCACCGACGGGTGAACTCCTCCAGCGGCACCGTCTCGGGGACAAAGATCACGTTCCCGAGGATCCGCGGGTGAGTCCGCTTCCCGTTCCTGGTGGTCGTCTTGCCGTTCTTCTTGCCCCAGTCCTTGTTCGCCTCGGTGCCACAGCCGCCCGGGCAGCCGCCGGCACCACGGCCGTCGCCCTCCTTGAGGGGCCGCGGATCGTAGCCGTAGCAGTCATACTCCATGCAGTCGGCCGGAATCAGGCCGTCCGGGTCGCTCATCGTGACCGGGGAGTTGTTGGCGTACGAGTAGCCATTCCACTGCTGCGGATCGGTCAGGTCCTGCAACGGGTCGACCGAGACGAACCGCCCGATGGCCGGGTCGTAGTTCCGGGCGCTGACCTGGGTCAGGCCGGTGTTGGTGTTGAGCGGCTGATTGAGGAAGCCGCGGTTGTCGGGTGCCGTCACGGTGGAACCGCGCGGCGCGCCGTACGGGGTGTACTGCCGCCAGGTCGGCACCTGGGCCGTGTTGTTCAGGTAGAGGCTGGGCGTGCCCTGGTGGTCCGGAATGGTGAACCCGTACGCGGTGCCACTCCCCGTGCGATAGGCCATCGCGCCGCTGGGCAGCGGGTAGTAGCGGGTGCCGCTCAGTGCCTGGGTGGCGGTGTTGAGGGTGATCTGCTGACCGGGCAGGTAGAGGGTGGTGACCCCCGGGTCCTTCTGAATCAGCAGGTTGCCGTCGGCGTCGTACAGGAACGAGCTGTTCCCGTCCGTGCCGCCGGTGACCGAGGTCAGCTCGCCGCTGTCGTCCCAGTTCAGGGTCTGGGTGCCCTGCCCGGCCTTGCGGGTGGTCGTGTTGCCCGCGTCGTCGTAGGTGTACGAGGTGCTGCCGGTGAGGCCACCGGAGGTGGTCGTACCCGTCAACGTGTGCGGCTGGCCCTTCCCGTTGCCGTCGTAGGCGTAGGTGGTGGTGGTGTCGGTCCCACCGGTCGTGGAGTACTGGGTCTGGCTCTTCCGGTTGCCGAGCGAGTCGACGTCCCACTCGGTCCAGTAGGCGCTGGTGGCGCCGATGCCGCTGCCGACCATGGCGCGGTTACCGACGGTCGGGGCGACCGCGCACGCGTCTTTCGCCGTCCATGCCTTGGTGAGTCGCCGCAGTGAGTCGTACCGGTAGCACTCTGTCTCGGACACCGTCGTCGGCTCGTACCGGGTGTTGACCGTCTTGGTGATGTTGCCGTAGACGTCGTACTCGTACTCCTGCTTGTCGACGTCCGTCGTGGTGGCCGTCGTCTTGGTAACCAGCTGCTGCTTGCGTCGCCCGTCGTGGTCGTCGTAGATGTTGACGATCGAGGCCAGGCTCGTCGGCGAACCGACGACGTTGCGGGTGATCCGACCCCACGCGTCGTAGTCGACGGACGCGCTGTAGCCGGCAAGTCCACCGACGATCGTCGGCAGGTCCAGCACTCCGCCGTAGCTGTGGATAACGGTCTCGGCGGGCAGGTTACCGCGCGCCGGATACGTGTCGCTGAGGAGAATTCCGGTCGTCGCCGAGTAGGTGTGCCCGAACGCGTACGTGTTGCCGAGGGCCCCCTCCGCGGCGGGGATGGTGATCGTCTCGCCCTTCGAGTTGCCGTAGGCGTCGAAGTTGATCCACTGGGTGCTGTATGCGGCACCGTTGCGGAAGGCGGTCGCGGTGGTCAGCTTGCCAATCGCATTCGTGATCGGCGCGACGTTGTTGTCGTTGTCGTAGACCCACGCGGCCAACTGGTTGCTGGTCGACTGCCCCGAGGTCGACGCGGCGAAGCTCGCCGTGCGACGGTTGATCTTGTCGAAGGTCGACGAGAGGGTCTTGCCGCGGCCGTCCGTCGACTCGATGACGTTGCCCGCGCCGTCGTAGCGGATGGTGCTGGTTCCGGCGTCCGGGTCGTCCTTGCCGACCACCTGTCCCAGCAGGTTGAACGTGCTGGTCCAGACATTGCCGGCAGTGTCGGTCAGGGTCGACTGGTTGTCATGGCCGTCGTAGCCGTAGCTGCTGTCCACCGTGGTGCCGCCGGTCAGCCGGTAGATGCCGGTGAACGGGTTGGACGGCGAGACCAGCGTCGGTGCCGCGGTGTACTGGAGCTGCTTCTCCAGCCGACCCATCGGGTCACTGACCGTCGCGGTCACGGTGCCGCCGGTCGGTGGGATGACCGTCGTCCGGTCACCGTTGTACACCGTCCTGGTCGACGACTTGACCACGCCGTCGCGGGCGCTCTCGGCCAGGATGACCCGGCCCAGCCCGTCGTAGGTGTTGAACGTCTGGTTCAGGGCCTTCTTGAGCAGCGTGTCGGTGTAGACGGGAGTGGTGTTCGGTCCGCTGGCGGCGTCCCACCAGCCGTTGTAGGTCGCCCGCACCCACCCCCGGCTGTCGTAGAACGAGTCGGTGACCATCCGGCCACCCAGGTTGGTGTCCGCCTGGGTCTGCCGCACCCGGTAGAGGGCGTCGTAGATGGTGGTCGAGGTTCTGTACGAGTTGTTCTTGTTGAGGGTCTCGGTCGTCGTGGCGGTGATTCCGGTCTTCGACACCGTGTAGCTGTGCTTGACGTTCGCCAGACCGCTGGTGGGCCGGGACGCCACCCAGGCCGCCGTCAGCCGACCGAGCGCGTCGTACTGGGTGCTGGTGACCACGCTGTTGGCGTCGGTGCTGCTCACCGGCAGATTGCGCAGCGTGGTCATGGTCGTGGAGGTGGCGTGGCCCTCCGCATTCTCCAACGTCATCCCGGTGGTCAGGCCGGCGGCGTTGTCGGTGTACCTGGTGATGGACTTGTTGCCGTTGCCGTCCCAGCTGCCGGTCACGCGCCCGTACGGGTCGAACTCGGCCCGGTCGGTGGTCTGGTAGACGTAAGCGCCGGAGACCCAGTCGGACGCCTTGCGGACCATGGTGACGTTGCCCCTGGTCGGGGGCGTCTGCGGGAACGTGGTCGCGAACTGCGTGTCGTCGTAGTAGGTCCGAACGTGCGACACAACTTGCCCCGGCCGGCTGACCGTGCTCGGAGCGGTAAGCGTGTTCGTGCTGCCCGGCACAGACGTCGGCGAGCCGGCGCGGAAACCAGCGCAGGCAACCGACACGGTCTCGACCTGGCTGGTCAGGCCGACCAGGTTGAGATCGGTGTTGGCCGGAGCGTACGTCGTGCTGGTGCACCGGTCATAGGTGGTGTTCGCCGGCACGGTGTGGTCGTACGAGTGCTGCAACAGACCGAAGGTCGGCGAGGTGATCGATGCGTCGTACGACATGTCGGTCTGGCTGTAGCGCCAGGTGGTGCTGGCGCCGGATGTGACCGCCTGTCGTCGCCAGGTCTGTACCGGCGCCGTGAAGGTCGCGGTCAGCGCCGGCAGGCCCGTGCGGGTACGGGTCGCGGTCGCGTCCGACACCCAGTACGAGGTGATCGACGAACCGTCGATCGGGCCGCCGTCGCCCAGGTAGGAGGTTGCCTCCAGGGCACGCCCGGCGAGTTGGTCCACATCCTCGTGGACCCCGCCGGCGCTGTCGGTGACGTTGACGACCGTGGTGCTGTTGTTCCTGCTCATGCCCCGGTAGTAGGTGGTCTCCGCCAGCGTGCGAGGGTCGTTCGCGCCGTCGCCGTTGCGCACCCGGACCTTGCCGTAACCGCGGAACTGGCCGTAGGTGCGGTACTTGGCCTTGACCACCTCGTTGTCGTCGTAGTGCCAGGCGGCACCGTCGAGGTACTGGTAACTGGTGGACGTGGCCGGCGCGCCACCTGTCGGGTCGGTCGCGGTGACCCGGGTGACCGCGTACTTGTGGAACCAGTCGCGGATCTGGTCCGGCACCCCTTCGGGCGTCCAGTAGACCGGGAAGCAGGACTTGGTGTTGGACGCGGGATTGAGCGCCACCGGCGCGGTGCAGGGTTCCGGCAGCTCGTAGCTGGGCGAGATGACCGAGCCGGTCTCGGTGGTGATCGTCGCGATGCGTTGCCGGTAGAACGAGGGGTAGCCACCCCTCACGTCCACCCTGTTGGGCAGCTTGATGCCGGTGAACGACACCGAGGGCAGGGTGATGGCGCTGGCCGAGCCCCCGGAGGTGGTGTCGTGCCCGGTGCGGGTGATCGAGTTCAGCCACAGCGTCGGCGCGGTGCCGTCCCCGGTCGCCGGCATGGTCTGGCCGAGAACGTAGGAGTCGACCTTCTTGTACGGGGTGCTGCTGGTGTCGTACTGCTGGGTCTCGATGGAGGTCAGCCGTACGGTGGAGAAGAAGGACGGGCTCCACGCCTTGCAGTCGGTGCCGGAGTTGCACACCAGGTCGAACGGCACGTCCGGCCAGTTGGCCTTGTTCGCGTCGTTGAGCGGTTTGCAGGTGCCGGAGAGGCAGCGGTCGTCGGTGTTGAAGACCACCTGGTTGGGGACGATGCCGTACGCGCCGTTGTCGCGGAAGCCGTAGTCGATCCGGGCGAGGTTGCTGTCCCGGATGTACATCACGTCAGTCGCGCCCTCGTTGCGCCCGTAGTAGTTGGTGGCCTGGTTGTAGTAGTAGGCCATGGCGTTGCCGTGGACGTCCTTGACGTAGTCGAGGTTCCACCGGTACGCCATCGTGCAGACCGAGGAGCTGAAACCTGCCGAGTTGTAGCAGGGGTCTCCCGAGTGCGCCGAGTAGACCGGGATGTGGTCGACCGACTTGGTCTCCGGCTTGTTCGTCGTCCACCCGGGCAGGCGGTTGCGGCCGAACTCGTAGACCGTGCCGTCCCGCTCGGTCACCCGCCAGTAGTCGGTGTCCTTGGTTCCGCTGCCATTGCCCGAGTTCATTTCCCGGGTGACCACGGCGCCGGTGTCGTTCTGCGCCTTCCAGGTCTTCTTGCCGGCGTCCCAGATGAGCGAGCTCGACGATCCGTTCAGCGCGAGGGTGAGGATCGGACCGGCGTAGCAGCGGTCGTTCGTCTTGACCGGGGACGGGCTGCCGCCCGGGTCGTCCGAGCAGGAGACGAAGGTCTGCTCGACGTACGACTTCGGCGTGGTCCAGCCGTCGCCCACCCAGGACGCCTGCGCGTTGGTCGCGACGGTCTGACCGTCGACGCCGCCGGAGTCGTAGGAAAGGGCCAGTTGCGGCACGAGCTTCGACCGGGACGGCGGCACGGTCAACGGGTACGAATAGGCGAAGGACCCGGTGCTGCCGCCCGCGGTCCAGGAGCCGGAGGGCTTCAGATCGGTCGCCGCGTAGGTGCCGGCCTTGCCGCCCTCGTCGCCGACGCCGGCCACGGTGGCGAGCACCATCGCCGAGCCGGCCGACCGGCTGTCGGCGGCTGCCGTCAGCGGCACCTCGGCCGACACGGAGTTGGCGGCCGTGTCGTTGGTGGAGGGCACCGGGATCGGTGTCCGGCAGGCGGCGAGCGTCGGCGTGGTGAGCGCGCATGCCGGCAGCTGCACGAGCCGCAGGCGGGAACCGTAGTTGCCGCCGTACGCCTCGGCGAACTCGGCGTAGTCGAGGCCGACCCGTACCGAGCCGCTGGCGCTTCCACCCGCCGACGGCGTCACGGACAGCAGTACGCCGTCCACGCCGGCCGCTTCGGCAGCCGCCCGGTCCGCGACACGGACCCGCATCTGCTGCGGGCCGGTGTAGCGGCCGCCCTTGGCGACCGGCGCCACCCAGACCGGGGTGCCCGCGGCGCGGGTCTTCGCCGGTGCCGCAGCCCGGGCCGTGGCCGCCGAGCCGGTCAGCTCCACGGTCGCCGACGCGGCCTTCGGCCATGCCGTCCGTGACGGCCGGTAGGTCGACTTCGCCTGGTCGGGCGGAGTCACGAAGTTCGTCGGCAAGGGCTTGACACCGGTCACCGACCGTCCGGGCGACATGGGCGGCAGCTTGGACAACCCGCCGTCTTCCGGCTTCGCCACCGCCGGCGTACCCGTCAGCAGGCTCGCCACCAGCGACGTTGCCGCAGTTAACGCCACCAGACGTCTGGGACGTTTCAGCAGACGCAATCCCCCGTGCCTGGCCATGTCACCCTCACCTCTGCGAGATCCAGAAAAAACCACGCAGGGTGTTCAATCGTGCACCCCCGTGGCGCGAACAATGTTTCATGTTCACCTCCCCGGAAGGTCACGGGAGGCTAACGAATGACCAAGATCACGGCCGACATATGCATCGCAGATGGTCCCAAAGGGACAACCTCGCGTGACGTCCGACGTTCCACGATGGCCGGCTGTGCTGGTTCACTTGCCGCCCTACGGACGTACTCCGCGTCCGCCGGTCAGACTCACGGGGGAAGCCACCTTCATGCCCAGAATCGGTCCACCACTTCGGACCTGGAAACCAGGACGCGCATTCGCCAGCGGCGTCGCCGCCAGCATCGTCCTGAGCGGCTCGGCCACGTTCCTACCCGCCGTCGCGGCCACCGCCGCGCCCAGCAGGCCCGCTCCCAAGCCGGCCGCAGGATCATTAAGCGTCGATCGGGCGATGGCCGACGCGCGGCGCACCGGCAAGCCCGTCGAGGCCACCGGCGCCGGCACCTCGACGTCCACCTACACGGCCCGACCGGACGGGACGATCGAGCTGACCCAGTCGGCCGTACCCACTCGCACCAGGGTGAACGGTGCCTGGAAGAACCTCGACCCGACGCTGGTCCGAAACGCCGACGGCACCATCAGCGCGGCCGTGACCACCAACCCGATCCGCGTCTCCGCCGGAGGCAGTGCCCCACTCGCCGAGATGACAAGCGGCGATCGCGCACTCTCCGTCACCGCACCGCTGCCCCTGCCGGCACCGACCCTCTCCGGGCCGACCGCCACCTATGCCGAGGTGCTGCCCGGGGTCGACCTGACCGTCCGGGTCACCACCGAGGGCTCGTTCTCGCACGTCTTCGTGGTCAAGAACCGACAGGCGGCAGCCGATCCACGGCTCGCCGCCCTCGACCTCGGCACCGCCACGAAGGGCGTCACCCTGGCGGCCGACCCGGCGGGCAACATCACCGGCCGCGACCGCGCCGGCCGGACGGTGCTCACCGCCTCGGCCCCCGCGATGTGGGATTCCGCCCGCGGCGCGAGCACCAGGACGGGCACGGGCGAACGGCAGTCCGCGTCCACCCCTGGCGGCCCCGGACGTGGGGCGCGTACCGCCGCGATCGGTGTCCAGGTTGGTGCCGGGAAGCTACGACTCACCCCCGACCGGGCGATGCTGAGTGACCCGGCAGCGGTGTACCCCGTCTACATCGACCCCACGTTCAACTGGAGCTCCGTCGGCCCGAAGATGAGCGGTTGGGCCTCGATCTCCTACCAGCACCAGTCGACCAACTACTGGAAGAACACCCCGGACCCCATCGGCCGGATGCAGGTCGGCAACTCGGGCAGCCAGCGGTCGAACACTCTGATCAACTTCCCGGTGCCGTACTCGACGTTGGCCGGTGCCACGATCGCGGACGCATATTTCAAGATCACGAACACCCGGTCGTGGAACTGCACCGACAAGACGGTCTACATCTACGGCCCAGGCACCACGTTGAGCTCCAGCAACGCCACCTGGAACTACTGGGAGGGTGTGAGCAAGGGCAGCGCCATCGCCAGCAAGAGCTTCGCGTACGGCTACAGCGGTTGCGACGCCGACGGTGTCTCGTTCGACATCACCGGCCAGATCAAGACCGACGTCACCAACAAGAAGTCGACCCGAACTTTGTGGATGGTCGCCGCCAACGAGGCCAGCGACACCCAGAGCTGGAAGGAATTCCTGGAAACCAGCCCCACCCTGACCATCCGGTACAACCACGCACCCGCCGCGCCGACCGGGCTCAGCACCTCCCCCACGACCGCCTGCACCGCCGCCAATCCCACGGTGGTCGGTGATACAGCTGTGTCGCTGTACGCCCCGGTCTCCGACCCGGACAAGGGAGCCCTCGGGGTCACCTTCAAGGTGTGGAAGAACAGCGATCCCGCCCAGACGGCCATCGCCACCACCAACCCCAACCTGCTGACGTACTCCTCCGGCACCACAGCGGTGTACGTCGTGCCGAGAGCGACGCTGGCAGCCGCCGCCGGTGTCACCGGCACCAGCACGGGGACGCCCACGACGTTCGCCTGGAAGGTCCAGACGACCGATTTCCAGACTTCCAGCAGTTGGTCGACCACCTGCCGGTTCACCTTCGACTCCACCCGAGCCGGGCCACCCAACATCCCGGAACTCACTCAGCAGGCAACGATCGGGCAGCCGATCACCATTGCGGTCAAGCCGCCGTCCACCGGAACCGTGCCCACCAACTACGTCTACCAACTGAATGCGGCACCCCCGCAGAGCGTCACCCCCGACGCGAGCGGCAACGCCACCATCCAGGTCACTCCCAACCGCTTCACCAACACCATCTCGGTGACCAGCGTCACTGCGGCCGGTAAGAACTTCGGCGAGACCGCGACGTTGCCGTTCAACGCGAATCCGTCACCCGTCGTCGCACCGGACGGCGACCTGACCGGCGACGGCAAGGCCGACCTGCTCACTGGCGGCTCGGTCAACGGTCTCAAGGCCGGCCTGTGGCTGGCAGAGAACGACGGCTCAGCCGGGGTCAACCCGAGCATCAGCAACATGGGCTCGCGAGGCAACGGTGTCACCGGTGAGAACTCTCCTGCCGACTTCAACGGCGCTCAGGTCCTCACGGGTCGATTCACCGGCGGCAACCTGCAGGACGTCCTGGTCTACTACCCGGCCGGCAACAACGCCGGCGGTGGCGGAATCCTTGCCGGCAACGGCGACGGCTCCACGTTGATCCCGGAGCGCAGCGGCGTCCAGACCAGCCTCATGGCCGAATACCTTCTCGACGAGTTTGGCCGATCGCCGATCCAACTGGCCAACGCCGGTGACAGCCGGGGCATCGGTTCGGACTTCCCCGACCTGATCGGCACCAGCGGGGACGCCACCAACGGTTACCAGCTCACCTACTACCCCAGCTTCCCCGGAACCAGCCTGTTCTTCGGAGCGGTCTCCACCGGGGCGTCAACTCCGACCGGCGGCGCCGACTGGAACAACTGGACGATCACCACCGCACAGACCAGCACCGGAACTGCGATGTTCCTCTGGAACAAGACGACTGGAGCCCTGTACCTCTGGTCGAACCTGGCCTACAACCAGGACACCGGGCAACTCACCTACACCGCCCGTACCCTGGCCGCCACCGGCTGGAACACCGGAGCGACGCTCAGCCTGCGCGCCGGGGACATCAACGCCGACGGCACCCCCGACCTGTGGACCGTCGGCGCCGGCGCGGTCGCGACAGCCTGGCTGGTCACCAATGTCCAGGCCGGCAGTGCCACCATCACCGCCCGGCCCCGGCAGGCGCTGATCACCTCCGACCACACCTGGCAGTTCGACGACGAGTTCGCGGACGAGGGGGACGGCGTCCTCAGCACGGCCACCGACATCTCCGGGGGTAAGTCACTCGGCGTCGAGGTGACCGAGCCGTCACCGACCGCGCCCGGCGTGAGCGCGAAATGGCGCAGCGGTGAACTCTTCCCACAGGTCGTCGTGCTGAACACGGACGCGACCGCGACCCAGGTCGACCTCACCAACAAGACCGCGCTCACCAGTCCCGAGCGGCTGATCGACACGAGCAAGTCGTTCAGCATCTCGGTGTGGGCCAAGCCCACCGCCGCCGGTGGCGTCATCGCCAGTGAGGACGGCGCGAACGCGTCGCGCTTCCTGCTCTGGAACAACCAGAGCGACAACACCTGGCGGTTCGGGCTCGGCAACGCCGACAGCGGTTGGTCGTACACCCAGGTGGTGGCACCTGCCGGTACGGCGCTGGGGGTCTGGACGCACCTGGTCGGCACCTACAACGCCGAGACTCGGACGATCGCGCTCTACGTCAACGGGGTGGTCAAGGGAAGCGCCCAGTACACCGCCACGCCCACGTGGCCGAGCACCGGCAAGTTCGTGGTCGGCCGCTACAAGTACCAGGGCGCACCGACGGCGCACTACTCCGGGATGCTCAGCAATCTGCAGGTGTGGAAGCGGGCACTCACCCCCATCCAGGTCGGGGCGACCAACGTCACGAAGAGCGGCTCGCTCACCTCGGTCGGCGCCATCACCTGGACACCACCGGGCACTGGAACGAAGCAGACCGACATCTACGCGACGGACACCATCGGCACCTTGTGGAGATACCGCAGGGTGAACACCCAACTCTCCGCACCACGGCTGATCTCGTCGGGGTGGAACCAGTTCACCGCGTTCGGCATCGCGGACATGGACCACGACGGCTACCCGGATGTGGTCGTCCGTGACAACGTCACCTGCAACCTGCAGGTGTTCCTGGGAACCGCCGATGATGTGAGCCCCACGCCCACGTTCTTCGGCTCTCAGTGGTGCAGCTACCGGCCGTTCGGGGTGGCCGACTACAACCGGGACGGCTACCAGGACGTCTTCACCGCCGGCACAACCAACGACCTGTGGGTCTACCCGGGCGATCTGGCGGGCGGCAAGCTGACCCGGATCGACGTCGGCGACGGCTGGAGCACCCAGTTCACCGGGTTCGGGGTGGCCAACGTCGTGGGTGACACCACGCCGGAGTTGTACGGGCGGGAGAGCGACACCGGTCTCCTCCGGGTGTACGACCTACAGGCGAGGACCATCACCCAGGTCGGCATCGGTTGGGCCAACTACACCTCCTTCGGGATGACCGACTTCAACGGGGATGGCAAGCCCGACATCCTCGCCCGGGAGAACGTGACAGGCATTCTCTGGATGTACCCGGGGGCCGCCAACGGCACCCTCGGCACCCGGGCGGCGATCGCTGCCGGCTGGTGAACCACGGCGGTGGGTCGGGTGTCCACCCGGCCCACCGCCGCACGCCATTGGCCCGGCCGGTGTCAGGCGGCGGTGGCGCGGACGTACGCCACGCACTCGTCGTGCAAGGTGGACCACTGCTCGCCGAACGCCTGTTCGGCGGCGACCTCGAGGGTTCTGCGCTCGTGCACCACGGCCTTGAAGAAGGTCAGCAGCCGCTCCGGCCCGAACCGGTCGACGAGGTGGCGGACGGCCAGGTAGCCGATGCCGTAGCTGCCACCGACCCGCTCGGCGGGGGCGTCGTCGGCGGGCGTGACGCCCTCCAGTCGACCGTCCCAACCGCCCCGGACCAGCTTGCGCACCTCCGCGAGCCCCTCGTACCTGTCGACCGGCTGACCACCCGAGCCGGCGAACTCGGCCAGCCCTTCGACCAGCCACCAGGTCGTCTTGCCCGGGTAACCGCGCTCGGGCAGCGAGGCGGCGTGGGTCAGCTCGTGCCGGAGCAGGTCGTCGGTGCCGCTGCTGGGCAGCCCGTCGGCGTTGAGCACCACCTCGTGGTGGCCGCCGCCCACGGTCACCGCGTAGCCGCCGGTCCACTGTGGGCGCCCGCCGCCGTACCAGCGTTGCCATTCCGTCCGACCGGCGTAGAAGATCCGGTAGCGGTCCGGCGGCGAGCCGGTCACCGCGTAGGTGTCGGCGACCGTGGCCGCCGCCTCCGCCTGAGCCAGCAGGGTGGGTAGCTTGCCGCGCAGCGCCGGCGTGGTGGCGACGATGGTCCGCGCGCCGACCGCCACGGCCAGTTCGCTGATCTCCCACGGTCGGGTGCCGGTCTCGGCGGACTTGGACTCCTCCAGGGCGACCAGTCGGGGCTGGTCGCCGTTCTCCCGCCAGCGGGTGCCGATCAGCACCGGGCTCGGTCGGCAGCCTGGCGAGGCGAAGCAGTACTGGAAGCGCACCAGCAGCCGCCACTCGCCCGGCCTGCCGACGACAGGTACGGGCAGGCCGCTCGGCTCGGCCCGCCACACCGTCACCCGAAGGGCGCGCAGCGCGGCGTAGCGACGGCGCAGGTCGGGGTGTGTGGTGGGGTCGGCGACGGCGAGGAAGGCGGCCCGGTCGCCGCCGAGCAGCGCCGTGGACTGCCGCTGGAGCTGCGCGGTCATCCGGTCGGACAGCCCACGGGCGACGGCGGTGGCCGGGTCGTCGGCCGCGGTGGCGCCGGCCCGGCTGAGCGTGGCCCGGCCGCCGGCCTCGCGGATCGCACCGACGACCAGCGCCGCCGGAAGGCCGCAGCCCAGCAGCAGGACCACCACGACGAGCACGGTCCACAGCGGCCAGAGCCGCCGCGGTGTCGGCTGCTGCACCCCGTCAGTCACCCGCCGAAGGGTACGACCAAATGCCGGATCGGGCGAGGCCGACCCGGGCCGATCGGGCCGGGTCAGGCTCCGCGAGCCGGCCAGGAGCGTAATGCCACGTCCAGGCCGGCGACCAACTGGTGGTACGAGCGGTCGACCTCGCGCGGCAGGCCGAAGCCACCGGCGGCCTCCAGGGCGACGAAACCGTGCAGTGCGCTGCGCAGCGCCCGGGCGGCGTCCACCGCGTCGTCGCCGGTGAGTCCGTAGCCGCGCAGCACCGCGAAGATGGCGCCGACCGCGCGTTCGCCCGCCTCGACGTGTTCCGGGTCGGAGGGGTCGGGCACCCGCTGGGTGGCGGGGTAGCGCCCGGGGTGCCGATGGGCGTAGGCGCGGTACGCGTCCGCCATCGCCCGCAGCGCGTCCCCTCCCGAGCGACCGGCGGCCGCCGTGGTCAGCTCGGTGGCCAGTTCGGCGCTGGCAAGCGCGGCGAGCTTCTGGCTCAGCGCATCCGCCCCGCGGATGTGCTTGTAGAGGCTGGGCAGCGCGACGCCGAGCCGGCTGGCCAGCGCGGCGAGTGTGAGCTGCTGGTAGCCGACCTCGTCGGCCAGCCGGGCGGCCTCCCGCACCACGGTCTGCTGGTTGAGCCCTGCCCTAGGCACCCGCGCACACCGCCAGGAAACCCGCGAGCTCGTCGGCGGTGGCCTGCGGCCGGTCGGCGTGCGGGTAGTGCCCGGCCTCCTCGATCATCCGGGCCTCGGCGACGCGGAAGAGCCGGCGGGCCGCCCGCGCCTCGGCGCCCGGGTCGGGGAAGTCCGGGTCCTTGGTGCCCATCAGCACCAGCACCGGTTGGCGTACCTGCGGCGCGCGGGCGGTCCAGTGCGGCTCGACAGGAGCGATCACGCCGCGCGTCGCGGCCATCCGGCCGGGTTCGCGCAGGTTGGCCACCATCGACAGGCGGTACGCCGCGTCGTCGGTCGGCCGGTGCACCGGGAACAGCGTGTTGTGGAACATCCCGAACAGTCGTGGACTGCGCAGCAGAGCTCCCATCGCCGCCCGCAGCAGCGGGTTGAGTTTCGGCTGACCGACGAACGCGCCGATCTGCACGATGCCGGAGACCAGCTCGGGTGCGTCGGTCGCGGCGAAGACCACCGCCGCGGCGGCGGACGAGCTGCCGACAAGCACGGCCGGCCCGGCGTCGAGGTCACGGACGACGGCCAGCAGGTCGCCGCCGACCTCCGCCGGGGCGTACGAGGGCCAGCCGGCGCTGGACTCCCCGTGCCCGCGTACGTCGACCGAGGCGACCCGGTGACCGGCCGCCACCAGCAGGGGCACGAGGTGCCGGAAGCTCGCCCGGTTCTCGCCCATGCCGTGCGCGAGGACGACAAGTGGGCCGTCGCCATGCACCTCGTAGGCGATGTGTCCGCCGTCCCGCCGCACCTGGCTAGCTGTCATAGCTATAAAGCTAAGCGAACTAGCCAACCCCGTCAAGCCCGACTACTTCTTGGAGACCAGCGCACGGCCGAAGAAGACCAGGTTCGCCGGGCGCTCGGCGAGCCGACGCATCAGGTAGCCGTACCACTCGTCGCCGTACGGGACGTAGGTGCGGACGGTGTAGCCCTCGCCGGCCAACCGGGCCTGCTCCTCGGGGCGGATGCCGTAGAGCATCTGGAACTCGAAGCGCTCCGGCCCCCTGTCGAACCAGCGGGCCCGGTCCTCGCCGATCGCGATCATCCGCGGATCGTGGGTCGCCAGCATCGGGTACCCGTCGCCGGACATCAGGATGTTCAGGCAGCGGACGTAGGACTTGTCCACCTCGCGGGCCGACTGGTACGCCACCGACTCCGGCTCCCGGTACGCGCCCTTGCACAGACGCACCCGCGACCCTGCGGAGGACAGCTCCCGGCAGTCCGACTCGGTCCGGCGCAGGTACGCCTGAAGCACCGCGCCTGTCGACGGGAAGTCCTTGCGCAGCTTGGCCAGCACCTCCAGCGTCGAGTCCGTGGTGGTGTGGTCCTCCATGTCCAGGGTGACAGTGGTGCCCGCCGCGTCGGCGGCCGCGCAGATCGCCCGGACGTTGTCGTACGCCAACTGCTCGTCGAACATCTGACCGAGCGCGGAGAGCTTCACGCTCACCTCGGCCGCCGGGGTGAGCCCCGCGCCGGAGAGCATCTTCAGCAGCTTCAGGTATTCGTCCCGGGTGGCCGTGGCCTGCTCGGGACGGACGGTGTCCTCGCCCAGGTGGTCGAGGGTGACGGCCAGACCGTCGTCGACGAGCCCGCGGGTCGCGCGCAACGCGTCGTCGGTGGAGGCGCCGGCGACGAACCGGCGAACGACGTCCCGGGTGTACGGGGCGGTCGCGACGAGCCGCTCGACCTGGGATGACCGGGAGGCGGCGAGGATGACGGAACGGAGCATGAGCCGAGCGTATCGCCCCTGCCAGGACCCCCGCCGGGGGGCGGCCGGGGCTGCGGTGCTGGCGTCGATCGGCTACAACGATCCCGTGGACCAACGCCCCCGCCGCCGCCTCCGGTCGGCCTCCGTGCAGCTCGGCGCGCTCACCGCTCTCGCGCTCGCCCTCTCCGGCTGCAACATGACCTCGGACGACGACGATGACGACTGCGCCCTCGGGCCCGTCGGTGGCGGTGACACGGTCGCGCTGGCGATGCGGGTGCCCGCCCCCGTCGCGGGGCGCGCCGCCGGCGAGCCGACGACCGCCGCCCTGCCCGAGCGCGGCGGGTTCGGCACGCACCTCGCCTCCTGCGGCGGCTGACGTGCGCCGCGAGTCCGTGCCGCCCCGGCCCGACTGGGACGCCACGATCCGCGCGCAGGGGCTGGTGTACGTCGACACCGAGCTGCCCGACGGCGGGATCATGTCGTACTGGGACGAGACCGCCGCGTACGCCTTCGACCTCGACGAGGTACTGCGGCTGGAAGAGGCCACCGAGGAGTTGCACCGGATGTCCGTGGCAGCCGCCGAGCACGTGGTGGCGCACGGCCGGTACGCCGAGTTCGGCATTCCCGCCTGGGCGGCCGAGGCGGTGGCCCGGTCGCTGCGGGAGGCGCCACCCACCCTCTACGGGCGCTTCGACCTGGCGTACGACGGCACCTGGCCGCCGAAGATGCTGGAGTACAACGCGGACACGCCTACGGCGCTTGTCGAGGCGAGCATCATCCAGTGGTACTGGCTGGAGCAGACCCGCCCCGAGCTGGACCAGTGGAACAGCCTGCACGAGCGGCTGGTCGGCGCCTGGGCCAAGATCGGCGCCGGGCTGCACGACCCCCGGGTGCACGTGCTCTGGTCGAACGAGGAGGAGTCCGGCGAGGACCACATGACGGCCGGCTACCTCGCCGAGACCGCCCGGCAGGCCGGCCTGAGCGTCGAGCTGCAACCCATCCAGAAGATCGGCTGGGACGGCCGGCGCTTCGTCGACGCCGCCGGCCAGCCGGTGACCACCTGCTTCAAGCTCTACCCGTGGGAGTGGATGCTGGCCGAGCCGTACGGGCCGCCCGCGCTGGCCCCGGGCACCCCGACCACCTGGATCGAACCGGCGTGGAAGCTCCTGCTGTCCAACAAGGCGCTGCTCGCGATCCTCTGGGAGCTCTACCCCGACCACGAGTACCTGCTCCCGGCGTACCTCGACTCGCCGCGCGGCATGCCCGAGTACGTGGCCAAGCCGCTGCTCGGCCGGGAGGGTGGCTCGGTACGCATCGTCACCGCCGAGCAGGAGATCACCAACCCGGGGATCTACGGCGACGAGGGCTGGTGCTACCAGGAGTTCCGGGCGTTGCCGCAGTTCGCCGGCTACCGGACGGTGCTGGGCAGCTGGAT
Organism: Micromonospora sp. NPDC049274; assembly: GCF_040678875.1. Classification (NCBI taxonomy): domain Bacteria; kingdom Bacillati; phylum Actinomycetota; class Actinomycetes; order Micromonosporales; family Micromonosporaceae; genus Micromonospora; species Micromonospora sp. NPDC049274. The sequence goes on from NZ_JBFAQS010000008.1 coordinate 155,495, forward strand.
CGTCGACGGCGAGTCGGCCGGAGTGGGCGTGCGGGAGAGCGCGAGTCTGATCACCGACGGCTACGCGCGGTTCCTGCCGCACTACATCGACGCGCCGCGCACCCCGTGAGTCGTCTACCGTTGGGGGCGTGAACTTCGACGCGTACGCCCGGACCGGCGTTGACCTGGTCAACGCCCGCCTGGACGACCTCGACGACCTGCGGGCCCTCTTTCCCGACGACAACGCCTGGATGCGCGACGAGGTCGCCGATCGCGACATCGCGATCTTCCGGCGTGCGCAGAAGCGGCTCCGCGACGTCTTCGAGTACGGCACCTCGGGGCGTGACGCCCAGGCGGTGACCGAGCTGAACGCGCTGCTCGAGGCGTTCCCGGTCCAGCCGCGCATCTCCGGGCACGACTCCAGCGACTGGCACATGCACGTGACCAGCCGGGGCGCGTCGGTAAGCGCCGAATACCTGGCCGGCGCGGTCTGGGGGCTGTCGGTGTGGCTCTGCGAGTACGGCAGCGCACGCTTCGGGGTCTGCGCCGACGAGCGGTGCGGCAATGTCTACCTGGACACGTCGTCCAACTGCTGCCGGCGGTTCTGCTCCGAGCGTTGCGCCACCCGCTCCCACGTGGCGGCGCACCGGGCCCGCAAGCGGGCCGCCATCGGCGAACAGCTGCCGGTCGCCCCGCAGCCGACGGCGACCACCGAGTCGCTGACCCCGGTCAGCTGACGGCGGGCCCTGCGGGGTCAGACGTCGACAGGTGACTGCGCGGGCAGGTGCTGCCGGGCGAACTCCAGCGCGGCGCGCAGGTCCGCCTCGCGCACCGCGCGGCTCTTCGCGCCCCGGGTCGCCACCTCGACGGCCACCGCGCCGGTGAAGCCCCGCGCCGCCAGCGAGGAGAGCAGCTCCCCGCAGGGCTGGGTGCCGCGACCGGGCACCAGATGCTCGTCGCGGCCCTCGCCGGTGCCGTCGCCCAGGTGCACGTGGGCCAGGCCCGCGCCCATCCGGTCGGCCATGTCCAGGGGGTCGCTGTGCGAGGCCGCGCAGTGCGACAGATCGAGGGTGTACGACGGGTAGCCCGCGTCGGTGGGATCCCACCCGGGGACGTACGGGACGAACTGCCGGCCCGCCATCCGCACCGGGTACATGTTCTCCACAGCGAAGCGCAGGCCGTTGAAGCGGTCCGCGATCGTGGCCAGCCCCTCGGCGAAGTTACGCGCGTAGTCGCGCTGCCAGGAGAACGGCGGGTGCACCACGACCGTCGGCGCTCCCAGCGTCTCGGCCAGCTCGGCGGCCCGGCGCAGCCGCTGCCACGGGTCCGGGCTCCACACCCGCTGGGTGACCAGCAGGCAGGGCGCGTGCACAGACAGCACCGGCACGTCGTAGTGCGCCGACAGGCCGCGCAGCGCGCCGGCGTCCTGGCTGACCACGTCGGTCCAGACCATCACCTCGACGCCGTCGTAGCCGAGCGCCGCGGCCAGTTGGAACGCCGCCGCAGTCGGCTCGGGGAAGACCGACGAGCTGGACAGGAGCACCGGAACGCGGGAAGTCACATCAGCCAGCGTAGCCCGGCTGTCGTAGGGCCATCAGGACGAGCGCCGGCAAACCGACCGTAACCGGCAGCCCGGTCAGATCGGTTCGAGTTGGTCGAGTCGGCGGAGGATGACCCCCTCCCGCAGGGCCCACGGGCAGATGTCCAGCGAGTCCAGGTCGAGCCTGCGCATCACCGCCTCGGCGACCACCGCGCCCGCCAGCAGCTGGTGGGCCCGACCCGAGCTGACCCCCTCCAGCTCCATCAACTGGGTAGGCGGAATGTGCCGGATGAAGCCGATGACCTGCCGCAGACCGGCACGGGTCAGGCTGCGCCGGGCCCAGAGCCCGGCCCCGGAGGGCGCCGCGCCGGCCAGTCGCGCCAGGGTGCGGAACGTCTTCGAGGTGGCCACCGCCCGACCCCAGCCCACCTCGGTCATCTGGTCGACCACCTTGTCCAGCCGGCCGTCCACGTACTCCCGCAGCTTCTCGACGGCCTCGGCGGACGGCGGCGTCGCGCTGTCCGGGTCGACCCGCAGCCGCTCCCGGGTCAGGCGGCCCGCGCCGAGCGGAAGCGAGATCGCGGCGTCCGGGTCCTCGTCGATCCCGGCGGCGATCTCCAGCGAGCCGCCACCGATGTCGAGCACCAGCAGACGCCCCGCGGACCAGCCGAACCAGCGCCGCACCGCCAGGAACGTCATCCGCGCCTCGTCCGCGCCGGAGAGCACCTCCAGGCGTACGCCTGTCTCGTCGCGGACGCGGGCGAGCACCTCGGCCGCATTGGTGGCGTCGCGGACCGCCGAGGTGGCGAACGCGATCAGGTCGTCGGCCTCCAACCCCGTGGCCGCCGCCTTGGCCATGCCGACCGCCTTGACCAGGCCGTCCGAGCCGGCCTCGGTCAACGCGCCGTCCGGGCCGATCTGCTCGGCGAGACGCAGGACGACCTTCTCCGAGTGCGCCGGCCAGGGGTGCGCGCCGTGGTGCGCGTCGACCACCAGCAGGTGCACCGTGTTGGATCCGACGTCGAGGACACCCAGTCGCATGGTGAAGACCCTAGGTGCAACACGTTCGTGCGGCGCGCCGGCCTGCCGACGTCACCGCGCGTAGGCTGGTCCGGGTGACGATGGAGCTCCGCGTGCTGGTGGACGATCCGGGCGACCCGCGCAGCCGCGAGGTGGCGCTGGACTTTCCCCGGGAGTGGATCGAGTTCGCCGACCCGGCGGACGAGACCCACCTGATCCGGGCCGACCTGACCTGGCTGCTCTCCCGCTGGACCTGCATCTTCGGGCGGGGTTGCCACGGCATCATCGCCGGCCGGTCGGCCGACGGCTGCTGCTCGCACGGGGCGTTCTTCACCGACTCGGACGACGAGAAGCGCGTCCGCACCGCCGTCAAACGGCTCACCCCGTCGACGTGGCAGCACTTCCGGCGCGGTTTCAAGAACTGGACCGACGAGGACACGATCGACGGCAAGAACCCGGCGCGCCGCACCGCCACCCAGGGCGCCGACGGGCCGTGCGTCTTCCTCAACGACGCCGACTTCGCCGGCGGAGGAGGTTGCGCGTTGCACGCCCAGGCGCTGCGCGACGGGGTGCACCCGCTGGAATACAAGCCGGACGTCTGCTGGCAGCTGCCGATCCGGCGGGACCAGGACTGGGTGAAGCGCCCCGACAACTCCAAGGTGCTGGTCTCCACACTGTCCGAGTTCGACAGGCGCGGCTGGGGTGCCGGCGGACACGATCTGGACTGGTGGTGCACCTCCTCGACGGACGCCCACGTGGGCACCGAGCCGATGTACCTGTCCTACGGGCCGGAGCTGACCGCCCTGATCGGCGCCGCGGCGTACGAGCGGCTGGCCGAGCTGTGCGCGGCCCGGGTGAAGCAGGGCATGGTCGCCCCGCACCCCGCCGACAATCTCTAGCTGATACCCGTCAGCGCAACGCCGCGTCGACGAGGGTGCGGGCGCTGCGCCGGGCCGCTTCGGCGATCACCGGGTCGCCGTCCAGCACACCGCCGGCGAGCCCGCCGTCGAGCAGCAGGGTGAGCTGCCGGGCGAGCAGTTCCGGGTCGGCCGCGCCGGCCTGCCGGGCCAGCTCCGTCACCCAGGCCCGGACCACCGTCTTGTGCTCGACCGTGCGGGCGTGCACCGCGCCGCCGGCCGGTGACTCGGCGGCCGTGTTGATGAACGCGCAGCCGTGGTAGCCGTCCCGCCGGCAGGCGCCGGCCAGCGCGTCGAACATCCCGACCAACTGGTCGCGCGGCTCGTCGCCGGCATCCCGGGCCGCGGCGCGCAGCGCGCCGAACCACGCCTGGTCGACCCGGTCGAGGTACGCCAGCACCAGGTCGTCCTTGCGCGGGAAGTGCTTGTAGAGCGTCGCCTTGGCCACGCCCGACTCGGCGATGACCGTGTCCACCCCGACGCCGCGCGGCCCGTGGGCGTAGAAGAGCCGGAACGCGGTCTCCAGGATCCGGTCCCGGGCCGAGCCGGCCGGTGTGCGCTGGGCAGGCATCGGTACTCCCTCGACGTGCTGGTGGCGGGCCGATTCTACAGACAGCTCCGTCTACCATCTCCGCCAGATGCGCCGTTCACGCAAACCCGGGCCATGGCGCCGCCGGTCTCCCGACACGTTGGCCCGTTGGGCTACTAGATCGCCGACCAGCCAGGACTGCCGGACCGCTGGGCCGGCCAGGACCGCCGGGGTAGCCAGGACCGCCGGGGTGGCCAGGACCGCCGGGGTGGCCAGGACCGCCAGGGTGGAAGACCTCGCCGCCGCCAGGGGCCTGACACCTCTTCGCACCCTGTAGAGCTGCCCCAGATGTGGGGCGGCACCTCCGGCTCTCGTAGGCAGCCTCCCGCCCACCCAGTCTCTGGGGCGGGCGCGACATGTGTCAGCCCCACATCTGGGGCAGCTCTACAGGCAGCGAGAGACAGCGCCACTGCTGATCCGACCCACCCCGGACGCCTGGATTGGCGTGCTCGACGCGGCGCCCGACTACGCAGACCATGCCGGCACGCCGGGCCGCAGCGGGGGCACGCCGCCGGCGCACAGCCGGGCACGCCACCGGGCACGGGCATCGAGCGCCGAGCGCCGAGCGCAGCGGACCACTCAGGGCACACCGGGCCACGGATCGTCATGGGGGCAGACAGTAGACAGACCTGTCTGTTAGCCTGCTCGCAACCGGCGCGACGCCACTCCGCGCCCGAGTGGAGGATCGATCGACATGCGCATCGCAGTTCTCGGCACCGGCTCGGTCGGCCGGACCATCAGCGCCCGCGCTGCGGAGCTGGGCCACCAGATCACCATCGGCACGCGGGATGTCGCGACCACCCTGGCCGGCGATTACGCCGCCTGGGCCGCGGAGCACCCCGAGGTAGGCCTGGCAACCCAGGCAGACGCGGCCGCAGACGCCGAGCTGGTGGTCAACGCCACCAGTGGCAGCGGCTCCCTGCCGGCGCTCACCGCGGCCGGCGCGGCGAACCTGGCCGGCAAGGTTCTGCTCGACATCGCCAACCCGCTCGACTTCAGCGCAGGCTTTCCGCCCACCCTGACCGTGCCGGACACCGACTCCCTCGCCGAGCAGATCCAGCGGGAGTTCCCGCAGGCCAAGGTGGTCAAGTCACTCAACACGCTGACCGCCGAGCTGATGGTGCGCCCGCGCCAGCTCGCCGACGGCGCGCACAGCGTGTTCGTCTCCGGCGACGACGCGGAGGCGAAGCGGATCGTCACCGAGCTGCTCGTCAGCTTCGGCCACACCGACGTGATCGACCTCGGTGACCTCTCCACCGCCCGGGGCACCGAGATGCTGATGCCACTCTGGCTGCGGCTCTACGGCCGGCTCGGCACCGCCGACTTCAATTTCAAGGTCGTCCGCTGAGCGGACCCCGACAGCCCGAAGGGGGCCCACGCCGAGCGTGGACCCCCTTCGGGTTGGGCCGATCACGGCTCGAACTTGTACCCCAGACCGCGTACGGTGACGATGAAGCGCGGCGCCGACGGCTCCGGCTCGATCTTGGAACGCAGCCGCTTGACGTGCACGTCCAGCGTCTTGGTGTCGCCGACGTAGTCGGCGCCCCAGACCCGGTCGATGAGCTGGCCTCGGGTCAGCACCCGGCCCGCGTTGCGCAGCAGCAGCTCCAGCAGCTCGAACTCCTTGAGCGGCAGTTGCACCGCCCCACCCTCGACGGTCACCACGTGCCGCTCGATGTCCATCCGGACCGGGCCGGCTGCCAACGTCGGAGCGCCCGCCTCGGCCACCTCCGGGCTCTGCCGGCGCAGCACCGCGCGGATCCGCGCGACCAGTTCCCGGGGAGAGTACGGCTTGGTGACGTAGTCGTCGGCGCCGATCTCCAGGCCGACCACCTTGTCGATCTCACTGTCCCGCGCGGTGACCATGATGATCGGTACGGCCGAGCGCTGCCGGAGCTGCCGGCACACCTCGGTCCCCGACATCTCGGGCAACATCAGGTCGAGCAGCACGATGTCGGCGCCGGTTCGGTCGAACTCGGTGAGGGCATCGGTGCCGGTCGCGGCGACCGAGACCTCGAAGCCCTCCTTGCGGAGCATGTACGACAGGGCGTCGGAGAACGACTCCTCGTCCTCGACCACCAGAACGCGGCTCAAGGGGGATTTCCTTTCCATTGCTGTCAGACCTGCCGAAGCTCGGCCGGACCGGCCTCGATCCCAACCGGCGGCAGTGTCGCCAGCAGGTCGTCAGGGGGGCTGGCGGGCAACCGTAGGGTGAACGTCGATCCACCCCCAAGAGTGCTCGACACCTCCACCCGACCGCCATGGTTGCTCGCGATGTGTTTGACGATGGCCAGGCCGAGCCCGGTGCCACCGGTGGCGCGCGAGCGGGCCTGGTCGGCCCGGTAGAACCGCTCGAAGATCCGGTCCACGTCCGTCGGGGCGATGCCGATGCCCTGGTCGGCGACCGCGACCTCGACATGTTCACCGTCCCCACGGAGGGTGACCCGTACCGCGGTGTCCTCGCCCGAGTAGTTGATGGCGTTCTCCACCAGGTTCGCCACCGCCGTGGCGAGCTGACTGTCGCTGCCGTACGCGGTGAGACCGCGCTGGCCGTCGACAGTCACCTCGACCCCACGGGCGGCAGCCGTGGTGCGGGTGCGGTCGACCACCTCGGCGATCACCCAGTCGAGTGCGACGGGCTCCGGCGGCGGCTGCGGCTCGGCGCCCTGGAGCCGGGTCAGCTCCAGCAACTCCTGCACCAGCCGGCCCAGCCGGGTCGACTCGTGCTGGATCCGTTCGGCGAACCGGCGGGCGGCGACCAGATCCTCGGAGAGGTCAGGCACCGCGGCGTCGGCCGGCTCGGTGGCGTCCAGCAGCGCCTCGGCGAGCAGTTGGAGCGCGCCGATCGGTGTCTTGAGCTCGTGGCTCACGTTCGCCACGAAGTCACGTCGGACCCGGGTGAGCCGGTGCGACTCGGTCACGTCGACCGCTTCCACGGCGATGAAGCCGTTCCCGAGGCCCATGGCCCGCAGGTGCACGCCCAGCGGGTTCTCCCCCGCGCTGTCGCGACCCCGCGGCAGGTCCAGCTCGATCTCGCGCCGCACGCCGGTGCGCCGCACCTGGCCCGCGAGGGTACGGATCAACGGGTGCGCGGCGATCGAGCCCGGGGTGCTGCCGGTACGCAGCAGACCCATCGCGCGGGCGGCCGGGTTGATCAGTACGGGCACGTCGTCGTCGTCCAGTACGACGACACCGGCCCGGAGCGAATCGATCGTCCGGCGGCCGAGCCCGGCCTGCTGCTCGTCAGCTATCGGGGGCCTCCCCCTGCTCCAGCGGGAGCTCGCGCTGCCCGTCGACGTGGAGCGGCCGCGCGCCGGCAGGAACCGGGGCAGCAGGAGGCCGACGACCAGTCCGGTCGCCAACGCCACGGCCACCACGACCGCCACCGCCCACTCCACCCGGCGATCGTAGGGTCATTGTTAACCTGGCTACCACACAGAACGGGACGAACCACCCGCACTTTCGGAAGTGTTCACCCCCACGTCTGACGTCGTTCACCGTGGTTCATCCGGGATCCGTTCACGCGCCCTACCGTTGGCGTCGCACCTGCTCAACCCTGCGCCGGCACCCGTCGGCGGCGACCGACCACAGGACGTGATGATGCGCGACGAGTTCCGGGCCGACCTCCAGATCGTCAGCCAACTGCTGGTGGACATGGCGGAGGGCGTCCGCGCTGCCATGCGCCAGGCCACCCGGGCCCTGCTCACCGCCGACCGGCAGGCCGCCGAGACGGTCATCGAGCGGGACGCCGAGATCGACGACCTTTACCGGCACGTCGAGGAGCGGGTGTGTGACCTGCTCGCCAGGCAGGCGCCGGTCGCCTCCGACCTGCGTGCCATGATCACCGCGCTGCACGTGGCGGCCGACCTGGAGCGGATGGGCGACCTGGCCGACCACGTGGCCAAGACGGCGCTGCGCCGCCACCCCTCGCCCGCCGTACCGGCCGAGCTGCGCACGATCTTCACCGAGATGTCGGACATCGCCGACCGGATGGCCGTGAAGATCGGTTCGGTGCTGGCCAAGCCCGACGCCGACCTGGCCGGCGAGCTGGACCGGGACGACGACGCCATGGACGAGCTGCACAAGAGCCTGTTCTCGGTGCTGCTCGGCGACGACTGGCCGTACGGGGTGGAGACCGCTATCGACGCCACCCTGCTGGGCCGCTTCTACGAGCGCTTCGCCGACCACGCGGTCAACGCCGGCGAGCACGTGATCTACCTGATCACCGGGGAGAGCACGCCCACCGGCAACTGACACACGGCAGAAAAGGGGGCCCCTGTGTCGCAGGGGCCCCCTTCTCTCTACTCTCAGCGGCCCTGGTTGGCGACCGCGGCGGCGGCTTCCTTCGCCGCCGTCGGGTCGAGGTAGGTGCCGCCCAGGGTGAGCGGGCGCAGCTGCGGGTCGAGGTCGTAGCGCAGCGGGATGCCGGTCGGGATGTTGAGCTTGGCGATCGCCTCGTCGGAGATCTGGTCGAGGTGCTTCACGAGGGCGCGCAGCGAGTTGCCGTGCGCGGCCACCAGCACCGTCCGGCCGGCCAGGATGTCCGGCACGATCGAGTCGTACCAGTAGGGCAGCATCCGCTCGACGACGTCCTTGAGGCACTCGGTGCGCGGCATGAGCTCGGTCGGCAGCAGCGCGTACCGCGGGTCGCCCACCTGCGACCACTCGTCGTCGTCCGCGATCGGCGGCGGAGGGGTGTCGTACGACCGGCGCCAGAGCATGAACTGCTCCTCGCCGTACTCGTCGAGGGTCTGCTTCTTGTTCTTGCCCTGTAGGGCGCCGTAGTGGCGCTCGTTGAGCCGCCACGACCGACGCACCGCGATCCAGTGCCGGTCGGCGGCGTTCAGCGCCAACTCGGCGGTGCGGATCGCCCGGCGCATCACGCTGGTGTGGACGACGTCCGGCAGCAGGCTGTGCTCGCGCAGCAGCTCGCCGCCGCGCCGTGCCTCGCCCTCGCCCTTCTCGGTCAGGTCGACGTCCACCCAGCCGGTGAAGAGATTCTTGGCGTTCCAGTCACTCTCGCCGTGCCGCAGCAGGACCAGCGTCCCGATGGTGGGCCCCTCGCTCGCAGTCATGCGGATCATCCTGCCTCAACCCCGTAGCGGACACGCGGGCACCCGTCGTGACGACCACCACGTGAAAAAGCGAGTGACCTGCGAATCCGGCCGCTACTAGGGTTGTAAGGCGCTGTAGTCACATCGGTCATTACTTGCAAGCGGGGGCACCACGTGCGGACAATGCGGAGCTGGTTCCGGGACACCACAGGCGGCCTGCCGGCCACCTTCTGGTACCTGTGGTCGGGCACCCTGATCAACCGGCTCGGCTCGTTCGTGCTCGTCTTCCTCGCCATCTACCTGACCCAGGAACGGGGCTTCTCGGCCTCGCAGGCCGGTCTGGTGATCGGCCTGTGGGGTGTCGGCGGGGCGGTCGGCACCACCGCCGGCGGCACCCTGGCCGACCGGTGGGGCCGACGGCCGACGCTGCTCACCGCGCACGTCGGCGCGGCGACCATGATGCTCGCCCTCGGGCTGGCCCGTGACCTCTGGGCAGTGGCGCTGGGTGCGCTGCTGCTGGGCATGTTCGCCGAGGCGGCCCGGCCGGCGTTCGGCGCCATGATGATCGACGTGGTGCCGGCCAGGGACCGGCTGCGCGCCTTCTCGCTCAACTACTGGGCGATCAACCTGGGCTTCGCCTGCGCCGCCGTCCTCGCCGGTCTGGCCGCGCAGGCCGACTACCTGCTGCTGTTCGTGGTCGACGCGGGAGCGATGCTGATCACCGCTTTGATCATCTTCGTCCGGGTGCCGGAGACCCGCCGCGGCGGGTACGCGGTCGCGGCGACCACCGCCCCGCGCGGCGCGCTGCGCACGATCCTCACCGACCGGGTCTTCCTCGGCTTCGTGGCGCTGAACCTGTTCGCCGCGATGGTCTTCCTCCAGCACATCTCGATGCTGCCGATCGCCATGGGCGACTCGGGCCTGAGCCCGGCCACCTACGGCTCGGTGATCGCGCTCAACGGCCTCCTCATCGTCGTCGGCCAACTCTTCGTGCCCCGGCTGATCCGGGGTCGGAACCGCTCGCACGTGCTCGCGCTCGCCGCCGTGGTGATGGGGGTCGGGTTCGGGCTTACCGCGTTCGCCGGCAGCGCCTGGTTCTACGGGCTGACGGTGCTGATCTGGACGCTCGGCGAGATGCTGAACTCGCCGTCCAACTCCACGTTGATCGCCGAGCTCTCCCCGGCCGAGCTACGCGGTCGCTACCAGGGCGTGTTCGGGCTCTCCTGGCAGATCGCCGGGGCGAGCGCGCCGATCCTCGGCGGCCTGGTGCGGGAACACGTCGGCAACGCCGCGCTCTGGTTCGGCTGTGCCGTGATCGGCGTACTGACGGCGGTGGCCCACCTCGCGTCCGGTCCCGCCCGGGAACGGCGGGCCGTCGCGCTGCGTCACGACGCCGACGCGTCCGCGTCGGCCGGTACCCGCCCCGCGGCGGCGCAGCCCGCCGAGGCGGCAGCCTGAGCCGGGCGTGACCCCTGAGACGTACGGCTCATGATCGGGGACACGACTGGCGCGAATCGGCCCGACTTCCTACCGTCCTGGAGAAACGGTTAAGAAACTGAACTGTCGGGAGGTCTGATGCACGCCCTGCGGCGCGGGTGGCACGACACCGCGGGCGGGCTACCCGCCACGTTCTGGTACCTCTGGGCGGGGCTGCTGATCAACCGCGCCGGCGCGTTCGCCATGCTCTTCCTGTCGCTCTACCTCACCGACGCCCGGGGAGCCAGCGAGTCGGTGGCCGGCACGGTGGTCGGGGCGTACGGGGCCGGTGGGGCGGCCGGCGTGCTGCTCGGCGGGGTGCTGGCCGACCGGTGGGGCCGACGGGCCACCCTGCTCGCCGCCCACCTGGCCACCGTCGCCCTGATGGTGGCGCTGGCCTTCAGCCGGCCCCTGCTGCTGATCGCGGCACTGTCCGCACTTGTCGGCGTGGTGCACTCGATGCCCAGCCCCGCCTTCGTGGCGGCGATCGTCGACGTGGTGCCCGCCGAGCGCCGGTCACGCGCGTTCAACCTCCAGTTCTGGGCGTTCAACCTGGGCATGGCGGTCGCGTCGCTGCTCGCCGGGGTGCTGGCCGAGGCGAGCTTCACCGCGCTGTTCCTGGTCGACGCCGCCGCCACGCTGACCGCCGCCGCCGTCATCGGCTGGAAGGTGCCGGAGACCCTGCGACGGGCCACCACTGTCGCGCCGGCCGACTCCCCGAAGGTCGGCAGCTCTCGCCGACAGGGGCTGCACACCGCGCTCACCGATCGGACCTTCCTGGTCTTCGTCGGGCTCACCTTCGTCCTGGCCGTACTCACCCTCCAGACCTCGACGATCATGCCGCTGGCGATGCGCGCCGACGGTCTGGGACCGTCCGCGTACGGGGTGGTGGTGGCACTCGGGGGCGCGCTGATCGTGCTGGGGCAACTGTTCGTGCCCCGGCTGATCGACAGGCACCGCAAGGACGTCGTGCTGGCAGTCTCCACGGCCCTGCTGGCGATCGGGTTCGGCGTGCTCGCCGTCGCGGACGACCTGGGCGTCTACCTCGGTGCGGCGGTGATCTGGACGGTCGGCTCGATGCTCGCCGCGCCGCCCAACGCGCAGATCAACGCGGATCTGGCACCGCCGCACCTGCGCGCGCGGTACCAGTCGGTCTTCTACCTGACGTTCCCGGCTGCGGCGTTCGTCGCACCCACGCTGGGCGGGGTGAGCCTGCAGCACCTCGGCGACCGGCACTGGCTGATCGTGGGCGGGCTGGGCCTGCTGGCCGCGTTCGGGCACCTGCTGGCCGGGCCGCCCCGCGACCGGCACGTCGCCGCGCTGCGCCGGGCCGCCGGCCGGGAGCCGGCACCGCGCGTGGACCGCGTCCAGACGGGCTGATCGACCGTACGACGGCAAAGCGCCCACCGTGTCCCGAAGGTCATGGTGGGCGCTCGCCGGTGGGGCCGGCGGCGGCGGGCAACACTCACCCCCGTAAGCATCGCCCGCTCGCGCCGCCGGTCCAAACAGGTGGGCACCGTCCCCCAACGGTTGGTCCACCCGTCCCATCGCGCCTCGCCTGGTGCGCGGATCTGATCGATCCGCCGCTCCCCCGAACGTTTCCAAGCTTGGCGCGGTGCAATAAAGCTAGTTCGGCCGGATTCTGGATTCAACCCAGATGGGCTGTCTCGCCGGTCACAACTGGCGAGTATCCCCAGCTCGGGCCTCGGTCTGTGGCAACAGCCGGGTACCCGTCGGGCATTCCCGCAAACACCTCAGCCGTCCTCACGATCGGGTGACTCGGTCCGGAAGAAGCTGCTCTGCCGGCCGTTGCGCAACTGCTCCTGATAGATCAGGTTGAGCCGGCGCAGATCAAACGTGTAGAACCACTCATCCCAGGTGATCTCACGAATCCGGCTGCTTTCCCGGTAACCGGGGATGTTGAAGGTCAGCACTCCTGCCCGGCCGTCCCGCTCGGTGCCCGCGATGGTCGCGGGCTTCGCGCCGCGCTCCGCCGCCCAACGCTGGATCACCTCGTGATTCGCGGTGATCAAGCTTCGTCCCGGCCGCTCCGGCCGATCCGCGATCGACGAGATCACCTGCGAGCTGCGGACCGACCGTCCGGTGCCCCGTCCGGTCCGGATCCCACCGGCCGCCATCCCACCGGCCGCCGGCTGGCTCGCCGTGGCCCTCTTGGCCGGCGCCTGCTTGGTGGTGGCCCGCTTGGCGGGCGCCGACCGCTTCGCCGGCGCCGCCTTGGCCGTGGCCCGCTTGGCCGGCGCCGACCGCTTGGCGGCCGGCCGGGACGGCGCCTTCTTCGCGGGCGCCTTTCGCGCCGGCGCGGTACGCGCGGTCGCCGACGTCCTGCGTGCGGTGGTCGACTTCGCCGCCGCTGTCGTCTTCTTCGTCGCGGCCGCCTTCCGGGCCCCGGTCGACTTGTTCGCGGCGGTCGTCCGCTTCGCGGCGGTCGCCTTGGTCGCGGCGGTGGTCCGCTTCGCGGCGGTGGTCTTCGTCGCTGCGGTCGTCCGCTTCGCGGCGGTCGCCTTGGTCGCGGCGGTGGTCCGCTTCGCTGCGGTCGTCTTCTTCGCTGCGGCCCGCTTCGCGGGAGCGCTCTTGTTCGCGGGCGCGGCCTTCGCGCGACCCGGTGCCGCCCTCGACGCCGACTTCTTCGTCGCGGCGGCCCGACCGGCCGACGCCCTGGTGCCGGTCGCCCGACCAGCAGGTCCGGTGCTGCGCCGACCCGCGCCACCCGCGTCCGAACGCATCGAACGCACCAGCTGCTTCACCAGGTCGGGCTTGCGCAGCGTGGAGATCCCGGAGACCCCGCGCTTGCGCAACTGCCCGCGGATGTCGTCCACCCGCATCCGGGAGATCTCCGACTCGGAAACCCCTGGAGTAGCCGGACTCTGATTGCCGGCCTGTCGTTTGGTCCTGGTCGCAGTCCCGCCGCGACCTGAGCTGTTCCGCTGAGCCATGGGACGCTCACGCTCCTCGACACTCCGTCCTCGGCGCGCGGGGGTCCCTCTGCCGCACCGCGCGGTGCGGCATACCCGTCAGGAGCAGTCCGAACCTCCAGCAACCAACCAGCTCGAACCACGCCTCTAGCCGACCGGAGGCGGGAGGGCTGGCGGGCGTCAGGCGGGGTCGGGGGCGGGGTCCGCCCCGGACGGCTCGAAGAGGTGGGCGAAGGCGGCCAGGTTCGCGGTGGACTCGCCGCGCTTGACCCGCCACTCGTACTCGCGCCGGATCGAGCTGCCGAAGCCGATCTCCAGCATCGTGTCGAAGGACTCGTCGGAGTAGGTCAGCACCGAGCCGAGCAGCCGGTCCAGCTCGTCGGCGTCCACGCCGGCCGGGTTGACCCGCCCGGTCAGGTACACGTCGCCGACTGCGTCCGTGGAGAAGGAGACCCCGTACATGCGGGCGTTGCGCTGGAGCAGCCAGGCCCACAGCTCCTCCCGCCGCTCGTCGGGCTGGCGCATGACGAACGCCTCGATCCGCAGCGCGTGCTCACCGACGAACAGGTTGCAGATCGTCTTGAGCTTGTGGGTGCCCGGCAGGGTGATCGCGTACGAGCCGGGCCCGGTCGACTCCCAGGCCAGGTCACGGTCGGCGCACACCGACTCGATCAGGGTCGCAAGATCGCTCTTCGGGCTCACCGGACCCACTCTACGACCGCCCCGGCCCACGCACCGGGTGACGACCGGCGCACGGCCACCACCGGCACGACCCGCGCGCGTCACCACCGGCACGACCCGCGCGGGCGGTCACCAGGAGCAGGAGAGGGCGGGGCCTCCGGCAAGGTCGGCGGTGAGGCGGGCCCGGCGCGCGGCGATCGCCTCGCCGTAGACGTCGAGCAGACCCGAGACGGTGCGCTCCCAGGAGAAGTGTCGGGCGTGCTGCGCGGCACCTCGGGACAGCCTCGCCCGCAGCGCGCGGTCCGGCAACAGGCGGCCCAGTGCTCGGGCCCAGTCCACCGGGTCGTGCCCGTCGATCAGCACCCCACTGGTCTGGTCCCGGACGGCGGTGACCAGGCCGCCGACGGCGGCGGCCAGCACCGGCGTACCGCAGGCCTGGGCCTCCAGGGCGACGAGCCCGAAGGATTCGTTGTGCGACGGCACCGCGACCAGGTCGGCGGCCCGGTACAGGGCCGGCAGGTCGTCGCCGGTACGCGGCGGCAGGAAGCGGACCCGGTCGGCGACCCCGAGCGTCGCGGCCAGCTCGATCAGGGCGGTCGGCCGGTCCAGGCCACTGCCGCTGGGACCGCCGCAGATCACGACCGTCACCTCGTCGGCGAGGGCCGGATCACGCTCGCGCAGGGCGGCGATCGCGCGGATGAGCACGTCCGGCGCCTTGAGTGGTTGGATCCGACCGACGAAGGCCACCACGTACCCGTCGACAGGCAGTCCCAGCCGGCGGCGGGCGGCACGGGCGGCCACGAACCGGTCGCCCGGCGGGGGCCGGAACCGGGCCAGGTCGACGCCCGGCTGTACGACGGAGACCTGGTCGGGGTCGGCGTCGTACCGCTCCACGAGGTCGCGGGCCTCCACCCGGGTGTTGGCGACCAGCCGGTCGGCCTCGGCGACTACCTGCTCCTCGCCGATAACCCGGGCCTTGGGTTCCGGCCTGTCGTCGGCGGCGAGTTGGGCGTTCTTGACCTTCGCCAGGGTGTGCGCGGTGTGCACCAGCGGCACGCCCCAACGCTCCTTGGCCAGCCAGCCGACCTGGCCGGACAGCCAGTAGTGGGAGTGGATGAGGTCGTAGTGCCCGGGTGGGCGGGACGCTTCGGCGCGCAGCACCCCGGCCGTGAAGGCGCAGAGCTGGCCGGGCAGTTCCTCCTTGGTCAGCCCTTCGAGGGGGCCGGAGGTGATGTGCCGGACCTGCACGCCGGGGGCCATCTCGACCACCGGGGGGAGGTCACCCGAGGTGGCCCGGGTGAAGATCTCCACCTCGACGTCGGCCTCGGCGAGCCGCCGGGCGACCTCCAGGATGTAGACGTTCATCCCACCGGCGTCGCCGGTGCCGGGCTGGTGCAGTGGTGAGGTGTGCACCGAGAGGGTGGCGATGCGGCGGGGCCGGGGCCACGGTCGGGCACCTCGCTGACGACCAACGCCGGTGTGCAGTTCCGCCACGTCCGCTCCTTCAGTCACGGTTAATGCCGTCTCGCACGACCGGCGCTTCTCGCTCAACCTGTACGCCGGATGTCATCTTCCCCATCGGGCAACGGAAATGCCTCGGCGCGGCCGGCCGGGGTGACGGACCTCATCAACCGTCGGCCCGAATCGGCGAAGCCCACGCCCGATCGGAAGGCTCCGGACGACCGGGGCGACAATGACGCAATGACAGCTGTCGCCATCGTCACCGGAGCGTCCAGCGGGATCGGGGCGGCCACCGCCCGCCGGCTGGCCGCCGAGGGTTTCCATGTGCTCGCCGCCGCCCGCCGCGCCGACCGTCTCGCCGAGCTGGTCGCCGAGATCACCGCCGCCGGCGGGCAGGCCACTGCCGTGACCTGCGACATCACCTCGGACGAGTCGGTCGCGGGGCTCGCCGAGGCTGCCGCGCGGGCTCCCGGGCCGGTCACGCTGCTTGTCAACAACGCCGGCGGCGCGCGGGGCCTGGACCCGGTGGAGTCCGGCTCGGTCGCCGACTGGCAGTGGATGTACGACGTGAACGTGCTCGGCACGCTGCGGGTCACCCAGGCGCTGCTGCCGGCGCTGGAAGCCTCCGGTTCCGGCACCGTCGTGGTGGTCTCCTCCACCGCCGGCCTCACCGTGTACGAGGGCGGCGGCGGCTACACCGCCGCGAAGCACGCGCAGACCGCCATCGCCGGCACGCTCCGCCTGGAGCTGTGTGGCCGCCCGCTGCGGGTCATCGAGATCGACCCGGGGATGGTGAAGACCGACGAGTTCGGGCTGGTCCGCTTCGAGGGCGACGCCGAGCGGGCGGCCGCCGTCTACGCCGGAGTGCCCGGGCCGCTGGTCGCCGAGGACGTGGCGGACTGCATCGCCTGGTGCGCCACCCGTCCCGAACACGTCAACATCGACCGGCTGGTGGTCCGGCCACGGGCGCAGGCGGCGCAGCACAAGGTGCACCGGGTCTCCTGAGTCGGGAGCAGGATCATGAGCGGGGCTCCACGACGCCGGCCGCTCGGCGTGGTCACCCGGGGCACCACCAACCCGAACCGGCTGCGCCGGGTGGACAACTGGATCGTCGCGACCTGCGCCGACCGGTTGCGGGCGGCGGCCGACCCGCTGGTGGTGGACCTCGGGTACGGTGCCACGCCGGTGACAGCCGTGGAGTTGCGGGCCCGGCTGGCCGCCGGGGTCCGTCGGGACGTACGCCTGGTCGGGCTGGAGATCGACCCGGCGCGGGTGGCGGCCGCGACACCGGCCGCCGACCCGCCCGGCCTGACCTTCGCCCGGGGTGGCTTCGAGTTGGCCGGGCTCCGGCCGGTGCTGGTCCGCGCGTTAAACGTCCTGCGGCAGTACGACGAGAGCGAGGTGCCCGACGCCTGGCGGACGATGACCGCCGCGCTCGCCCCGGGTGGGGCGCTCATCGAGGGCACCTGCGACGAGCTGGGCCGGTTGGCGAGCTGGCTGCTTGTCGACGTGGACGGTCCACGGACGCTGACCCTGGCCGCGAAGCTCACCACGCTGGGCAGTCCCGCCGAGTTGGCCGAGAGGCTGCCCAAGGCGCTGATCCACCGCAACGTCCCGGGCGAGGCGGTGCACGACCTGATCCGGGCCCTGGACAACGCCTGGCACGCCGCGGCCCCCTACGCCACCTTCGGCCCGCGTCAACGTTGGCTGCGGGCAGTGGGCAGGCTCAGAGACGACGGCTGGCCCGTGCTCGACGGCCCGCGCCGCTGGCGGCACGGCGAACTGACCCTCCGCTGGCCGCTGCCCTGACCGGGGTGGGGATCAGAGGACGCAGTTGATGAGGACCGGCTCGGGGTGCAGGGTCACGCCGAGGCGGGCGTGCACGGTGTCGCGGATGGTGCTGGCGAGGGTCAGCAGGTCGCTGGTGCTGGCCGTGCCGCTGCGGTTGGTGAGGGCGAGGGTGTGCTTGCTGGAGATGGCCACACCGTCCGGGCCGGGGTGGCCCTTGGCGAAGCCCGCCTTGTCGATGAGCCAGGCCGCGCTCACCTTGACCAGGCCGTCCGCCCCGGGCCAGGCCGGGGGCTCACCCAGGTCGGCGGAGCGCTCCCGCAGCAGCTCGTACGTCGCCCGGTCGAGCACGGGGTTGGTGAAGAAGGAGCCGACCGAGCGGGTGTCCGGGTCGGCGGCGTCGAGCACCATGCCCTTGCCGGCGCGCAGCCGCAGCACCGCCGCCCGCGCGTCGGCCAGCGGCACCCGCTCGCCCACCTCGACGCCGAGCGCCCGGGCCAGCTCGGCGTAGCGCACCGGGCCGGACAGCGGCGAGCGGGTGAGCCGGAAGTCGACCGAGAGCACCACCCAGCGGTCCTGGTACTTGAAGATGCTGCCCCGGTAGGCGAAGCCACATTCTGCCGCGGGAATGATCCGACGGGTGCCGTCGAGGCGGTCGTACACCTCGACGCCGGTGATCGTCTCGGCGACTTCCTGGCCGTAGGCGCCGACGTTCTGGATCGGGGTGGCGCCCGTCGAGCCGGGGATGCCGGAGAGGCATTCCAGACCGGCCCAGCCGTTGCCAATCGTCGCGGCGACCAGGTCGTCCCACGGCTCGCCGGCCTCGACGCGTACGGTGACCGACCCGGCGTCCTCGGAGACGATCCGCAGCCCGCGGGAGCGCACCAGCACGACCGTGCCGGGGAAGCCTGTGTCGCCGATCACCACGTTGCTGCCGCCGGCCAGGATCAGGATCGGCCCGTCGGTGGTCTGGACCGCCCGGATGATCTCGTCGGCGCTGGTCGAGGCCACGATCCGCCCGGCCGGCCCGCCCATCCGTAGCGTGGTGTAGCCAGCTAGTGGACCCGGGATGGCACGATCGGCCTCGGTTGTCGGCTGGGCGTAGGCGTCTGACACGTCTTTCACCTTAGGCTGATGGGCAGCCGTGGCACCTACTGGTGGCCCGGCACCCCCGGGAGGATGGCGATGAGCAGACTGCAGGGCAGCAAGGACTTCTGGATTGGGGCGCTCCGGGCCGAGGGCCCGGCGTTCGCTGCGGCGGTCGCCGAGGCGCCGCCCGAGACACCCGTGCTGTCCTGTCCGGGCTGGACAGTCAATGATCTCACCCTGCACCTCGCGGGGATCTACCACTGGGTTTATTCGTTCGCCGGGTCCGGGCGGACGGAGGTGCCGGCCCGCCCGGCCGCGTCCGGACCGCCCTCGGGCCTGACCGCGCTCCAGCTCTGGCAGCAGGGGTACGACCAGCTGATGACCCTCTTCGACGGCCTCGACCCGGAGGCGCCGGCGTGGAACTGGGCGCCGCAGCCGAAGAAGGCCGGTTTCTGGCCGCGCCGGATGGCGCACGAGACGGCGGTGCACCGCTGGGACGCCCAGCTCGCCATCGCCGCCGGTGAGCCGGTCGAGGCCAAGCTCGCCGCCGACGGGGTGAGCGAGGTGCTGGACACCTGGTTGCCGGCCGGCCGGCGGCAGGTGAAGGGCGACTGGCACGGGGTGGTGCAGCTCGCCGCGACGGACGCGGATCAGGAGTGGTATCTGCGGTTGCGCGGCGAGGGCGTGGCGCTGCTGGACACGGCGACCATCTTCGACCACGACGATCATCACGCCCGCGCGCAGGTCAGCGGCACCGCGAGCGATCTGCTGCTGGCGCTCTGGGGCCGGGTCAGCTTCGAGACCCTCGACGTCACGGGCGACCGCGCGTTGCTCGACGGCCTGCGTACCGGCTGATCTGGGCACCGGGTGCGCCCCGGCCGACCTGACGAGTGCGTCACCCCGTCCGGGGTGACGCACTCGTTGTCGGCCCGGTGGTGGCGCGGGGATTCGAGAGAGCGCTCTCTTGACAGTGCCCGCGGAATCTTCCACGCTGACGTGAGAACGCTGGTCTTCGTGCTGTTCGGCCGCCAGATCATCGGCGAGATCATGGAAGGTGCGGTCAAGGCGTGAATGAGATCCGTTTTCCTGAACACTTCCTCTGGGGAGCGGCCACCGCCGCGTACCAGATCGAGGGCGCGGCCCGCGACGACGGTCGCGGGCCGTCCATCTGGGACACCTTCTGCCGTACGCCGGGAAAGGTGTACCAGGGCCACACCGGCGACGTCGCCTGCGACCACTACCACCGGTACGCCGACGACGTGACGCTGATGGCCGAGCTGGGCCTGCGGGCGTACCGGTTCTCGGTCGCCTGGCCCCGGATCCAGCCCGACGGCAGCGGCCCGGTCAACCCGCGCGGTCTGGACTTCTACGACCGGCTCACCGACACCCTGCTCGCCCGGGGCATCGACCCGATCGTCACCCTCTACCACTGGGACCTGCCGCAGAGCCTGGCTGACCGGGGTGGCTGGACCAACCGGGAGACCGCCGAGCACTTCGCCACGTACGCCACCGCCGTGTACGCCCGCCTCGGCGACCGGATCGACGTCTGGACCACACTGAACGAACCGTGGTGCTCGGCCTACCTCGGCTACGCCAACGGGGTGCACGCGCCGGGCGAGCGGGACGCGGCGGCGGCCTTCACCGCCGTACACCATCTGCTGCTCGGGCACGGCCTGGCGGCGCGGGCGCTGCGCGCGGCCGGCGCGCGCAGCGTCGGCATCACCGTCAACCCGGCCGACGTCCGACCGGCGGACCCGCAGAGCGCGGCCGACGCCGCCGCCGTCCGCCTAGTCGACGGCCTGCACAACCGGATCTTCCTCGACCCGCTGCTGGCCGGCGGCTACCCCGACGACGTCCGCGAGCACGTGGCCCGCATCGTCGAGCCGACGTTCGTCCGCGACGGCGACGAGAAGCTGATCGCCGCCCCGATCGACCTGCTCGGGATCAACTACTACGCGCCCACCTACGTCGCCGGCCGACCCGACGGCGACGGCGACGGCGCCTATCCGGGCACCGAGGGCGCGGTGCACTTCCTGCCGCCGGCCGGGCCGCTCACCGACATGGGTTGGATGATCGAGCCGGCCGGGCTGACCCGGCTGTTGGAGCGGATCGCCGCCGACTACCCCGGCGTGCCGCTGCTGATCACGGAGAACGGCGCGGCGTTCCCCGACAAGGCGGGCGTCGACTCGCCTCACGGGCCGGCACAGGTGATCGACAACGACCGGATCGCCTACCTCGACGGGCACCTGCGGGCCGCGCACGAGGCGATCTCCCGGGGCGTGGATCTGCGCGGCTATCTCGTATGGTCATTCCTGGACAACTTCGAGTGGGCGGAGGGTTACCGCAAGCGGTTCGGGATCGTGCACGTCGACTACCTGACCCAGCGGCGCACTCCGAAGGCCAGCGCCCGGTGGTACCAGGAGGTGATCTCCCGGAACGGGCTGTGACGAGCGGGGGAAGTCGCGATGACGACGGCGCAGCGACCGACGCTCGAGGCGGTGGCGGCCCGGGCCGGCGTGTCCCGGGCCACCGTCTCCCGAGTGGTCAACGGTTCCACCACCGTCGCCGAGCCCATCCGCGAGGCAGTCAACCGGGCGGTCGCCGAACTGGGGTACGTGCCCAACCTGGCCGCCCGCAGCCTCGTCACCCAGCGCACCGACTCGATCGCCCTGGTCATGCCGGAGGCCGCCACCCGGGTCTTCTCCGACGATCAGGTCTTTCCCGGCATCATCCGCGGCGTCAGCCAGGAGTTGGAGGCCGCCGACAAGCAACTGGTGCTGATGCTGGCCGGCTCACCGGCCGGGCACCAGCGGGTCGAGCGGTACACCACAGGTCGCCACGTCGACGGGGTGCTCTTCGCCTCGCTGCACGGCGCCGACCCGCTGCCCGGGACACTGGCCCGGCTCGGCATCCCCGTGGTGGTGAGCGGCCGGCCGCTCGGCGACGTGCCCGTGCCGTACGTCGACGTGGACCACGTCGGCGGGGTCACCGCCGCCGTCCGGCACCTGATCGACGGCGGTCGTCGGCGGATCGCCACCATCGCCGGCCCGCAGGACATGGTCGCCGGGATCGAACGGCTGATCGGCTACCGGGAGACGATGGCCGCCGCCGGGCTGCCCGAGCTGATCGCCGTCGGCGACTTCACCCGGGAGTCCGGTGCGGCGGCGATGGACCGCCTGCTCACCGACCATCCCGACCTGGACGGGGTGTTCGCCGCCTCCGACCTGATGGCACACGCCGCCCTGCGCACCCTGCGCGCGGCCGGCCGGCGGGTGCCGGAGGACGTCGCGGTGATCGGCTTCGACGACATCGAGACCGCCGCCTACACCGAGCCGCCGCTGACCACCGTCCGGCAACCGATCGTGGAACTCGGCAGGCGGATGACCCAGCAACTGCTCCGGCTGGCCGCCGGGGAGACCATCGAGCCGGCGGTGATGCTCCCCACCGAGCTGATCCGTCGCGCCTCCGCCTGAGGGGTCCGGCTCAGCGCTCGGGGTTTCCCCGGTGGGTCGCCCACTCGGGCGCGAGGATCGACATCACCTTCGCGTCGATCCAGTCGTCGCCGTCGCGCAGGACCTGCCGCAGCACACCCTCAACGACGAAGCCGACCTTCTCGTACACGCGCCGGGCCCGCGGGTTGAACGAGAACACCTCAAGCGCGATGCGGTGCAGGCCGAGGCTCTCGAAGCCGTAGCCGACGACCAGGCGTACCGCCTCGGTGCCCAGACCGCGGTCGCGGCCCGCAGCCGTGAGCAGGGTACGGAAGTTGCAGCTCCGGTTGTCCGGATCCCAGTCGTTGAGGACCACCTCGCCGACGCAGGCCCCGGTTGCCCGATCCACGACGGCCAGGTCGAGTCGGTCGGTCTGGGCGTTGCGGCTGCCGTACCAGGAACGCGTCATCTCCTCGTCGGGAGCGTCGTCTGCCGGGCTGCCGGTCAGCCGAGCCACTTCCGGGTCGGCCACTGCCGCCAGGAAGGTGGCCACGTCGTCGACGACGAAGGGACGCAGGATCACCCGCTCTCCGGTGAGGGTCGGCTTGATCGAGAAATCACCGGTCTGCTGGTCGCTGGGCATCGACTGATCTTCGACAGGACGTCGGCCACAGTCAATGCGGTTTTCGGTCCCGACCAGCGGCGTCGAGGTCCGGCGCGCGTTAATGCGTCGCTCCGGCGGGCGATCTTGGCTAGCCTCGCCGGCATGCCGGATCCTGTCGCGTTACTGCACGTCCCCGCCCTGTCCGACGTGGCCGAGTACGCGTACGCGGCCACTGTCGAGCCACCCGCCCGGCTGGTCTTCACCGCGGGCGCGTGCCCGCTGGACGCCGAGGGCCGTACGGTCGCGCCGGGCGATCACGCCGCCCAGGCCCGGCAGGTGATGGCGAACCTGGAGACGGCGCTCGGCGCCGCCGGCGCTCGACTGACCGACGTCGTCAAGACCACCGTGTACGTGGCGTCGTCCCGGCAGGCCGACCTGGTGACCGTCTGGGAGGTGGTACGGGACTTCTTCGGCGACCACGATCCGCCCAGCACCCTGCTCGGGGTGGCCGTCCTCGGCTACTCCGACCAGCTCGTCGAGGTCGAGGCCGTCGCCGCCGTAGGGATGGGGGCCTGACATGCGGATCCGAGTAGCGCGGCCGGATGACGCCCCGGGTGTGGTGGCCCTGCGGGCGATCGTCTACCCGTACCTGGTGCGCGGCGTCGAGTCGACCCGGAAGATGATCGCCGAGCCGATACCGGGAAGGGGATGGGCCGCCTTCGTGGCCGAGGTCGACGCCCAGGTCGTCGGTTGGGTGACGGCCCAACGCAACGCCTCGACCTCGACGCCGGACTTCGGTGACATCACCCTCCTGCACGTCCACCCGGAGTACCGGCGGCGCGGCATCGGCGCCGCGCTGCTGTCGACCGCTACGGATCACCTCGCCCCCATGGGGATCCACCGGCTCCGGGGCTTCGCGCAGCCGGAGGCGCTGCCGTTCGCCCGTCGGCGCGGCTTCGAACCCAGCCGCGAGTTGCGCTTCTCGGCACTCGACCTGATTCCGGCACCCGCGCTGCCCGACCCGCCGCCGGGCGTACGGCTGCGCCCGCTGGCGGACCTGGACCCGCACCTCCTGTACGAGGCGGACGTCGCCTCCGCGGTCGACGAGCCGGGCGATGTCCCGGTCGACGCGATGAGCTACGAGAGCTGGCTGTACGACGTCTGGGAGAACCTCGGCCTCGACAAGACGGCCAGCACCGCCGCCGAGGTCGACGGTGAGGTGGCCGCGTACAGCGTGGTGAAGCGGGACGGCGACCGAATGTGGTCGGACTACACCTGCAGCGTTCCGGCGTACCGGGGCCGAGGGCTGGCCCGACTGGCCAAAACGGCAGCACTGCACCGGGCCGCCGCCAACGGCGTACGCATCGCGTACACCTCGAACGACGAGGCGAACGCGCCGATGCTCGCGATCAACGCCCGGCTGGGCTATCGCCCGGTCGCGGCCGAGTGGTCCTGCCTGGCCGACCTGACCTGACGGCGGTGCCGTCGAACACCTGGCGCGCTGTGGCGTGGGTGTCCGCGCCGAAGAGGACCAGGCGGGCCTCGGTGACACTGGTCGGGGTGGCCGCTCGCAGTACCGTCAGCGCCTGGCGAACCGCGTCGTCGACCGGCCAGCCGTAGATGCCGGCGGAGATCAACGGGAAGGCCACTGTCGTCGCGCCCAGCTCGTCGGCCACCCGGAGGCTGTTGGCGTAGCAGTCCCGCAGCAGCGCCGACCGGTCCTCCCCGGCAGACCAGACCGGCCCGACGGTGTGGATGACCCAGCGGGCCGGTAGTTCCCCGGCCGTGGTCGCCGCCGCCTGGCCGGTGGGCAGGCCCCGGCCGTAGCGGGACGCCCGCAGCGCCCGACACTCGGCGAGGATCGCCGGTCCGCCCCGCCGGTGGATCGCACCGTCGACACCGCCGCCACCCAGCAGGGACGAGTTCGCGGCGTCAACCACGGCGTCGACCCGCTGGGCGGTGATGTCCCCCTCGACCAGGGTGATCTCCATGTCAGCTCTCCTCGATCGACTGGCCGAGCGAACGGCGGGCCAGCAGGGTGGCACCGGCGACCGCAGCCGGCATGACCAGCACCGCGCCGAGCGGGATGAGGAAGCACAGGAAGACCGCCACCCCGAAACCGAGCGCCATGGGCCGGTCCGCCCTGAGGATCGTCCGGCGCTGCGGCAGGCGCATCCCACGCCTGTAGAACGGCGCCCCGACCAGCTCCACGGCGAGGAACCAGCCACCCACCGCCGCCCCGATCACCGGGACGACCGTCTGGCCGACCACCGGGATGAAGCCGGCGAGGAAGAGTGGGATGCCGACCAGCGCCGTGAGGGCCAGCAGACGTACCGAGTCGGCGAGGCTGCGGCGCAGGGACGACCAGAACGGCACGTCCACGGTGTCCGGGGTGCCGCCGAGCCGTTCCTCGACCCGCTCGGAGATCTTCTCGTAGAACGGATCGCCGATGACCAGGGTGACCGCGGTGAACCCGAGGACACCGAGCAGGCCACCGAGCCCCAGGAAGGCCAGGCCGGCGATGACGCGGACCAGGCTGCGCGCGCTGCTCGACCAGTCGTCGGCGAACGGGGTGACAAGCGCGGCGAGGTCGTCCACGAAGTACACCAGGGTGGCGAGCGCGGCCACGAAGAGCGCACCGGAGATCAGCGCCGGTATCAGGCCGAGCAGCATCAGCCCGGGGCTGCGGACGTAGAGGCCCAGCCCACGCAGGAGCAGCCTGACCCCGAGGAAGAAACGTCCGACGGCCCCGGTCACCGGGCTGGCGATTCTGCTGGCGTCCACGATCCAGCAGCCTAACCAGCGTTGATCGAATCCGCCGGGCAGCGCGCGGCACCGGGCAGGATGGGCGGGTGCGCGCGTCCCGGCTGATCTCTCTGCTGCTGCTGTTGCAGTCGCGCGGGTCGATGACGGCGGGCGAGCTGGCACGGGAGCTGGAAGTCTCCGAGCGGACCGTCTACCGGGACGTGCTGGCGCTCTCCGCCGCCGGGGTGCCGGTGTACGCCGACCGGGGCCGCGCCGGCGGCTACCGGTTGCTCGGCGGCTACCGGACCCGGTTGACCGGGCTCACCCGCGACGAGGCGGAGGCGCTCTTCCTCGCCGGACTGCCCGGCCCGGCCGGCGACATGGGCCTGGCCGATGCGGTGGCCGCCGCCGAGTTGAAGGTGCTCGCCGCGCTGCCCCCGGCGCTGCGCGACGCGCCGGTCCGCGCGGGGCAACGGTTCCACCTGGACGTGCCGGGCTGGTTCCGGGAGGCCGGGCCGCCGCCGTGTCTGGCCGAGCTGGCCCGTGCGGTCTGGGCAGACCGGGTGGTGGAGTTGCGCTACCGACGCGGCGACCGGGAGGTGACCCGCCGGGTTCAGCCGTACGGGCTGGTGCTCAAGAACGGGGTCTGGTATCTGGTCGGCCGGATCGGCGACGACGCGCGCACCTACCGGGTGGACCGGGTGACAGGTGTCGAGGTGGGCGCGGAGCACTTCGAGCGGAACGAGGGCTTCGACCTGGCGGGGCACTGGCGGGAGCAGGCCACCGCGTTCCTGCGGACCATGCTGCGGGCCGAGGTGACCGTCCGGCTCAGCGCCGCCGGCCTGCGCCAGCTCCGACACCTGGTCGATGCCCCCTATGTGTACGACGAGGTGGTCGCCGCCGCGAGCGAACCGGACGAGCAGGGCTGGGTGGTGGCCCAGCTGCCCGTCGAGTCGGTCGACGTCGCGTACGCCCAGTTGCTGGCGCTGGGCCCGGAGGTGGAGGCGCTCGACCCGCCGGAGCTGCGCGCACGGATGGCGGACGCGGCCCGCCGGGCCGCCGCACGCTACGGCGGCCCGGCCGTGCCGTGACACCGCCCGCCGGCCTGCCGGCAGGTCAACGGGTCAGCGGTAGCCCGTGACGTCGGCGGGCTTGCCGGCGTCGACCACCTCGGTGATGTAGCGGAAGCCTTCGGGTTGGCTGCCGTCGACGTCGGTGAACCCGTACACCTTCGACAGCGTGCCGGCGTCGACGGATTTGCCGTTCCAGCGGGCCCTGTCCTCGTCGGCGGCGAGCGCGGCCACCGCGCGGCCGACGAAGGCCGGCGTCTCGGAGATGAGGAAGTTCGGGTCGGTGGCGGCGCCGTCGCGCCAGGTCTCCTCGGTCACGCCGAAGTGCTCCAGCATCGCCTCGGAGCGGATCCAGCCGGGCGTGAGCGCCACGGCCGTGCCGCCGTGCGGCTTCAGCTCGTGCGCCTGGGTGAAGGCGAGTCGGTTGACCGAGACCTTGGCCAGGTCGTAGAAGACCGAGAGGCGGTAGTTCTCGTCGTTGTACGCCTTGGTGCCGTCACCGATCTCCACGACCAGGCCACCGGGCTGACGGATCAGCAGCGGCAGGGCGAAGTGGCTGGTGATGATGTGCGTGTCGACGGCCAGCCGCAGGGTGCGGAAACCCGCGTCCAGCGGCTGCTCCCAGACCGGCTTGTCCCAGGTCACCAGGGGGTCGCCGCCCCAGATGTCGTTGACCAGCACGTCGAGTCGGCCCTGCTCGGCGTCTATCCGGGCGACCAGGTCACGGACCTGGTCGGGAACCAGGTGGTCGACCCGTACGGCGATGCCGGTGCCGCCGGCCGCGGTGACCAGCTCGGCGGTCTCCTCGATGGTCTCCGGGCGGTCCATCTCCGAACGGCCGGCGCGGCTGCTGCGACCGGTGGCGTACACGGTGGCGCCGGCGGCACCCAACTGGACCGCGATCTGTCGACCGGCACCCCGCGTGGCGCCGGCGACGAGCGCGATCTTTCCTGCGAGCGGTTGTGTCATGCCTCGAAGGCTGTCAGCGATACCTGACAACCGTCGTCCGAATTCGTCAGTCCACCAACCGGACGCGGACCCGACGGTTGGCCCGGCCCTTGCTCTCCACCTTGATCACCTGCACCTTGCCGATCTGGGCGGTGGACGCGACATGGGTGCCGCCGTCGGCCTGGACGTCCAACCCGACGATGTCGACGATTCGGACCTCCTGCTCGTCCGGCGGGATGAGGTTGGACTGGGTGCGGATGATGTCCGGAAGGGCAAGCGCCTCGGTGCGCGGCAGCACCCGGGTGGCGACCGAGCGGTCGGCTGCGACCTCGGCGTTGACCAGCTCCTCGATGCGGCTCTTGAAGTCCGGGGGAACCTCGGGGAGGTTGAAGTCCATCCGGGCCTCGCCCGGTTCCATCGAATTGCCGGTGACAAGCGCGCCGAAGTCGCGGAACACCACACCGCAGAGCACGTGCAGCCCCGAGTGCGTACGCATCAGGCGGGTGCGGCGCTCGTCCTCCACCGCGCCGACGACAGCGGTGCCGACCGGCGGCAGCGGGTCACCCTCGGCGGGGATCAGGTACGGGTCGTCGCCCTTGCGGGTGCCGACGATCCGGGTCTGCACGCCCTGCCAGAGCAGCACGCCGTGATCCGGCGGTTGGCCGCCGCCGCCCGGGTAGAACGCCGAGCGGTCCAACACGATGCCCTGCTCCGGGTCGGCGTGCAGGACCGTGCAGGTCCACTCGCGCAGGGTCGGGTCGGCGAGGTCCAGCCGGTGCGTCCGGCCATGCTGTGTGACGCCCATGACAGGGCAGATTACTCGTTCAGGAAGCCGGAGATGCGCTCCCGCAGGTCGGCGCGTTCCGACCAGAGCACCCCCGGCCGGTCGTACACGTGCAGGGTGGCCTGGGGCAGCGCGGCGGCGAGCTGCTCGGCGACCTCGACCGGGTGCAGGTCGTCGCCCGCGCAGCCGATCACCAGGGCCGGCGCGGTGACCGCCGCCAGGGCGGACGCGTCGCGCAGCGGCGCCTGCTCCGCGAGCGTGGCCAACCCGTCGGCCAGACCGTCGCGGAGCAGTTGGTCGAGCCGCTGTCGCAGGTACGCCCAACCGGCCGGCGTGTTACGGACCGCGGTCGGGAGCTCCAACGAGACGACGTCGGCGACAGCCGAGGCCTCGCCGCTCTCGACGGCCTCCAGCAGGGCGGTGATACGGCCGTGGGCGACCGGGCCGCGGGGCTGGTCGAGGACCGCCGGCAGGAAGAACACCAGTTTCTCGAAGCGCTCCGGGCTCTCGGCCAGCAGGCGGCACAGTGCGCCCGCGCCGAGGCTCGCCCCGAACGCCCGGCTGGCACCGCCGAGATCCGCGATGGCCCGTAGGTCCCGAGCGAGGTCGAGGTAGGTCCACGGGCCGGCCGGAGCCTCCGAGCGGCCGTGACCTCGGAACTGGAAGAACACCCGGCGACCGGTCACCCCGCTGCCGAACGGACGTGTCGTGGCGATCCCGTTGCCCAGCCCGTGCGCGAACACGGTGACCGGGTCACCGATGCCGGTGACCAGGCGCTCCAACTCCACACCGTGCGGGGTGGCGACCAGCTCGGTCTCCGGCTCGGGCAGCGCGGGCCGGCCGGTACGCGGCCCGCCCGGGCCCGGCCCCCAGGTGCGGGGGCCACTGTCGGGTGGAGGCGGCCAGCGGAAACCTCTCACCAGAAGCCTTTGCCGTCACTGAGGTCGCGGAGACCGACCCGGACGTCGAGCAGATAGATGAGCGCGGCGGCGATGCCGATCAGTCCGAAGAAGCTGATCGGGCCACGGCTGAGCAGGATCAGCACGAGGCAGACCGCCAGGATGGCGATCCAGCCACCCTTGGGCAGCGTGCCGATGGCGGAGAATGCGTCGGAGCGCTGCGTGATGGCGTGCACCAGCGCGACACCCTGAATGATCAGCGCGAAGACGAGCAGGATCAGCTCGATCACGTAACGGACTTCGAACGCGAAGATCGGCGCGGCGATGGCCATGCCGGCAAGTTTATGTCGACGACCCCGACTACGTCCGACAAGGACGCCGTCGGGATCGTCGACACGCCGAACTACTCGGCCGCCGGGCGGGTCCGCTTGGTGGCCCGGGGCAGCTTCGCCGACGGGGTCTCGGCCGGCGTGGCGGCCTTCACCCGCGCTGCCTTCTTGACGGCGGCCGGCTTGGCCTCGGCGATCTCGGCGACCTCGGCCGGGCTCGGCACCTCCGCCGGGGCCGTCGTCGCAGCCGGGGCCGTCGTCGCGGCGGGCGCGCCCTGGGTGGCCTCGATGTCGGCGTTGACCGTCTCGGCGGCCTCCAGCACGCCGGCACCGACGACCCGCTCGCCACGGGCCACCAGCGCGCCGTACGCGGCGAATGCCCGCTCCTGCGCGGCCTGGGCACCGGCGACCACCACGGCGGCGTTGCGGGTCGCGGCGGCCCGCAGCTTGTCGATGTCGGCGACCTCGCGGAGCTTGGCCAGGTCGGCCGACTCGCGCAGCTTGGTCAGGTCCAGCTCGGCCTGCGCGCGGCCGCGCAGGGTGCCGGCGGTCTCGTTGGCGGTACGCAGCGTCTCGGTGGCCTTCTGGCGCAGCTCGAAGCCGGTCAGCACGGCCCGACCGCCCAGGTCGGCAACGACCCGGGTGCCGTGCACACCGACGACCGCAGGCAGCTTGCGCAACTGCTCGAGGGCCAGTTCGGCGGCACCGGCGGCGGCGTAGATCGGGGCGGGGATGCGGTTGGTCTTCGGCTCGGTCATGACGTCTCCTCCTCGGCCGCCTCGGCGGCCTTCCGGACCGCCGGTCCGGCGGCCTTCTTCTCGGGGGTGCTGGTGCTGCTCTTCTCGGGGGTGCGGGTGCTGCTCGGGGCGGGGGCGCCGCCCGCCTCGGTGACGGCGACCGACTCGAGCACGGCCTCGGTGGGAGTGCCGCCAGCGGTGGTGGGGCCGGTCGCGGCCAGGTTGGCCACGTCGGCCGGCTCGTCGGCGACGTCGGTCGGGGTGGTCACCCCGGCCGCTCCGCCGGCGGCCGGACTGTCGGTGGCCGGGCTTCCAGCGGCGGCGCCCTCGGCGGCGGCCTGGGCTTCGAAGAGCCGGGCGTTCTCCCGGCGGAACGTCTCGTAGATCTGGCTCAGTGACTGCTTCTGGGCCATGGTGAGGTCGGCGTCCACCGCGATGGCGGCGAGCACGCCGTGGCCCTCCTTGTCGTCGAGCAGCCCGGCCCGCAGGTACATCGCCGGGGTCGAGACCCGCAGCGCGCTGGCCAGTTGCTGGAGCACCTCGGCGCTGGGCTTGCGCAGCCCGCGCTCGATCTGGCTGAGGTACGGGTTGCTGACCCCCGCCTGCTCGGCGAGCTGCCGCAGCGAGATCTTGGCGTTGTGCCGCAGATCGCGGATGAACCCGCCGACGTCGGGAAGGTCCTTGGGTGTGGCCATGCCGCCGACGCTAGTGCGCTCTGCTAGCTCCTGCAAGCGAAACGCTTGCCAGAGTTAGCAAGGTCTCAGCATCCCGTTTGCGTGCCGCTCGCCGGATCCGTACGGTCCGTTGGTGCACAAGATCACAGTCAACGGAGCACTTCTCGCCTACGACGAGGCCGGCACCGGTTCGCCCGTCGTGCTGCTGCACGCCGGCATCGCGGACCGGCGGATGTGGCGGGGCGTCGTGCCGGCGCTCGCCGCCCGACACCGGGTGATCGTCCCGGACCTGCGCGGGTACGGAGACTCCGAGCTGCCCCCGGCACCATTCGCGCACCACGACGACGTGACCGGCCTGCTGGACGCCCTCGACGTGCCCCGGGCCGCGCTGGTCGGCTGCTCCTTCGGCGGGTCGGTCGCCGTCGACACCGCGCTCGCGCACCCGGACCGGGTGACCACGCTCGCCCTCTTCGACACGGCGGTCTCCGGCAACGAGTGGTCCGAAGAGGCCAACGACCTCTGGGACGACCTGGTCGGCGAGGTCGACCCGGACGACTTCGTCGCCGGGGCGGCAGGTGAGGTGCGGTTCTGGGTGGTCGGCCCAGGCCGCCAGCCGGCCGACGTCGACCCCGAACTGCTGGCGTTCGCGCAGGAGATGGACCAGCGCGCCCTGGCCGCCGAACTGGCGCTGGGCGCGGTCGAGGTGGAAGAGCTGACACCACCGGCGATCGGCCGCCTCGGCGAGCTGACGATGCCGGTCCTGGTCACCGCGGGTGCCGCCGACGTACCGGACATCAGCCGGCTCGCCGACCGGATCGCCGCCGAGGCCCCTCACGCGACGCGGCTGCCCGACGTGCCGGACGCCGCGCACCTGCTGCCACTGGAGCGTCCCGAAGCGGTCGCCACTGCCCTGCTCGACTTTCTGAGCTGAACGCAGGGCCGTCCGAGCTGGACGCGGGGCCGCCCTCGCGCCTCGGGCCGTCCCTGATCCCGCTGCCGCCCATGGAGCTCAGGCCACCGCCGGCCGACCCGTGGCAGTTGGGCAGACCCGCCGGCCCCGAGTAGCTGCCGCCCCGACGAGCGATATACCTCAGAGTCATATTTATGCCTGTGTGGTATATCGCTCGATCAGTCATTGGCAGTCGGGTGGAGCCGAGCCGGTGCGGTCAGGCGGGCGGCCTGGTCACCAGAGTGGGCGGACAGCCCCGACCGGGACGCCACCGCCGAAGAGTGGCACCTCGGCGTATTCGGCCAGCACCGGCGCGTCCACGCCGAGCCGGCGCAGCGCGGAGACCAGCACCGGCATCCGGGCCCGGTCGGCCCCATCGTCGATCTTCAGGGCCACCGCGCCGACTCCCGGCAGCGCCACCGCGATCACGCCCTCGGCACCGACCTTGGCCAGCAGGCCCGGCACACCGCGCATGAGCCGGGTGTCGTCGGCCTGGGTACCACCGACGATCTCCGGGTGGGCCCGCATGGCGTCCGCCACGGCGCGCGGCGCCGAGCCGGGCTCGGCGTCGACAAGCCGGAGGTACGCCCCGGCCAGGCCGGTCAGCGACACCGCGAGCACCGGAGCGCCGCAACCGTCCACGCCCACCGCCGCGGCCTGCTCGCCGGTGAACTCCTCGATGGCCGCCCGCAACCCCTGCTGCAACGGATGCTCCGGCCGCCAGTAGCCGTCCCGTGGCCAGCCGGCGGCCTCGCAGGTCAGCAGCATCCCGCTGTGCTTGCCGGAGCAGTTCATCTGCACCCGGCTCGGCCCGCCCCCGGCCCGTAGCACCGCCTCCCGGGCCGCCGTGCCCACCGGCAGGTCGGGCGGGCAGTGCAATGCCGAGGCGTCCAGCCCGGCCCGGTGCAGGAGCGCGCCGACCCGAGCCAGGTGGAAGTCCTCCCCGGCGTGGCTCGCTGACACCAACGCCAGGTCGGCCGGATCGGTGAGCGTCAGGCCGGCGCGGAGCATCCCGATCGCCTGCATCGGCTTGCTGGCCGAACGCGGAAAGATCGGCGCGGTCACGTCGCCAGCGGTGGCCAGCGGCTCCCCGGTGGCGTCCAGCACCACCACCGAGCCGCGGTGGCCGCCCTCCACGAACCCGGACCGGACCACCTCGGCGAGCGGCACGCCGCCCTCGTACGTCTTCGTCACGCGCTGGACGGTACCGACGGTCCGGGGGTGCCCGACGGCGGGGTGACCAGGGGGTCCACCGCCCGGGTGACAGGAGCGCGGAACCGACCCGGCCTTACAGCCCGAGCAGCGCGCGGGCCTCGGTGGTGGTCAGCGGCGGGCGCTGGGCGAGTTGGGCGAAACCGACCGCGCGGGCGACCAACTGCATGTTGGACTCGACCGGGCGGCCCTTGGCGTACGTCACCGTGTCCTCCATGCCGACCCGCAGGTGCCCGCCGGCCGACAGCGAGGCCAGCAGCACCGGGATCGTGCTGCGGCCGATGCCGGTGGCCGAGAAGGTGGTGCCCGCGGGCAGGTCCGCAAGCATCCGGTGGGCGGCGACAAGCGTCTCGGTGGTGCCCGGCATGCCGCCCGGCACCCCCATCACGAAGTCGACGTGCACGTGCCCGCCGGCCGGCAGCCCGTACTTGCCGAGCAGCCGCTGCAACGCGGACAGGTGGCCGAGGTCGAAGATCTCGTACTCCGGCACGATGCCGCGCTCCTGCATCCGGGTGTGCAGGTCGACGATGAACTCCCAGCGGTTGAGGAAGACGTCGTCGCCGAAGTTGACAGTGCCCATCGTGCAGGAGGCCATGTCCGGACCGGCGTCGAGCACAGCGAGACGGGACGCCTCCGGGTCGGTCACCGCGCCGCCGGAGGAGAGCTGCACGATCAGGTCCGTGCTCTCCCGCAGTGCCGCCACCGTCTCGGCCAGTCGGGCCGGGTCGAGGGTCGGCCGTGCCTCGTCGTCGCGGATGTGGACGTGGATCACGGCGGCGCCGAGCGCCTCGCACTCCTTGGCGGTGAGCAGCAGCTCATCCAGGGTCACCGGCAGCGCCGGCACCTCCGCCTTGGCCGACTCCGCGCCGGTCGGGGCCACCGTGATCAACGTCCCTGTCGTCATGCCGGCGATCCTAGACGCCGCGCTCAGGACGGGTCGATCGCCGCCGCGGTCTCGCCGATCATCAGCCCAGCGTCGTCCGGGACGTTCCGCTTCAGGACAGCGAGGGCCACCTGGCCCAGCTCGTGGTGCAGCACTGCGGTGCCGACGAAGCCCACCGCCCGGCCGTCGAGGGTCACCGGCGTACCGGCGACCGGCGGCTGGTCGGTGGTGATCCCGTCCAGGTGCAGCAGTACGAGGCGACGCGGCGGCCGGCCCATGTTGTGCACGCGGGCGATCGTCTCCTGACCTCGGTAACAGCCCTTGTCCAGGTGCACCGCCGGGCCGATGAGGTCCACCTCGGCCGGGATGGTCCGGTGGTCGGTGTCCACCCCGACCCGGGGCTGTCGGGCGGCAACCCGGATCGCCTCGTACGCCCAGAGGCCGGCGACCGGCACGCCCGCGCGGCGCAGCTCCGCCACCACCTGCTCCATCGCCGAGCGGGGGACCAGCAGGTCAACCCCGAGGACGCCACGTCGCGCCCAGCCGCCGATCGGCAGCGGTTTGACGTCGTACCGGATGCTCGCTCGGGGCGGCACGGCCCCGGCGGCGAACTTCGGACCCGGCACCGCGATCAGGTCCGGTGCGGCCAGCCCGGTCACGCCGAGCGTGCCCAGCGCCTCCGTCGCCGCCGGGCCGACCAACGACAACAGCGCCCGCTCGGCGGTCGCGTCGCGCGGGTCGACCTTGGTGAAGAACCGCATCCTCTCCAGGTACGCGAGCAGACCCTCGGTCGCCCCCGGCTCGGTGTCCAGCCAGGTGGTCTCGCCGTCCTCGGCGACCAGGGCGTGCTGCTCGACGTGCCCGTGCGGGGAGAGAACCAGCAGCTCGGTGCCCTCGCCGGCGGCCAGCGCGCTCAGGTGCTGCGAAGTGATCGTGTGCAGCCAGCTGGCCCGTTCCTCGCCGGGCACCGCGATGATCCCCCGGTGCGACCGGTCGACCAGGCCGACCTCGGTGTCCAGGATGCGCTGCTCCCGCAGCGGGTCGCCGTAGTGCGCGGCCACCCCCCGCACCCCGGCCGCGACGTGCGCCGGGTCCGGCTGGTCGCGGCTGGCCTCGTCGATGCTCTCGACGGCCACCGCGCCCGCGATGTCGATCATTTGTGATCCCCGTTCTCGCAGCGGTCGCAGACGCCGAAGAGTGACACGTGCCCGATGTCCACCCGGAAGCCCCGCTGCGCGGCCAACTGGTCGGCGAGTGGCCGGAGCAGCTCCGGATCGATCTCGTCGATCGCGCCGCACTCCCGACAGACCAGGTGGACGTGTTGGTGCTCACCCGCCGCGTGGTAGGTCGGCGAACCATGCGAGAGGTGGGTGTGGGTCACCAGGCCGAGCCGTTCCAGCAGCTCCAGCGTGCGGTAGATGGTGGTGATGTTGACGCCGGCGGCGACCTCCCGGACGGCGGTGTGCACCTGCTCCGGGGTGGCGTGACCCAGATCGAGCACGGCCTGGAGGACGAGCTGCCGCTGGGCCGTCAGCCGCAGCCCACGGGCCCGGAGCATTTCCGCGAGGGAGGATTCGGACACCGTCCGATCATAGTTCGGCCGCCGTGGCTGCCTCCGCCGTGCGACGGCCGTCGCTACCCTCGACCCTCATGGCGACGTCCTTCACCGGGCCGGCCCCGGTCGGCCCGACCGCGCGGATCGCCGTGCTCGGGCACGGCCCGGTCCCGGCCACCGAGCCGGTGGTACGCGGCGACGACCGTGGCGTCCTGCACGGCGACGGACTCTTCGAGAGCATGCACCTGCGCCAGCGCCGACCGTGGCTGCGTGACGAGCACCTGGCCCGGCTGACCGCGTCGGCCGCCGCCATCGACCTGCCCCTGCCCCCCACGGCCGCGCTTACCGAGCTGCTCGACGCAATCTGCGCCGACTGGCCGGCACGGGTCGAGGGGGCCCTGCGACTGGTCTGCACCCGGGGCCCGGAGGCCGGCGAGCCGACGGTCTACGCCACGCTGAGCGAGGTGCCGGCGGCAGCGCGGAGGGCACGACGGGACGGGATCAGCGTGGCCACCCTGCCGCTGGGGGTGCCCGCCACCGCCCGCGCGGAGTTGACCTGGCTGCCTGCCGGGATCAAGTCCACCTCGTACGCCGTCAACAGCGCCGCCCGCCGCTGGGCGCGCGGCAACGGGGTGGACGACGTGCTCTGGGTCTCCTCCGACGGGTACGCCCTGGAGGGGCCCACGGCCAACGTGGTGTGGCTCACCGGCGACACGCTCGGCACGGTGCCGGCCGCCACCACCGGCATCCTGCCCGGCACGACCGTCGCCTGGCTGCTCGCTCACGCCGACGAGCTGGGCCTGAGCGCCGCCGAACGGATGATCACCCCTGCCGAGCTGCACGCGGCCGACGGGGTGTGGTTCGCCTCGTCGGTACGCGGGCTCACCGAGGTCCACACCCTGAACGGGGTGCGCCGGGACCGTTGCCCGCGCACCCCCGACCTGCAAACGCTGCTGGGTTTCCCCGTCGTCTGAGCCTCAGCCGCCGACCCGGACGGTGCGCGTCAGCCGCCGACCCGGACGAGCCGGGCCGAGAGGTGCGGGCTGAGTGGGTGACCCATCGCCGCCATATCCTGGGCGTAGAGCAGCGCGCCCTCGACGATGCCGAAGAGGCGGCGCCCACCGGTGACCTCCTTGGCGGTCGCCGTCCGGACCACCGCGTCGGTGGCGAACTCGACCTGGGTGCCGGTGCGCTTGCCGAGGTGCAGCTCCATCACCCCGGTGGGCGTCGTGAGCAGGGCCTCCAGCTCGTCGGTAGCGCGACCGTCCACCAGCACCGGTCGCCACCAGCCGACCTCACGCCCGGCCGGGCGGACCGGCCTGCTCTGCTCGTCGAGGATCCAGGCGCGCGACTCGTAGTGCAGGAACGGTCGGCCGTCGTGGCTGATCCGGATCTCCTGCGCGTAGTCGAAGTCCTCGATGGTGGGGAAGCCACCCTTGCCCCGGCCGCGCCACAGACCGATGTACGGCAGCAGGCCGTCCAGCGCCGGGTGCAGCTTCGGGCCGACCCGCAGGTCGTGACTCTCCTCGAACGGGTACTCCTCGACCGGCGGCGCGTTCAGCCACGGTGGTTGCAGCGGGTTTTCGTCGCTCACCGGCTCACTCCTCGCGCTCACCAACGTCCCCTCGAAATGCGTACGGCCAGGTAGACCAGGCCACCGGCGAGTCCGCCCAGGCCGGCGACCAGCAGGCTGACGAACCCGATCTCGGTAACCATCGTGACCATCCTATGCTGGGCCTCATGGCCCGCTCACTCGTCGTCAAGGTCACCGCCGGGGCGGACGCCCCGGAGCGGTGCGCGCAGGCGTTCACTGTCGCCGCCACGGCGGTCGCGGCCGGCGTGGACGTCTCGCTCTGGCTGACCGGGGAGTCGACCTGGTTCGCGTTGCCCGGCCGCGCCCAGGAGTTCGAGCTACCGCACTCCGCACCGCTGGCCGAGCTGCTGCACGTCATCCTGACCAGCGGTCGGGTGACCGCCTGCACCCAGTGCGCGGCCCGGCGGGACATCGGCCCGGACGACGTACTGCCCGGTGTGCGGATCGCGGGCGCCGCGGCCTTCGTCGAGGAGGCGTTGGCCGAGGGCGCACAGGCGCTGGTCTACTGACCTCCGGGACACCTCCGGGCGACGGCGGGCGCGGAGTGCGGATACTGACCCGACATCTCGGGCGGCTGCCTACGATTCGGATGTGACCGAGGCGACGGAGAGGTTCTTCGAATCACTGCCGACGCGTGCCCCCGCCGTCCTGGGCGGCCTGGTCACCGGGACCCTCCAGATCGATCTCGGCACCGACCACCGGACCGAGCACTGGCTGGTCCGGATGCGGCCGGGGGCGGTGCAGGCCAGCCGCGAGCGGGGCCCGGCCGACGCCATCTGGTACAGCAGCTCCACCCTGTTCGACAGGCTGATCAGCGGAGAAGCTCAAGCGCTCGCGGCGACGCTGCGCAACGAGAGCACCTTCAGCGGTGACGTGGCGCTCTTCCTGGCCTTCCGCCGATTCTTCCCGAGCCCGCCCGGCACCCGCGACCCCCGCGAGGTGGCCCGGGAGGCAGTCGGGCGGCCGACGTGAAGGACCTCGTCAGCATCCTGGACGGCAACACCTTCCTGGTCAGTGACCGTCGCGGAGACATCGAGCCGTCCTTCGCCTTCCCGACCGGCCTGTTCTCCTTCGACACGCGTTTCCTGTCCAGTTGGGTGCTCACCCTCAACGGCGAGCGCCTGCACGCCCTCTCCGTCGACGACAGCGAGTCGTACCGGACGACGTTCTTCCTCGCCCCCGGAGAACCCACCCACTACCTGGACGCCAAGGTGTCGGTGATCCGCAGCCGAGCGATCGGGGGCAGCTTCGACGAGGAGCTGACCGTGCTCAACCACGCCGGCGAGGAGGTCGACTTCACCGTCCGGCTCGAGATGGGAAGCGACTTCGCCGACCTGTTCGAGATCAAGCACGCCCGGGAGAAGGTGGGCCGGACGACCGTCACGGTGACCGACAACGAGCTGCGGTTGACGTACCGGCGGGAGGCGTTCCATCGGGAGACGCTGGTCCGCTCCACGGTGCCGGCGCAGGTCGACACCGCGGGGATGACCTTCCGGGTCCGGATCGGCAGCAACAGCGAATGGACCACCCGGCTGCACATCTCCACAGTCGTCTACGGCGCGCGGGGCGAGGACATCCGGGCCACCCTGCCGTACGCGGGCAGCCGTGGCGCGGACGCCATCCGCGCCGAACAGCAGCAGCTGATCAACCGGGCGCCGAAGCTCGGCTGTGACTGCGAGCCGCTGGCCGGGGCGTACCGGCGAAGCCTCAGCGACCTGGCCGCGCTCCGCTACGAGTCGATCACCCTGGGCGTACGGCTGATCGCCGCCGGGCTGCCGTGGTTCATGACCCTGTTCGGTCGGGACAGCATCATCACCTCGTTGCAGGTGCTGCCGTTCCTGCCGGAAATGATCCCGCCGACGCTCCTCATGCTGGCCGGTCTCCAGGGGCACCGGGTGGACGACTTCCGGGACGAGGAACCCGGCAAGATCCTGCACGAGCTGCGGTACGGCGAGACCGCAGGCTTCGAGGAGCAGCCGCACTCGCCGTACTACGGAGCGGCCGACTCGACGCCGCTGTTCGTCATCCTGATCGACGAGTACGAGCGGTGGACCGGCGACACCGCGCTGGTCAAGCGGCTGGAGCCGCACGTCCGAGCCGCGCTGGAGTGGATCGACACGTACGGCGACCTGCTCGGCACCGGCTACCTCTGGTATCGGACGCGCAACCCGGAGACCGGGTTGCAGAACCAGTGCTGGAAAGACTCCTGGGATTCCATCTCGTACGCCGACGGCCGGATGCCGGGCTTCCCCCGGGCCACCTGCGAGTTGCAGGGCTACGCGTACGACGCGAAGGTCCGGGCCGCCCGGCTGGCCCGGAAGGTCTGGAACGACCCGGCGTACGCCGACCGGTTGGAGCGGGAGGCGGCGGCGCTCAAGCAGCGGTTCAACCACGACTTCTGGATCGCCGACCGGGAGTACTACGCGCTCGCCCTGGACGCCGACGGTCGACAGGTGGACGCGCTGACATCGAACATCGGGCACCTGCTGTGGAGCGGGATCGTGGACGAGTCCCGGGCCGGCGCGGTGGTCGACCACCTGCTCGGGCCACGGCTCTTCTCCGGCTGGGGGGTGCGGACCCTCGCCGAGGGCGAGGGTCGGTACAACCCGATCGGCTACCACGTGGGCACCGTCTGGCCGTTCGACAACTCGATCATCGCCTGGGGCCTGGGCCGGTACGGCTACCGGGACGAGGCCGGGCGGATCTGCGATGCGATGCTCGCGGCGTCCCGATACTTCGGCGGGCGGCTACCGGAGGCGTTCGCCGGCTACGCCCGCAGCCGCACCGGCTACCCGGTGGAGTATCCGACCGCGTGCAGCCCGCAGGCCTGGTCGAGCGGCACTCCGCTGCTGTTGTTGCGGGTGATGCTCGGGTTGGAGCCGCAGGGCGAGCACCTGATCATCGATCCGGCCGTGCCACCGGGCATGGGCCGGGTGGAGCTGCTGGACATTCCCGGTCGGTGGGGCCACGTGGACGCGTTGGGTCGCAGCCGCGGTCCGCAGGATCAGGAGGCGGAGGGCTGACCTCGACGCGACGGCCGGCTCAACCGGGGCAGCCGACGGTGGCGGCCACCCGTGCGGAGTCCGGGCCGATTTCGGCAAGCACTGTGACGTCGCCCGCGCGGTAGGCGTACACCGGGGGGTTGTCCAGCAGTGGGGCGCCGCCGGCCAGCGGGGCGAGCGCGTCGGTCGCGGCCGGGCCGGACCCGGGAGCGGACCGTGCGGTACGGGCCAGAGCGCCGTCCGGACACGGCGCGGTGACCAGCTCCGGCGCGGCATCGGTTGGGCGGCCGAGCGCGGTGAGGGCAGCCGTCAGGGCGGCGGCCTCCGGGCCGGCGCCGGTGGCCGGCTTCCGGTCGTAGCCGGCGCCCGGCGGACGGCAGCCGGTGTCGACTGTCAACCGGAGCCGACCGTCCCCGGTCGGTCGGCCCTCGACGGCGACGAAGTCCCCGGCGTCGGCGCGCAGTTCCGGGCCGTCCAGGCCGGGGCCGACCCCGGCCCGCCAGGTCGCCGGCAGTCGATCGGCGATGCCTCTCAGCACGGCGCGCTCGGTGCCCGCAGGCGCGAGCACGCCCACCTCGCGGCGCAGCGCCGCGCCGTCGGCGAACGGCGTGACGCGACAGCCGGCGTCGACCCGCACCGGGCCCAGCTCCAGCAGCCCGGCCGCGCCGGCGGCCCGGGCCAGCTCACCGACCGCCCGGTCGACCACCGGGGCCGCCTCGTCGAGGGAGCGCTGCTCGCGCACGGTCGGCGGGTCGTCGCGGACCGACATCCAGGTGAGCCCGGCCAGCAGTACTGCCCACAGCGTGGTCGCGACCAGCAACCAGCGCCGCCCACGCCGGGCAGGCGCCGGCGCGGCGGGATCGCTCGACGTGGCCCGACCCGTCTGGACAGCACCGCTCACCCGGCCATGGTGTCACGGGCGGTCCGCCGCACCGGAGGCAGCGGTCGGCAGCCGAGGTGCCGGGGATCAGGCCGGCCGGGGTGGCGGATCGAGCCGGTAGCCGACGCCGCGCACGGTGTGCACCCGCGGCCCTCCCGGCAGGCCGCGCAGCTTGCGCCGGAGCCGCTTGATCGCGGAGTGCAGGATCGCCGTGTCGCCGAGGTACGCGCCGGTCCAGACGGCGGCGAAGAGCTGCTCGTAGCTCCACACCACAAGCGGCGGACAGACGAGCCGAGCGAGCAGTTCCCGTTCGGTACGGGTGAGCGGGAGTGGATCGCCGCGCCAGGTGACCACGTGCCCAGCCCGGTCGACGACCAGCTCGCCCCAGCTGACGCGCCCCTGCGGCGGCGGGGTGGTCGGCCTGTCGGCCGGTGTCGAGCCTCCCGACGGCGGGAACAGCATCGCCCGAAGCTGGGTCAGGTCGGCGCAGGTCACGACCGGTCCGATCCCGTCCAGCTGTCGCAGCACCCGCTCGCGCACCGAAACGTCCGCGCTGACACAGACGACGATCGGGACCTCCTGCGCACCACCCGCGATCACCACCCGATGATAGTGACGTATGCCGATGTATCTCGTGGTCCCGTCCATCGTCGGAATGACGCCACGTCACTGACCAGGCACTGATCGGCGTTATTCACTGAGGACCGTCCGAGTACGCCAGAGCAGGACTGTCAGCGGACGTGGGGCTCCACCCCACCCCAACCGCCCGCTGCGCGGCCGTCCCGGCGTTGCGCCCGTCCCGAACCCGTCGGGACCCAATGTGGGGAGGAACAGTGCTCCGACCATCAACCCTGAGGTCCGCTCTCTGGCGGACGGCCGTCGCGTGCGGCGCCGCCCTGCTGGCACTCACCGCCCAGCCCGCGGTCGCCGCCCGCCCCGCGCCCGCGCCGGCCCGCGTGGATCAGCGACTGCTGCGCCAGCTCGGCACGACGGGCAGCGCGAGTTTCCTGGTCTACCTGCGGGACACCGCACCGGTGGCGCGGACCGCGAAGCTGCCCGACCCGGACGACCGGGCCCGCGAGGTGCACCGGCTGCTCACGAGGACCGCCACGCGCACCCAGAAGGGTCTGCGCTCGCTGCTCACGACCCGCAGGGCGCCGCACACCGCCTACTGGATCGCCAACGCAGTGCGCGTGACAGGCAACCGCGCGCTGCTCGACGAGATCGCCAAGCGGCCCGAGGTGGCCCGGATCGAGCCCACCCGCAGCTACCGCCTGGTGCGCCCGACACCGGCCACCGGCAGCCGCGTCGACGCCACCGGCGCCGAGTGGGGCCTCACCAACATCAACGCGCCGCAGGTGTGGAACGAGCTCGGCGACCACGGCGAGGGCGTGGTGGTCGCCACCATCGACAGCGGCGTCCAGTACGACCACCCGGCGCTGGTCGGGGCGTACCGGGGCAACCTCGGCGGCGGCGCGTTCGACCACAACCACAACTGGTACGACCCGGGCGGCGTGTGCCCGAGCGCCGCGCCCTGCGACAACTCTGCCCACGGCACACACACCATGGGCACGATGGTCGGCGACGACCACGCCGGCAACCAGATCGGCGTCGCCCCCGGCGCGAAGTGGATCGCCGCGAAGGGCTGTGAGACCGACTCGTGCACCGACGCCTCGCTGCTCGCGGCCGGTCAGTGGGTGCTGGCCCCGACCGACCTGAACGGGCAGAACCCGCGACCTGACCTG
The DNA here is from genome assembly GCF_040678875.1 of Micromonospora sp. NPDC049274. NCBI lineage: Bacteria > Bacillati > Actinomycetota > Actinomycetes > Micromonosporales > Micromonosporaceae > Micromonospora > Micromonospora sp. NPDC049274. The sequence goes on from NZ_JBFAQS010000008.1 coordinate 198,063, forward strand.
CGCCCCGACGTGGTCAACAACTCCTGGGGCGGCGCCGGCGGCGACCCGTGGTTCCAGCAGACCATCGCGGCCTGGCGGGCGGCCGGCATCTTCGGGGTCTTCTCCGCGGGCAACGACGGCCCGGACTGCGGCAGCGCCGGCTCGCCCGGCGACAACGCCAACGCGTACGCGGTCGGCTCGTACGACGTGCACGACGCGATCTCCGACTTCTCCGGCCGGGGCGACGGCACCGACGCGCGGTCGTACAAGCCGAACATCGCCGCTCCGGGCAGCAACGTGCGCTCCAGCGTTCCCGGCAACTCCTACGCCGCCTTCGACGGCACCTCGATGGCCGCGCCGCACGTCTCCGGCACAGTCGCGCTGATCTGGTCCGGGGCGCCGGGCCTCAAGGGTGACGTCACGGCCACCGAGGAGCTGCTGGACCGGACCGCCCGCGATGTCGACGCCACCGCCTGCGGAGGCACCGCCGCCGACAACAACGTCTTCGGCGAGGGTCGGCTGGACGCGTACGCGGCGGTGCGGGCCGCACCCCGCGGCGCACTCGGCCGCATCATCGGCACGGTCACCGCCACCGGGAACGGCGACCCGATCGCCGGCGCGACAGTCGGCGACGGCACCCGCAGCGTCACCACAGGCGCGGACGGCCGGTACGCGCTCACCCTGCCGGCCGGCCAGGCCACTGTCACCGTCCGCGCCTACGGATACGCCGGGCAGACGGCCACCGTCACCGTCACCGAGGACGGCACAACCACCGAGGACTTCGCCCTGGCGGCGAACCCGACGGTCACCGTGCGCGGCCGTGTCACCGACGGCTCGGGTCACGGCTGGCCGCTGTACGCCCGGATCGAGGTCGCCGGGCGACCCGGTGGACCGGTGTTCACCGACCCGGTCACCGGGCGATACTCGTTCACCGTGCCGGGCGACACCACGTACCGGCTGACCGTCACCGCCCGCTACCCCGGCTACCGCATGGTCACCCGGGACGTGGTCACCGGCGCCGGGCCGGCGACGGCCGACGTCGCCGTACCCGTCGAGGCCGTCTGCACGGCTGCCGGCTACACAGGCAGCTTCGGCACGCCGGTGCTGGACGAGAGCTTCGACGGCGGCACAGCGCCGGACGGCTGGTCGGTACGCGACCGCACCGACGGCGGTGGCTGGGCCTTCACCGACCCCGGTGAGCGGGGCAACCTCACCGGAGGCAGCGGCGCCTTCGCCATCGTCGACAGCGACCGCCTCGGCTCGGACAGAACCCAGGACACCGACCTGGTGACCCCGACCGTCGACCTGCGCGACACACCGGCGCCGCTGCTGCGTTTCCGCAGCGACTGGCGGGCGGTCGGCGTGACCGACGCCGCCGACGTGGACGTCTCCACCGACGGCGGCGCCACCTGGGCCACGGTCTGGCACCAGACCAGCAGTCGGCGTGGACCGCTGCTCGAGGAGGTGCCCCTGGACCCGGCGGCCGGGGCCTCCGCCGTGCGGGTCCGCTTCCGCTTCCACGGCACCTTCGCCTGGTGGTGGCAGGTGGACGACGTGCAGGTGGTCAACCGCGACTGCGTGCCGGCCGCCGGTGGCCTGCTGCTGGGCGTGACCACCGACCGCAACACCGGCAACCCCCTCAACGGGGTCGCGGTGGTCAGTGCCGACCGACAGGCGGACCGTGGAACGTCGGCGTCGACACCTGACGACCCGACTCTGCCGGACGGCTTCTACTGGCTCTTCTCCGGGCTGACCGGGGTCCACCCGTTCGCCGCCGGCCGTACCCCGTACCAGGCGAGCACGAAGACGGCGACGGTGGTTGCCGACGACGCCCGACGGCTGGACGTCGCCCTGGCCGCCGGTCGACTCACCGTCACCCCGTCGAGCGTCCAGTCGTACCAGCCGTACGCCAGCAGCCGGACCACGAAGGTGACGGTCCGCAACACCGGCACCGCGCCGGCCGCCGTCAACCTGGTGGAGCGCGGTGGCCGGTTCGACAGGTTGTCCAGGGCCGGCGCGCCGCTGCGGGAGCAGAAGGTGAAGGGGATCAGCAAAACCCGCGCGGGCACCGCGTACGGCGGGGCGGGGACCACGGCCGAGCCCCGGGCGCAGGACGCCTGGACCGGGATCGCCGACCTGCCGGCGGCGGTCTACGACAACGCGGCGGCCACCCTCGACGGCAAGGTCTACTCCGTCGGCGGTGGCGGCGGCAGCGGCCAGGAGGGCAAGGCCTGGCGCTACGACCCCGACACGGACACCTGGACCGCGCTGCCCGACCTGCCGACCGCCCGGGCCAAGCCGGTCGCGGCGGCCGTCGGCGGCAAGCTGTACGTCCTCGGCGGATGGGGCGCCGACGACGAGACGGTCGCCTCGGTGGACGTGTTCGACCCGGCCACCGGAGGTTGGGGCACGGTGGCCGGGGCGACCAACCCGTTCCCGGCGGCGGCGGCCGGCGGCGCGGTGAACGGTGGAAAGGTCTACCTGGTCGGAGGCTGCCTGGACGACGACTGCACCGACTCGGACCGGCTCGTCGTCTTCGACCCGGCGACCGGCGCGTTCCACACCGGCGCGACCTACCCGCATCCGGTCTCCTGGCTCTCCTGCGGCGGGATCGGCAGCGCGCTCTACTGTGCCGGCGGCACCGGTGGCGCCGAGTACACCGACGCCTACCGCTACGACCCGGCGGCGGACGCGTGGCACCCGCTGCCCAACCTGCCGGTGGACCTCTGGGGTTCCCAGTACACGGCGGCCGGTGACCTCCTGGTCCTGGCCGGAGGGGTCACGGCGGCGTCGACCACTGTCACCAACCGGACCATCGCGTACGACCCGGTGGCCGGGAGCTGGAGGGACCTGCCCAACGTCCAGTTCGGCAGGTACCGGGGCGCCGCCGCCTGCGGCGCGTACAAGATCGGTGGTTCGCCGTCGTCCTTCGTGGGTTCTGCCGAGAGTGAGCGACTGAGCGGCCTGGACCTGTGCGGCGGGGAGGCGGATCTGCCCTGGCTCACCACCACGCCCGGCACCTTCACCCTGGCCCCGGGCGCGTCCCGGACGGTGACCGTCAAGCTGACCGCCACGGTGACGGCCGGCGTGGCCCAGCCGGGGACCTACTCCGGGGAGGTGGCCGTCGCCTCCGACACGCCGTACCCGGTGGCGGCGGTGCCGGTACGGATGAACGTGTCGCCGCCGGCCAGTTGGGGCAGGATCCAGGGCACCGTCACCGGTGTCACCTGCGCAGGGGTCACCGTCGGGGTCGCGGCGACGGTCCGGGTGAACCTGCTGGGTACGACGACCGGCTACACCCTGACCGCGGACGATCAGGGCCGGTACGTCTGGTGGCTGCCGAAGGGCCGCTACGAGGTGATCGTCGCCAAGGACGGCTGGGTGCCGCAGACGCAGCGCACGCGGATCGAGGCGGGCATCGTCGACACGCGCGACTTCACACTCGACACGGCCTCGTCCTGCACGAGAGCCACGGGCATCTGACCGCTGGTGGCCGGCGACGTGTTGGTCCCCGGCCACCGGCGGTGGCGACGATCGGGGCCGGCCACCCGGGAGGGTGACCGGCCCCGATCGATCAGAGCGGTGGGTCAGGCGACGGTGACGGAGACCTCGTTGATGCCCCGGCCGGCGGTGACGGCCGCGTCGCCGTTGCCGTGCCGGGACAGCGCCCGCAGCGTCCAGGAACCCGGCGCGGCGAAGAACCGGAACTGACCGGCCGCCGAGGTGACCACCTCGGCGGTGAACTCACCTGTCGAGTCAAGCAGCCGGACGTACGCGCCCGGCACGACCTCTTCCGCCTCCGAGCGGACGATGCCGGTGATGACGGTTTCCTTCTCCAGGTCCAGGCTGGCCGGCAGCGGCGCGGCCTGGTCGGGTGCGGCGCAACCCGCAGCGGTGGGAGCAGTCATGGCGGATCAGGCCTCCCCAGGCTCGTCGCCGAGCGCGACCGGCACGCCGACGAGCGAGCCGTACTCGGTCCAGGAACCGTCGTAGTTCTTCACGTTGCGGTGGCCGAGCAGCTCCTGCAGCACGAACCAGGTGTGCGAGGAACGCTCGCCGATCCGGCAGTACGCGATGGTCTCCTTGCCGTCGTCCAGCCCGGCGTCGCCGTAGATCTTGCGCAGCTCGTCGTCGGACCGGAAGGTGCCGTCCTCGTTGGCGGCCTTGGACCACGGGACGCTGATCGCGGTCGGGATGTGACCGGCCCGCTGCGCCTGCTCCTGCGGCAGGTGCGCCGGGGCGAGCAGCCGACCGGCGAACTCGTCGGGGCTACGCACGTCGACCAGGTTCTTGGTGCCGATCGCGGCGACCACCTCGTCGCGGAAGGCTCGGATGGAGGTGTCCGGCTCCTGCGCGACGTACTGGGTCGCCGGGCGGGTCGCCGTCTCGGTGACCAGCGGACGGGCGTCCAGCTCCCACTTCTTGCGACCGCCGTCGAGCAGCTTGACGTCTCGGTGGCCGTAGAGCTTGAAGTACCAGTAGGCGTACGCGGCGAACCAGTTGTTGTTGCCGCCGTACAGGATGACGGTGTCGTCGTTGCTGATGCCCCGCTCGGAGAGCAGCGCCTCGAACTGGGTCTTGTTGACGAAGTCCCGGCGGACCTGGTCCTGGAGGTCGGTCTTCCAGTCGATCTTGATGGCGCCGGCGATGTGGCCGGTCTCGTAGGCCGAGGTGTCCTCGTCGACCTCGACGAAGACGACGCCCGGGGCGTCAAGGTTCTTCTCGGCCCACTCGACCGAGACGAGTGCGGTGTCGCGACTCATCGAATCACTCCCTGGTGAGGATGGATGGTGAGCCAACGCGCGAGTATCGATGGGTTGAACTGTCGCACCGCGCGCGGGACCCAGCGGAAGGACGGGATCACGGGTTCGTGCGACGGCGCCGCTGCCGGGCGTTCGGTGGGATCACCGGAAAGGGTCGAGGACCCTGCGTGCCGGTGGCCGCCGTCAGGCGGCCGAAAACAGCCCCGCCGTCAGATGACAGGGCGACACAGGCAGGTGGCCACGCGGCACAGGTCGACCGCGCGCCGTTTGGTGAGGTGGGTCCCCATGAGCACGGAGCCTACCAGCCAGTGACCGGGCTGCCACTGGACCGACCACCATCCGGGATCGCCCGGGCTGCGGGACCGTTGCGGTGTCTCGGCAGCCCGGACGATTGACGCGTGGCTCAGCCGGCGGAGTTGATGGGGACGTTCTTCGCGTCGGCGGTGACCGCCAGCCCCTCGGGCAACGGCCGGACCTCCCGGACCGCGAGCTGGAACGGCAGGTCGGGCAGCGGCACGTCGATCGAGATGCTCTTGGCGTAGTTGCTCAGGAGGGTGCGGGCCAACGGCAGGTTCGGCAGGCCCGCGGCGTCCAGGTCGTTGAAGCGCAGGGCTACGGCGCCGTTCTTGGCGACTGTGACGTCGGCGGTGCCGGCCACTGTGAACTTCTTGCCGAAGATGTCGACCGGGGCGGTGACGGCGAGCTTGCCGCCCTGCTCGCCGAGGGTGAGCCCGGGTCGCTTCAGCAGCGCGGCGAGGCTCTCGTAGCTGATCGTGCCGGTGCCGTTCACCGTGTCGGCGACGACGTCGCCCTGCCCGGACCGCAGCGTGTCCAGCGAGGCCCGCACGTTACGGGCGTCCACATCGAGCACCGGCAGCCGTACGGCGTCACCCTCGACCGACGCCTGCACATCGCGCAGCGTGATGGAGATCCGCTCGTACCGCCCGTCCAGCACCTGGGTGAGGAACGGCATCCCACCGACCTCGACCTCGGGCTTGGAGGACTGCGCGCCCTGCTTGCTGATCTCCTGGCTGACCCGTTCGGCGATGAGCCGCTGGGCCACGCCGACCGCCACCCGGTCGGCGACCACCAGCAGACCCGCCACCACGAGGAGCAGGACGACCAGGCCGATCAGCAGCTTGCGGCCGCGCCGTCGGGGCCGGGTCTCGCCAGCCGGAAACTCCTGGGCCACGCCGCCTCCTGTCTTCGCCCGCCGCGATGCGGCGGGACGTCCGAACCGGTGCCGCAGCGCGGCGCACCCGTAGGTACCCGACCGACACCGGCCTCAACCGTTGGCTCAGAGGAACAGCATGCACATGGCGTACGCGGCCGGCGCGGCCAGGGCGAAGCCGCCGAGCGGACCCTGCATGTGCCGGGCGACCCACATGGTGGGCGGTTCGCCGGCCATCAGACGACCCGCCTCCGCGTACCCCACGGCGAGATCGGAGAGGACGGCGGTGACGGCCGCGACCAGGCCGAGCACCGCGGCCCGGGTCGGCGTGAAGGGGGCCACCAGGTAGCTGCCGAGGATCGCGCTGCCCAGCGTGCCCACCATCGCGCCGGCGACGACGCCGGCCGCGCCCCGGGGCACCTGCGGGGCCAGCCGGGGCCATGGCAGCACCGAGTCGGTGAGCCGGGCGACGGTAAGCGCGACCCCACTCGCGGTCAGGCAGACGGTGATCGCCTGGGTGCCGGCCGGAATGCGGCTGAGCACGATCAGGGTGCCGAAGGCCACGACCCCGACCACGATGAGCAGTGTGGCGCCGAGTGAGTCGGTCACCCGGACCCGGTCGACCCGGCGGACCAGCTGGCCGAGCACGGCGGCGAGGAAGCCGCCGACGGCCAGGTAGCCCAGCGGCGCCAGACCGGCGACGTCGCTCTGGACGGCGGCGATGTCGGCGGCGGCGGCCACTGCGGCGCTGATCCCGCCGACCAGCAGCAGCGCGGGTGGGCGCATGGCCATCGTCCAGGCGAGCACGAACAGCAGTTGGACGCCGAAGACGATGAAGGCGAACGGCAGGCGGTGGCCCGGCCCGGACGTCTGCGCGCCGAGCACCAGGCCCACCCCGAGCAGCGCGGCGAAGCCGGCGATCGTCAACGCCAGCGGGCGGTGCACCTCTACCGGAACGACGGCCTCTTCCTCCGGCTCGTCGACCTCGTCCTCGGCACGCCGGGCCGGTTCCCCGGCACGGCGGGCCCGGCGCGGCTTACCCCGTTCACGGCGTTCGCCGTCGGCGACGGCCGGCCCGGTGCGCGGCGCGGGCGGATGGCCACGGGTCGGAGCGGCCGGACCCGGGCGGGGACCGTCGGACCACGATTCGCGGCCGGCGTCGGGCGAGGTGGAGGGAAACACGCCCCGATCGTGCCAGATGGGCTGCCCGACGCGGCGGTCACGGGTTTCCGCAACGTTAAAACCTGCGCCACGATCAGGGGCAAGCTAGACAAACGGGAAATGGCCTGACGGCGCGGCCGAGGCGATCGGTTACGCTCAACGCGTTACCCGCCCGTCAGCGACGCCGGGACCACGCAATTTCTCAGCGCACTCTGCCACGAGTGTGTCTGGTCGCGTGCGGCCTCGCGCCGCCGGGACGGAGGTGATCGTGGAGATCCTGCTGCTGGTGACCGCACGCGCAGGGGAACCGTCGGCTGTGCTGCCGGCGCTCGACCTGTTGCCACACTCGGTTCGCACCGCGCCGCGCGACGTCCGCACCCTGGTTGCGGGGCCCAGTCCCGACGCGGTGCTCGTCGACGCCCGCTCGGAGCTGAGTGAGGCCCGAGCGACCTGCCGGATGCTGCACGCCACCGGGCTCGGGGTGCCGCTGGTCGCGGTGGTGACCGAGGCCGGCCTGATCGCGCTCAACGCGGACTGGGGCGTCGACGACGTCATCCTCGCGTCGGCCGGCCCCGCCGAGGTCGAGGCCCGACTGCGACTCGCGGTCGGCCGCCTGAGCAACGCGACCGCCGGCGCCGGCGGCTCGATCCGGGCCGGCGAGCTGAACATCGACCCCGACACGTACGCCGCCAAGCTGAAGGGTCGCCCGCTCGACCTCACCTACAAGGAGTTCGAGCTGCTGAAGTTCCTGGCCCAGCACCCGGGCCGGGTGTTCACCCGCGATCAGCTGCTGCGCGAGGTCTGGGGCTACGACTACTTCGGCGGCACTCGGACGGTGGACGTGCACGTCCGCCGGCTGCGCGCCAAGCTCGGCTCGGAGTACGAGTCGATGATCGGCACGGTCCGCCAGGTGGGTTACAAGTTCGTCGTGCCGCCGTCGCGGTCCCTGCCCGAGGCGGAGCACGCGCCGCTGCCCGTCTAGCTTCAGCCGGGCGATTTCCCATATGCCCCTTTTGCGCAGCTCGCCAGTCCTATTCTGACTGCCGGGTTTGTCGTAAAAGGGGGCGGCGGTGCGCGCAGGTAGCACGGGGGCGAGGGGCCGGCACGACCGGCCAGCCGGGCGGAAGCCGTGACGCGGGTCAGCTCGACCGCGCGGGCGGCGGGGATCGTGACGGTGGTGGTGGCCGCGCTGCTCGGCTCGGCGTACGTGCTGGGCCGCAGCCTCGTCCCCGACCAGACCCGGCAGCACGCAACGGGTGTCACCACCGAAGGCGACGGGCCGCACTACGCCGATCAGCCTGCCGAAAAGCCCTCGACCGGCTCCTCGGCCGGCGCCCCGACCGACATTCCGACCACGAGCCAGAACGCCGGTCCCAGCGAGGCCGGCCAGGACGGCTCGGGGCAGGACACCACTGACGGCGGGCTGTTCGGCGCCCACACCAGCACCGGCAGCGGCCGGGTCGCGCTGACCTTCGACGACGGGCCGGACCCGCGCTACACCCCGCAGGTCCTCGCGGCGCTGCGCGAGTACGACGTCAAGGCCACGTTCTGCGTGGTGGGCGAGAACGCCCAGGACCATCCCGACCTGATCCAGGCGATCGTGGCCGACGGCCACACCCTCTGCAACCACTCCTGGCACCACGACGTCTCTCTCGGCAACCGTTCCACCGATCAGATCCGCGCCGACCTGGTACGCACCAACGAGGCGATCCGGGCGGCAGTGCCGGACGCGCCGATCGTCTGGTACCGCCAACCCGGTGGGGCCTGGACCGCTCCGGTGGTGTCGGTGTGCACGGGGCTCGGCATGACGCCGCTGCACTGGTCGGTGGACCCGTCGGATTGGCAGGCGCCCGGTGCCAGCAAGATCGCCACGACGGTCCTCACGCAGGCGCGACCCGGTGGGGTGGTCCTCATGCACGACGCCGGCGGAAACCGGCAGGGCACTGTCGACGCGCTGAGCCGGATCCTGCCCGAGCTCAGCACGCGGTTCGAGCTGGAGGCCCTGCCGACCAACCCGACGTGACCCACGGCCCGTTACTCGGCGACCCTCCGGGGCGTACGAGGCGCAGCCGCTACGGTGACGGAATGAGCAGCGCGGAGCCGACCAGCGACCAGGTGACCCGGACCGACCGACTGGCCCCGGCGGAGATCGCCGGTGTGCTGGCCCTGGCCCGCACGGCGGGCGACACCGACGGCGCGGACCCGCTCGACGAGCACGTCCTGCTCCGCCTGCGCGATCCGGAGGCGCCCGCCGTGCACCTGCTGGCCCGCGCCGACGACGACACCCTCACCGGGTACGCCCACCTGGACACCAGCGACCCGGTGGACGGCATCGGGGTGGAGTTGGTGGTGCACCCCGCGTACCGGCGGAGGGGCACCGGTCGGGCGCTGGCCCGGGGCGTGCTCGCCTCGGCCACCGGGCCGCTGCGGGCGTGGGCGCACGGCGACCACCCGTCGGCGGCAGCGCTCGCCGTGGATCTCGGGTTCACCCGGGCACGCGTGCTCTGGCAGCTCCGCCGCCCGTTGGCGGCCCCGCTGGGCGAGCCACGCCTGCCCGACGGTGTGGCGCTGCGCGCGTTCCGGCCCGGTGCCGACGACGCGGCCTGGCTGACCCTGAACGCGCGGGCCTTCGCCGAGCATCCCGAGCAGGGGCGGTGGACGTCGGACGACCTGCGGGTCCGCCTCGCCGAGCCGTGGTTCGACCCGGCCGGTTTCCTGCTCGCCGAGGAGACCTCGACCGGCCGGCTGCTCGGCTTCCACTGGACGAAGGTGCACGAGCAGCCCGGGTCGGCCCGCATCGGCGAGGTGTACGTGCTCGGCGTGGAGCCGACCGCGCACGGTGGTGGGCTCGGTCGGGCGCTGACCACCGCGGGGCTCGCGTACCTGCGGGACAAGCGCGGTCTCGACCGGGTGATGCTCTACGTGGACGACTCGAACAGCGGGGCGGTCGCGCTCTACGAGCGGTTGGGCTTCGCCCGCTGGTCCGCACACATCAACTACCACCTGGGCTGACGCGCGGGCACGCGACGGCCGGGTCACCGGCGGGTAACGGCCGAGCCTCGGCGGCATAACGGCGAACCGGAAATATACCCATACTTCCGACAGGTGTACCCCGGTTCACTTAACGGACAACTCACCCTCAGCAAGCGGTCATCCAGGGGGCCGTACGTGTTCACCTTGCGTTCACTTGCGACCGGCGAACCGGCTACCTGGCCCTCCTAACTTTCGTGTCAGCCGGTCAGTGCCGGTCCTCGGGCCCCGGTATCGGGGCACCAAGTCAGACGCGAAGGGAAACCCCTCAGGTGAAGCTCCAGCGGTACGGCACTATTGCCTGCCTCGCTCTTGCCGCGACGCTCGGCCTCAGTGCATGCGGCTCGGACAACAACGAGCCCACTTCCGGCGCCAGCGCCTCGGGCTCCGCCGCCGCGGTCGACTGCGGTACCGGCACGGTCAACGCCCAGGGCTCCTCGGCCCAGAAGAACGCCATGGCCGAATGGATCAAGGCGTACCAGCAGAAGTGCGCTGGCACCACGATCAACTACGAGGGCACCGGCTCGGGCGCCGGCATCCAGGCGTTCATCGCCGGCACCGCCGACTTCGCCGGTTCCGACTCCGCGCTCAAGCCGGAGGAGCAGCCGCAGGCCGACGCCAAGTGCGCCGGTGGCAAGGCCCTCAACCTCCCGATGGTGATCGGCCCCGTCGCGGTCGTATACAACGCCGGCAGCGGCGTGGACAACCTCCAGTTCAAGCCGGCCACCCTGGCGAAGATCTTCGCCGGCAAGGTCACCAAGTGGGACGACGCGGCGATCAAGGCGGACAACCCGGACGCCAAGCTCCCGTCGGCCCCGATCCAGGCCGTGCACCGCTCGGACGAGTCGGGCACGACCGACAACTTCACCAAGTACCTGTCGAAGACCGCCGAGTCGGACTGGACCTTCGGCAACGCCAAGGCCTGGAAGGCCCCGGGTGGCGTCGGTGCCGCCAAGTCCGACGGCGTGGCCAGCAAGGTCAAGAGCACGGTCGGCACGATCAGCTACGTCGAGTGGTCGTACGCCGAGAACTCCGGCCTGAACAAGGCCAAGGTGCAGAACGGTGCCGGCGAGTGGGCCGAGCTGACCGCCGACTCGGCTGGCAAGACCATCGCCGGAGCGAAGATCGAGGGCCAGGGCGACGACCTCAAGCTGTCGATCGACTACAACACCAAGGAGGCCGGGGCCTACCCGATCGTCCTGACCACGTACGAGATCGTCTGCAGCAAGGGCCTCGCCGCCGACAAGCTCAAGCTGGTCAAGGGCCTCCTGGGCTACGCCGCCAGCACCGAGGGCCAGACCTCGCTGACCGACCTGGGCTACGCCCCGCTGCCGGAGACGGTTCGCACCAAGGTCGAAGCCGCGGTCAAGAACCTCTCCTGATCCGACCCCACCACCTCAGCAACGGAATCGAGCGAGCAGATGGGTGAAACCCCTCACCGCTCGGCCGACGCCGGCACCGGCGGGACGCGCGTGACCCAGAGTCACGCGTGGCCCGCCGGTGCCTCGGCGCGTGTGGCCGAGGCACCAGTCAGCGCGCCTTCCCCCGATGGCAATGGGCTGGGAGGCGGCGGCGCGCTGCCGAGAAACCGGAAGTTCGGCGCCGAGCGGGCCTTCCACGGCCTCACCATGGCAGCCGGCACGATGGTGCTGATCATCATCGTGGCCATCGCGGCCTTCCTGATCGCGAAGGCGATCCCGGCCCTACGTGCCAACACGGCGAACTTCTGGACCTTCGAGGGCTGGTTCCCGAACGACAACCCGCCCACGTTCGGCATCGGCGCGCTCGCCTTCGGCACCGTCCTCAGCGCCGCCCTGGCTCTGCTGATGGCCGTGCCGGTGGCCATGGGCATCGCGCTGTACCTGTCCCACTACGCTCCCCGGCGGCTCGGCAACAGCCTCGGCTTCCTGATCGACCTACTGGCCGCCGTGCCCAGCGTGGTGTTCGGCCTGTGGGGTCGCGACTATCTCATCGGCCCGGTCACCGACCTCTCGGGCTGGCTGAACAAGTACTTCAGCTGGATCCCGATCTTCGGCGGCGACGGCCCGTACGGCAATTCCATCCTGCTCGGATCGCTGGTCCTGGCGATCATGGTGCTGCCGATCGTCACCTCGCTCACCCGCGAGGTGTTCCTGCAGACGCCTACCGCCAACGAGGAAGCGGCCATCGCCCTGGGCGCCACCCGGTGGGAGATGCTGCGCACCGCGGTGCTGCCGTACGGCCGCCCCGGCATCATCGCCGCGGTGATGCTCGGCCTGGGCCGGGCGCTGGGTGAGACCATCGCGCTCGCGCTGACCCTCGGATCCACGTACGCCATCTCGTTCAACGTGCTGGAGAGCGGCGGCAACACCATCGCCGCCAACATCGCCAACCGCTTCGCCGAGGCGAACGACACCGGCCGGGGCGCCCTGATCGCATCCGGTCTGGTGCTCTTCGCGATCACCCTCGTCGTCAACATCGTCGCGCGGGCGATCATCTACCGCCGCCGGGAGTTCACGGAGTCCGCCGCATGAGCGCCACGGTCACCTCACACCGCCCTCGGCCGCCGGCACAGCCGGAGACGCTGCGGGCTCGGCGGTTGCCCGCGTACGCCGCACCTGTCATCGCCGTGGCGGCGCTGGCGCTCGCCGCCGCGATCGTCTACGGCGCGGGCATCGGCGGGCCGGTCCTCGTCATCGTCCTCGGCGCGGTGCTCTACCTGGTCGGGCTCTTCGCGGCGTCCAACGCCGTCGAGGGCCGGCGGTCGGCCCGTAACCGCACCTGGAGCGCGCTGATCCACTCCGCGTTCGTGCTGGCCGTGGTGCCGCTCGCCTCGGTGGTCTGGACGCTTGTCAGCAAGGGCACCGAACGGCTCGACGCGAACTTCTTCAACACCTCGATGAACAACATCGGCGCCCGCGACCCGAACGGCGGCGCGTACCACGCGATCGTCGGCACGCTGGAGCAGGTCGGCATCGCCGCCCTGATCACCGTGCCGCTGGGCATCCTCTGCGCCATCTACATCGTCGAGTACGGCCGGGGCCGGTTCGCCTTCGCGATCCGGTTCTTCGTCGACGTGATGACAGGCATCCCGTCGATCGTCACCGGCCTGTTCGTGCTGGCGTTCTGGGTGCTGATCGTGTCGCCGTGGTTCAACGACGGCCGGCCGAGCTTCTCCGGCTTCGCCGCGGCGCTCGCGCTCAGTGTGCTCATGCTGCCGACCATCGTCCGATCGACCGAGGAGATGCTCCGCCTCGTTCCGCCGCCGCTACGCGAGGGGGCGTACGCGCTCGGCGTGCCGAAGTGGAAGACCATCTTGCGGGTGGTGGTGCCGACGGCGCTGCCCGGCATCGTCACCGGCGTCATGCTCTCCATCGCCCGCGCGGCAGGCGAGACGGCCCCGGTGCTCCTGGTCGCCGGCGGTGGCGCCGCGATCAACTTCAACCCGTTCGAGAACAACCAGTCGTCGTTGGCCCTCTACGTCTACCAGCAGGCCGGCGAGGCCTCGAAGTACTCGCCGGCACGGGCGTGGACCGCGGCACTCACCCTGGTCGCCCTCGTGCTCATCCTGACGATCGCGGCGAAGTTGCTGGCCCGTCGCAACAGGCTCAGCCGATGAACCCCGGAGGTACCACCATGGCCAAGCGCGTCTCCGCCTCGAACGTCACCGCCTACTACGGCGGGTTCAAGGCGATCGAGAACATCAACCTGACTGTCGAGCCGAAGACTGTCACCGCTCTCATCGGGCCGTCCGGCTGCGGCAAGTCCACCTTCCTGCGGTCGATCAACCGGATGCACGAGGTGCTGCCGGGTGCCCGGGTCGAGGGCAGCCTGACCATCGACGACCAGGACATCTACCACCGGGACGTGGACGTCACGGCCGTCCGGCGCACCATCGGCATGGTCTTCCAGCGGCCGAATCCGTTCCCCACCATGAGCATCTTCGAGAACGTGGTGGCCGGGCTGAAGCTCAACGGCGTCCGGAAGAAGTCGATCCTCGACGAGGCGGCCGAGAAGGCTCTGCGCTCGGCGAACCTGTGGGACGAGGTGAAGGACCGGCTGGGCAAGCCCGGCGCGGGCCTCTCCGGCGGTCAGCAGCAGCGGCTCTGCATCGCCCGGACCATCGCGGTCGAGCCGCAGGTCGTCCTGATGGACGAGCCGTGCTCGGCGCTGGACCCGATCTCCACGCTGGCGATCGAGGACCTGATGTTCCAGCTCAAGGACAAGTTCACGATCATCATCGTGACGCACAACATGCAGCAGGCCGCACGCGTGTCGGACCGGACCGCCTTCTTCTCGATCGAGAAGACCGGCGACCCGGGCAGGCTGATCGAGTACGACAACACCCAGAAGATCTTCAGCAACCCGAGCGTGAAGAAGACCGAGGACTACATCACCGGCCGCTTCGGCTGACCCGCTGGTCTCCTCCGCTCTCCGCGACACAGGCGGTCCGTCTCCGGACGGACCGCTTCGTCGTTCCCGCGGCCGATGACCGTCGCCCCGTGCGCTGCCTACGATCACCTGGTGCGTACGCCCGGCGGACTCCTGCGCGGATGCCGGCCCGACCTGCGGGTCGCCGTCGGCCTGTTCGCCGTGCTCGCGACCCTGATCGTGGTCACACCGAACGGCCCACACCAGCCCATCGGGTACGCGGCCGCGCTCGCCCTGGCGGCGGTGCAGGCAAGCACCATCGCGATGCTGCGGCACCACCCCGAGGGCGCGATGACGGCGGCCGTCCTCGCCGGGATCGGCATCGAGTTCCTCAGCCCGGCCATCGGCTGGCTCGGCCAGGTCGCCGCGGTGCTGGCCGCCTACGCGCGGCTGCGGTCGCCGTCGCGGTCACTGTGGGTGCTCGCCCTGCTGCTGGCCGGTACGCCATGGAAGCTGGCGCACGGCGACTGGCGCAACGTGCTGCTCGCGATCGCCGGCCCGGCGCTCGGCTGGACCCTCGGTGAGCTGGGCCGGACCCGCGCGCTGCGGCGGCAGGACTCCGAGCGCCGCATCGTCACCCAGGAACGCGAACGGATCGCCCGCGAGCTGCACGACGTGCTGGCCCACACGGTGTCGGTGATCATCGTGCAGGCCGGGGCGGCGCAGGACGTTTTCGACCGCCGGCCCGACCTGGCCCGGGCGGCGCTCACCTCGATCGATCTGGCCGCCCGGTCCACCCTGTCCGAACTGCGGGTGCTGCTGCAGACGATGAGCGCCGACGCCGGGCCCGACCCGGCAACCCCGCAGCCCGGTCTGGCACAACTGGACACCCTCGCGGCGTCGCTGCGGGCCACCGGGCTGATCGTCGAGCTGGATCGGGAACCGGCCGTGTCGCCGTTGCCGGCGGCGGTCGACCTGTCGTCGTACCGGATCGTGCAGGAGTCGCTCACCAACACGCTGCGGCACAGTCAGGCCACCCTGGCCCGGGTGACGGTGCGGTGCTCGCCGCGGTCGGTGCGGCTGGAGATCCGCGACGACGGGCCGGCCCGTCCGAGCGGCCGGGTCGACCGTTCCTCCCACCGGGGGATCGTGGGGATGCGGGAACGGGCCCGGTTACTGGGCGGGACGCTGGACGCCGGGCCGGCGCCGGGCGGGGGCTTTCGGGTGCGAGCGGACCTGCCGCTCACCTCGGCATGACGACGGCTGCCATCCGGGTGTTGATCGCCGACGACCAGGCCCTCGTCCGAGCCGGGTTCACGATGATCATCGGGAGCCGCGAGGACCTCGAGGTAATCGGCGAGGCGGGCGACGGTCTGGAGGCCGTCGCGCTCGCGGAGCACCTGCGACCGGACGTGATCCTGATGGACGTGCGGATGCCCCGGCTGGACGGCATCGAGGCGACCCGTCGGCTGGTCGCCTCCGGCCAGCCGGCGCGGATCATCATGCTGACCACGTTCGACCTGGACGAACCGGTGTTCGCGGCGCTGCGGGCCGGCGCCAGCGGCTTCCTGCTCAAGGACATCCGCCCCGACGAACTGGCCGAGGCGGTACGGGTGGTGGCGCGCGGTGAGGCACTGCTCGCGCCGACTGTCACCCGGCGGCTGCTCGACCGGTTCGCCAGCGAACTGCCCGGCGGCACGTCCCCGCCGGCGCTCGACGCGCTCAGCGCCCGGGAGATCGAGGTGCTCACGCTCGTCGCCCGGGCGCTCTCCAACGACGAGATCGCGGAGCGCCTGGTCCTCAGCAGGGCCACCGTGAAGACCCACCTGTCGGCGATCCTGCTCAAGCTCGGCCTGCGCGACCGGGTGCAGGCGGCCGTGCTCGCCTACGAGTGCGGCCTGGTCCGGCCGGGCACCGCTCCGCCTCGGGGATGACCGGCATTCCCGTCCCGGGACCGATCCGGCAGACCCGCCGGCCCGCCTAACCTCCCTCCAAAGAGGAGGGAAGCATGATCCGTTCATTGCTGGCACTGCTGACCGCCGTACCCCTGATCGTCACGCCCGGAGCCGCCACCGACCCGCCCGCCGACCGGTGCGCGGGGTTGGCCGGGGCGCGCATCCCGCAGGTGTCGGTGGCCTCGGCGGAGCGCGAAACGAACGACGAGGGCCAGGAGTTCTGCGTGGTGCAGGGGGTGATCCGGCCGCAGACACGGTTCACCGTCAAGCTGCCCGTCTCCGGATGGACGGGGCAGTACGTACAGCAGGGCTGCGGCGGGCTGTGTGGCGAGGTGCCCGACCTGACCCTGCCGCTCTTCGGGTTCCAGTGCGCGGTCGCCCGGGACGGCAAACTGGTGTTGGCCGCCGACGACACCGGCCACACCGGCGACCCGATGACAAGCGAGCCGGCGACCTGGGGTGCCGACCCACGGGCCCGACTGGAGTTCGGGCTGCTGTCCGAGCACCGGCTGCGGCGGGTGGCCGACGCGGTGATGGTCGCGTACTACGGGCACGGCCCGACGTACCGGTACTTCGACGGCTGCTCGACCGGCGGCCGGCAGGGGTTGATGCTGGCGCAGCGCTTCCCGGCCGACTTCGACGGCATCCTGGCCGGCGCGCCGGTGCACAACCTGGCGCCGCTGGCGCTGCTCAACGCCTGGGTGGTGCTCCGCAACACCGACGCGTCGGGCCGGCAGATCCTCGGCCCGGAGAAGATTCCCGCGCTGCACGAGGCTGTCGTCGAGAAGTGCGGTGAGGTCATCGACGATCCACGGCGGTGCGGGTTCCAGCCGTCGTCGCTGCGCTGCCCGCGGGGCGCGGACCGGCCGGACTGCCTCACGCCGGCCCAGGTGGCGGCCGTGGTGGCGTTCTACCGGGGCCCGAACGGCCTCTACCCCGGAGGCATGCCGTACGGGTCGGAGCTGGGCTGGATCGACGAGTTCGTGGTGCGCTCCGGCTCCCCGGCGGACGGCAACACCGGGAGGATCGCGCTCAACTACCTGCGGTACCTCGCGTACCCGCAGAACCCGCCCGCCGACTTCCAACTGACCGACGTGCGGTTCACCCGGGCCACGTTCGACAGGCTCAACGTGCTGGGTGACGCCATCTACAACGCCACCGACGCGGACCTGTCCGAGTTCCGCGCACGGGGCGGCAAGCTGATCCTCTACCACGGCTGGGCGGACCCGTCCGTCCCCCCGTTCTCGACTGTCGACTACTACGCGGCCGTGCAGCGTCGCGGCGGCAGCGAGGCGTTCACGCGGCTGTACATGGTGCCGGCCGGCTACCACTGCCTGTTCGGGCCGGAGCCGACCGAGCACCCGTCGGAGATCGGCATCCCGGAGTTCCTCCAGCCGCTGATGGACTGGGTCGAACGCGACGTGGCTCCGGGCGACATCGACGTCCTCACCTACGCGCCCAACGAGGAGCCGGACCAGCAGTTCGTCCGCTTCCTCACGGTGTCGCCGTTCGACGCGCTGGCGCCGGCGCACGCCGCACCGGGCAGCCTCAACGCCAACTACCGGTACGTCGGCCACTACTGACGGACGGACCGCCGGTCCGCCGTACCCACGGGATACGGCGGACCGCCGGTCAGCCGAGCACGAAGCGGGGCTCGCCGTCGGCCGGGAGGTCCAGGCGCGGGGTGATCGGGGTGGCGGCATCCCGCTCGGCCGCCGCGCGGGCCACGCCGGCCAGGTCCCCGGCAGCCGCCACCTGGGCCAACGTGACAAGGGTCGGCGGCAGCATGGTCAGCTCGCCCGCCTCGGCGCGGGCCAGCGCGTCCGCCGGGCGGATCCACATGGTGTGGTCGGCCTCCCCGGAGACGTCCCGGGTCCGCTGCCCCGCCGGCAGCAGGGCCACGAAGAAGTACGTGTCGAAGCGGCGCGGCTCGAACTCCGGGGTGACCCACCGGCTCCACGGCAGCAGCAGGTCCGATCGCAGCGTGAGGCGCCGGTCGGCGAGCAGCGCCGCGAAGCCCAGCCGGCGTCCCTCCAGGTCCTGCCGGGCGGCCTCCCAGTCGTCGCCGCTGACGTCACCCACCACTGTCGCCCGGTCCGGCCCGGCGAGCAGGACACCGGCCTCCTCGAAGACCTCCCGGGCGGCGGCGCAGACCACCGCCTGGGCGGCGTCCGGGGCAACCCCGAGCCGGCCCGCCCACTCGGTCGGCGTGGGACCGGCCCAGTCGAGGTGCGCCGCCGAGTCGGAGCGGTCCACCCCACCGCCGGGGAAGGCGTACATCCCGCCGAAGGTCATCGCGGCGACGCGGCGGATGACGTACACCTCGAAGTCGGTGTCGGTCGGACGCAGCAGCAGCACGGTGGCGGCGACCCGCGGTGTGGCCGGGGTGCCGCCCTCGGCACGGAAGCGGCGGGCGTGCTCGACCAGGGCGGCCGGGGCGGCGAAGCCGTCACTGTCGATCGTCATGCCGCGAGCCTAGTTCCCGACGGTGGCGCTCTTCTTCGTGGCTTGATCGACTCAAGATCGGCGAGGTGGGGGCACCCGACGCGGGGAGATACCGCGACATCGCCGACCTCGTGCTGGTCAAGCAAGGGTCGGCGGGCCGTTGGTTCACCCGGCTCGGCTAGCGTGCCGAGCATGACTCGTTGGGGCATCCTGGCCACCGGCCACATCGCCAGCCGTTTCGCCGAAGACCTCCGGCTGGTGCCGGACGCCGAACTGGTCGCGGTCGGCTCCCGCGCCGCCGACAGCGCGCAGCGCTTCGCCGAGACGTACGGCGCGAAGCGCGCGTACGGCTCGTGGGTGGAGCTGGCCGCCGATCCGGAGGTCGACGTGATCTACGTGGCGACGCCGCACGCCGCGCACCACGAGGCGGCGCTGACCTGCCTGACCGCCGGTCGGGCGGTGCTGCTGGAGAAGCCGTTCACCCTCGACCTGGCCAGCAGCACCGAACTGGTGGAAACTGCCCGCGCCGCCGGGGTCTTCCTCATGGAGGCCATGTGGATGCGACTGAACCCGATCATCCGGCGGGTGGTCGAGCTGGTCGAGCAGGGGGCGATCGGCACGCTCCGCAACGTCCGGGCCGACTTCGGGGTGGCCGGGCCGTTCCCGCCGGAGCACCGGATGCGCAACCCGGCGCTGGGCGGGGGCGCGCTGCTCGACCTCGGGATCTACCCGATCAGCCTGGCCCACCTGCTGCTGGGCGTGCCACAGCACGTCCGTTCCTGGGCGCACCTGGGCCCGGAGGGGACCGACGAGAACACAGGCATCCTGTTCGGGTACGACACCGGGGCGGTGGCCACGCTGAGCTGCGGCATGGTCGGGGCGAGCGCGCTGTCGGCCTCGATCACCGGCAGCACGGGCCGCATCGACCTGCCGGAGCCGTTCTTCCGGCCGGGTTCGGTGACCCTGCACCGGGACGGGTTCGCGCCCGAGACGATCTCCGCCGAGGAGGCCGGTAACGGCTACCAGTACGAGGCGATCGAGGTGCAGCGCTGCCTGGCCGCCGGGCTGACCGAGAGCCCGCTGGTGCCGCACACCACGACGCTTGAGGTGATGACCCTGCTGGACACGGTCCGCGAGCAGATCGGCGTGCGGTACGAGTGAACGCAGGAAGGCCCCCGAACCGGGGGCCTTCCTGCGTGCGGGGACCTGTCAGCCGAAGATCGGCCGGACCAGCAGGTAGGCGACGCAGGCGATAAGCGCGGCCGCAGGGAAGGTGATGATCCAGGCGATCACGATGTTGCCGGCGACGTTCCAACGAACCGCGGAGAGGCGCTTGGTCGCGCCAACGCCCATGATCGCCGAAGTGATCGTGTGGGTCGTGGAGATCGGCGCCTTCAGCACCAGGGCGTTGAAGTAGAGCACCGCGCTGGCAACCGTCTCGGCGGCGAAGCCCTCCGGAGGCCCGAGATCGATGATCTTGCGGCCGAGGGTACGGATGATCCGCCAGCCACCCGAGTAGGTGCCGAGCGCCAACATCGTCGCCGAGGTCCAGAACACCCAGCCCGGGATGTGCGTCTTGTCGGTCTGGAAGTGGCCGGTGTAGAGCGCCAACACGATGATGCCCATGGTCTTGGCGGCGTCCTGCATGCCGTGGCCGACGGACATGGCCGCCGCCGACACGGTCTGCGCCCAGCGGAAACCCCTGTTGAGCTTGCCCGGCTGCCCCTTCCGGAACAGCCAGAGGATGGCAAGCATCAGCAGGTAGCCGAGGGTGAGACCGACGATCGGGGAGAGCACCATCGGCAGGATGACCTTCTCGCCGATGGTGGCCCACTGCACGACGCCGCCCGCGGACAGCAGGGTCGCGCCGACCAGGCCACCGAAGAGGGCGTGCGAGGAGGACGACGGCAGGCCGAAGTACCAGGTGATCAGGTTCCAGGCGATGGCGCCCAGCACACCGGCGAAGACCACGCCGAGGCTGCTCACGCCGGTCGGGAGCGTGACCAGCCCGTCACCGACGGTCTTGGCCACCCCGGCGCCGAAGTGTGCGCCGATGAAGTTGCCGACCGCGGCCAGCAGCAGGGCGAGCCGGGGTGTCAGCGCCCGGGTGGAGACGCTCGTGGCGATCGCGTTCGCCGCGTCATGGAAGCCGTTCGTGTAGTCGAACGCCATGGCGGCGACGATCACCGCCAGCACGGCGATGAGTTCGGGTGTCACCGGCTCAGGACTCCTTGACCGCGATGGTCTCGACCGTGTTGGCCACGTGCTCGAAGGCGTCGCAGGCGGCTTCCAGCTCGTCCGCGACCTCCTTCATCTTCAGCACCGTCAACGCGTCGTACTCACCCGAGAAGAGGCGGACGAGCAGCTGCCGGTTGATCCGGTCGCCCTCGTTCTCCAGCCGGTTGCACTCGATCCAGTAGTCCTCGAGGTCCTTCATCGACTGCAGCCGGGGCATCGCCTCGGCCGTCAGCTTGGCCTGCTGGTCCAGCACGTTGACCATCTCGTGCAGCTCCCGGGGCAGCGCCGGCAGCTCGGTCAGCCCGTACAGGTAGAGCAGGTCACCGACCGCCTCCAGGTGGTCCATCACGTCGTCGAGCAGCGAGCCGAGCCGGTAGATGTCCTCCCGGTCGAACGGCGTGATGAAGGTCGAGTTGATCTTCTTGTAGAGATCATGCGTGATCTGGTCGCTGTCGTGCTCGACCTCGGTCAGCCGCTCACTTACCGACTGCACGTCGACACCGGGCAGGGCCAGCTCGTTCAACAGCGCGGTGCCCCGGACCAGGTTCTGCGCGGCCCTGGTGAAGAGCTCGTAGAAGGCGCCCTCGGTGGGGCGGAAGGAAAACTTCACAGCACAGACCTCGTCGCGTCGGTGGAAGGGTGGCGGCGTCCGTGGGCGTCCGCTCGGTGAATGCTAGGAAACGCCAGAACCGTGAATTCGCCGGCCCACCCCTGGCCAGGCGACATTCACCGCTCGTTCACCTGCTGTTCATCTCGGGCGTCCCAACCGTCCCCGCTCCCCCAGCGGCCAACCGCTCGCGCTCGCGCGCCACGTCGAAATCGGCAGGCGGATACCCCAGATCGAGCGTGTCGAACGTCTCTCGCAGCAGGTGGGACACCGCCCAGTCCCGATACCATTTGCGGTCCGCCGGCACCACGAACCACGGCGCGGCGTCCGTCGTGCATCGGCTCAGCGCCTCGGCGTACGCGGCCTGGTAGTCGTCCCAGTGCGAGCGGGAGTCGATGTCCGACGGGTTGTACTTCCAGTGCTTCCGCGGATCGGTGAGCCGGTCCAGCAGCCGCTCGCCCTGCTCGGCGTAGGAGATGTGCAGCATCACCTTCACCACTGTCACGCCGTCGTCGACCAGCTCCCGCTCGAAGGAGTTGATCTGGTCGTAGCGGGCCCGCCAGGTCGCCTTCGGCACCAACGACCCGACCCGGGCGATCAACACGTCCTCGTAGTGCGAGCGGTTGAACATCCCCACGTACCCGGGCGGCGGCAGCGCCCGGCGGATCCGCCACAGGAAGTCGTGCCGCAGCTCCTGCGGGGTCGGCGGACCGAACGAGCGGATGTGCAGACCCAGCGGGTTCATCGCGCCGGCCACCCGCTTGATCGTGCCGTCCTTGCCGCCGCAGTCCATCGCCTGGAGCACCAGCAGCACCCGGTGCGGCGGCCGCGCCGAGCCGGCCTTGGCCATCGCGAAGAGCATCTCCTGCTGCCGGCCCAGCTCCTCCCCGACCAGCTCCACCTGCGCACGGGCCCAGGCCTTGCGGCGCTCCCCGCCCATCTCCTTCGCGGGCAGGCCGGGCGTGGACCGGGGATCGATCGCGGCGAGATCCACCGGCGCGGCGACCCGCAACAGGTCCCGCACGGACCCGCCCTCCGGCGCCACGACCCGCTCGCTCTGCCCCTGCCGGGTTTCGCTCATCCTCGGATCATCGCCCACCCGTCGGCCATCCGCCCGCCGAGGCCCCCAAGGCCCGCCCAGCCCGCCGAGGCCCGTCCAGGGCGCTGAGCCCGCCGAAACCGCCGAGCCCGCCCAGCCCGGCGAGCCCGCCCACTCCGCCGTCACGTCCGGGGCCGCCGGCGCGTCCGGTTGGTTGGAGGATGTACGCCAGGGCGCGGTGGCAGCACGGGGGAGGGTGGTGAGGTCGTGCAGGACCTGGTGACGGAGTTCGAGGCCGAGCGGGGCCGGCTGCTCGCGGTGGCCCACCGGATGCTGGGCAGCCGCAGCGAGGCCGAGGACGCGGTGCAGGAGACCTGGCTGCGCTACGCCGGGGCGCTCACCGACCCGGACGCCCGCGCTGAGATCCGCGATCTCTCCGCGTGGTTGACCACCACCTGCGCCCGGATCTGCCTGGACGTCCTGCGCTCGGCGCGGGTCCGCCGCGAGGCGTACCCCGGGCAGTGGCTCCCGGAGCCGGTCGTGGGCCCGCTGGACGGCGGGCCGCCCAGCGGCGGGTACGCTCCCGACCCGGCCGAACGCGCGGTCCGCACCGACCAGGTCGGCACGGCGCTGCGGGTGCTGCTGGAACGGCTCGCGCCCGAGCAGCGGCTCGCGCTCGTGCTGCACGACGTCTTCGCGGTGCCGTTCGCCCGGGTGGCGGACGTCCTGGGCACCAGCGAGGTGGCCGCCCGGCAGCTCGCCTCCCGGGCCCGGCGGGCCGTCACCGCACCGGACGCGCCCCGGCACACCGCCGACCCGGCCGAGCAGCGGCGCGTCCTCGCGGCGTTCGTGGCCGCCACCGAGTCCGGCGAGCTGGATCCGCTGCTGCGGGTGCTCGCCCCGGACGTGGTCCTCGTCGGCGACTCGGGCGGGCACTTCCCGACGGCACGCCGGCCGGTCGTCGGCGCGGACACGGTGGGTCGCTTCACGCTCGGCCTCTTCGGCCGGACCGGGCGGTACGCGCAACGGATGCGGGCCCGTCCGGTGCTTGTCGACGGCGCCCTCGGCCTGCACCTGGAGATGACACACAGCGACGGCCGGCCGATCCGGCTGGTCACCGCCTTCGCGGTCGACGGCGGCCTGATCACCGGCATCTTCAACCAGCTCAACCCGGAGAAGCTGGCCGACCTGCCGCCGCTGGGCGACGACGACTGGTGGCCGCCGCGCTGGTGAGCCCGCGCCGGCTCAGACCACCAGGGCCAACAACTTGCGGTACGACGTGGCGAACGGCTCGGTGCCGTCGCCGAGCGCGCCGTACAGCCACCGGGCCGCCGCCTCGGCCTCGACCACCACGTCCTCCGGGTAGCCGAAACGGGCCCGGTGCTCGGCGAACTCGTCCTCGTCGAGCAGCTCCACGAGACCGGTCGCCCGTCGCCGGACCACGTCCAGGTCGAGGTCGATCAGGTGGACGGTGTCGTCGGACTCCCAACGGGCCGGGGTGGCGATGTCGCAGTAGACCTCGCTGGTGCGCGGCGGCGGGTTGAACATCCCCGTCCACCAGGCGTGGTGCGGCACCAGAAGGACAAAGGGGATCTTCTCCACCGACGGTCGGCCGTGGTAGACCGACTCGGTGCCGAACGGGACGCCGAGCCAGACGCCGAGGTCGTCCTCCGCGAGGCGACGGGCCGGGTAGTCACGGTGCGCGCTGCCGTCGTACTTGCGGTAGATCACTCGGACCACGTCGCTCGGCATGATTCGCACCCTAACCGATACTGCCCACGCGTCGTAGCACAGCCGTAACCGGACGGGGTGGACCAGCGGGGTCGATGGGTGGTCCGCGCCACGCGGGCGGATGGGCGCGGTCGCTGTCGGCGGCGGCGGGTACCGTCGCACGGTGACTCCGCCCCGCACCGCCACCGGTTCCGCCACCCCGTCGGCCCGTGGTGGAAGCCGGCGGCGGGGTGCCCGGCCCAGCGGCACGGACCTGCTCGCGGCGGCGGTCGGCGCGGTCCCCGGCGGCACGGCGCGGCCCGGCCAGCAGCAGATGACGACAGCCATTGAGGAGTGCGTGACAAGCGGCGAGCACCTGCTCGTGCAGGCGGGCACCGGCACCGGCAAGTCACTGGCGTACCTCGCGCCGGCCCTGACCGTGGACGGCCCGGTGGTCGTCTCCACGGCCACGCTGGCGTTGCAGTCCCAGCTCGTCGACCACGACCTGCCCCGGCTGGCCGACGCCGTCGAGCCGCTGCTCGGCCGCCGGCCCACGTTCGCGGTGCTGAAGGGCCGGCACCACTATCTCTGCCTGGCCCGGCTGGACAACTCCACAGCTGACGAGCCGGAGGACACCCTCTTCGACACCCCGGCCGCCCGCCCCGGCGGCGGGACGAAGTGGCTCGGCGAGGCGGGCCGGCTGGGCAAGCAGGTCGAGCGGCTGCGCGACTGGGCCGAGAAGACCGACACCGGCGACCGCGACGAACTGGACCCGGGCGTCGACGACCAGGCCTGGCGGCTGGTCTCCATGCCGTCGCGGGAGTGCGTCGGCGCGGCCCGCTGCCCGTTCGGCGCGGAGTGCTTCGCCGAGGCGTCCCGGGCCCGCGCCCGCGAGGCCGACATCGTGGTGACCAACCACAGCCTCCTGGCGGTCGACATGCTGGCCGACAGGCACATCGTCCCGCCGCACAAGCTGCTCATCGTCGACGAGGCGCACGAACTGGCCGACCGGGTCTCCTCGGCCGCCCAGGCCGAGCTGGTGCCGGAGCTGATCGACCGGACCACCCGGCGGGCCCGTACGCTGCTGCGGCCGGAGACCGCCGACGCGCTCACCGCCGCCGGTGACGCCCTCGCCGTCGGGCTGGCCGAGGCCCCGGCCGGTCGACTCACCGCCGGCCTGCCGTCGCCGCTGCGAGAGGCGTGCACGCTGCTCGACGCGGCGACCCGCACCGCTTTGGACGCGATCGGCGAGGTCAAGTCCGACGATCCCGACCCGGTCCGCAAGCAGCAGGCCAAGGCCGCGCTGGACGACCTCTCCACGACCGCCCAGCGGCTCCTCGAAGAGGCCGACCACGACGTGGCCTGGGTGGAGAAGAACGACAGCGGCAGCCGGCGGGCCCTCGTGGTCGCGCCCCTGTCGGTGGCCGGCACCCTCGCCACCCACCTGTACGACGAACGCACAGTGGTCGCCACCTCGGCCACCCTGGCGCTCGGCGGCCGGTTCGACACGGTGGCCCGCGCCCTCGGCCTGGACGCGCCGCCGCCCGCGCCGCCGTCCCCGGCCGCCGCCGCGCAGGCCGCCCGCACCGCCCCGGGCCGCCCGGCCGCCGAGGCGCCCGGCCGCCGGCTCGCCGGCGACACCAACCCGGGGTCCGTCGTGCCGGCGACCGAGGGCCCGGGCTGGCGCTCGCTGGACGTGGGCTCCCCGTTCGACTACGCCCGGCAGGGCATCCTGTACGTCGCCGCGCACCTGCCCCGGCCCAGCGTCTCCGGGCTGCCCGACGCCGCCGGGGAGGAGCTGCTCGGGCTCGTCGAGGCGCTCGGTGGTCGTACTCTGGGGCTCTTCTCCTCCCGGCGGGCCGCGACGCAGGCGGCGGAGCTGCTGCGCGCGCGGACCGACCTGCCGGTGTTGCTCCAGGGCGAGGAGGCACTGCCGCTGCTGGTCCGCCGTTTTCGCGAGGAGCGGTCGAGCTGCCTGTTCGGGGTGATGTCGCTCTGGCAGGGGGTGGACGTGCCGGGCGACGCCTGTCAGCTCGTGGTCATCGATCGGCTGCCCTTTCCCCGGCCGGACGAACCCCTCGCGGCGGCGCGCGCCGCGGCCGTGGACGCGGGCGGCGGCTCGGGTTTCGCCGCGGTCAGCGTGCCGATCGCGGCGGTCCGGCTGGCGCAGGGCGTGGGGCGGCTGATCCGGGCCACCGGCGACAAGGGGGTCGTCGCGGTGCTCGACTCACGGCTGGAGACGGCCCGCGGCTACGGGCCGTTCCTGCGCCGCTCGCTGCCGCCTTTCTGGTACACGACACGCCCCGAGGTCGCCCGGGGCGCCCTGCAGCGCCTCGCCGGCTCCTGACCCCCGGGGGGTCGCGCCGCCGCGCCAAGATCGCGCAACAACACGGAAATAGTGGCCTCCCCGTCGGGGGAGGCCACTATTTCCAGGATCGTGCGCGATCAAGTGCGGCGCGGTGGCGGTCAAGGGGCCTGCGAGGCGACGACCACGGCGTCGGGCGGAGTGTCCGGGACCGCACGGGCGGCCAGTCGGCGTACGGCGGTGTTCAACACCGCGATCAGCGGCACCGAGACCAGCGCGCCGGTGATGCCCGCGAGCACCACACCGGCCGCGATCCCGATGATCACCCCGAGCGGGTGGATGGCCACCGCCCGGCCCATGATGAGGGGCTGGAGGATGTGCCCCTCGACCTGCTGCACGACGATCACCGCGCCCAGGATGATCAACGCGGTGACCGGGCCGCTGTCGACGAGCGCCACCAGCACCGCCACGCCGCCGGAGAGCGCCGCGCCGACGATCGGGATGAACGCGCCGAGGAACACGAGCGCGGCCAGCGGGAACGCGAACGGGATCTTGAAGACGACCAGGGCGATGCCGATGCCTACCGCGTCGATGAAGGCGACAAGCACCGTCGCCCGGACGTAGGCGCCCAGCGTGTGCCAGGAGGCACGGCCGGCGTCGTCGACCTTCCACCGGGCGGCCACCGGCAGCAGCCGGACCAGGAAGCGCCAGATCCGGGCACCGTCACGCAGGAAGAAGAACGTCGCGAAGAGCACCAGGAGAGTGCCGGTCAGCACCTCCGCCAGCGTCGCGGCTGTGCTCAGCGCGCCGCTGGTGAACCGCGAGGTGTTGTCGTTGATCCAGGCCTGAGCCTCGTCGATGTAGCGGTCGAGCTGGGTGTCGGAGAGGTGCAGCGGGCCGGTCTTGAGCCAGTCCTGGATCTGCCGGACACCCTGCGACGACTTCTCGCTCAGCTCCGGCACGCCCTGGATGAACTCGTTGACGACGAGGGTCAGCGTGCCGATGACGCTCACCAGGCCGCCGACCAGCACCACGGCCGTCGCCAGCGACCGGGGCAGTCGGGCCCGCAGCAGCCAGCCCACCGCCGGCGCGAGCAGCGCCGAGAGCAGCAGCGCGATGGCCAGCGGGATGATCACGATACTGATCGTGCCGACGATCCGGAGCAGCGCCCAGGCCACCACGCCGATCACGATCAGCCGCCAGCACCACGCGGCGGCGATCCGCAGCCCGTGCGGCACGTCCGCGTCGTCCCGGCTGGATGTCGAGGTGTGCAGGTCCGCCTGAGGTTCGGCACCGACGACAGTGGCGCTCGGCGGGGCGCTCGGCCCCGGAACGGCGGGCGAGGCCAGGCCCGGCGGCTCCGGCACGTCGCTCGGCGTCTCCTCGGCGGCGTGAACCGACTCCTGTCCTGACCGGTAGGCGCGGCGCAGCCGCCCGCGTACCCGCTCGAAGCGGCTCAAGCGCACCTCCTGGCAGAAGAGTCGTCGGCCCACGGCGACAGGTCGGACAGCATACGTCCGTTCCCGACACCGTAGGGCAGTTCCGCCACACAATGCCCAGACCACCCCGGGCGTAACCACCGGCGGACGGTCGCCGGCGACACGGTAGCGTCTGCCCCGTGACCGCCGACCAGGATTTCGACTCCGGCCTGCCGATCCGCCTGCTGCACGACCGCGTGCTGGTACGGATGGACGGCAGCGAGGGCGAGCGCCGCTCCACCGCGGGCATCGTCATCCCGGCGACGGCCCAGGTCGGCAAGCGCCTCGCGTGGGCCACCGCCGTCGGCGTGGGGCCGAACGTCCGGGCCATCGTCTCCGGCGACCGGGTGCTCTTCGACCCGGACGACCGTTCCGAGGTCGAGCTGCACGGCCGCGGGTACGTGCTGCTGCGGGAGCGCGACGTGCACGCCGTGGCCGCCGAACGGGTCGACAACGACTCCACAGGCCTCTATCTCTGACGCACCTCCCCGGCTCTGACACACCCGGCGGGCGCCATCGCGCCGTTTGCCAGCCCGTGGCGCGGGAAGCCAGCCGGCGACCGTGGCCCTGGGGAGGGACGATGCCGGTATTCGTGAAGAAGCTGCTCACCTGGGGAAGCGTCGCGTTCCTGATCTACTTCGTGGCATTCCGGCCGGACGGCGCCGCGCAGATGTTCAAGGCGATCGGAGCGGCGCTGATGGCGATGTTCCAGGGCCTCGGCGACTTTCTCACCACCCTGATGACCTGAGCACCGCCGACCGCCGTCAGGAGTGACCGGGCGGCCAGGGCGCCGCGGGGCGCAGGCCGGGCCAGCCGGGCGGCGCGTAGCCCACTGGAGGCGGAGGCGGGCCCAGCACCACAGGAATCGGCACCACCGGCTCGTCGGGCGCGGCCACCGGCCGAGACGTACCGTCCGGGAAGCGCAGGTGGTACTGACTGCCGTCCCAGACGCCGACCGGCGCCTGCGGGTCACGACCCACGAAGAACGACCGGTGCGCGGTGATCGCCTCCAGCAGTTGCCGTTCCTCGGCGACGGCCCGCTCCCGGTCGGCCGGCTGACGGTCCAGACCACGCAGCGTCCCGTCGCGCAGCAGGGCCAGCCGCGTCG
The DNA here is from genome assembly GCF_040678875.1 of Micromonospora sp. NPDC049274. Taxonomy (NCBI): domain Bacteria; kingdom Bacillati; phylum Actinomycetota; class Actinomycetes; order Micromonosporales; family Micromonosporaceae; genus Micromonospora; species Micromonospora sp. NPDC049274. The sequence continues at coordinate 227,402 of NZ_JBFAQS010000008.1, forward strand.
CGGCGAGCTGATATCCGCGCATCGCCCGTACTCCTGCGTCGCCGGCGACCCGGCGTGCCCAGCTGCGGGCCGCGTGCCGGCGACCGAGGCTGCTCAGCGCGGCCACCTCGGGCGGGCTCAGCCAGCCGGCACGCACGTAGTCGGGCAGGGTCCGCTCGGTGAGCCGCCCCTCCCAGGCGCGCAGCCACAGCGCCAGCCCGACCGTGCCGAAGAACACGGGCACCATCAGGCCCAGGAAGCCGTACAGCATGATCACCGCTTCGCCGGTGGCCTGGGTCAGCGTCGGCAGCAGGTTCCACGTGCCGTGCAGCATCATCGCCAACAGCAGGCCGGCGATGGGGGCGAGCACGCGGACCCGCCGGTCGGCAGAACGTGAGGCGACACCGAGCCCCACGCCTGTCATCGAGGTGAAGAGCGGATGGGCGAACCCGAACAGGAGGATCCGCACGATGAAGATGGCGATCACCTGCTGGGCGCCGGTCGCCGGGCCGTACCTGTCGGCGCCTGCCGCGTAGCCGTACCCGCCCAGGTAGAGGATGTTCTCCACCATGGCGAAGCCGACCGCGGAGAGCCCGCAGTAGACCAGACCGTCGGTGATCCCGGACCACTCCCGACGCCTGAACACCAGCAGCAGGATCGGCCCGAGGGCCTTGGTCAGCTCCTCGATGAACGGCGCCACCAGCACCCCGGTGAGCGCGGACGGCAGCCCCCAGTCGGCGAACCGCCCGGCGGCGAACTCGTTCACGTTGAGGGAGGCGGCGGTGGCGACGAACGCGCCCCAGGCGAAGCAGAAGATCAGGTACTTCAGCGGTTCCGGCTCGTAGCGGTCGAGCCACAGGAAGCAGGCGATCAGCACCGGCACCGGCAGGATCGCGGCGCCCACCCCGACCAGCAGGGCCTGCACGCCGAGCGACTCGCCGAGCTTGAAGACCATGAAGACCGCGCACGCGGCGATGAACAGCACCACCCCGGCCAGCACCAGGAACCGCAGCCAGTTCGGTCGGCGCGGCGGCATCCGGGGCGCCGCGACGACAGCCGGATCGGCGGGCGCGGGCGACGACGACGGCAGGGGTGCACCGGGCGGGGTGTCGGCCATGCGGTCAGCGTAGCCATCCCCCGCCGGCTGGTCCGGTCGCATCCACAGCCGCTATGCTGCGAGCAGGTCACGAGTGCCAGCGTTCAGCCCCGGCTTGCTGGCCGGCAACCCTCGTCGAGTTCGCGGTGGGGTGCCCCGGGTGATGACCGGGCCCAGCCCGATAGGCGTGCTGGGCAAGCGCGGACCCCGTCCCGACACCACACCCGGGGTCCCTGACCCCGGAGGTTCCGGCGTGTCCGTCACCCTCGTACCCTCGCTGCCCGCCCTGCCCACCGTCGCGCCCGCACCGTCGGGGGCGCTCGACGTGCTCGGCGTACCCGGAGAGATCAACCTCGACTACGCGGCCACCGCGCCGTGCGCGCGGGCCGCGGCCGACGCGGTGACCGAACTGCTCCCCTGGTACGCGAGCGTGCACCGTGGCGCGGGAGCGCTGTCGCGGCGCTGCACGCTGGCCTACGAGCGGGCCCGGCAGACGGTCGGCGACTTCTTCGGCGCCCGCGCCGACGATCACGTGATCTTCACGCGGAACACCACCGACGCCCTCAACCTGCTGGCCCGGTCACTGCCCGCCGGCACGGCAGTCGTCACCTTCGCGGGCGAGCACCACGCCAACCTGCTGCCCTGGCCACGCGGCTCGGTGCGCCTGCCGGTGCCCGCCGACCCCGCCGGGGCGGTACGCGCTCTCGCCGCCGCCCTCACCGAGCTGCGCCGCGACAGCAACCCCGCGCTGCCGGTGCTCGTCGCGGTGACCGGGGCCAGCAACGTGACAGGCGAGCTGTGGCCGGTCGCCGAGCTGGCCCGGGTGGCCCACCGGCACGGCGCGCGGATCGCCCTCGACGCCGCGCAACTCGCCCCGCACGCGCCCGTCGACATGCGCACGCTCGACGTGGACTACCTGGCCGTCTCCGGCCACAAGCTGTACGCCCCGTTCGGCGCGGGTGTGCTCATCGGCCGCGCGGACTGGCTGGACGCCGCCACGCCGTACCTGGCCGGTGGCGGCGCCACCAGCCACGTCGGGCCGGCCACCCACGACGTGACCTGGGCGAGCGGCCCGGCTCGACACGAGGGCGGCACCCCGAACCTGCTGGGCGCGGTGGCGCTGGCGGCGGTGTGCGCGGCGCTGGCCGACGCCGACCGGGTCGCGCTGGCCGCCCGCGAGCAGGCGTTGCTGGCCCGGCTGCGCGCCGGCCTCGCCGCCCTGCCGCACGTGGTGGAGCTGCGCACCTTCGGCCCGGCCGCGCCCCGGGTCGGCATCGTCTCGTTCGTGGTGGCCGGCTGGGACTCCGCCGCGGTGGCCGCCCGGCTGGCCACGGAGCACCGGATCGGCGTACGGGACGGGCTGTTCTGCGCCCACCCGCTGGCCCGGCGGCTCCTCGCTGAGGCGGCCGGGCGTACCGGCCGGCGTGATCTTCCGCCGACCGCGTTGCGCGCCAGCATCGGTCTGGGCAGCACCGCCGCCCAGGTCGACAGGCTGCTCGCCGCGCTCGCCGAGCTGGGCTGAGCTGAGCTGGCGGCCATGTCGGCCGTCCGCGCTCAGCCGACGGGCGGGGCGGTGGGTGGCTTCGGCGCCTCGCCCGGCTCGGCCGGTTCGCCGACCGGCCGCTCCTGCTCCCCGAAGGACGTCCGGATCCACCGGTTCGCCTCCTCCTGCTCGACGCCTGAGGCCACCAGCAGGTCACTCGCCGTGGTCCGGATCTGGGCGATCACCACACTCCCGGAGAAGCCGACCCCGGCCCCGTACGCCCGGCCGGCCTCACTGACGGCCCGCAGTGACCGCTCCCGCGCCTTCTGCGGCTCCTCGCCGGCCGCGAACTCGTGCTTGAGCAGGCGGACCGACTCGGCGAGGTGACCTATCGAGTCCGGCATCGTGTCCGGTACCGGCTCGTCGTCCTCGATCAGGGTGACGGACCGGCGGATCAGCGTGCCGCTGTTGCGCATCGCGCGGTCGATCGGGTCGGCCGCCTCCGCGTAGTGGATCAGCTCGCCGCGGCGGTGCCAGCGGGCCGGCGACAGGGTGGCCGTCTCCTTTGCGCCCTCGATCGCCTCGGCCAGGGTGGCCAGCTCGTCCTTGTTGTTGCGCAACCGTTCCAGCGCCCGTTGGATGGCGGCCCGGTCCCGGCCGCGCAGCCCGTCGGCGGTGGCGTCGAGCTGGGCGGCGAGCAGATCCAGCGCCGGTCGGGCGGCCCGGTTGATCACCCGGAGCGGATTCAGTGGCAACAGCACCGCCGTCACCAGCAAGGCGACGCCACCACCGAGGAAGGCGTCGACGAAGCGGGGGATCTCCAGATTCTGGGTGGACGGGCTCAACGTCACGATCAGCACCGCCGTGGCCGCCGCCTGGATGACGATGGCGACGCTTGCCCCGGCGAAGATGGTGAGCAGGATCGCCACCGTGACCACCAGCCCGAGCTGCCACGCGCCGGTGCCGAGCAGGTAGATCAGGAAGTCGCCGACGGCCACCCCGACGCCCACGCCGATGATCAGCTCCATGGTGCGGCGGAACCGCTGCCCGACCGACGCGGCCAACGTGCCCACCGCGGAGATCGGCGCGAAGACCGGCTGCGGGTTGCCCAGCACCTTGTGCGAGATGAGGTACGCCAGCCCGGCCGCCAACCCGGCCTGGACTGCCAGCCCACCCGCCATCCGTACCCGGTGCAGCCGGTCGTGCAGGGTGGCACGGCCACGGTGCCGCAGCTGCTCGGTGGCCTCCGCGATGCGCGCCCCGTCGACGTCCACCAAACCTTCGCGCAACGGGGCACGACGCACCACCGGAGGTCTTCTGTCCCGGGCCACCGCCATGGGCGCGACTACCCGTGGCGGGCGCGCTGAATCCTCCCGCCCGCGTGGCGCCCACCATGCGGCAGACTCGGGCGGTGGCCGATCTGCTGGACCGGTGGCGGGCAGCGGCCCGCGGTGCCGGAGCGAAACCCGACGAGCGCTGCACCCGGGCCGGGGAGGAACTGCTCGCCCGGTGGCGGGAGCCGCACCGGCAATACCACACGGTGGCGCACCTGAGCGTCGTCCTCGATGTGGTGGACCGGCATGCCGCACTGGCCGACCGGCCGGACCTGGTCCGGTTGGCCGCCTGGTGCCACGACGCGATCTACGACCCCCGCGCCCCGGGCGACACCAACGAACGGGACAGCGCCGCGCTGGCCGGACGCCTGCTCACCGGGCTCGGGGTGCCGGCGACCGCGGTGGCCGAGGTACGCCGGCTCGTCCTGCTCACCGCCGGGCACGCGGTGGCGCCCGGTGACGCCGACGGCGCCCTGCTCTGCGACGCGGACCTCGCCGTGCTGGCCGGGCCGCCGGCCGCCTACGACCGCTACGCGGCGGCCATCAGGCGGGAGTACGCACACGTGCCCGAGCCGGCCTTCCGGACCGGACGGGCCGCCGTGCTCACCGGCCTGCTGGCGTTGCCCGCGCTGTTCCGGCTGCCGCCGCTGGCCGACCGGTGGGAGCAGCCGGCCCGGGACAACCTGCGCCGTGAGCTGGCCGCACTCACCGGGCCGCCGACGATCCCGGGTTGACCAGGTGCTTCGGTCGACGCAGTCCGGCGTCCCGGAGCAACCGGACCAGTTCCCGGCTCGGCACCACCCGGGCTCCGAGCCACACCGCCGCCGCGAACCGGTCGGCCGGGATGTCGTAGTGGTCCCGGTCGAAGCCGCGCCGGGGTGCGCCCAGCGCCTCGGCGAAGGCGTGCAACTCGGCGTAGGAGACGTCGCTGATCAGGTGCGACCAGAGTCGACCGCGCCACGGCCAGGCCGGCCGGTCCAGGTAGAGCATGGTGCCCAAGTTAGCCCGCGTTGATGATCGGTGGTCGGCGACCTAGCCTCGGCGGCATGGCCCCCACCGGACTCCTCGACGACCTGCGCGCCGCCCTGGGCGAGAACGCCGTGCTCACCGACCCGGACCTGCTGCGCGTGCACCAGCGCGACGAGGCCGACCTCTGCGCCGCCGGCGTGCCCCTCGTGGTGACCCGCCCGCGCACCACGGAAGAGGTGGTGGCGGTGGTGCGGGCGGCGGCGCGGCACGGCGTACCGCTGGTGCCGCAGGGCGCGCGGACCGGGCTGGCCGGCGCGGCGAACGCGGTGGACGGCGCGGTGGTGGTCAGCACCGTCGCGATGGACGAGATCCGGGAGATCGACCCGGTGAGCCGGATCGCGGTGGTCCAGCCCGGCGTGGTCAACGCCGCGCTCGCCGCGGCGGTCGCCAGGCAGGGCCTCTGGTACCCGCCGGACCCCGGCTCCTGGGAGTCGTCCACGATCGGCGGCAACGTGGCCACCAACGCCGGCGGAATGTGCTGCGTGAAGTACGGCGTGACCACCGAGTACGTGCTCGGCCTGGAGGTGGTGCTCGCCTCCGGCGAGGTGCTGCGCACCGGGCGGCGGACGGCCAAGGGGGTGGCCGGTTACGACCTGACGCGACTGTTCGTCGGCTCGGAGGGCACCCTCGGCGTGATCACCGAGGTGACGGTGGCGCTGCGGCCCGCCCCGGCCGACTCGCTGACCCTGGTGGCGGTCTTCGGCTCCACTGCGGCGGCCGGCGCGGCGGTGGCCCAGATCGCCGCGCGGGGCCTCACGCCCAGCCTGCTGGAACTGCTGGACCAGACCCACCTGCGGGCGATCGAGGCGTACCAGCCGATGGGGCTGCGGACCGACGCACAGGCCCTGTTGCTGGCCGCCGCCGACACCGGCAGCCGGGCCGGCGACGACCTGGCCGCCCTGGCCGAGGTGTGCGAGTCGGCGGGCGCCGAGGAGGTCTACGCGGCCACCGACGCGGTGGAGGCGGCGGCGTTGTTGCAGGCACGCCGGCTCGCCCATCCGGCGATGGAGAAGTTCGCCGCCGACACCCACCCGGACGGCAGCGGCGGCCTGGTGATCGACGACGTGGCGGTGCCGCGGGGCGCGCTCGCCGCGCTGCTGGACGGGGTGGCCCGGATCGCGGCGGACTGCGACGTGCCGATCGGCGTGGTGGGCCACGCCGGGGACGGCAACATGCACCCGAACATCGTCGTCGACCGGGCCGACCCGGCCAGCGTGCAGCGGGGCCGGCGGGCGTTCGACGAGATCATGCGTCTCGGCCTGGAACTGGGCGGCACCTGCACCGGCGAGCACGGGGTGGGGCTGCTCAAGCGGGACTGGTTGGCGCGGGAGATCGGCCCGGTCGGCGTACGCGTGCACCAGGCCATCAAGGCGGCGCTGGACCCGGCCGGCCTGCTCAACCCCGGCAAGGTGCTCTGACCGGGGTCAGCCCTTGACCTCGGCCGGTGTCGCCTGGGTGAGCAGCAGCAGGATCTCCCCCGCCACCGTCGGGCGTTCCTCACCCGGGCAGTCCTGCGAGGTGATCAGCCCGGACGAGGTGAGCAGGCTGGACGTCAGCGCGTCGATGCAGGTGGTCCGGTAGTGCCGGACCTGGTCGGTCTCCTCGGTGAGCCGGGGGTCGGCGAGCAGCACCTGGAGGCGTTCGGTCTGCTCGGGAGCCAGCCGGCCCCGGGAGGTGACTCCGTCGCCGGCGCAGTCGAGGCACTGCCAGGAGCCGTCGCGCTCGACGCTCAACGTCCGCAGCGGGGCGTCGGCGCCGAGCCGTTGGATCAGGCTGACCTGGCCCTTGGCGACAGTCGTCGGGATCTCGGGTGTCGATCCGCCGGCTGCCGAGCCGGCCGGAGGTGGGGCGACAGGCGTGTCTGCGTCATCGCGGCCGAACAGCGAGCACCCGGCCAGGGCGGCGGCGAGCACCACGGCAAGGAGGGGTGTGACCAGACGGGGGCGCGCGCGGTACAGCACGCGCGGAAACCTACCCCACCGTAGGTAGCGTTAGAAACCACCATCCGGGCCGGTATCGATAGTTACCACTCGGTAACGTCGCTTTCCGGTCATCTCGCCGTCGGGCGCAGCTCAGCCTGGTCGTCGTCACCGCGGTCCGCCGCGTAACCCCGTACGTCCGGCGCGCCGAGTCGGGCCGCGTCCGCACCGGCGTCGTCCGGCATCAGCTGGGACTGCCGCTCCGCCTCCACCCGTGCGCGGTAGTGCTCGACCTCGCGGGCTCTCCTCGCCGCGTCCCACCCGAGCACCGCACCCATCAGCTCGGCGGTGTGCTCGGCCGACTCCAGGCCACGGTGGCTGGTCTCGAAGGAGATCCGGGTCCGACGGGTCAGCACGTCCTCCAGGTGCAGCGCGCCCTCGGCCCGCGCGGCGTAGGTGACCTCCGCCGCCAGGTACTCCGGAGCGCCGGCCAGCGGCGACGCCAGCAACGGATCGGCATCGATGAGCGCCAGCAGGTCGAGCGCGAGGGTGCCGTACCGCTCCAGCAGGTGCTCCACCACACCCACCGGCACCCCGTGTCGGCGGGCCAGGTCGGCACGGTCCCGCCACATCGCCGGGTAGCCGTCGGCGCCGAGCAGCGGCAGATCGGCGGTACGCGACGCACGGCCGCCACCCAACCGGCGTACGGCCCGGTCGACCACGTCGGACGCCATCACCCGGTACGTCGTGTACTTGCCGCCGGCGACCAGCAGCAGCCCGAGCATCGGCTCGAACACCGCGTGCTCACGGGAGAGCTTCGAGGTGGAGTCGGCCTCGCCGGCCAGCAGCGGGCGCAAACCGGCGTAGACACCCTCGATGTCGGCGATGGTCAGCGGCCGGTCCAGCACGGTGTTCACCTGCTGCAACAGGTAGTCGATGTCGCGGGCCGAGGCCGCCGGGTGGGACCGGTCCAGTCGCCAGTCGGTGTCCGTGGTGCCGATGATCCAGTGCCCGCCCCACGGGATGACGAAGAGCACCGAGCTGGCCGTCCGCAGGATGAGCCCCGTCTCGCCGGTGATCGCCGAGCGGGGCACCACCAGGTGCACCCCCTTCGAGGCGCGCACCCGGACGCCGGGCCGTAGACCCACGTCGTTGAGCATTCGGGACATGTCGTCGCTCCACACGCCGGTGGCCGCGATGACGGTGCGGGCGTGCACCTCGAACTCGGCGTCCGGGGAGCCGGCAGGCGCCTCCAGGTCGCGGACCCGGACGCCTGTCACCTCCCGCGCCTGCCGGATCAGCCCGACGGCGCGGGCACTGCTCACCACCGTGGCGCCGAGGCTGGCCGCGGTACGGGCCAGGGTGACGACCAGCCGGGCGTCGTCGACCTGCCCGTCGTAGTAGCGGATCGCCCCGGCCAGGGCATCGGCCCGCAGGCTCGGGAAGATCCGCCGCGCCCCCTCCCGGGTCAGGTGCCGGTGCAGCGGCATGCCCCGGCCACCGCCGAAGAGACCGGCGAAGGCGTCGTACGCGGCCACGCCCGCCCCGTAGTACGAGCGGCGGAAGATCCGGGCGGGCAGGTCCCGCAGGCCCCGGCCGGCCGGCAGCGGCACCAGGAACGGCACCGGGCGGACCAGGTGCGGCGCGAGCCGGGTCGCCAGCAGGCCCCGCTCGGTCAACGCCTCGTGGACCAGGTGGAACTCCAACTGCTCCAGGTAGCGCAACCCGCCATGGATGAGCTTGCTGGATCGGCTCGACGTGCCCGAGGCGAGATCGCGCGCCTCGACCAGGGCCACCTTCAGGCCGCGCGACGCCGCGTCCAGGGCGGCGCCCGCACCTGTCACCCCACCCCCGATGACCAGCACGTCGAAGCGCTCGGCGCGGAGTCGGCGCAGGTCGGCCGTACGGCGGATCGGCGAGAGCTGCCCGGCGACGGATCGGGAGATGTTGGGGTCACGCACCCATCCACCGTAACCGGCACGCGAGCGAGCCGACATTCAGCGCCGCACCCGCCCCACGGCTGCGCTCTCAGATCTTGGACAGTTTCCGTTCTCGCCTGACGGAAACTGTCCAAGATCTGCGCCGTCCTTCGATTCGAGACTGCTGGAGGTGGTCGTAAGGTTCTCGGATGCACGGTCAACCTGCGTCACCCGGCCTCAGCGACCGCAGCTCCCCATGGTCGGTGGTCGCCGCCGTGCTGGTCGGCTGCTGGACGGTTGCGGTCACCGCGGCCACCCAGGCCGGCGGCTGGGTCACCGACCAGGTGCTGCTCGGCTTCGGACGGGACCGGGTCGGCTGGCTCTGGCCGGTGCTCGGCCTGACCGTCGTCGTGTTGGTCGGTACGCCCGCCCTGCTGCTTGCCGTACTCCCCCGGTCGACCACGGTCCGGGCCGTCGGACGGGTCTGGGTGATCGGGGCACTCGTCCTCGGGGTGCTCACACTGCTGCGAGCCCTGCCGCCGGTGCACCACGAGGCGTACCTCGCCGGGCTGACCGCCGCCGCGTCGCTCAGCGCGCTCGCCGTGGCCCGATCGGCGCGACGATGGTCCGGCCCGGACGTCGACGCCGCCTCGTCGGCCGCCGGGATCCCGGGGCCGGTCGGGGGCCGGCGTGGATCGCGCCGGCCCGGGCCGGTGCCGCTGCTCGCGATCGCCACCGGTCTGGCGCTGCTGCTGCCGTGGGTCTGGCTGGGCGCGCTCGGCGGGCTCCTGGAGACAACTCTCGCGCTGCTCGCGGCGGCCGCGCTCGGGGTGCTGGCCGCGACGCTGTTGGACGCCACCTTCTGGGCCCGGTTCGCGGTCGGCCGACCGCCCCGGCCGGCCCGGCTGGTCCTGCTCGGGGGCCTGGTCGCCGGGGTGGCACTGCTGCTCCTCGCGGCCGGCACCGGCCAGTCGGGCGCGCAGTTGCCCGCCCTGCTGACCCTGCCACCGACGGGCTTCGCGCTCGCCGCGCTGTGGGCCGCGGCCTGGCGGCCCACAGCCGACCCGGCCGACGCCGCACGGGCCGGCCGGACGGCGACCGGCTGGCTGGTGGGCCTGGCCGCGCTGGGACCGCTGGCCTTCACCGACCCGGAGGAGATCACGCTCCTGCTGATCGGCACCCGGGACGTCCCGTTCTGGGTGGCGGCCGCCGCCGGCGCCGGTCTCGCCGTCGCGGTAGTGCTCGCCATCGGGTACGCGGTGCTGCTGGCCCGGCCGGCGGCGCGTACCCCGAGTCGCCGGACAGCGGCGCTGGCGGCGGCGGTCCTGCTGGTGACCGTCGGTGTCGTCGACGTCGGGCCCGGCCAACCCGGCCTGTACGGGGAGCGGCTGCTGGTGGTGCTGCGCGAGCAGGCCGACCTGACCGGCATCCCGGCCGGCGCCCCCGGGCAGGCCGGCCGGGACGCCCGGGCGGCGGAGGTCTACCGACGGCTGGTGACCACCGCCGAGAGCAGCCAGACCGACCTGCGTCGCACGGCGAAGCGGCTACGGCTGGACCCGGTGTCGTACTACCTGGTCAACGCGGTCGAGGTGGATGGCGGCCCGGTGGTACGGGCCTGGCTCGCGCGGCGACCCGAGGTGGCCCGGGTGCTGGTCAGCCAGCGACTGCGGCCTCTGCCGGCCCCGGCGGGGCAGACCCGGGGCACCGCGCCCGCGCCCCGCGGCCCGGAGTGGAACATCCGTCAGCTCGGGGCGGACCGCGTCTGGTCCCAGCTGGGGGTGACCGGCAGGGGCATCGTGGTCGGCAGCTCCGACTCCGGCGTGGACGGCGGCCATCCGGCGCTGCGGGCAGGCTTCCGTGGCGGGGACGACTCCTGGTACGACCCGTGGGACGGCACGCGGGCACCGAACGACCAGGGCGGGCACGGCACCCACACGGTGGGCAGCGCGGTCGGGCGGAACGGCATCGGAGTGGCGCCGGACGCACAGTGGGTGGGCTGCGTCAACCTGGACCGCAACCTGGGCAGCCCGGGGCACTACCTGGACTGCCTCCAGTTCATGCTGGCGCCCTTCCCGGCTGGCGGTGACCCGTTCACCGACGGCCGGCCGGAGCGCGCCCCGCAGGTGCTGACCAACTCGTGGGGGTGCCCGGCGATCGAGGGCTGCGACCCGGGGGCGCTGCTCCCGGCCACGACGGCGCTGGACGCCGCCGGGATCTTCGTGGTCGCCGCGGCCGGCAACACCGGCCCGTGGTGCGCGTCGATCGACGACCCGCCCGCTCCGTACCCGAACGTGCTGACCGTGGGCGCGGTGGACGCGCAGCGGCGGGTGGCCGACTTCTCCTCACGCGGGCCGGTGCCGGGCGGCACGGGCAAACCGGACGTCCTCGCGCCCGGGGTGGGCGTCGTGTCGGCCATGCCCGGCGGCGGGTACGCGGCGCTCGACGGCACGTCGATGGCGACCCCGCAGGTGGCGGGCGTGGTTGCGCTCATGTGGTCGGCGAACCCGGCGCTGGTCGGCGACCTGACCCGGACCCGGCAGATCCTGCGGGACACCGCCACGCCGGCCGAGCCGACGTACCGCTCCGACAAACCCACCGACGCCTGCGGCGACCCGGCGAACGTCACAGGCGCCGGCCAGGTCGACGCGTACGCCGCAGTCCGCGCCGCCCAGGGATGAACGAGGGCGGAGCCGGCCACCGCCAGCAGGTGATCTAGGGTCGGCGACCATGGACGCCGAGATCACCGTCACCGAGCTCAGCTCCGACCTCGCGCCCGCCGTGGCACGGTTCTGCGCGCAGGCGCTCGACCTGCCCGAGGACGCCGCCGAGGCGGCCGCCATCGTGGACGTGTTGTGGACCCGGGCAGCCGCAGATCGTCAGATGGTCGGATTGGGCGCGTACCGGGGAAGCGACCTGGTCGGGGTGCTGCTCTGCTCGGTGTCGCCGACCGAGGTGGGCATCGGGCACGTGGACCTGGTCGCGGTGCTCCCCGAGCAGCGCCGTCGCGGGGTGGGCCGCACGCTGTTGGCGCGGGCCGAGCAGGCACTCGGCCAGCGCGGCGTCACCGAGGTGCTGCTGGCTGGAAACCCGCCGTACTACGCCTGGCCGGGCATCGACGTGCGCTACACGCCAGCGGTGTGCGCCGCCCTGGCGCTCGGCTACCACCAGGACCGGACCGCGTGGAACATGACCGCTGACCTGTCGTACGACGAGTCGCCGGCGCTGCGGTCCACGGAGGCCGCGGAGCGGCGACTGGCCGGGCAGGGCATCTCGGTACGCCCGGCGGAGCCCGCGGACCTGCCGGCGCTGGAGGCGTTCGCCCGGTCCACCTTCGGCGGCACCTGGGACGGTGAGCTGGCCGGGTCGGTGGGCCGCGCGGGGGCCGGCTGCCACCTGGCGGAGCGGGCCGGCGAGGTGCTGGGCTTCGCGGCCTACGGGTCGTCCCGGCCGAGCTGGTTCGGGCCGATGGGCACCGCGCCCTCCGCCGAGGGTTCCGGCATCGGCGGGGTGCTGCTGCGACGCTGCCTGCGCGACCAGCGGGCGGCGGGGGTGGACCGGGCGCAGATCGGCTGGGTGGGGCCGGTGCCGTTCTACTCCGGCAGCGCTGGCGCCCGGATCGAGCGGGTCTTCTTCCTGTACCGGCGGACCCTACCGGTGACGTGAGAGGGCAAATGGGACATGAAGCCATTTGCCCGCATGACCCATCGACGCCCCTTACCGTTTCGGTAGAGGAGGCAGCCATGACCACGGATGACGACCAGACCGAGGACGGCCCGCCGATCACCTGGAAACCGGTCGGCGAGCTGCCCGGCCAGCTGCCGTTCGACCGGCTCGACTACGGCGACGCAGAGCAACTGGCCGAGATGACCACCGACGGCGAGCCGCTGGCCGAGGATCCGCAGGAGATGGTGGACGCGCCGATCCAACTGCTGCCGCCGTACGACCGGGCGCAGAAACGCCGCAACCAACGCCCGCTGCCCACCTGACGACGAACGGGGCGGACCGCGTCAGCGGCCCGCCCCGTTCGGTGTGTCGGAACTGGACTCAGAAGTCCATGTCCCCGCCACCCGGGCCAGCCGGGGCAGCCGGGGTCTTCTCCGGCTTGTCCGCGACAACGGCCTCGGTGGTGAGGAAGAGCGCCGCGATCGAGGCGGCGTTCTGCAGCGCCGAGCGCGTCACCTTGGCCGGGTCGATGATGCCCGCGGCCAGCAGGTCGACGTACTCGCCGTTGGCGGCGTTCAGGCCGTGACCCGCTTCGAGGTTACGGACCTTCTCCACCACGACGCCGCCCTCGAGGCCGGCGTTGACGGCGATCTGCCGCAGCGGGGCGTCCAGCGCGACCTTGACGATGTTGGCACCGGTCGCCTCGTCGCCGACCAGGTCCAGCTTGTCGAACGCGGTCTTGCCGGCCTGCACCAGCGCGACGCCACCACCCGGGACGATGCCCTCCTCGACGGCCGCCTTCGCGTTGCGAACGGCGTCCTCGATGCGGTGCTTGCGCTCCTTGAGCTCGACCTCGGTGGCCGCACCGACCTTGATGACCGCAACGCCGCCGGCCAGCTTGGCCAGCCGCTCCTGCAGCTTCTCGCGGTCGTAGTCGGAGTCGCTCTTGTCGATCTCGGCCCGGATCTGGTTGACCCGGCCCTGGATCTGCTCGGCGTCACCGGCACCGTCGACGATGGTGGTCTCGTCCTTGGTCACCACGACCTTGCGGGCACGGCCCAGCATGTCGACGCTGACGGCGTCCAGCTTGAGGCCGACCTCCTCGCTGATGACCTGACCACCGGTGAGGATGGCGATGTCGCCCAGCATGGCCTTGCGGCGGTCACCGAAGCCCGGCGCCTTGACGGCGACCGACTTGAAGGTGCCCCGGACCTTGTTGACGACCAGGGTGGCCAGGGCCTCGCCCTCGATGTCCTCGGCGATGATCAGCAGCGGCTTGCCGCCCTGCATGACCTTCTCGAGGATCGGGAGCAGGTCCTTGACCGACGAGATCTTGCTGTTGACGATCAGGATGTAGGGGTCGTCGAAGACGGCCTCCATACGCTCCGGGTCGGTCATGAAGTAGGCCGAGATGTAGCCCTTGTCGAAGCGCATACCCTCGGTGAGCTCCAGCTCCAGCCCGAAGGTGTTGCTCTCCTCGACGGTGATGACGCCTTCCTTGCCGACCTTGTCCATCGCCTCGGCGATGATCTCGCCGACGGTGCTGTCGCCAGCGGAGATGGAGGCGGTGGAGGCGATCTGCTCCTTGGTCTCGACGTCCTTGGCGAGCTTGGACAGCTCCTCCGAGACGCTCGCGACAGCGGCCTCGATGCCCCGCTTCAGGGCCATCGGGTTGGCGCCGGCGGCCACGTTGCGCAGGCCCTCGCGAACCAGGGCCTGGGCCAGGACGGTCGCCGTCGTCGTGCCGTCACCGGCAACGTCGTCGGTCTTCTTGGCGACCTCCTTGACCAGCTCGGCGCCGATCTTCTCGTACGGGTCCTCGAGCTCGATCTCCTTGGCGATGCTCACACCATCGTTGGTGATGGTGGGGGCACCCCACTTCTTCTCGAGCACGACGTTGCGGCCCTTGGGGCCGAGGGTCACCTTTACGGCGTCGGCGAGCTGGTTCATGCCCCGCTCGAGGCCGCGGCGCGCCTCTTCGTCGAACGCGATCATCTTGGCCATACGGCGTTGTCCTCCTGGACACTCACGGGCCACCCGAGATGTGTGCCCCGGATGGGCCGCCTGGTGTACGCACCTTGGGACGTCGCCACCTGGCGACGACGACGTCCTTCGGCCGGGCCGGATAGCCCGCGACGACCGGCCATGTGCCACCCCGGCGTCTCCACGCCTGGGCAACCTGGCCCCACCGTCCCGACCATTGGCACTCACGGTATGCGAGTGCCAATGACTTGTTTAGCACTCTCACCTGTCGAGTGCAAGCACGATGGGCCCGCTCAGCCGAGTTCCGCCGCCAGTGCGGCCCCGTTCACCGGCGCCTCATGGGCGCGTTGCTCCGCGTACGTGACCAGCAGACCGATCAACTGGGCGAGGTGGGCCGGCAGCGCCAGCACCGCCGTGACACCGATCACCACCACCACCCCGGCCGCCGAACCCGGGGAGGCGAACGGATCCGTACCGATCGCGGTGGTGCCCGCCGACTCCAGGAAGCCGGGAACCGCGGTGCCGACGATCACGGCCGCGCCCACCAGTGCCACCCGACCGAGCATCAGCCCGAGCCGGGCGTGGAACATTTCGAACGACCGGCCGATCGGGTTCTGCCGTTCGAAGAGGTAGATCGGGCCTGCCATGCTCAACGCGAACGCCAGATAGATGCCCGGCAGGACGCAGAAGCAGATACCGATGCCGACGAGCAGGCTGACCAGCAGCGTCCAACCCCACAGGCCGAGCGCCCGGCGCAGGCCGTACCGCAGTGCCGAGCCGAGGTCGCCGGGCCGACCGGTCGCCTGCTGGGTGATCACCCAACTGCCCGCGGCCCACCCCAGCGCCTGCACCAGACCGATCAGCAGGCTGCCGCCGGCCAGCACGGCGACGAGGGTTGCCAGGGTGGCGAGGAAGTTGTCCGGCAGTCCGGCGGCCGGATCCATCTCGGCCCGCGCCTCCCAGCCGGGCGACGGGTCCAGACCGAGCGAGATGACCGAGAGCACCGCCGCCGGCAACACCTGCGTGAGCAGCATGATCGGCACCAACTGCCGCCAGCCCCGGCGCAGCGCGCCCCCACACCGCTCGAACCATGCCCCGATGCCGGCGCCGGGCGGAGTGACCAGGGCGTCGTGCGGGTCGAGCCCGTGACCCGCCGGGTACCAGCCGACCGGCGCCCCCGGATACCACGGCTGCCCACCGTAGGGGCCCACCCCGGGCGGATAGCCGCCGGCGGGCGGATAGGCCCAACCCTGCGGCGGCGGGCTCCCGCCACCCTGGGCGGGATCCCAGCCGGGAGGCGGACCAGCGGGTGGCGCCCAGGCACCCGGCACGGGGTCCCAGCCGGGAGGCGGACCGGCCGGCGGCTGCCAGCCGCCCTGCACAGTGGGATCCGGCGGACCCGCCGGGGCGCCGGAGGCGGGTGAGGTGGGGTCGGACGGGCTCGGTTCACCCGGCCCGGAGGGCGTGGTGGGCGGGGGCGACTGGTCGGTCATGAACCCTCCTCAGCATCGGCTGGAACGGTTCACGATCTTCCCGGGTGGGTGTCCACACCGCAGCACCGACCCGCCAGCCGATCGGGGCGATCCGCGAGCGAGGAGATTGAGGAGATCGCTCAGGCGATGACGCGTACGTGTTCCGCCTGCGGGCCCTTCTGGCCCTGGGCGATCTCGAACTCCACCCGCTGGCCGTCGTCCAGCGCCTTGTAGCCGTCCATCTCGATCGCGGAGAAGTGGACGAATACGTCCTGACCGCCGTCGACGGCGATGAAGCCGTAGCCCTTCTCGGCGTTGAACCACTTCACGGTGCCCTGTGCCACGGTGCACTTCCCTCACTCTTGCGGGGCGTTGCCTGCCCGGGCGCTCGGCACGGCCGGACGCCCTCGACCACCGCCCCAGCGATCGACGACGGCCGCTGAAAGCGGTGACCGAAATCGCACGCTACACGAGGAGTGACGGCCGCGCACGACCCCAAATCGGGCATATTCCTGGGTGGCCGACCAGGTGCGGGGCGGCGTCGGAACCAGTCGCGGACGACCGGTCCGGAGGGGCACCGGCTCGTCGACCGAGCGGCCGGCGGCAGCCCGGTCCACCGGCCCATCCGGCCGATCGACGGCGGCCCCTGGCACTCCCGAAGCCGCTCCCGCCCTGTGGTAGGCATGCAGACATGACCACCGATATCGGCTCAGCCGCGGCTCGGCAGGCCGAGATCCACCGGGTTCGACCCGAGGACGCCGCCCGGATGCGGGCGCTACGTCTGGAGATGCTCGCCGACGCGCCGTTGGCCTTCCTGGAGACCCTGGCGGACGCGGCGGCCCGGCCGCACCGCGAGTACGCCGCCCGGGTCGCCTACACCTCGGCCGGCCCGAACAACGCGCAGTTCGTCGCGGATCCGGGCGGTCGGCTGGTCGGCCACGCCGGCGGCACTGTCGCTCCGAACGAGCCGGGGGTGACTGTCATCTACGCCGTGTACGTCACGCCGGCCTGGCGGGGCAGCGGGCTGCTCGGCGAGCTGATCGACGGGGTGGCCGCCTGGTCGCGAGCCTGCGGCCGGCCGGAGCTGCTGCTGGAGGTCGTGGTCGGCAACGACCGCGCCTACCGGGCCTACCAGCGGCTGGGCTTCACCGACACCGGCGTACGAGTCCCCCACCCCACGATCCCCAAGCTGAACGAACTACAAATGCGCCGAACCGCCTAAACAGAGAACCCTCCCAAGGCAGAACCACTGAGATGCCCCAAAAAGCTGGATGCGTCAGCGACAACGCTGCTCACGGGGGGTTTCCGGGGCAGCCCGACCCGCGCAGGGATCAAGCCTGACCGCCCGAAGCGGGTCGGGCTGCCCCGGAAACCCCCACCGCAACCACTACACGTGACGCCGAGACTGCACGATCCGGAACCGGTTAGCCACGTAAGCCCCGTCCGTCAACGCCGAGTTCGCCGCCGCGTTCGCCCCGCTGCCGTGGAAGTCGGAGAACGCCGCCGACTGGTTGACGAAAACACCGCCGGTGAGGTTGCAGGACAGGTGCACCCCGACCTCGACCGCCACCGCCTCGGTGGCGTCCAGGACCGCCTCGTCGGTGGAGTAGACCGCCGCCGTGAGCGCGCCCTTCTCCCCCACCGTCCGGCGCAGCAGCTCCAGGCTGTGCGCGGTGGAGTCGGTGGCGATGGCGAACGAGATCGGCCCGAACCACTCCCGGCCGTACGTCTCCGCGTCGCCCGCGGTCAGCTTCACGATCGTCGGAGTACGCACCACAGCGTCGGCGTACGACGGGTGCGCCACGGACCGGGACTCCAGCACCGGCTCACCCACCTTGGTGACCTCGGCCAGCCGCTCCAGCACCCCGTCGTTGACGATGGCGCCGGTCAGCTCGACGCCCCGGGCCGGGTCGGCGGTGAGCTTGCCGACCGCCGCGGCGATCCCACCGGCCACCTCGTCGAAGCTCTTTTGGCCCTGGTCGGTCTCGATGCCACCGGCGGGGATGAGGATGTTCTGCGAGGTGGTGCACATCTGCCCGCTGTAGAGGGTCAGCGTGAAGCCGAGGTTGCGGCACAGTCCGGCGAAGTCGTCGGTGGAGTCGATGACGACAGTGTTCAGCCCTGCCTTCTCGGTGTAGACCGACGCCTGCCGGGCGTGCGTCTCCAGCCAGTCGCCGTACTCGGTGGAGCCGGTGAAGTCGACGATCTTGACGGAGCGGTGCAGGGCCAGGTCGCTGGCGAGCTTCTCGCCGGGCGCCTCGGCCGCCAGCATGATCAGGTTCGGGTCGAAACCGGCCTCGGCGAGCACCTCCCGGGCGTACTTCACGGTGATCGCCAGCGGCAGCACCGCGCGCGGGTGCGGCTTCACGATCACCGGGTTGCCGGTGACAAGCGAGGCGAACAGACCCGGGTACGAGTTCCAGGTCGGGAAGGTGTTGCAGCCGATCACCAGCGCCACCCCACGCGGCACCACGTGGAACGTCTTGGTCATCCGCAGCGGATCGCCCTTGCCGGCGGCCTTCTCCCAGCCGGCAGTGCCCGGGTGCCGGGTCATCTCGGCGTACGCGTACGCCACCGCCTCCAGCGCCCGGTCCAACGCGTGCGCGCCGCCGGCCTGGAAGGCCATCACGAACGCCTGCCCGCTGGTGAACTGCACCGCGTTGGCCAGCTCGAAGATGTGCTTGTGCAGCCGGTCGAGGATCTCCAGGCAGACGCCCACCCGGGCCTGGGGGCCGGCGTCGCGCCAGGCCGGCAGCGCGGCGGAGGCGGCGGCGATCAGCTCGTCGGTGCCGGCGTGCGGGTAACGCACCGCCAGCTCGACCCCGAACGGGCTCGTCTCGGTGGCGATCCGCTCGCCGGTGCCCGGCTGATCGAGGGGGAAATCACCACCCAGGTACGCCTCGAAGGCGGCCTTGCCGTCGGCGGCGGCGGTCTCGCCGTACACGCGGGGGCTGGGGGATTCGGGGTACGCGGACCAGTAGCCCCGCTCCGTGATCGCGGTCAGCGCACGGTTGAGGGTGTCGGCGTGCCTGTCGTACAGGGGATGCGGGGTCTCCGTCATGCCCGCCATCATGCAACAGCCGGGTCCACGAGCAGTAGGGGCGGATGCCCGACGCGACGCGTGCGGCTGGCACGCCCGCGCGGCAGCGCGTGGCCCGGCCCGGGATTGGTCGTGACGCCGACGGGTACCCGCCGTCCTCGGGCCAGGAGAGGACAACGGGTGAGGATCACGGAGATCCGTGTGCACGGGGTCGCCGACAAGGGTCCGGAGACGATCCTCGACCGGCCGGTGGTGTCGCGGGTCGCGGGGGACGACGAGGCCGGCTTCTACCGACCCCGGCCGGGCTTCGGCGATCCGGAGGGTCCGGGCGGCCCGACGCTTGAGGCGTACCGCTGGAGCAGGCTTACCGGCGGCACCGCGACCCGGACGTTCTCGCTGGTCCTGCTGCTGCCGTTCATGCTCAGCAACATCGCGGTCTGGATGCTGCCGGTGGCCGGTCGGCCCGGCGGCGTGGCTCGGGCGCTCTGCCGTCTGCTTGCCGCGTCGATGACCGCGATGTACGTGCTCTCCGCGGTCGGCGCGTCCCTGGACCTGATCGCCTGGCAGTGCGCGGCGTACCCGCGGTGTCTGGAGGGACGTCGGGAGATCTCCTGGCTGGGCGGCGTGCCGCCGGGTCAGCGCCTCGCCCTGCTGGCCGTGCTGCCGATCATCGCGGTCGCCCTCATCTGGCGGGCCGGCGCCCGTACCTCGCAGCTACCCGAGGACGGCGTGCGTACGCCCGGGGTGGGCGCGGACCGGCTCGACACCCCCGCCTTCTGGGACAACCGGGCGCTGCTACGCCGGCTGCGCTCGGTGCACGTGGCCGTGGCGCTGGGCACGCTCGACGCCACGCTGCTTGCGGTCCTGGCGCCGCACGACGCCGCCCCGCCCGGCTATCTGCTGCTGGTCGCCGACGGGCTGCTGCTCGTCGCCGCGCTTGTCGCGCTCTGCCGGTCGGCGATGGACGGGCACGGCGAGCAGGGCCTGCTCACCGCCCGGCGGCTGCGGTGGACGGCGATCGCGCTCACGGCGCTGACCCTGGGCTACGCGTTGTGGCCCCGGCCGCCGTGGTCGGCCACCGGCACGCTGCCCGGTTTCGGTCCCCTGGTCTCGCTGCTCTTCGCCGCGCAGGTCGTCCTGCTCGCGGTGCTGGGACTGGTGGTCCTGGCCCAACGTCACCACCTGCCGCGCCCGCGTTTTGTGATCAGCGGGCTGGGCGCCCCGCTGATGAGTTCGATCGCGATCGGGCTCGCCGTGTCGTACTCGTCCGGACTGACCTACACCCTCGCCGAATACCTGGACCGGGGCTCCAGCCCCACACCGGTCCGGCCGCTGCCGCCCGGCGCGCCACCGCTCTCGCCTCCCGTCGCGTACCGCTGGGCCACGCTCGGCTTCTCCCTGGCGGTGCTGGTGGTGGTCCTGGTGGCGGTGCTGGGCAGCCGGATCGGTCGGGCGCGGCAGCTCCGGGCAGCCGAGGAGCTCGTCCGGCGGGACTTCCCCGAGGCGTCCCGGGTGCCGCCGGAGCGGGTGCGGGCCGTCCGGGACGCCATCGCCCGTGCCGCCCGGACGGACCGGCTCTGGCCGCTGCTCCCGACGGCGTACGCGGTGCTGGCGGTGCTCACCCTGACGGCGGCGGGGTTGTCGGTACGAGGGCAGGGGCCGGGTGCGCTCGCGCTGCGGCTGGGTGGCCTGTCGCTGGCCCGCCCGGTGATCTTCGTGACCGATCTGGGCGCCCTGCTGATCGGCCTGTTCGCCCTGTTCCTGGCCGGGGCGGGACTCGTCGCCTACCGGTCCGGCCCGATCCGGCTGGTCGGGGTGCTCTGGGACCTCGCCACCTTCTGGCCACGCGCCGCCCATCCCCTCGCCCCGCCCTGTTACGCCGAACGGGCGGTTCCCGAGCTGACCCGCCGGATCGGGCAACTCACCGCCGACGGGGGCGGGGTGGTGCTCTCCGGCCAGAGCCACGGCAGTGTGCTGATCGCGGCGACGGTGCTGCAACTTCCCGACGACTCCCGCCGTCGGGTCGCGCTGCTCACCTACGCCGCACCGCTGGGCAACAGGTACACCCGGCACTTCCCCGCGTACGTCAACGACAACGTGCTACGCGAGGTGGGTGCGGGCCTGTCCTGGCGGTGGATCAACCTGTGGCGGTACACCGACCCGATCGGCGGGCGGATCTTCCAGCCTGGCGAGGCGGAAGCGCCCGACGATCCGGCGAGCCATGTCGACCGCTGGGTACGCGACCCGAAGACCTTGCTGGTGCCGCCGACCGACACCGTGCCGCCCCCGGTTCAGGCGCACCGGTTCATCCCGGACGAGGACTTCCACGCCGCGGTCCGCGAGCTGGCCCGGCGGCTGGAGGAGCCGGGGGCCGGGCCGCCAACCGTCAGAGGGTGAGCTGCCAGTCGGTCCAGGCGTCCACCGGGCGGAACCCGAGCTGCTCGTTGATCGCCACCATGTAGCTGTTGCTGGCCGCGTTCCAGGTGTCGATGACGCGTACCGCCGGCTCGTGGGTGAGCAGGTGGTGCAGGTTCTCCGCCTTGGCGATCAGGCCGAGCCGGTGCCCACGGTGGGCCGGGTCGACGAGGGTGATCTGCTGGTACGCGTGCCAGTCGGCGGAGGCGCCCACATCGAGCAGCGTCCAGGCCACCAACCGGCCGGACTCCTCGTGGAGCATCCCGAGGTGGTAGCGCCGCCGGCCCTTCGCGTCCAACGCCCGCTCGTTGCCCCGGATGCGTTCGGCGTCCACCTGCTCCGGCTCCCACTGCACGTCACCCAGAGGCGCGTCCATCATCAGCCGGCCGTCCAGGTAGGCGACGTCCGCCACGTACTCCTGCGGGGTGTTCCCCTGCCAGCAGACCGACCGGTAGCCCTCGGCCCGCGGCTGGGCCTCGGCCAGGGCCGCCCGCAGCGCGACGCGGTCGATGTCGGCGATCTCCAGCCGGCGTCGCACCTCGGCGAGTGCGGGCTGGGCGCCGGTCGAGGCGGCGAAGGCGTCGCCCGCCACCGATCGGGCCGGCCCGTCGGGCAGCGCGGAGACGGTCACCGCAACCACCCGCTTGCGGCCGTGCTCACGCAGCAGGCGCACGCCGTACTCGTGCAGTGCCCGGCCGACGCCCCGCCGCCGCAGCTCGGGATGCACCGTCAGCTCGGCGGTGGCGTTCTCGGGGTTGTCGAGCTGCGGGAGGTCGAGCTGGAGGTAGCCGGCCGGCACCCCGTCCAGCCGGGCCAGCGCCCAGAGCGATCGGGTGCCGGGGGCCGGCGTGTGGAACTGCGCGTCGAAGCGCCGCCGGCAGAAGGGCGGAAGGTCCGGAAGGTCGACCTCGCTGGCCGCCACCCCGACCCGGTACGCCTCGTCGACCGCGACCCGGTCGGTGCCGTCGAAGGACGTGATCGTGATGCTCATGCCGGGAGCCTGACAGCCGGAAAAGCGATGGGGCCAGCGAATTAATCGCTGGCCCCATCGGACGTGGTCGGGAGGGACACTCGCACAACGCCTCCGGCGTTGGGTCGCAAGAACTTCAAAAGTCTCCGGCGAAATGCCCTCCCGCACGGAGCATCTTGCGCCGTCCGGTTCCTGCCGTCAAGTCCAGAGCGGCGGGTTTTCCACACTCACAGCGAAAACCCAGTTACCGGACGACTCGCGGGTCAGCCGAGGAGGCCGGCATCCCGCGCGGCGCGCAGGCTGGGCTTGATGTGGTGGGTCGGGCCGACCTGACCGGCCACCGCGTCGATGGTCTTCAGACCCTCGCCGGTGTTGAAGACGACCGTCTCCGCAGTGGGATCGAGCCGACCCGACTCGACGAGCTTGCGCAGCACCGCTGCGGTCACCCCGCCCGCCGTCTCGGCGAAGACGCCTGTGGTGCGGGCGAGCTGACGGATGCCGGCGCGGATCTCGTCGTCGTCGGCGTACTCCATCCAACCGCCGGTGCGGCGGACCGCCTCCAGGGCGTAGAGGCCGGCGGCCGGGTCGCCGATGTTGAGCGACTTGGCGATGCCTGTGGGCTTGACCGGGATGATCGTGTCGGTGTCGGCGTGCAGCGCGGTGGCGATCGGGTTACAGCCGGCCGACTGGGCGCCGAAGACCTTCCAGCCGCCGGCCGGCGCCTCGACCAGGCCGATTTCGACCAGCTCGGAGAACGCCTTGTCAATCTTGGTGAGCAGCTCACCGCTTGCCATCGGGATGACCACCTGGGCCGGGATGCGCCAGCCGAGCTGCTCGGCCACCTCGTAGCCGAGGGTCTTGGAGCCCTCCGCGTAGTACGGCCGGACGTTCACGTTGACGAACGCCGTGTCCTCGAATTCGTCGGTCTCCACCAGCTCACCGCAGAGCCGGTTGACGTCGTCGTACGAGCCGTCGATGGCGACCAGCTCGCCGCCGTAGACGGCGGTGGTGATGACCTTGCCCTGCTCCAGGTCGCTGGGGATGAAGACGACCGAGGGCACGCCGGCGCGGGCGGCGTGCGCGGCCACCGAGTTGGCCAGGTTGCCGGTGGACGCGCAGGCGAACCGCGTGAAACCGAGCGCCTTCGCGGCGGTCAGCGCCACCGAGACGACCCGGTCCTTGAACGAGTGGGTCGGGTTGGCGCTGTCGTCCTTGACCCAGAGCGGCGCGGTGATGCCCAGCTCGGCGGCGAGGTGCGGGGCCGCCACCAGCGGGGTCAGCCCCGGGTCGAGGGTGACCCGGGTGGCCGGGTCCTGACCGGCGGGCAGCAGCGCGGCGTACCGCCAGATGTTGTTCGGGCCGGCCTCGATCTGCTCCCGGGTGACCGTGGCCAGGGCGGCGGTGTCGTAGTCCACCTCGAGGGGGCCGAAACACTCGTAACAGGCGTGCTGCGCGGCGAGCGGGTAGCGCGCCGAACAGGCGCGGCAGACCAGGGCGCGGGCGGGGCTGGCGGAGGTGTCGATCCCGGAGGCGGCGAGCGTCGACGTCATGTCGAGTCCTCTCATCTTTCCCCGCATCGCACGGTGCGGCGGGGACGGAATTGGCACCTGCCCCGCCTGTCGCTCAGCGATGAGCGCGCGGGGTGGTTGCCGGGGCGTCGTCGGGCCGTATCCCTCAGCCCCTCTGGATGAGGTATGCAGTTGTGTCGTCGAGTCTAGGCAACGTTGCCGGTGGCCTCCACCTGGTATCCCAGGGAGTGGGTCAGCGGGCGGCCACCGCCACCGGGTCGACCACCGCGGCCGGGTCGGTGACCGCGCTGGACTGCGGCAGGGACGACGACCGGGTCCGCGCCCTGGTGGCGAGATTCGCGGCGACCAGAGCGGCGATGGTGATCGCGGCGCCGACCAGCTCGATCGCCTCCGGCCGGTAACCCCGGGCGATCTGCACGACGAACGTGGTGACCGGGACCAGGTTCATGAACAGGGCGGCGTTGGCAGCGCCCAGCCGCTGCACACCCGTGTTCCAGGCCAGCACCGCGACGACGGCGGCGACGATCACGGCGTACGCCAGCTGCGGGGTGACCGCCACGAGGTCGGCGGCGGCCGGCGCGTGCTGCCACCCGAAGGCGTCGGCGCCGATGCTCGCGGCCAGCATGGCGGCCGTGCCGGCGAGCGCGGTGAGCGTGGTGAAGCGCAGCGGCGACCAGGCGCCGAACCGGCTGGCGCCGTGGGTGTAGATGCCCCAACCGAGCACCGCGCCGATCATCATGAGCCCGCCGAGACCGAACTGGCCGAGCCCGGCCAGGCTCCCGCGGGTGATCACCAGGCCGACGCCGAGGAGCGCCACCAGGGAGAGGGCCAGCAGGAGCGGCTTCGGTCGTACGCCGTCCCGGGCCCACCGGACCAGCTGGGTGACGACCGGCGTGGTGGCCACGAAGAGGGAGATCTGCTGCGGGGCGGCGTGTTCGAGCGCCAGGTTCGTGAGCAGGTTGAAGCCGGCGAAGCCGACGACGCCGAGCACCACGACCTCCACCCCCCGCCCGCCGAGCCGCAGCGCGGCCGAGCCTTCGCGGAGCAGCAGGATGGCGACCAGGATGACGGCGGCGAGCAGGTAGCGGGCGGTGGTCAGGTTGAGCGGGTCGACCCGGCTCAGCGCGCTGGCCAGGATCGGGAACATCGCGCCCCAGGCGAGCACGGCGAGCAGCGGATAGGCGGCGGCGCGGGATCGCATCGTCAGCTCCAATGTTCGAGTATCTTCGAACCAACGACACCGACCATAGGGTGTTGTTCGATAGTTGTCGAACAAGGGTTAGACTGGTCACATGGAGCCGCACGAACCCGACCTGACCGCCGTACCGGTCACCGCCGTGTTGGCCGCACTCGCCGACGACGTGCGGCTGCAGATCGTGCGGGCGCTCGCCGAGGGCGGCGAGGCCGCCTGCGGCAGCTTCGACTTCGGCGTCTCCAAGGCGACCCGCAGTCACCACCTCAAGGTGCTGCGCGAGGCGGGCCTGACCCGCACCCGGGCCGCCGGCACCAGCAGGCTGGTCCGACTCCGCCGCGACGAGGTCGACAAGCGGTATCCGGGCCTGCTGGACGCGGTCCTCACCCCGCGCCCTCCAGCCTGACGCCGCCACGCGGGCGCGCCGCCGAAGCCGCCTCGTCGAGGCTCCGGCGGCGCGCGGTACGGGGCGGTCAGGCAGAGACGGGACTGGGCTCGGCCACCGCCGCCGGCGGAGCGTCGGCGCGACGCCGGGCGAACAGCGCGTCGAGCGCCCAGGGGCCCGAGCCGAGTGCCGCGACCAGCAGGAACGACCAGCAGAAGAGCGCCGACAGCTCACCGCCGTTGTGCAGCGGAAGCAGGTCCTCGGGCTGGTGGACCACGAAATAGGCGTACGCCATCGAGCCGGAGGCGAGGAGCGCGGCGGGCCGGGTGAAGAGCCCGGCCAGCACCAGCGCGCCGCAGACCAGTTGGATCAGCGCGGCCCACCAGCCCGGCCAGGAGCCGAAGGGTATGGCCGCGCCGGTCATCGGGTTGCCGCCGAACAACCCGAAGACCGAGGACAGGCCGTGGAGCATGAACAGCAGGCCGGTCACGATGCGGAACAGGGACAGGGTCGGCCCGCCGAGCCGAGAGACGTTCATGGAGACCTCCATCGAAGGGGATAGATGTCTTCAATGGTGAGGCACGAATGTATCCAGGATAATAAATTCCTTGCCAGTGGGAAAATCCCCGACCGAAATATTTCGGGACCCGTGCTCGGCGGTGCGCGCCCGCCAGAGTGGACAGCGCCACGCGAGCTGCACCTCCGTGCCCGCAGGCCCCGAGCGGGGCGCCAGCCGACCTCGCCGAGGGACCGCCCCCGACCTGAACGCACTGCCCCTGCCATGCAGGCCGCGCAGCCTGTCGAGCTGTCTGTACAGCCTGTCGAGCTGCCCCGCGAATGGGGCAGCGGTGACGCCGCCCCGGATGTGGGGCAGCTCTACAGGCTTCGAACAGCGGTACACGTGCGGGACGCGCTTCGCTGCACGGGGCTGCGCGGGTGGCACGCGGGCAACGCGCGAGGGCCGGACGGACGGCGCGCCGGCCGCACGCGAGGGCGACCCGCACGGGCCGGACGGACGGCGCGTGCGGGGGGGCGGGCGGCGGGGGACGCTCTCGTGGGCGAGGATCAGCGCATGATCACCCAGACGGCAGCACGGCGACGGGCCTGCGCGGCGGTCGCGGCGGCTCTCCTGCTCAGCGCCTGCACCATCGACGATCATCATCGCAACCAGGGCGGGGACCCCCCGGGCCCGCCGCCGCCCCCGCGCGCGACCGCGACCCCGTCGGCGAGCGTCGACCCGCTGGCCAACTGCCCGGCCTCCGGCGTACGGATCCGGTCCACCGGAGGGGACGCGGCGATGGGCCTGCGCGCCCTCGGCGTGGAACTGATCAACTGCGGTGGGCGCCCCTACCAGCTCAACGGCTACCCCGTGCTGTGGGTCCTGGACGAGCAGCGCAAGCCGATCATCCTGAGTGTGGTCAACGGTGCAAAGGAGATCACGTCGGGCTTCGACCAGCCGCCGAAGCCGGTGACGCTACAGAGGGGCGAGCGGGCCGTCGCCACCGTCCTGTGGCGCAACCTGGTCACCGATTCCGAAGTGGTGGCCACCGCCGGGGCGTACCTGACTGTCGCGCCCGCCGCCGGGCAGCCGGCCCAGGAGATCGACCCGGATGGGCCCGTCGACGTGGGCAACACCGGCCGGATCGGCGTCAGCGCCTGGAGGGCGGCTACGACGTGATGTCCTTGCGGGTGAACCGCCAGAACGCCAATCCCCAGAACAGCGTGGCGTAGCTGATCGCCGAGATGCAGCCCCGGACGACATCGTCGGTCTGCACCGGCGTGGACAGCAGTCCCAGCCAGGCGGTGCTGAAGTGGGTCGGCAGGAAGTCGCGCAGCGCGCCCAGGGCGGTGATCTGGTCCAGGATGCTGGACAGGATCCAGAGCAGGACCGCTCCGCCGACCGCGCCCAGTGCGGCGTCCGTCGTCACCGACAGCAGGAACGCAAGACCGGCCACCACCAGGAGTACGACCGCCAGGTAGCCGAGCACGGCCAGCAGCCGGAGCAGCCCCTCGCCCGGCTCCAGCTCGGCGGCGACGGTGCTGCGTAGCGGCGACCAGCCGTAGCGCAGGGTGCCGGCCAGCAGGGCGGTGCCGGCCAACAGCAGCAGGGCCAGACCCGAGTACGCGAGCGCGACCACCAGCTTCACCGTCAGCAGGCGGGCCCGGGGCACCGGAACGGCAAGCAGGTAGCGCAGGCTGCCCCAGCTCGCCTCGCTGGCCACCGTGTCGCCGCAGAACAGCGCGACGACGACCACCAGCAGGAACGACGCCGACACGAAGATGGAGAAGAGGGTGAAGTTGAGCCCTCCAGAGGTGGCCAGGTCGACCAGGCTGGCGAACTCGTTGTTGCCGTTGTCGTCGTCACCGCCGGAGTTGAACTGGAAGGCGACCAGGATGATCAGCGGCAGCAGCACCATGAACCCGAGTGCGAGCTGGGTCCGCCGCCGGGACGCCTGCCGGCGGAACTCCGCCGCGAAGGGCATGGTGGCCGAGGGCCGGTAGCCCCGGGCCGCACCGGCCGGGTCGGTGACGCCCACCGGTGCCTCGACGGGAGATCCAACCATCACCTGTCACCGCTTCCCCGTGAGTTGTCGCCCACCAGGGCGAGGAACGCGTCCTCCAGGCGTCGCCGGGGCACCACCCGGTCCACGCCGATGCCGGCGCGCACCAGCTCGGCCACCACTTCGCTGCGGGCGGTGCCGTTGGTGTCCACCACGAGCTGCCCGTCGCTCTCCGGCAGCACGCGTACGCCGTGCAGCCGGTCCAGTACCGCCCGCGCCGCCACCGGGTCGGAGACGTCGAACAGCACGCTCGGCGACTCGCCCACGATCTCCTGCACCGGCCCGGACGCCACGATCCGGCCCTTGTTCACGACCACGGCGTGCGTGCAGGTCTGCTCGACCTCGGCCAGCAAATGGCTGGAGACCAGCACCGCCCGACCATCGGTGGCGTAGCGCTGGAGGACGCGGCGCATCTCGGCGATCTGCGGCGGGTCGAGCCCGTCGGTCGGCTCGTCCAGCACCAGCAGCTCGGGAAGGCCCAGCATGGCCTGGGCGATGGCGAGCCGCTGACGCATGCCGTGGCTGTAGTTCTTGATCTTTCGGTGCACCGAGTCGCCCAGCCCGGCGATCTCCAGGGCCGCGTCGAAGTGCGCGTCCTCCCAGGGCCGGCCGGTGGCCCGCCAGTACGCCTTCAGGTTGTCCAGACCCGACAGGTGCGGCAGGAATCCGGGCCCCTCCACCAGCGCCCCGATCCGGGACAGCACCGGCGAGCCGGGCACCAGCCGTCGGCCGAACACGTAGATCTCCCCGGCGGTCGGCTGGGTCAGCCCCATCAGCACCCGCAGGGTGGTGGTCTTGCCGGCGCCGTTCGGCCCGAGCAGACCCACCACCTGACCCGGGTGCACCTCGAAGTCCACGTTCGACACGGCGACGAAGCCGTCCGCGTACTCCTTGCGCAGCGCGCGCACGGCCAACGGGGTGTCCGCGTACTCCTGATGCACGGAGCGGTCCTGGCGTCGGTGCCGGCGGCGGACCACGGCGACGACCACGACGAGCCCGATCACGATGGCGGCCAGCAGGCCGGCCAGCACCCAGCGCCAGATCGTCGCCGCGGTGGGGATCGGCTCGCCGGCGACTGTGGGCAGGCTGACCGCGCCGTCCGCTGCCACCGTGTAGACGGTGGGCGCGGCCGGGGTGGTGTACGCCTGGTCGGAGCTGGCGATCACCAGTCGCAGCCGGTGCCCGGCCTCGACCCGGCGGACGATCCCGGGCAGCGTCACGGTGACCGGGCGGGCGTCCTGGACCTGTTTCGGCAGGCCGGTGAGCCGAATGGGGGCCACCAGCCCGTTCGGGAGCGTCGCCGTACCGTCGGGGTCGACGTCGTAGAGCTTGACGAAGAGCACCGCCTCCCCGGTCGGCGAGGCGGCCCGGACGGCCACCGTGGGCGCTCCCGCCACGTCGACCGCCTCGGTAAGCGGCGCCGACTCGAAGCGTGCGTGCTGGCCGGGCACGTCACCGGCCACCCCGTCCAGCAGCGAGGCGAGGCCACCGGCGAACGGGATCGAGGAGATGGCGGCCGGGTTGCCGTTCGGCGGATTGGCGATCGGCTGTGCCGGGCCGGCGACCGTGACGTCGCGGCGGGCGTTGCCGGCCAGGCCCGGATAGTCGGCGCGGCGGAAACCGGTGGCTACCAGACCCCGGTCGAGCGCGTCGAAGCCGGCGATCCGCGACCAGGTGAAGTCGTCGCCCGGCGCGTTCCCCTCGCCCTTGACGTAGTGGTCGAGCCACTGGACGGTCAGGAACTTCACCCGGTCCTCGTCGGAGCGGGGTCCGCTGCCGCCGTCGTGTCCGCCGGTGAACCAGGCGACGCGTACCGGGGTGCCGGTGGCGGCGATGCCCTTCGCGTTCGCGTCCGCCTCGTCGAGGGGAAAGAGGGTGTCCGCCTCGCCCTGCACCAACAGGGTGGGGGCCTTGATCCGATCCAGGACACCCGCCGGGCTGGAGCGGCGCAGCAGGTCCACGGCCGCCTGGTCGGCGCGGCCGGCGGTGGCGATCCGCAGGTACGCGGCGCACACGTCGGCGGCGAACCGTCCGCAGGACGGATCGGCGGCGGCGGCCGGGGCGCCCCCGGAACCGGTGCCCGGACCCTGGCCCGGCCCCGGGCTGGGCGGGCCGGCCGACGCCGGCGCCCCCTGCGGCTGGGCGGCTGTCGCACCGGAGAGCCCGGCCGGGCCGGAGCCCACGTTGCCGCCCCCACCGAAGAA
Organism: Micromonospora sp. NPDC049274; assembly: GCF_040678875.1. Classification (NCBI taxonomy): domain Bacteria; kingdom Bacillati; phylum Actinomycetota; class Actinomycetes; order Micromonosporales; family Micromonosporaceae; genus Micromonospora; species Micromonospora sp. NPDC049274. The sequence continues at coordinate 257,575 of NZ_JBFAQS010000008.1, forward strand.
GAGACCCGCCCAGCCCTTCTTGAACACGCCCTCGGTGGGCGCTCCGCCGGTGCTCTCCGGCAGGAACGCCCGGGACAGGTCGTTCCAGGTGATCATGGGCACGATCGCGTCCACCCGGCGATCCTGGGCGGCCAGCAGCAGCGCCAACCCGCCGCCGTACGAGCCGCCGACCACGCCTACCTTCGGGTCGCCGGGGGCGTCGGTGCGCACCTCGGGCCGGGCGGCCAGCCAGTCCAGCAGCCGCTGGGCGTCGCGCACCTCGTAGTCCGGGTTGTCCAGGTGGATCTCGCCGCCGCTGCGACCGAAACCCCGCGCGGTCCAGGTGAGCACCGCGTAGCCGCGCCCCGCGAACTCCTCGGCGTCGGAACGCACCGACTCCTTGGTCCCGCCGAACCCGTGCGCCAGCAGCACCGCCGGGACCTTCCGACCGGACGACGCGCCATCCGGCAGGTAGAGGGTGGTGTCCAGGTCGACGGCCTGGTCACCGGACGGTCCGGAGCGGACGGTGAGCATCGCGCTCTGGGTGCGTACGTCCGATCCCTGCGGCCACACCGCCCAGGTCACGGCGACCGCCAGCAGCACGACGACCGCCGCCGCGGCGATCACGCGACGGCGGGTGGGCAGGGCACGCCGGAACCACGCGGCCGGCGACGGCGCTCTCATGCGGCACACGGTACGGCTCGCAGCCTGAGCGTTGGCTGAGATCCGCCGTACGTCCGTCCGGTTGCCCCGATCGGTGCTCCGGGCCGGTGCAATCGCGCATCGTCCGTGGCGGGCCAGTGAGTTGAGTTCGGATCCCGTGAATTCCGATCTAACGCGGATATCACCCTCGATCCCTTCATGTCACACCCACGGGCGGGACAGAGCGTGCGCGCAACCGTGACGAACGGTGACATCGCTCGAACTGACGCAAACCTGACTCACCGGCAACCAACCGGCCCACGCGGGGTTCGGTTAGTTTTCCGGTCCGGTGGACGGGACCTGTCGGCGAGCCCGACACCGCGCCGATCCCCCGCCCGACGCCGGAGGAGACACACCATGACAGTCCCCGCGCCGCGGGCCCGTCGACGGACGTCCGTGCTGGGCCGGTCGCTGCCGCTGCTGCTCATCGTCGCGCTGCTGGCGCCGGTGGGGCTGCTCTTCGCCTCCAGCTGGCGGCAGACCGGCGACGACCGGAGCCTCGCCGACTCCGAACGGCTCGGCGTGCAGTACCTGCGCGCCCTGGCTCCGGTCACCGAGGCGCTGGTGGAGGCCCAGTCCGCGGCTGTCGCCGGACGCCCCGTCCCCGGCGAGCCGCTGACCCGTGCGGTCGAGCAGGCCGCTGCGGTGGACGCCCGCATCGGCGGGCAACTGCGCAGCCAGGAGCGATGGGCCGGGCTCCGGGCCAAGGTGGAGGCGCTGCGCGGCCGCAGCCCCGCCGACCCGGAAGCCGCCTACACCGCGTACGGCGAGGTCACCGACCTGCTGCTCGCCCTGCACGGCAAGGTCCGGGAGAGCTCGGGGCTGGGCCGGGACCCGGGCGCCGACTCGTTCTTCCTCCAGGACAGCGCCGGCCAGAAGCTGCCCGAGGCGGTGGTGGCCGCCGGCCGACTCGCCGACCTGGGCGCGCTCGCCACCCGACGACCGGCCGCCGAACGGACCCGCGGCCTCATGGAGCTGACCGGTCTGCGGGTGGCCGCCCTGGCCCCCGCGGGAGACGTGGTCGACAACCTGCGCTCCGCCGTGGACAGCTCGGAGAGCACCGACCTGGGCGCCAACGTGCTGACCCCACTGGACTCCTATCAGCGGTCCGTGGAGACGCTGGCCCTGTACTCGACCCCGAGCGCCACCGGCACCATCGACCAGGTTCAACTGACCGCCGCCGCACTCAACTCGCGAAACGCCGCGCGGCAGCTCCAGCCGGTCATCCTCGGCGAACTGGACGCGCTGCTCACCGAGCGGATCGACGGACTGGCCCGGGACCGCTGGCTGGCCGGCGGGGCGGGCGTGGCAGCCGCGCTGCTGCTGGCCTGGCTCGCCGGGCTGCTGATCACCGCCGGTCGACGCGCACGTCGGCGGGCCGCCACGCCGGACGCCGGCAGCCCTGCCGCCCCGCCCCCCGGCGACCCCTGGCAACCGCCGGTCCCGACCGGTCCACCGGCCGACCCTCGACCGCTGCAACCGGTCGGCGCGGCCCAGGAGCCGATCCTCGCGCAGTGGGGGCCGTTCGATGCTTCTCGGTAGGCTTCGGATCCGCGGCAAGCTCGCGCTACTCGTGGTGATCCCGCTGCTCAGCATGGTCGGCCTCGCGGTGCCCGTGGTGCTGGAGCGGGTGGCCGCCGCGCAACGCGCCGCCGACATCACCGAACAGGTACGGCTCGCCAGCCGGGTCGGCAGCCTCGTCCAGGACCTGCAACAGGAACGCATCCTGTCGGTCGGTTTCCTCCTCGGCCGGGTCGAACGCTCCGAACTGATCCGCAAGGCCGCCGACGTGGACGACCGGGTGGCCGACCTGCGGGCCGACGGCAGCGACGCGCTGACCGAGCGGGTCGACCACGCGCTCAACGGGGTGTCCAGCCTCGTCGACCTGCGGACGGCAGTGCTGGCCGGCGCCGCGAACCCCGGTCAGGTGATGGACGCGTTCGGCCCGGTCAACAGGGGGTTGATCGAGTCGCTGCGGCTGGTCTACAGCGTGGACACCGAGACGTTGCCCGGCCGCCAGGTGCTCGCCCTGGACGGGCTGCTGCGCGCCGACGAGGGGCTGGGCGCGTGCGCCACCCTGAGCATCCTGGTCAAGGCGATCGGCAGCCCGGACACCACCGCCGGGTACGTGGCGTGCATCGCCGCCCTCCAGGTCGACAACCTGCGCTTCCGTACCCTGATCACGCCCGAGCAGCTCAAGGTGGCCCAGCTCAACGACGCGGCGGTGGCCGCGCGTACCAGCCCCGACTTCCTGATCACCAGTGCTCGGGACCCAGCAGGCGCGGTCCGCGACGTGCCGATGGACGCGCTGTTCCCGGCCGTCCGCACGATGATCCGGCTCGGCCAGTTCGTCGAGAAGAAGCTCGTCGCCGACGTTCTCGCCGAGGTGAAGGCCGACCAGCGGCGCGCGCTGACCGCCGCGTACCTGGTGGGTGCCGCCGCGGTGCTGATCCTGGCGCTTGTGGTGCTGCTCAGCGCGGCGGTCGCGCGGACGGTGGCCCGACCGCTGACGCAGCTCACCCGCTCCGCGGACCGGGTCGCCCGGGTCGCCGAGGCGGAGTTGGTCCGGGTCACCGACGACGAGACGGAGCACGTCCAGTCGGTCCGGTTGGAGCCGGTGGTCATCCGGTCCAACGACGAGATCGGTGACCTGGCCAAGGCGTTCGACCGGGTGCAGAACACGGCGGCTCAGCTCGTCGAGCGGCAGGTCGCCGGCCGGCGCAACGTGGCGCAGATGTTCGGCCACGTCGGGCGGCGTACGCAGAATCTGGTGAGCCGGCAGCTCGCGCTCATCGACCGGCTGGAGCAGCAGGAGGCCGACGCGGGTCGCCTGGAGCACCTGTACCGGCTCGACCACATCTCCAGCCGACTGCGGCGCAACGCCGGCAGCCTTGTGGTGCTCTCCGGCTCGGCCGGCGCCGACGCGCACACCGCGCCGGTGCCGCTGGCGGACGTGGTCCGGCTGGCGCTCGGCGAGATCGAGGACTACACCCGCGTCGAGGTGCAGGTACCGGCGGGCATCGCCGCCGCTCCCGCGGTCATCGGTGACCTCGTCCTGGCGCTGGCCGAGCTGATGGAGAACGCGACGGTCTTCTCCCCGCCGCACACCCGGGTGCTGGTGGCCGGCGAGACCTCCGGGCGGGGCGCCCGGATCACGGTCATCGACAACGGCATCGGCATGAGCGAGCAGCGGATGGCCGAGGAGAACGCCCGGCTCACCCGGCGCGAACGTCTCGACCTGGCGCCGACCGAGGTGCTCGGTCTCTTCGTGGTGGGCCGGCTGGCCCGTCGTCACGGCTGGGAGGTGAGCCTGGCCGCAACGGTGGGCGGCGGGGTGACCGCACAGGTGGAGATCCCGCAGACGTCGCTTGTGGTGCGCCGCGCGGACCGGGCCGGGGTGACTGTTGCCCGGGCCGCCGTACCGGACCGGGGGCGACGGCCGGCTCTCGACTCCACCCGCGAAGCCCGCTCCCGTACCGCCGTCGCGGCGCCTGCCGGATTCGACACGGACCTGCTCAGCCGGGCCACCCGCAGCCTGGAGTCGGGCCAGTCCTGGGACGCGTTCGGCGCTCGGGAACCGGTGGACACAGGCGTTCCCGTCGCTACGGCACAGGCGCCGGCCACCGTCGTGGACAGCCCCGCAACCGCAGCCGCGACCCCGACGACGGCGACCCCGACGACGGCGGCGGGTGCGGCTTCCGGCCCCCGCGTGCGGCAGCGGGTGCCCGGGGCCAGCCTTCCCGCCTCCGCCGCGCCGGCCCGGCCGGTCGACGCCACAGGCGCCGACCCGGACGCCGCCCGCGCACTTGTCGAGGCGTTCCAGTCCGGTGTACGCCGGGCGGAGCTGAGCGTCCCGCCGGTCGCCGGCCGGCCCGTCGGATCGTGGTCGATGCGGCCGGCCACGGAGCCGGCCACCAGCGCCGGCCCCACGGTGGCGGACCCGGGCGCGACAGTCGACCTGCCCGCCACCCCGGGCGGCCTCGGCCCCACGGTGGCGGACACCGCCGGAGTCACCAGGGGTCGTCCCCGGTTGAGCCGCCGGGTGCCCGGCGCCAACCTCACGGTCTCCCCGCCCTGCCAGCCGCCCAGCACGCACCTGGGGGACCCGGCCGAGGTACGCGACCTCATCACCGAGTTCGAGGCGGGCGTCGCCCGTGCTCTCCTCGAAGTCAGCCCAGACCGTCGGAACGAAGAAGGATCATCACGGTGACCAGCCCCTTCCTGCACGACAACGTCGACCACCAGAGCCAGCCCGGCGTCGGGGACCTCAGTCCCGAGGCGCGCACGTTCAACTGGCTGCTGGACTCCTTCACCTCCAGCACGGCGGGGGTGGTGGAGGCGATCGCGGTCTCCTCGGACGGGCTGCTGATGGCCATGTCGGCGATCAAGGACCGGTCCAACGCGGAGCGGCTGGCCGCCGTGGTCTCCGGCATGACCAGCCTCGCCGGCGGGGCGGCCAGCTGGTACGCGCTCGGCGGCCTGAACCGGGTGATCGTGGACATGGCCGACGGCTACCTGCTGATCAGTGCTATCAGCAGTGGTTCCGTGCTCGGCGTCGTCGCCGACCGGTCGGCGAACCTGGGCACAGTCGCGTACGAGATGACGCTCTTCGCCGGTCGGGCTGGTGGCGCGCTGACCCCGCGACTGATCGTCGAGCTGAAGAACGCCGTCCAGCAGTGACGCCCGACGTCGCCGGCGAGGATCCGGACCCGGAGCCCGGGACCCGGATCCGCCCCTACCTGCGCACGCCGCACCCGGGTGGGGGCGGCGCGCCGGCGGCGCCGGAGCCGGAGCAGGGCGGTGACGGCCCGACAGGTCCGCGACCGTTCGTGCTCACCTCCGGACGGGTGGCCGGCGCGGATCCGGCGATCGGGCTGGAGACGCAGGTGACCCTGCGCCCGGACGGCGGCCGGTGGACCGAACCGCCGATCGGCCTGCTGGCGCCGGAGCTCCAGGCGATCATCGCGCTCTGCGCCGAGCCGATCTCGGTGGCCGAACTCTCCGCCCGGACCCGGCTGCAGTTCGGCGTTACCCGGGTCCTCGTCGGCGACCTGCGGGCCGCCGGGCACCTGGACGTACACGTCACCGACGCCAACGACGCCTTCGACCCCGACCTCATCCTGCGAGTGATTGATGGACTTCGTGCGATCTCCTGAATGGCCTGTCGTCCCGATCGGAGGACTCGCCGGCAACAGCGCCACTGCCCGCTACAGCACGGCCCCGGGCACTCCGGGAGCGGTCGGGCGTGCCACGCCGCCGCCGGCCGGGCCGCCACCGCCGTACCGGCCGCCGGCCGGCGCCGGGCCGACCAACAGGTCACCGGCGGCGCCGCCCGTGCCGGTCAAGATTCTCGTCGCCGGCGGGTTCGGGGTGGGCAAGACCACCACGGTCGGGGCGATCTCCGAGATCGCGCCGCTGACCACCGAGGCCGAGATGACAAGCGCCGGGATCGGCGTGGACGACCCGGGCGTGCGGTCGACCAAGACCACCACGACTGTGGCGATGGACTTCGGTTGCGTGACCATCGACCGCAGCCTGAAGCTCTACCTGTTCGGCACTCCTGGGCAGGCACGGTTCGGGTTCATGTGGGACGACCTGGCCCGGGGTGCGCTCGGCGCGCTGGTGGTGGTGGACAGCGCCCGGCTGGACGACTGTTTCCCGGCGATCGACTTCTTCGAGCGGGCCGGGTTGCCGTTCGTGGTCGGGGTGAACGCGTTCGACGGGCGACTGGCCCTGGAACTCGGCGAGATCCGGTGGGCGCTCGCCATCGGTGATCACGTGCCCCTGGTGCAGTTCGACGCTCGGGACCGGCTCTCGGTGCGGGACGCCCTGCTGGTCGTCCTGGATCGCGCGTTGGAGCGGGCCACCCGGGACAGGAAGGCCTGAGCCGACCGGCTCCGGCCGTGGCGGGAAGGGGTGATCTGGTGAGGGGCGACCTGGACGAGACGCTGGCCCGGCTGGCCCGGCGCGAGGAGGCGCTGCGCCGGCGGGTCACCGATCGTGACGACACCGCGCCACCGCCCGGCCCGACCGCTGGGCAGGGCCCCGCCACGGGTGGGCGCAACGCCGGGCCCGCCCGACACGACGGTCGGCACGCGGAACGGGAGAGCGTCGGCGACGTCGGATGGGGTCCGGTCGAGGAGGTCGCCGAGGCGGTCCGCCAGGTCGTCGGCGTCCATCCGGGCCTGGCGGTGACCGTCCGCGTCGAGTACGACGGTCGGACGTACCCGATGCGGGTGTCCTGGAACGGCGCGGACGTCACGGTCGGCCCGGAACCGCCGGCGGCCCCGCTGCAACCCCCGCCGTCCTGGCCGCTGTCCGGTCGGACGGTGCCCGCGTGGGCACCCGGCCCGGACGGTTTGACCCCGGACCCGGCGGCCCGCCTGGCGGAGCTGATCCGGCGGGACCCGTCGCTGCTGGACGAGTTGGATCCGCGGCGCTGATCGCCTCGCCCGGCGGACGGCGGCTACGGTCGGGCGGTGGCCCAACCCGACCTGACCCTGACGGCGAGCCTGCGGCCCGCGGCGCTGGACGCCCGACGGGGCGTCGTGCGGCTGCACCCGGAGGCGCTGACTGCCCTGGGGCTGCGCCCCGGCGACCCGGTACGTCTGGCGGGTCGCCGGGAGACCGCCGGGATCGTCGCGGCGGCCGGGGGCGACGCGAGCAGCGCCCTGCTGTACGCCGACGACCTGACGCTGGGCAACCTGGGCCTGCGGGACGGCGCCTCGGTGCGGGTGTCGCCGCTGCCGCTGACCCCGGCGGGTCGGGTCACGCTGACCGGGCCGGTGGAGGTGGTGGCGGCGGTCAGCCCCGAGATGCTCCGGCTCGCCCTGCTCGGCAAGGTGGTCACGGCGGGCGACGACGTGTCGCTGCTGCCGCAGGACGTGCTGCCGGACGCCTCGACGCGCAGCCTCGTCGAGGCGGCCCGGCGCAGCCTCGCCACCACCGTCGGCTTCGCCTGGACCAGCACTCTGCTCACCGTGGTCACCGTCGACCCGTCCGCCGGTTCGCTCGTCACCATGGACACGGTGGTCGCCTGGGAGCACGGCCCGGCCACCCACGGTGAGCCCGTCCCCGCCCGGCCGGCCGCGGCGGTGGATGCGGCCCCGACGGCCGACTCGACGCCCGACGCACCCGACGCTCCCGACGTGGACGAGCTGCCCGGGCTGCGGGCCCAGGCCGAGGAGCTGACCGAGCTGTTCGATCTCGGCTTCCACCATCGGGAGGTGCTGGGCCGGCTGGGCACCACCATCTCGCTGGGTGTGCTGCTGTCCGGGCCAGCCGGATCCGGGAAGTCGGCGCTGGTGCGAGCGGTCGCGGCCCGGGTGGGCGCCCGCGTCCACCCGCTGTGGGGGCCCGAGGTGGCAGCGCTCACCAACCAGGCCGCCGCCGACCGGCTGCGCGCCGCGGCGACGGCGGCCCGGGCGGGCGGACCGGCGGTGCTGCTGGTCACCGATGTGGAGGCGCTGGCCCCGGCGGACGAGCCCGGCCCGCTGGCCACCGTGTTCCGACAGGTGCTCGCGGAGACCGTCCGGGTCGGCGTCGCCGTGGTCTGCACCACCGGTCGGCCCGAGGCTGTCGACCCGGCACTGCGCGCACCGGACCTGCTGTCGCTGCGGATCAGCGTCCCGCTGCCCGACCCGGCCCTGCGCCGCGAACAGCTCACCGTGCTGACCCGGCAGGTACCGCTCGCCGACGACGTCCGGCTGGACGAGGTGGCCGCGCGTACCCCCGGGTTCGTGGCGGCGGACCTGGCCGCGCTGGTCCGGGAGGCCGGGGTACGCGCGGCTCTGCGCCAGAAGTCCGCGCGGACGCCGACGGTGGCGATGGCCGACTTCACCGCTGCCCTGGAGGTGGTCCGACCGACGACGATGGCCGCGTCCACCCTGGAGCTGGCGTCGGTGACCCTGGACGACGTCGGCGGCCTGACCGAGGTCAAGCAGACGCTCACCGAGTCGGTGCTGTGGCCGCTGACCTACCCGGACACCTTCGCCCGCCTCGGCGTGCAGCCACCGCGTGGCGTGCTGCTCTACGGGCCACCCGGCTGCGGCAAGACGTACCTGGTCACCGCGCTCGCCGGGTCGGGGCGGGCGAACGTGCTCTCGGTGAAGGGCGCGGAGCTGCTCTCCAAGTGGGTGGGCGAGAGCGAGCGGGCCGTACGCGAGCTGTTCCGCCGGGCCCGGGAGGCCGCGCCGACGCTGATCTTCCTGGACGAGATGGACGCGTTGGCGCCGGTACGCGGGCAGGCCAACGACGGGGGCACCACGGATCGGGTGGTCGCCGCGCTGCTCACCGAACTGGACGGGGTGGAGACGCTGCGCAATGTGGTGGTGGTCGGGGCCACGAACCGGCCGGACCTGGTCGACCCGGCGCTGCTGCGACCCGGCCGGTTGGGACGACTGGTCTACGTACCGCCGCCGGACGGGCCGGCCCGCGCGGAGATCCTGCGGGCCGCGTCCCGGCATGTGCCGCTGGCGCCGGACGTCGACCTGGCGGCCCTCGGCGCGGAGCTGACCGGCTTCTCGGCGGCGGACTGCGCGGCGGTGGTCCGGGAGGCGGCGCTCGCGGCGATGCGGGAGTCCCTGGCCGCCGCCACCGTCACCGCCGCGCACGTGGCGGTAGCGCGGGAACGGGTCCGCCCGTCGCTGGACCCGACCCAGGTCGCGTGGCTCGCCGCGTACGCCGCCGGCCGGGACTGAACATCGACCCAACCTTTTGCCGTAGCCGGAGCGTTAGCAGAGCGACACGATCCTCAGTGGAGAGATCCACTCTACGACAGGCGGTGTTCCTCTTGCGCAGGCTGCTCACTCTTCTCGTCGTCCCCCTGGTGGCGGCGGCCACCCTCAGCACTGTCGGTTCGGCGGCGACCGCGCACCCGACGACGCCGTTCCCGTCCCGGATCGCCCTCCCCGACGGGTTCTCCCCCGAAGGGTTGACGATCGGCCGGGGCACGACCGTCTACGTCGGGTCCGTCGGGAACGGCGCGGTCTGGCGGGGCGATCTGCGTACCGGGCGCGGCTCGGTGCTCATCCCGGGCGCGCCGGGCCGGGAGAAGGCCGGCCTCAAGCTCGACGAGCGGGGCCGGCTGTGGAGCGCCGACTTCTCTGCCGGCGCGGCAAGCGTCCACGACGGCGAGACCGGCGCCCAACTGGCCCACTACCAGTTCACCGACGAGCCGGGCAGCATCGTCAACGACCTCGTGATCACCGGACGCGCCGTCTACTTCACCGACTCGGCCCGTCCGGTGCTGTACGTCGTACCGCTGCTCCCGGGTGGGCGGCTGCCCGCCGCCGGCGCGGCGCGAACCCTGCCACTCAGCGGCCCGGCTGCGACGCCCGACGCGTTCAACAACGGGATCGTGGCGCTGCCCGACGGTGACCTGCTGGTCGCGCAGATGCTGACCGGCCGGCTGGTACGCGTCGACCCGCGCACCGGCGCGAGCAGTGTCTTCGACCTCGGCGGCTACTCGGTGGACCGGGCCGACGGGCTGGTGCTGCGGGGCCACACCCTCTACGTGATCCGCAACCTGACAAACGTCGTCGCGGTCGTCGGGCTGAACGCCCGCTACACCGCCGGGGTGGTGCGGCGGGAGATCACCGGCCCGGCCCTGCGGTCGCCGGCCACCGGTGACCTGCTCGGCTCGGCGCTGTACGTGGTGAACGGCCGGTTCGACGTCGAGCCCGGCCCGGACGTCGACTACGACGTCGTCCGGCTCCCGGCCTGATCGCACGGTCGGCGGTGGCCCTACCGGTCACCGCCGACCGTCGGCGTGGGGTCGGTTCGGGGAACGCCAGCAACGACGAAAGGCTGGCGCAGTATTCAGAGGGCGGGAGGCGTCGAATCCAGGCAGATTTCGGCGTGCACCTTTGCGCCGTCCTCACGCAGCTTCGCACCGCACTTTTCGAGGACGGTCACCGCGCCGATATTGTCCGGCGTCGTCTCGGCGACCACGGCCCGCATCCCGGCCCGGGCTGCCACGTTGAGCAACTCCCGCAGGGCGGCTGCCCCGACTCCCTGCCCACGCGCCGAGAGGCCGAGCCACATGCCCGTCTCCACCGTGCCGGGCTCGTCACAGCGCGTCATCCGGATCATGCCGACCACCTCGCCGCCGACGAGGATCGCGTACATCTGGGAGCCGGTCGGGCCGTCCAGGCCGGCGAAGCTCGCCCGGTGGAACTCGCGGAACGCTTCCCGGCGGGCGAGCGACCAGCCGGCGGGAGCCTCGACAGGGGGCATCACCTCACCAGGCTCGGCCTCGGCAGCCGCTACGGAGAGCAACGGCTCCAGATTCCGCTCGTCCACCGGCTCCAGCCGGACCGCACCCGCCACGTGCCGCAGTCTGCCGCCCCCATCGGCCGAAGTCCACCCCATTGGACATCCACTGGCGGTCCGGCCAGCGGTACCGGCCGGTCGGGCGGCCCGGGTGTTCCTCATCACGCTCCGTTGTCATCCGGCTGGTTCGAACTCGCAGAACACGACCGAGGCGTCGTCGGTGGGCTTGTGCCGGCGCAGCCGGTCGGGGTGATCGCGTTCGGCGTCCCGGACCCGGCCGAGCAGGGCGGCCGGCCCGTCGGCGCTCAGCAGGTCCAGCAGTCCCGTCCAGTCGGTCAGCCCGAACTGCTCAACCGCGCTGGACGCGCCGTCGCTGAGCAGCGCCGCCCGGCGCAGGGCCGCCGGACCTCGGCGGGGCGCCGTCCCGGTCACCGCGTGGAAGGCCGCGTCCGGGTCGGCCGCCGCAACCCAGTAGCCGTGGGTACGGTTCATCCGCTCCCGTTGGACGCCCACCGCGTGCCGGAAGCGCGCGACCGGGTCGGCCGTACCGGCCGGCACGGTGGCGACCGTCTGCCGCAGTTCGACCATCGCCGTGTCCAGTCGGTCGTCGGTCACCACGCTGACCTGCCCGCCGACGTCCAGCACCAGAGGGCTGTCGCAGAGCACGAGGTAGTCCACCTGGTCGCCGCAGTCGCGCAGCAGGCAGACGGTGCTGGACGGGGTGCCCGGGTGGTCGAGGTCGCACTGCCCACCGTGATCGGCACGTACGGCGAGGATGGCCGCGGCCAGATTGCTGGTCAGGCGGGCCGCCGGACGGACCGCCTCGGCCACACCGAGCCGAGCGGCCAGGTGCCGGACGTACCACTCCGGCCCGTGGACGCAGCCGGTGTCGAAGCCGTCCGGCACTGTCGCGCCGTCCAGGACACCGACCAGCGGGCCGAACTGGAAGACCAGGTCCTCGTTGACCGACCGGCCCGGGGCCGGCGCGGACGCAGAGCACACCCGCATCAACGCCGCGGCCCCCGTCGGGTTGCTGCCCCTCATCGCCCGCTCCCTCCGTCGGCCCGCGCCGCACGACGGCGGCCGGGACGGGACGTCGTGTACCCCCGGGGCCTTGCCGCATTCCTGCGCCGGCCTGGTATCGCGGCAACCGGCGTTCGTGCGGCGGCCCCGGCGGTAGCGTGACAGATGTCTGGCCTCCGTGGTGTTCCTCCGCAGGTGGGAGGGCACGTCGGGGCCGCCGTCGGCGACAGGGGGATCGCGTGTTGAAGCGGTTGCACGAATCAGGGCTCAAGGCGGATCACATGTACATGGCGGGCTTCGCCAGCATCGGTCTCTCGTTCGCCAGCTGGTTCCTCTCCAGGCACCTGGAGAAGGCCGGCGTGGCGCGCGCCGACCGGTGGGGCATCTTCATCGGCGAGTGGGCGCCGACGTTCTTCGCCATCGGCAACGGCCTGCAGGGGTACGAGAAGAGGTAGCGCCGGCGGCGGTCAGCGGCGGCGGTTGCGGGCCCGCGAGGAGCGCAGCCGGCGGAGCCGGCCGATGAGCACGGGATCGGCGGCCAGCGCCGCCGGATTGTCCAGCAGTCCGTTGAGCAGTTGGTAGTACCGGGTCGAGGAGATGCCGAAGGTGTCCCGGACGGCCTGCTCCTTGGCGCCGGCGTGCCGCCACCACTGCTGCTCGAAGGCGAGGATGGCCCGTTCGCGGGTGGTCAGGCCGACCGCCGGCGCGGCGGGCTGCGCCTCGTCGTCGGCCGCTGCGGTGTCCTCGGCCGGCGGGGCGTCGTCGGTGCTCTCGACGGGCGGTGCCGGTCGGGGGGTCGGGACGCTCGGTGTGCCGGCGCCGGCCAGGTCGCCCGGACGAGCGTCGGTGGACGGCTCGGGAGCGGTCGGGGCGGCGTCGGCGGGCATGGCGTTCAGCCTAGCCAGGGCCGCCCACTGGCGCAGTAGCCGGCACGGCCGGCACCGCACGTCGGGAACACCCGACGGTCGGGCCGGCCGTACCGCTGTCGTCGTACGTCAGGTGATGTCTCGCCGCCGCATGCTCCAGACCGCGGCACCGAGGATCACGACCGTCCCGACCACGAGCAGCACCGAGGACTGCTGCCAGGTGATGTCCAGGGTCGGCGGGTTGCACTCCCCGCTGTAGTTGAAGTTGCAGGAGTCGTAGTCCTGCAGGGTCACCTTCTTGGTCATCCAGGCCAGCATGTAGGTGGGGAGCAGCCACGCCTGGGCCCACTGCACGCTTGCCATCTCCAGCAGGATGCCCAGGCCGAACTGGAAGACCACCATCACGGCGACCACGCCGCCGAGGGCCATCGCGGTGTGCCGGCCCAGGGAGGCCAGCGCGAACCCGATGGTGGTGAGCACCAGCACCAGTGCCACGCCGCGCAGCCCGGTCAGGGCGAACGACTGCCAGGCCCCCGAGGTCATCTTCTCGGTGCTGCCCCGGAAGCTGGCCACCGCCCAGAACCCGGCGAACCACAGCACCGCGGCGGGCAGCGTCACCGCCAGGATGCCGGTGAGCAGCGCGGCCAGCTTGGTGAACAGCACGGTGAGCCGCTTCGGACGCCAGAGCAGGAGGTTCATCATGCCGCCGGTGCTCCACTCGGCACCGACGAAGGACGCGCCGATGATGAACCCGACCAGGGCGAGGATCGCCGCGAACGGGATGAGCGTCTCGTCGAACGTCTCCCGGAAGTTGAACGTCGAGGGCAGGAACCACTTCGCGTCGATCTGGTCCCGGGACGGGGGCGAGATCACCGAGCAGTCGTCCGGGTAGCGGCCGTCGTTCGGCGTGCCGGCCGTCTTGGCCTGCTCGCAGTTGACCCGTTCCTGCTCGGCCCAGCGCACCTGATCCTGGTACTGCTGGTCGGCCTGACGCTCGGCCTTGGCGAGCTGACCGGCGTCGATCTTCTGGTTGGTGAAGAACACACCGACCACCACAGCGGCCAGCACCAGCAGGCCGAGCAGCGTCATGTAGCGGGTGAAGCGCCGCTTGGTGAGCCGGCGCAGCTCCGTCCGAAAGAGGCTCACGCGCCCCACCCTCCCGCGGTGGAACCGGACTGACCCGGCCCACCGACCTTCGTGGACTCGTCGACCTGGCGGGCCTGGCCGGGGACCGGCGCGGTGGCGGTCAGTTCGAGGAAGACGCTCTCCAGGTCGACCGCGATCGGGGCCAGCTCGCTGACGTACAGGTTCTGCTCGGCGAGCAGCCGGGTCACCGTGGCCGGCTTGTCGACGCCGGTCAGCATCAGGTGGTCCGGGTGCCCGGCGACCCGGACCCCGGCCCGGGTGAGGGCCTCGGTGGCGGCCGGCAGGTCGCTTACCGCCTCCAGGCGGACCCGGACCGCGCCGGACGAGTGCTGGGCGAGCACCTCGTCGACCGGGCCGAAGGCGACCCGGCGGCCCAGCGAGATGATCGTGACCGAGTCGCAGATCAGCTGGATCTCGCCGAGGATGTGGCTGGACAGCAGCACCGTCATCCCGGATTCGGCGAGCGTCCGCATCAGCGTCCGCATCTCCCGGATGCCGCCCGGGTCGAGGCCGTTGGCCGGCTCGTCGAGGATGAGCAGCTTCGGGTTCTTCAACAGGGCGGACGCGACGGCGAGCCGCTGCTTCATGCCCAGCGAGTACGTCTTGACGCGCTCACCGGCCCGGTCGCGCAGCCCGACCAGCTCCAGCACCTCGTCGACGCGCGCGGCGGGCACCTCGCCCGCCCCGGCCAGCAGGGACAACGTGTCCCGTGCCGAGAAGTGCGGGAAGAACTGCGGGCTCTCCACGATCGCGCCGACCTGGCCGGCAACTGTGGGCAGCGCGGCGGGCACCTCGTGCCCGAGCAGCGTCATCCGACCGCCGTCTGGCCGGATGAGGCCGAGCAGCGTACGCAGCGTGGTGGTCTTGCCGGAGCCGTTGGGACCCAGGAAGCCGTGCACCTGCCCCGCGTCGACCCGCATGTCGAAGCCGTCGAGCGCGTTGCGGGTGCCGCGTCGACGACTCTTGTACGTCTTACGTAGACCTTCGATCTCCAGGACAGCTGGCAAGCTGCACCTCCCCCGATGGGTGGGCGTGACAGCCGACACCATACGCGGTATGCAGCGCTGCGCAATACGCGGTATGCATCGACGCGCCGATCGATGCGTTTCATCGACGGAGCGTGACCGCTCAGGCGCAGACGACCTGCACGCCGGCCGCCCGGAAGGCGTCCACCACCTCCGGGTCGGCGCCGGAGTCGGTCACCAGCGTCTCGACGCGCTCGACCGGGCAGATCCGGGCGAAGGCGTGACCACCCAACTTGGACGAGTCCGCGATGATCACGACCCGCTTGGCGCGGGCCACCATCAGGTTGTTCATGGCCGCCTCGCCCTCGTGGTGGGCGGCGGCTCCGAGCTGCGGGTCGATCGCGTCCACGCCGAGCAGCGCGACGTCCAGGGTGACCTCACGCAGCAGCGCACCACCCAGCGGGCCGACCAGCTCGAACGACTTCGGGCGCACCACCCCGCCCGCCACCACCACCTTCATCCGGGACCGCACCAGCAGCTCGTTGGCGATGTTCAGCGCGTTGGTCACGATGGTGAGCTGGGCGCCCTCGGCGCTGGTGTTCAGATCCGGACGGACGGCCAGGGCCCGGGCCACCTCCGTGCTGGTGGTGCCACCGTTGAGGCCGACCACGGTGCCGGGCGCGACGAGCGCCGCTGCGGCGGCGCCGATCCGCTGCTTCTCCGCCGAGTGCTTGGCCGTCTTGTAGCGCAGCGGCAGGTCGTACGACACACCGTTGGCGACCGCGCCACCCCGGGTCCTGGTGATCATCTGCTGCTGGGCGAGCTGGTCGAAGTCGCGCCGGATGGTGGCCTGGGAGACGTCCAGACGCTCGGCGGCCGCCTCGACGCTGACCCGGCCGTTGTCGGTGAGCATCTCCAGCAGGGCGTTCCACCTGGCGTACCGGTCCACCTCGGGGGCCCTCCCAATGACTGCACGATCGGTGATTGATTGCGTGCACACTAGTGCGCGAAACTAGCCTGGCGCAAAAGGCTGTTCTGCGCGATCGGCCGGTCGGTTGCCACGGCCACCCCGCTTCGCGCAGAATAACGCGCGAAATACGGGTGTAACGCGCCGTATTGCGCAGACAGGTCGGCCCGGCGAGGAGTTTCCCATGGCGTACGTGGACGCGGAGATCGCGAGCCAGCCCGACTGCTGGCGGGAGGCCGCCGAGCTGTCCGGCGTCGTCCGCGACGACCTCCCGCGCCCCGGCGAGCGGGTCGCCGTCGTCGGTTGCGGCACGTCGTGGTTCATGGCGATGGCGTACGCCGCCCGCCGCGAACAGGCCGGCCAGGGCGAGACCGACGCGTTCCAGGCGTCCGAGTTCCCCGCCGGCCGCCACTACGACCGACTCATCGCGATCACCCGCTCCGGCACCACCACCGAGGTGCTGGAGCTGCTCGCCGCGCTGCGCGGTCGTACGCCCACCACAGTCATCGTCGGCGACCCCGCTTCCCCGGCGGTCGAGCTGGCCACCACCACCATCGCCATGCCCTTCGCCGACGAGCGGTCGGTGGTGCAGACCCGCTTCGCGACGACCGCGCTGGCCCTGCTCCGGGCACACCTCGGCGACCCGGTGGCCGCGCTCGCCGCCGACGCCGAGGTTGCGGTGCGCTCACCGCTGCCGATCGACCCGGCCACCATCGGACAGGTCACCTTCCTCGGTCGGGGTTGGACGGTGGGCCTCGCCCAGGAGGCAGCGCTGAAGTGCCGCGAGGCGGCCACCTTCTGGGCCGAGGCGTACCCGGCGATGGACTACCGGCACGGTCCCATCTCGATCGCCGCGCCGGGCCGGCTGGTCTGGGCGTTCGGCGAGCTGCCCGACGGGCTGCCCGAGGACGTGGCCGCCACCGGCGCGGCCTTCGTGCACAGCCGTACGCACGGCTGGCGCACGGTGCTCGGCAGCTGGTCGGCCGGTCGTACCCCGGTCGACCCGATGGCCGACCTGATCCTGGCGCAGCGCTTCGCGGTCGCGCTGGCGACCAGCCGGGGCCTCGACCCGGACGCGCCCCGACACGTCAGCCGGTCCGTGGTGCTGGCGTGAGCGCGAGGAGTGAGCCGGGTTTGCGAGCCCCACAGTCGCGAACCGAGGTAGCACCGTGAGCGACCGGGTGGTCGTGGCGCTGGACGTCGGCGGCACCGGCATGAAGTGCGCCCTGGTGCGGCCGGACGGCGTCGTCGTACACAGCGAGCGACACCCCACCGACGCCGCACGCGGCCCGGCCGCCGTGGTCGACACCATCCTGAACGTCGCGGAGGGGCTGGCCGCAACGGCCCGCGCCGACGGCCTCACTCCGGTCGCGATCGGCATCGCCGTCCCCGGAGTGGTGGACGAGGCGCGCGGGGTCGCGGTCTGGTCGGCGAACGTGGGCTTCCGGGACGTACCCCTGCGGGACCTGGCGGTGGCGCGGCTCGGGCTGCCCACCGCGCTCGGCCACGACGTGCGTGTCGGTGGCCTCGCCGAGGCCCGGCTCGGCGCCGGGCGCGGCGCCGAGCATGTGCTCTTCGTGGCGATCGGGACCGGCATCGCCGCCGCGCACGTCGTCGACGGCGTGGCCCGAGTCGGCGCGCACGGCGCCGCCGGGGAGATCGGCCACATCATGGTCCGTCCCGACGGCCCGCGCTGTGGCTGTGGACGGCCCGGTTGCCTGGAGGCGGTCGCGTCGGCGGCCGCGATCGGCCGCCGCTACGCCGAACTGGCTGGCGATGGGCGGGCGGGTGCGGCGTCCTCGACCCCGGGCGCCGAGCAGTCACCAGGCGGTGCCGTGACGGCCGCCGTCGTGGCCGAGCGGGCCGCCGCCGGTGAACCCCTCGCCGCCCGCGTCTGGCAGGAGGCCGTCGATGCCCTCGCCGACGGCCTCGCCACCGGGCAGGCGCTGTTCGACGTGTCGACGATCGTGCTCGGCGGTGGCCTGGCCCAGGCAGGGGACGGGCTGCTCGGCCCGCTGCGGGCGGCGCTGCACGAGCGGATGACCTTCCACCGGGAGCCGCGGCTGGTCGCGGCGGCCCTGGGCGACGAGGCCGGCTGCCTCGGCGCCGCCCTGCTCGCGCTGGACGCCGCGGGCGTCCGGGACACGGACGCCGCCCGCGTCCCCGACCATCAGGAGGAGCGATGACCGTACGGGTGAACGGCCGAGTGGTGACCCCGACCGGTGTCGTCCGGCAGGGCTGCGTCGAGTGGGACGGCGACCGGATCACGGCCGTGGCCGAATATCCGTCGGTCCGCGACGGGCACTGGATCCTGCCGGGCTTCGTCGACATGCACACTCACGGCGGCGGCGGGCACACCTTCACCACAGGCGACGCCGACCAGGCCCGCGCGGCGGCCGGCTTCCACCTGGCGCACGGCACCACCACGCTGCTGGCCAGCCTGGTCAGTGCACCTTTTCCGGTGATGCGCGCGGCCACCGAGGCGTTCGCGCCGCTCGTCGACGAGGGCGTGCTGGCGGGCGTCCACTTCGAGGGCCCCTACCTCTCCGCTGCCCGTTGCGGCGCGCAGAACCCGGAGTACCTGCGCGACCCGTCCACTGACGAACTGACCGAGCTGATCGAGTTGGGGCGGGGCGCGATCCGCATGGTCACCCTCGCCCCGGAACGCGACGGCGCGCTGGAGGCGATCAAGCTGCTCACCACCCACCGCGTGGTGGCGGCCGTGGGCCACACCGACGCCACCTACGAGCAGACCCGCGCCGCGATCGCGGCCGGCGCGAGCGTGGGTACGCACCTGTTCAACGGCATGCGGCCGGTACACCATCGCGAGCCCGGCCCGGTGGTGGCCCTGTTGGACGCGCCCACCGTGATCTGCGAACTGGTCGCCGACGGGGTGCACCTGCACGACGGCATCCTGACCTTCACCACCGCCACCGCCGGCCCCGACCGGGCCGCGCTGATCACCGACGCGATGGCCGCCGCCGGAATGGCCGACGGTGAGTACGAGTTGGGCGGTCAGGCCGTCACGGTGACCGACGGCGTGGCCCGACTCGCCCGCGACGGCGCGATCGCCGGCAGCACGCTGACCATGGACGCGGCGCTGCGGCACGCCGTACACGCAGGGATCCCGATGGCCGACGCGGCCCGGATGGTGGCTACCACCCCGGCCCGTGCCATCGGTCTGGGCGACCAGGTCGGCGCCCTCCAGGTCGGCCTCCGCGCCGACCTGGTCGTGCTCGACGACGACCTCAACGTGGTACGGGTGCTGCGCGGAGGCTCCTGGGTGGAGTGAAGCGCCCGATCACCGTGCACCAGTTCGGACGCTGTAGAGCCCCGGCGGTCGGGTCAGCCCAGGGCGGGGACGTCGACGCCGAGCACGGCCTGCTCGTCGGGGCGATGCACCAGCACGTCGGCCAGGTACGACTGCACGGCGGGCGCCATTCCCACGTCCCGGCCGGCCTGCTCGGAGAGCAGCCACTTGTGCTCGATGATCTGCGCGAACAGCTCCTGCGGTTCCAGCTTGCGGCGCAGGTGCGCGGGCACGGCCCGGACCACCGGCTCGAAGACCTCGGTGAGCCAGCGGTGTGCCGCCTGCTGCTCGTCGGTCAGGTCGCTCTCCGCCCGGTACGCGTCCAGGTCGTTGAGCAGCTTGCGGGCCTGGTTCTCCTCGGCGTCCAGACCGGTGAGCCGCAGCAGCCGCCGGGTGTGGTAGCCGGCGTCGACCACCTTCGGCCGCACCAGGTAGCGCCCGTCGTCGATCGTCGACATGGCCACCTCGGCCACGTCGAAGCCCAGCTCGTTGAGCCGGCGGATGCGGCCCTCGATGTCGTGCCGGGCCTCCCGCTCGACCCTCTGCTCGTAGGTGATCTCGTGCCAGAGCCGCTCGTAGCGCTGCACGACCTCCTCGCAGACCACCTCCGGGTCGATGGACTCGTGCAGCAGGCCGGCGGCCTGCAGGTCCAGCGCCTCACCGAAGATGTTCACCCGGGCGATCTCCAGGTCCTCCCCGCGCTGCCCGTTGGAGAGCGAGTTGTGCAGAGCGCCCGTCTCGGCGTCCACCAGGTAGGCGGCGAACGCGCCCGCGTCCCGGCGGAACAGCGTGTTCGACAGCGAGCAGTCGCCCCAGAAGAAGCCGGTCAGGTGCATCCGGACGATCAGGGCGGCGAGCGCGTCGAGCAGCCGGCTCATCGTCTCCGGGCGGAGGGTGTGCGAGAAGAGCGCCCGGTACGGCAGCGAGAACTGCAGGTGCCTGGTGATCAGCACCGATTCGAGGGGCTCGCCGTCCTCGGTCTGCCGGTCGGCGACGACCGCCACCGCCTCGACCGACGGGAAGTCGATCCGCTCCAGGGCTCGGAGCAGGTCGTACTCCCGCTCGGCGATCCGCTCGCGGGTCTCCTTGAACGCGTACACGTAGTCGCCCAAGCGGACAAAGCGGACGATGTGCCGGGAGATGCCCTGTGGCAGGGCCACCAGGTGCTGGGCAGGCCACTCCTCCAGCGGTGTCGACCAGGGCAGGTCGAGCAGCGCCGGGTCCACGAGGGCAGACGTGATCCGCACGGGCACAAGCATGACTGGTCGCCCCCCGTATCCGCCGCACATCGTGGCTTGGCCCACAGCGCCGCACACCCCGACCTCGCGTCGGCCCGGTAGCGTGGTCGCGTGCTCAAACCCTCGGCGGTACGACGTGACCTGCGGCTACGGCCCGTCCGCCCGACCGGTTGGTGGTTCGACGCCCTCCTGCTGGTCGGCCTGGTCGGGTTGACAGTGGCACTCGCCGCCGACCAGCTCTTCGGGCTGGACCGGGCGGTCGCCGACTGGGCCGACGCGCATCGGCCAACCGTCGCCTACTGGGTCGCCTGGGTGTTCAACCACCTCGGCCAGGGCACCCCGCTGACGTTGATCGCCGCCGGGCTGGGCGTGCTGCTGGCCGTCCGGGTGCGGTCGGTGCGGCCGATCCTGCCGCCGGTGGTCGGGTTCGTGCTGACCTACCTGACGATCGGTCCGCTCAAGGTCTGGACCGCGCGGGCGGCACCGAGCGCAAGCGTCAAGGAGCCGAACCTGTCGCCCGAGCAGACCCTGCCCCTGTTCCACGACGACCTGCCGGTGCGATTCGCCCAGTCCTACCCGTCGGGGCACGTCGCCAACGCCATCGTCTGGTACGGCGTGATCGCGCTGCTGCTGGCCCCGCTGGCCCGCAGCTTCGGCCGCCACCTCTCGGCCCGGCTGGTCACAGTGATCCGCGTCGTGCCGCCGCTTGTCGTGCTCACCACCACCACGTACCTGGGTTGGCACTGGCTCACCGACTCGGTGGCCGGGCTGCTGCTCGGCCTGCTCCTGGACCGGCTGCTGCACCGGGTGCCCTGGGACGATCTGCCGCTCCCCGGCCGGCTACGGGAGTGGGATCGGCCGTTCACCTCGTACCCCTAGGGTCGGTTCGTGGATCAGCTGGCGCGGCGGCTCGGCGTACCCGATGCGGTGGTCATCGGGTTGGGCTCGATGCTCGGCGCGGGCGTCTTCGTGGTCTTCGGCCCGGCCGCCGCGTCGGCCGGCGGCGCCGGGCTGCTGCCGGCCCTGGTGCTCGCCGGTTTCATCGCCTTCTGCAACGCGACCAGCTCGGCGCGGCTGGCGGCCCGTTACCCGGAGTCCGGCGGCACCTACGTCTACGGCCGGGAACGCCTCGGACCGCTCGCCGGCTTCGTGGCCGGCTGGGGTTTCGTGGTGGGCAAGACGGCGAGCTGCGCGGCGATGGCGTTGACCATCGGGGCGTACCTGTGGCCGGGGCAGGCGCGGTTGGTCGCGGTCGGCGCGGTGCTCGCGGTGACGGCGGTGAACCTGCGCGGCATCGGCAAGACGGCCACCGCCACGAAGGCCCTGGTCGGCCTGGTGCTCGCGGTGCTGACCCTGGTCGCTGTCGTCGGCGTGGTGGGCGGGCCGGTGCACCTGGATCGGCTCGGCGACCCCGGTGGCTCCGCCCGGGGTGTGCTCACCGCTGCCGGGCTGCTGTTCTTCGCCTTCGCCGGGTACGCGCGGATCGCCACGCTCGGCGAGGAGGTCCGCGACCCGCAGCGGACCATTCCCCGCGCGGTGCCGCTGGCGCTCGGGGTGGTGCTCGCGATCTACCTGGTGCTGGCCGTGGTCACGCTCGGCGTGCTCGGCGCCGACCGGCTGGCCGGTTCGGCAGCACCCCTGGTCGACGTGGTGACCGCCGCCGGGCTGCCCGGCCTGGCCTGGGTGGTGCGCGCCGGGGCCACCATCGCCGTCGTCGGGGTGCTGCTGTCCCTGGTCGCCGGAGTCGGCCGGACCACCCTCGCGATGGCCCGCCGACGTGACCTCCCCGGCGCGCTGGCCGCCGTGCACCAGGTGCACCGGGTGCCGCACCGCGCCGAGCTGGCCGTCGCCGCCGTGGTGATCGTGGTGGTGCTGCTCGGTGACGTCCGCGACGCGATCGGCTTCTCCAGCTGCACGGTGCTCGTCTACTACGCGATCACCAACGCGGCGGCGCTCACCCTGGGTCGGGAACAGGAACGGAAGCTACCGGTGCAGGTGCTCGCCGGCCTGGGGCTCATCGGCTGCCTGCTGCTCGCGGTCAACCTGCCGACCGGCAGCGTCCTCGTCGGGTTCGGCGTGCTCGCCGCCGGCGTCGCCTGGTACGCGCTACGTGCCGCCCGCCGGTGACCTGGGCAGGCCACCGGCGGGCAGGGGTCAGCGGCTCAGCCGCCGGTACCGGCGCACCGCGAGCGGCGCGAACGTCGCGATCAGCAGCACCGGCCACACCACCGCCAACAGCATGGCGTGCTCCGCCGGCCACGAGTCGCCACCCAGGCCGGGGTTGCCGAACAGTTCACGGATCGCCGCGACGGTGGCCGACAACGGGTTCCACTGCGAGATCGTCCCGATGACAGCTGGCATCAGCTCGGGCGACACGAAGACGTTGGAGATCGCGGTGAACGGAAACGCCGCCGGGAAGACGATCACGCCGACCGTGTCCGGGTTGCGGACCAGCAGCGCCAGGTAGATCCCGACCCAGGTGATCGCGACCCGGAGCAGCAGGAGGAGCCCGACGGCGAGCAACGCCTTGCCGACACCCTGTCGCCACTGCCACCCGACGAGCAGGCCACAGACCAGCAGGGTGGACATCTCCAACAGGGCGCGGAGCAGGTCGGCGGCGCTGCGGCCGGTCATCAGGGCGGACCGGGCCATCGGCATCGACCGGAACCGGTCCACGACACCCCGGCTGAGATCCAGCGCCACGCCGCTCGCGGTGGCGCCGAGGCCGTAGAGCATCGTCATCACGAAGACCCCGGGGAGCAGGAACTCCCGGTAGTTGCCGCCACCGGACACCTGCATGCCGCTGCCGAACACGTACCCGAAGACCAGCACGAACATGATCGGCAGCGAGAAGTAGAGGATCAGCTCCTCCGGCGCGCGGATCACGTGGATCATGTTCCGCCTGGTCATCGTCCAGCCGTCGACCACCGCCGCCGTCATGCCACGTCCGCCTCTCGTCCAACGCCGACGGGCTCGCGGGCCTCGTCCGGTCGGTGCCCGGTCAGATGCAGGAACGCCTCGTCCAACGTCGCGCGCCGCAGGCCGATGTCCTCCACCGCGATCCCGGCGTCGTCCAGCGCCCGCACCACGTCGACAAGCCCGGCGACCCGGTCGGCCACCGACACGCTGAGTCGCCGCACCTCCGGATCGCGCTCCGGCTGCGCGGCACAGATCGACGCGACGATGCGGGCAGCCTGGTTCAGGTCGGCCGCGTCGCGCACCACCACCTCGATCCGGTCACCGCCGGTCATCGACTTCAGCTCGTCCGGCGACCCCTCGGCCACCACCCGACCGGCGTCGATCACCGAGATCCGGTGGGCGAGCTGATCGGCCTCCTCCAGGTACTGCGTGGTGAGGAGGACTGTGGTCCCGCCCGCCACGAGACCGCGGACCAGGTCCCACACCTGGTTGCGGCTACGCGGGTCCAGGCCGGTGGTCGGCTCGTCGAGAAAGAGCACGCGCGGCGTACGGATCAGGCTGGCGGCGAGGTCCAGTCGGCGGCGCATCCCACCCGAATACTCGACGGCGGACCGCCCCGCCGCCTCGGCGAGCCCGAACCGTTCCAGCAGTTCGTCGGCGCGTTGGCGGGCCGCCCGTCGACCCAGCTGGAACAGCCGGCCGAACAACTCCAGGTTCTGCCGCCCGCTGAGGGTCTCGTCGACCGCCGCGTACTGGCCGGTCAACGCGATCCGGGCCCGCACCTCGTCCGGCTGACGCCGCACGTCGTACCCGGCCACGGTGGCCCGGCCGGCGTCGAAGCGCAGCAGCGTGGTGAGGATCCGTACGGCAGTCGTCTTCCCGGCCCCGTTCGGTCCCAGCAGTCCATGCACCGTGCCGGTCGGCACGGTCAGGTCGAAGGTGTCCAGTGCCCGGGTGGGGCCGTACCGCTTGCCCAGCCCTTCGGCTGTCACGTCGAATGTCGTCATGCCGCCAGAGTGCGGGCGGGCGCTGACGGGTCACGCACCGTCCGCTGACGGCGGCGCACCAGGCCCGCTCGCGGCCCCGGCCTTCTCCTCCTCGGTGATCTGCTGAAGAAGAATGATGATCTCCGAGCGCGTCGCCTCGCCGACGTACCAGCCGGTGAGCCCGCCGGCCAACGCCGCTTCGCAGAGCCGCCTCGTCTCGGTGAGATCACCACGCAGCCGTGCCACCTGGGCGAGGCCGAGTCGGGCGGCGGACACGAACTCCGGCGCGCCACTGCCCTGCGCCAGAAGCAGCGCACCGGCGAAGTCGTCGCGGGCCGCCGCGAGGTCACCGGCACGCAGCCTTATCTCACCCCGGGTACGCAGCATGTCGGCCTGGTCGACGGCCGAGCCGAGCTCCTCGGCCAACCCCATGGCCTGGTTCATGTGCTCGCCCGCCGCCTCCGGGTCACCGTGCCGGGCGGCCAGTTCGCCGAGCGCGCCGAGTGTGATCATGGAACCCCACCGGTCTCCGGTGCTCCGGAAACCGTCGAGAGCGGTGGCCAGCGCGGCCCCGGCACGGTCCGACTGGCCACCCCACATCTGCGCCGTGCCGTGTCCCATCGCACCGAGCGCGTTGATCCAGGTGTCCGGCCCGACCAGCCGCCGCAGCTCCCGCATCAGCTCTTCGACGTCCTCGGCCCCGCCGGGTGGGGGTCCGGTCGAGATCCCCGACAGATAGAGCAGGAACGGTTGTCGAGGGGGCCGGTCGAGGCTGCGGATCACCGACCCCTGCGTGCCGAGCGACGGCAGGTGCCCGGAACCGGCGAGCGAGGCGTTGTAGACGCAGAGGGCGAACTCCTCGCCCAACCCGGGCGGCGCCTCGGCACCGAGCACGTCGAGGACGTCGGCGGCCAGCCGGGCCCCCTCCCCACGCATGCCGCGTAACCACCAGTAGAACGACAGTGCGGCGACCAACCCGGCGGCCTCGGACGCGTCACCCGCCGCGGTGGCACGACGCAACGCCGCGTGCAGGTTGTCCCGCTCCGCGTCGAGCCGCCGCAGCCAGTGCAACTGTTCGGCCTGACGGAGGTGGTCGCTGGCGGTCCAGGCGAACTCCAGGAAGTAAGCGGTGTGCGCGCGGCGCAGTTCGTCGGCCTCACCGGCTTCGGCGAGACGCTCCGCGCAGAAGGCACGCACCGTCTCCAGCATCCGGTAACGGCCGCCGGTCCGTTCCACGAAGGACTTGTCGGCCAGACCGCTCAGCGCGTCAACGAACTCGGCGCTGGACAGGCCGGAGACCCGCCCGGCGGCCTCCAGCGTCGCGCCGCCCGCGAAGACGGTGAGGCGGCGGGCCAGGGTGCGCTCGGCATCGTCGAGCAGGTCCCAGCTCCACTCCACAACAGCCCGGAGCGTGCGGTGTCGGGGCGACGCGGCCCGGCTTCCCATGGACAGCAGTCGGAACCTGTCGTCGAGACGGGCGGCCACCTCGGCCACGGGCAACGCTCGCAGCCGAGCGGCGGCCAGCTCGATCGCCAACGGCAGGCCGTCGAGGGTACGGCAGATCCGCAGCACCACGTCGACGTTGGCCGGCGTGACGGTGAAGCCGGGTGCGACGTCGGCAGCCCGTTGGACGAAGAGGCGGACCGCCGCGTAGTCGTCGGCATCCTCCGTCGACCTGTCCGGCGGCGGCAGGGTGAGCCCGGACAACGGGCACAACGCCTCGCCGGCCAGCCCGAGCGGCTCGCGACTCGTGGCGAGCACCCGCAGCGCCGGACAGGTGCCCAGCAGTCGTGCGGCCAGCCGAGCCACGTCGGCGATGACGTGCTCACAGTTGTCGAGCACGAGCAGCAACCGCCGCTCGGCAAGTGCCTCGACCAGTCGGTCGATGGCCTGTCGGCCCGGCTCGGCCGGGGCCCGCAGGCCCGCGTCCCGCAGGCCGAGCGCGCTCAGCACCGCCTGCGGTACGTCCGACCCGTCGGCAAGCCCGGCCAGCTCGACCAGACGGACCTCGCCGTCCGAACGGCCCGCCGCCTCGATGGCCAACCGGGTTTTGCCCGCTCCCCCGGGGCCGGTGAGGGTGACCAGCCTGCGCTCGCCGAGCAAAGCTCCAACACGTGCGAGCTCCTCCTCCCGCCCGACGAACGTGGTGAGCTGGCTCGGCAGCGCCTGCTCGGTCGTCGGGCGCACGGCGGAGCTGCCCCCGCCGCTCAGCACGGCCCTGCTGCCCTCGCCACGCGGCACGGCGGCACTCCCGTCGCCACGCAGCACCGCGAGGTGAACCGCGGCCAGCGCCGCCGACGGGTCGACCCCGAGCTGCTCGGCCAGGGTGCGCCGAGCATCCTCGAACTCGGCCAGCGCCTCGGCCGTCCTGCCCTGCGTGGCCAGGGCACGCATGAGGTGACCTCGCGGGCGCTCCCGGAGCGGATGCGCCACGACCAGTTGCCGCAGCTCGGGAACCAGTTTCGCGTGTCCGCCCAACGCCAGCTCCGCCTCGATCCGATCCTCGGTGGCGGCCAGCCGCAGCTCATCCAGCCGGGCCGCCCGCGCGGGTACGCCTGCCACGTCGATGACGTCGGCCAGGGCGGGACCACGCCACAGCTCCAGCGCCTCGTGCAACACGGCCGCCGCGCGGTGCCAGTCGCCGCCCACGAGCGCGCGACGCCCAGCCTCGGCGAGCCGCTCGAACCGGTACGCGTCGACGTCCGCAGGGTCCACGGCGAGGCGGTAGCCGGCCGGGTGGAACTCGACCGGGGTGTGCTCGGCGGGCAGGGCCTGACGCAGGCGCGACACCAGGGACTGAAGCGCGTTGGCGGCGCCCCGCGGAGGGTGTTCGCCGTACAGACCGTCGATCAGCCGCTCGGCGGACACCACCCGGCCCGCGTCGAGCAGCAGGAGCACCAGCAGCGCACGAAGCCGTGGACCGCCCACGGCGATCTCACGCCCGTCGGCCAGCAGCACCTGGGTCGGCCCCAGGACGCGGAAACGCATGGCACCGATTGTCACTCAGTGGCAACGACCACACGAAGCCGTTGATCGTCGAAGTTCGGGGCAAGCCCGCCTCTGCCCGCTCAACCGTGTACCTGGGGGGCACCGGTCGAGTAGTCGTCTGTCGCTGTCGGCTCGGCCCCCGCGCCTCGGGCCGGAGGCACCGGATCGTCGCTCGGCGACGGCGGGGTCGGCACCGGGTGGGCCGCGCCGGGGGCCGAGGCGGCGACCTCCTGGTCGGTCGGCGTCCGCGGCGTCCCGGGAACCACCGCTGGCGCGGACGACTCCCCACCGACGGCGAGACCAGCCGGGACGGCACCGGACGGGGTGGGCACGCCGCGGGGCATCGAACCGACGTGACCCGATGGCACAGGCACCCTCCCCGTGGCGGGCGGGGCGCACTGGGTGGTCAGCCAGTCCAGCCCGCGCCGCCGGGCGACCACTGTCAACCGGTCACCGGCGAAGATCACCTGTCGCGGGTCGAGGTCTTTCCACCAGATCGTCTTCGCCCCGCCGGCCGGGGTCCGGGCGATCAGCCGGACCTGCCCGTCCCGATTGACCAGCTCCAGGGGTCGACCGTCCAGCTCGGAGCCGGCGGCGACCGGCACCTCGGCCACCGGCAGCGCGTGCCTGTCGACGGGGATCGTGGTGATCACCGCGCGTTCGGTGAGCGCCCCGATGAAGGCCGGCGCGGCCAGGTAGGAGACCGACCGGGACACCCCCAGGGCGAAGGTCTCCTCCACCCGCTCGGCGAAGTCGCCGTCGAACAGCCGCAGCACCACCCGCAGGTCGTTGCGGAGATCCCGCGCGGCCAGCGCCGCCTCCAGGTTGGCCACGTCGTCGGTGGACGCCACCACCAGCGCCTGACAGTCGGCCACCGAGGCGGAGGCCAGCGTCTCCGGCAGCGCGGCGTCGCCGACGATCAGCGGCACCTCCAGCTGACGGGCCAGGGCGGCGCCGCGCGGCTCCGGATTCTTGTCGATGGCCACGACCTCGACGTCGTACTCGCGGAGCTGTGCCATGACGCGGGTGCCGACGTTGCCCAGGCCGATCACCACGACGTGCCCGGCGCGGGCGGGTTGCAGGCGGCCGGTGTGCAGGGCCAGCCGGGCGTTGACGATGCCGTCCACCACCACGGCGGTGATCAGCGGGATCAGCGCCAACCCGGCCAGGTTGAGCACCACCTGCATGATCTGCGCGTCCGCCGCCTTGTCGGTGTCCGGGTCGGCTCCGCTGAGCGTGGTGACGAGCGTCAGGTAGAGCGCCTCCAGCGGAGAGACATCCTCGGCGCGAGAGATCAGCGCACCGAGCACCGCGATCAGCGCGAGCACCACCATCACCGCGATGCCGATCTTGCGGGTGGCGAAGCCGCGGACCGCTCCCATCAGCACCGTGACCGGGCGACGCCGCCGACGCGCGCGGACCAGCCGCCGGGCGGCGACCTGAGTGCCCGGCGGTTGGCCGGTCGCCTCGGCGAGCACCAGGTCGGCGCCGGCCTGCTCGGCGGGCAGCAGCTCCACCCCCTGCGCCTCGCTGAGGTGGGCCAGCGCGCAGACCACGTCCTGCGGTCGGACGTCGGCCCGCCGCGCCACCCGCAGCGTCTTCTCCCGATGTTGGAAGGAGCTGGGGTCGACCTCGTTGAGCGCGGCGGCCACGAAGGCCGGCGCGGCCATCTCGGCGTCGGAGAGCACCTCGACGGGCGCCTTGAGCAGTTTGCGTACGCCGTCGGCGAGGGTGCCGTTGAACATCCTCAGCACCTGGCGGACCCGCTGGTCGACGGCCTGGGCGCAGAGCGCGGCGTGCAGGTTGCCGACGTCGTCCTGGTGCAGCAGGGCCAGCCCGGTCGCCCCGGCCAGCCCGGCGGCCTCGAAGGTCTCCACGTCCAGCCGGTCCGAGCGGACCACCCGGAGCCCGCGCAGCCCGGCCACGTCCGGCCCGTTGCTGCGGTAACGCTCCGGCACGACGACTGTCACCCGGGCCCCACCCGCCGGCAGCTCGGATTCGAGCATCGCCCGGGCCACGTAGTAGGCGAGCGCGTCCTTCCCGCAGATCACGTAGTGCGGGCGTGGATCACCGACGGACCGCAGCCGCCAGTTCCACTCGACCGCCCGTCGCGCCCGGTCCCGCCACGGCTCCGCCATGCCCGGATCGTAACCAGCACGACCACACTGGGCGACCCCGCCCGGATCATCCCGTGGCCAGGTATGTCCGCCCCGGCGCCGGGTAGAGCAGCGCCATGCAGACGTTCCTCCCGTACCCGGATTTTCTGGCCAGTGCCCGTGCGCTGGACCAGAAGCGGCTGGGCAAGCAGCGGGTGGAGGCCATCCAGGTGCTGCGTGGCCTGACCCGACCCGGGTACGGCTGGCGCAACCATCCGGCGGTGAAGATGTGGGCCGGGTACGAGGAGGCGCTCGTCCGCTACGGGCTGGACATGTGCGCGGTCTGGACCGAGCCGGGACGCGCCGACACCTGCGCCACCACGCTTACCGTCGACCTCGCCGACGCCTGCGGGGCCGGTGTCGTACGGACCCAGGACGAGCTGGCCCGCGCCGGTGACCTGCCGCCCTGGCTGGGCCGCGACGACCTGCACCTGAGTCACCGCTCGTCACTGCTGCGCAAGGACCCGACGCACTACCGCCCGCTGTTCGGCGACGACGTGCCGGGGGATCTGGAGTACGTCTGGCCGGCCTCCGACCGCCCCCGCCGCTGCCTGCCAGCCGACTGAACCGAGGTGGGGCAGACTGGGCCAATGGCGCTGTCGCAAGTGGTAGGTCGGCTGATCGGCGTACGGCAGCACCAGGTGGACCCGGGCGGCGGTGGCGCCGACCGCGTGCCGCGACCCACCACGGCGCTGGTGGTTGGGGGTGGGATCGCCGGCATGTCGGCGGCGGTGGTGCTGGCCGAGCGGGGGGTGGCGGTCACGGTGCTGGAGGCGGCTCCGACGCTCGGCGGTCGGCTGGGCGCCTGGCCGGAGGCCCTCTCCGACGGCAGCCAGCAGAACGAGCACGGCTTCCACGCGTTCTTCCGGCAGTACTACAACTGGCGGTCCATCCTCCGCCGGATCGACAGTGACCTGCGCTTCCTCAAACCGATCCCGGGCTATCCGATCCTCAGCGCCCAGTGGCCGACCGAGGAGTTCGGCAAGCTGCCGCCCGCGCCGCCGGCGAACCTGCTGGCGCTGCTGTTACGCAGCCCGAGCCTGCGTCTGGCCGATCTGCGGTCGATGGACCGGGACGCGGCGTTGCCGCTGCTCACCTACGACCCGGCCCGCACCTACGCGGAGTTGGACGACACCACCGCCGACGAGCTGTTGGCGTCGCTGCGGCTGCCGGACCGGGCGCGGGCGATGCTGTTCGAGGTCTTCTCGCACTCGTTCTTCAACCACGAGGCGGAGATGTCGGCCGCCGAGATGGTCGCCCAGTTCCACTTCTACCTGCTCGGCAACCCGGAAGGGCTGGCCTTCGACTGCCCCGACGAGGACTACGCGACGGCGATCTGGGAGCCCCTGACCCGGCACGTGGAGAAGCACGGCGGCCGCGTTCTCACCAGCAGCGCCGCCACCGGGGTGCGCCGCGACGGCGACGGATGGCGGGTGACGACCACCGACGGGGGCAGCCATCCGGCGGGTCACGTCGTGCTCGCCGTCGACCCGCCCGCGCTCGCCGCGCTGGTCGCGGCCTCGCCGGACCTGGCCGGGCGGGCACCCGAGCTGGCCGCGCGGATGTCGGCCTTCGGCACCCCCGGCCCCCCGTACGCGGTGGCGCGGTACTGGTGTGACGGGGACGTGGCCGCCGAGCGGGCGGTGTTCAACGGGGTGTCCCGCCAGCCCACTCTGGACTCGGTGACGCTCTATCACAGGCTGGAGAACGAGCCGCGGCGCTGGGCGCAGCGGACCGGCGGGTCGGTCATCGAGCTGCACGCGTACGCCTGCGAGCCCGACGTGCCGGCCGAGGAGTTGGCCGAGCGGATGCGCCGCGAGCTGGTCGAACTGTGGCCGGAGGCCGGCGACCTGCGGGTCCGCGAGCTGCGCGCCCGGGTGGAGGCGCAGGCGCCGGCGTTCTCGCCGGGCAGCCACGCCTGGCGTCCGGGGGTCCGCACCGGGGCGCCCGGCGTCTATCTGGCCGGCGACGGAATCGCCACGGACTTCCCGAGCGCCCTGATGGAACGCTCTGCGGCCACCGGGATCATCGCGGCGAACCACATCCTGCGCGCGGAGGGTGCCGCGGCCGAGCCGGTGCGCTCGATCCGACCGCGCGGGCTGCTGGCCGGTCGCGCCGGGCAAAAACAACAAAACACAACATAAGCCACCGTACGCTGCCGTACGCTCGAATGATCAACCGTCGATCGGCCGGGCGGGAGGGCAGCGGAGATGTCACCACTGCACCGCGCCGGCGCGGAGAACGGCTCGTCGATCGACGAGATCGGCCGCGACGACGCGTACCCGCTGATCCGCGACGAGCGCGCCTGCATCGTCACCGCGCTCCGGCTGGGTTGGTGGATGGCGGACGCCTACCACCACGGGCAGCAGGCGGAGCCCCGCGCCTTCGTCGACGCCCGCCCGGCCGTACCGCCGGCCAAACTCTCCAACCTCACCGAGATGTCCACCCACCGGCGGATGCGGATGTACGTCGACGGGGTGGACGTCGCCCTGGCCCAGATCGCCGACCTCACCCGGCACACCGGGCCGGTGCCCGACACGTCGGCCGCCCGAGCCCTGCTGCCCGACCCGGGGCAGCCCGACCCCGCGGACCCGGTGCCACTGCTGCTCGCCCTCGACGACCTCAACGTGGAGGTGCTGCGGTGGGCGATGGCCGCCAACCACCGGGTCGGGCTGGCCTACCGGCTGGGCCGATCGGTGGCCGACACCGTCCGGGCCGGCGACGTCGCACAGCTGCTGCGACAGTTCGGTGGCCGGCAGGTCCAGATCAGCAGGTGGTTGGACGAACTGGCCACCGTCCTGCCGCCGTACTCGGCCGCGGTGGTGCGCCGGTCGCTGGCCGCCTGGTCGAACACCGTCGACCGGGCCGGCCACGGCGATCCGGCCGTGCCGGCACCCGCCGAGCTGAGCCGGGCCCTGCGCGGCCAGGGTGACCTGTGGCGCGACGTGCTCACCGGCGGCCTGCACCCGCGCGACCTGCTCGACGAGGAGGACTACGCGGTGATCGCCCGAAATCTGATCATCCGGGACCGGCGGCTGGTGGCGCAGGCGGCGCGGGGCATCTTCTGGCCGGTGCTCGTACCCCTGCTGTTGGTGCTCTTCGCGGTCGTCGGGGTGAGCGCCGCCGCGGCCGCCGGCTCACCGACCACCCGGGCCACCGTCGCCCTGGTGGGTCTCGGCGCCGGACTGGCCGCGATCTGGCGGTCGGTCTCCGGGCCCGCCCTGGCGGTCGCCAGTGAGGTCAACCGGCCCCTGCTGGACAGCGAACTCACCGCACGGATGGCCCTACGGCTGAACCGGCCGCTGACCATCGCCCAGGTCTCGGTGAAGGCGGCTCCCCGCACCCGCCGCCAGCGGCGTCCCGAGGAGGCCGGCCGATCGAAATACGTTGCCGGCGCCTCCCCCGTCGACCTACCGTGATCGCGCAAGGTCAACCACCGCCACGGGAGCAGATCATGACGACGTCGCATGCCAGCAGCGTGCCGTCGTCGGTGTTGCCCGGCAGCGGTTGGCGAGCGGAAGACCCGCGGGCGGGCCGGCCCGACTGACGCGTACCCGTACGCGCCGAGCCGCCCGTCCGAACGCCTGGACCGGGCGGCTCTTCGCTGTCCGGCACCATCTGGAAAGGAGTCCCGGTGGACGCCGTCCTCGTCGTCAACGCCGACCTCGGCCCGTTGCACCGGGTCACCGTCCAGCACGCCGTCCGGATGCTCTGCCGCCGGGTGGCCGAGATCCACGAGGCGGAGCCCGACCAACTGATCGGCGTCTTCCCGCTGCCCCGGGTGGTGCGGCTGGTCCACTACGTGGTCACCCGGTGGCGGTTCAACTCCGGGCCGGCCTGGTCCCGGGCCGGGGTGCTGCGCCGCGACGACCGCTGCTGCGCCTACTGCGGTGGGGCCGCATCGACAATCGACCACATCCTGCCGCGCTCGCGGGGCGGCCGGAACACGTGGCGAAACACGACCGCCGCCTGCTACGGCTGCAACCAGCGCAAGGGCGACCGCACCCCGGCGGAGGCGGGCATGCCGCTGCGCCGGGAACCGGTGAACCCGGGCTGGGCGTCGCTGGCCGGGCGGTGACCGACCGGCCGGCGGGAACGGGGGGCCGCGTCGGGGTACGCCCCGGCGCGGCACCCGCCGGCCCCGGTCAGAGGTCGCGTTCCTTGACCTTCGGCTTCGGGCGGCCGCTCGCGCAGTGCGTACGGATCTCGCTGCTGTGCTCGGCCGAGGTCAGCTCGACCTGGACCTGCTTCGCCGGGCCCGGGTCGTACGGCGCCACCCGATAGCCCGGCGCGGGCGTCACAGTGAGCAGTTCGGCCGATCCCCCGAGGCAGCGAACGGTGACCGTCCCGCCCTGGGCCTGCACGGTGACCACCACGGGATCGGTGGGCGTGGGCGTCGGCCTGGACGCCGGGGTGGACCTTTCACCGGGACCCGTCGGTGGGCTGGTCCGGGGGACGGCGGGGGTGTTCCGGGTCGACGGGCCGGCCGGGGGACCGGCCACGGATGGTTCGGGCTGTTCGACGGTCTGTGGCAGCCCCACCGTCGTGGTGCCACCCGTGCCGATGCCGGTTCGCGGGTTGGTCCCGTCGTGCTGCCGCCTGCTGTAGTCGCCCAGCGACCCGGCCAGCGCCACCGCGGCGATCACCGCGCCGCCGACCGTCAGCACCGCCCGGCGCCGGCGGCGGGTCCGTCGCCGGGAGGTGCCGGTCGGGCGGGGTCGCACGCCGGTGCCCGGCTCGGCCGACGCGTCGTCGGCCACCTTGCTCACCTCGGTCACCTCGGTCGGGGAGGAACGGTGTGGCGTCGGCGTGCTTTGTTGGCTCGCGGTGAGCAGGATGCGGGCCGCCTCGGCGGCCGGGGGCCGGTCGGCGGGATCGCGGGCCAGGCACCAGCGATAGAGCCTGTGGATCTCGGGCGGCACCCCGTCGATCTCGGGGAGTGGATCCGGTTCGATGTGGACGTGGGCGCGGAGCATCCCGGCCTGCGCCTCGGTGGCCCAGGGCAGCCGGCCGGTGAGCGTCCGGTACAGGAGCAGGCCGAGGGCGTACACGTCGCAGGCCGGCAGCACCTCGCCGGCCGCCAGCCGCTCCGGAGCGAGGTAGGCGGGCGTACCGAGCAGCCGTCCATCGAAATCGATCTCCGGGTCGCCGATGGCCGCCGCGATGCCGAAGTCGAGCACCTTCGCGCCGGTGGGGGTGAGCATCACGTTGCCCGGCTTGATGTCGCGGTGCACCAACCCCTGGGCGTGCGCGGCTTCGAGTGCCGCCGCCACCTCGGCGCAGACCCGCAGCCCGGCGCGGGGTGGCAGCGGCCCGGCGGCCAGCCGTTGTTCGAGGGTGACGCCGTTGAGCAGTTCCAGCACCACGAACGGGACCTGGACGCCGTCGACGACCGACTCGCCGAAGTCGTAGACGCTTGTGACGTGCGGATGCGACAACCGCGCCGCCGCCTTGGCCTCGGCCCGGATCCGCTGCCGGGCGTTCCCGTCCGAGGCGACGAGCACCTTCACCGCAACGTCCCGTTCGAGCACCTCGTCGTAGGCCCGGTGGACCGCGGACATGCCCCCGCTGCCGAGGCGCTCCAGGAGCCGATAGCGGCCCGCAAGCAACCGATCACGCTGCACGACGGACAGCCTGCCGTACCGCTCCGATCCGGTGCCACCCGGGATCGAGGTTTCGCAATGAATGGATCGGTGGCGGCGATTAGCGCCCGGTCAGGTCCGGGTGAGCGCGCAGGAACGCCTCGGCCCGACGGGCGTCCCGGATGACCAGAACGATGGCCACCGCGCCAGCCACCGCGACCAATCCGCTGAACACCGCCCAGAACGGCGCGAATCGCATCAGCGCCTGACCGACGCTCACCGCCACCATGCCGGCCCCCATGCCGGCCGACCAGCGGTTGCCGGCCATCTGTCGGGCCATCTCCTCGAGGAGCACCGCATCATCGCCGGCCTCGGGTGTGCCATGTCTGACCTGCCGCCCGAGCCGCAAGCGGTGCGACCAGCTCAACGTCAACAGCCGCGACCGGCGCGCGGCCCGGTGACGACCGGAGCGCACGGTCCAGACGAGCGCGCCGATCTCCACGGCCAGCCCGATCAACGACAGGGTGGCGCCGAGAACGAAAGCCCAGCGGGGTGGGTCACCGTCGAAGGCAGCGGTGTCGTCGCCACCGACCGCCACACCGACGCCCAGCGCGCCAACCACGCCGCCCACCAGCAGGGCGATCAGCAGGAAGCGAAGGCGTGGCCTCCGCCCGGAGCCCTCTGAATTCGTGATCGGCGTATCCATTCCGACCCCCGTTCCCCGTTGGTCCGGGATACCCGTCGATGGCTGCGTGCGAAACGCGCTCAGCAGCCCGTCGGTTGGGCCTTCGCGCGGCCCGCAGGTGTCCACTGCGGCCCCTTTGCTCTGCTTCAACCCACGCACCATCTACGACGTGCGAGTGTTGCGTCGGTTGAAGGAGAGCAAAGGAGCGGTGGCAGGCGGGCGGGTGGGTCGCCGGCGGAGCAGGCGGCCGGCACCTGTCGCGCGCGGCGGCCCGGCCGTCAGCCGTCGGAAGGCGCTCGCCAGGCGAAGCGGGGCGCCCGGCGCTCCGCCATGGCCGCCACGCCCTCGCGGGCCTCGCCGCTGTCCCTCACCTTGCGGTGCCACCAGGCGATCCGCGCCGGTCCGGCACGGTCGTCGACGATCTCCTTGGCGGCGGTGACGCTCAGCGCGGACCGCTGCGCGATCGTGGCGGTGAGGTCGTCCACCCGCGCGGCGAGCCGGTCGCCCGGCAGCACCTCGTCGACGAGGCCGATCCGCAGGGCGCGGTCGGCGTCGATCAGCTCGGCGGTGAACAGCAGGTGCTTCGCCGCCGACGGGCCGACCAGCCGGGCCAGCCGGCGCGTGGTCGGTGCCGGATAGACCAGCCCGAGCCGGGCCGGGGGTACGCCGAAGCGGGCGTCCTCCGAGGCGATCCGCAGGTCACAGGCGACCGCGAGCTGCGCGCCACCCCCGACGCAGGCGCCCCGGATCGCCGCGACCGTCGGTTTGGCGAAGCCGGCCAGCCGCTCCTCGGCGGCCACTGCGATGCTGGTGTCGCCGGCGTCCAGCAGCTCGGCCAGGTCGCCGAGGTCGGCACCGGCACAGAAGGCGTCGTCCGTGCCGGTGAGCACCAGCGCCCGTACGTGGGGGTCGGGCTCCAGCCGGTCGAGCAGCTCGGGAAGCTGGCGCCACATGGCCGCCGTCATCGCGTTGCGACGGGCCGGGTTGTGGATCACCACGGTCGCCACCGGCCCGGAAACCGTGACCGTCAACTCCGCACCCGCCACAGACCCACCCCATTCTCGCCGCACGTGTCCGCCCAAAATGAATCTTGGACACTTTCCGTCCGTGGATGACGGAAACTGTCCAAGATTCGCAGAAACATAACGGCACGGGCCCGGCGGCCACCGGATGGGGGCCGCCGGGCCCGCTCCTGATCAGGTCAGGAGACGGTGACCGCGGTGTCGTCGACCACGAAGGACGTCTGCAACGAGGAATCCTCGACGCCTGTGAACTTCAGGCTGACGGTCTGGCCGGCGTACCCGGCCAGGGAGAAGGACTTCTGGCTGTAGCCGGTGGCCTTGTTGAGGTTCGAGTAGGTCGCCAGCGTGGCCAGCACCGTCCCGCCCGAGTTCAGCACCTGCACGTTCAGCTTGTCGTACTGAACGCTTGTGGTGGTCTCGGCCGAGTCGATGTGCAGCCAGAAACTGACCGTGTACGACGAGCAGCCCGCCGGAAGGGCCACCGACTGGGCGAGCGTGTCGGTGTGGCTGCT
Source organism: Micromonospora sp. NPDC049274 (assembly GCF_040678875.1). NCBI lineage: Bacteria > Bacillati > Actinomycetota > Actinomycetes > Micromonosporales > Micromonosporaceae > Micromonospora > Micromonospora sp. NPDC049274. The sequence goes on from NZ_JBFAQS010000008.1 coordinate 294,893, forward strand.
GCCGTACCCGTTCAGCCACGCCTTGTACGACCCGGTGCGGGCCGCCTGACCGCTGTCGGTGGTGATCACGCCGGAGCTGGCCGTCCAGCCTGTCGCACCGGACTCGAAGCCCGGGTTGGCCAGCTTCTGGCCCGGCGCGGTGCAGCCGCCCCCGGTGCCGTTCACGGTGAGCGTGTAGGCGGCGCTGCGGGTGACCGACCCCGCGCCGTTCACGGTGACCGAGTAGGTGCCGGGCGGTGTGCTCGCCGAGGTGCTGATGGTGAGGGTGGACGAGCCGCCCGAGGTCACCGAGGCGGGGCTGAACGCGGCGCTCGCCCCGCTGGGCAGGCCGGACGCGGAGAACGTCACGGTCTGCACCGTACCGCTGGTGGTGGCTGTCGACACGGTGGTGGAGGCCGCGCTGCCCGGGTTCACCGAGCCGGCGGTGGGCGACAGCGACACGGAGAAGTCGTTGCCGGTGGAACAGGGCGCGTCGTTGCCGGCCACGTTCACGGCCGTCCAGGCGGCCTGCACGGCCTTGTACTCGGTGGAGCAGCTGCCGTACAGGTCGGTGGCCGCCCGCAGGCTGTACGCGCGGGCCGTGTTGGCAGGGTTGCTGCTGTTGACGTACGACGTGTTGGAGGTGAAGTAGACGTCCAGTGCCCGGTACCAGATCTTCTCGGCCTTGGAGCGGCCGATGCCGGTCACCGCCGGGGCGGAACCGCAGACCGGCGAGGTGCCGTACGAGGTGGCGCCGGTGCCCTCGGCGAGGTTGAAGTAGAAGTGGTTGGCGACGCCGGAGGAGTAGTGCACGTCCTTGTTCTTGGTGCTGGTGGACCAGCAGCTGTCGGACGAGCCGTCCAGCGACGGGTTGTACATGTAGCGCAGCGGCGTACCGTTGCCGTTGATGTTGATCTTCTCGCCGACCTGGTAGTCGCCCGGGTCGCTCGGCGCGGCGGCGTAGAACTCCATCATGTTGCCGAAGATGTCGCTGGTGCCCTCGTTGAGGCCTCCGGATTCGCCGGAGTAGACCAGGCCGGCCAGCGCCTCGGTGACGCCGTGGCTCATCTCGTGCCCGGCCACGTCCAGCGAGACGAGGGGGCGGGAGTTGCCGGAGCCGTCACCGTACGTCATCTGGGCGCCGTCCCAGAAGGCGTTGACGTAGTTGTTGCCGTAGTGCACCCGGCTCGGCACGCCGCTGCCGTTGCCGAAGATGCCGTTGCGGCCGTGCACGTTCTTGAAGTAGTCGAACGTCTTCGCCGCGCCGAAGTGAGCGTCCACGCCTGCGGACTGCCGGTTCGAGTTGGCGCCGGTGCCCCACGCGTTGTCGGCGTCGGTGAAGGTGGTGCAGCTCGACGTGCCGTTGTTCATGTCGCAGGTACGGCCGTTGCCGTGCGCCGGGTCGATCATCTGGTACGTGCTGCCGGAGAGCGTCGTGTCGATGCTGACCGTGCCGGTGTAGATGCCCTGGCCGCTGCCGACCACCGACTCGATCTCGTCGAACGACCCGACCGTCGCGCCGGAGGTGGCGTCGGTGATCACGTGCAGCCGCGACGGCGTCTGCCCGTCGGGCCGCCAGCCGCTGACCACTGTCTCCCAGGCGAGCCGGCCCGTGCCGGAGCTGGCGTCGACGAACAGTTCCGGGGCACCCACGGCCTCGGCCTTGCCGGTGAACCGGGCGCTGGCGGCCTTCTTCGCCGCGCCCGCGGTGACCTTGGCCGTGGTGGGCAGGGTCAGCGGCGCGGCGAGCCCGACCGAACTGCCGGCGTACGTGCCGTTCGGCGTGGTGTGGATGACGAAGTCACCGCCGTACACCCGCAGGCCCTGGTAGGTGCGGGTGTAGCGGGTGTGCGCCGCGCCGGAGGCGTCCACCCGGGTGCTGCGTACCCGGTAGGACTCGGCGCTCGAACCCTGGACGGCGCCGGGGTTCGTTCGCAGGACGGTCGCCGCTCGGGCCGCGGCGGAGGCGTCCGGCGCGGGGGCGGTGGGTGGTGCGGCGTGCGCCGTGGTGGCGACGCAGGTCAGCAGGCCGCTGGTGAGCAGCGCTGCGCTGACGGCCGCGAGGGGTCGTTTCACGTGCCCTCCTGAAAGGAGAAGAGTGTGACGGGGGTAGTCACGCATGTAGATATAGCCATGTGTTGAGGAAAAGAGAAGGCTTGGACCGCTCCCAGACATTGAGACTGGCCGAACGGATGAGGGCCTTGACAAGGGAACCAACGCCGGCAACGGCACGTCCGACGGATATGAGACCCGCCTCGACGACAGGTGTCACGATCGCGCTCCTGGCCGCCCTCCTGGCCGGCTGCACCGGGACGGACCGGGCCGGCACCCCCGCGAACCAACCAGCGGCCACCGGCACTCCGCCGCCGGCGACCGCAGTCCCGACCACTCCGATCGCCCCGACGCCGAGCGGCACCGCGCCGGCCGTGCCCGGGGCCCCGGACGCGGCGGCCGGGCGGGTGACGCTGTTCCGCTCCGGCGGCTTCGCCGGACGCGGCGACACCGTCACAGTCGAACCGGACGGCCAGTGGACAGCGGTGGACCGGGCCGGTGGCCGACGTACCGGAAAACTCGACGCCGCCGACCTCGGCCGGCTCCGCGGCCTGGCTGCCGACAGGCGGCTGGCCACCGAGGCCCGCCGCACGGCCACCGCGACGAGCTGCGCGGACGCGTTCAGCTACCGCCTGACCGTCGGCGCCGTCGAGACCGGGTACGTCGACTGCCCCGCCGACCCCGCGCCGCCGCCGGCCACCCGGGCGCTCGTCGAACTGCTGCTGCGGGTCGTCGGTTGACCGACCGGCGCGTCAGACCAGGTAGTCCGGGGGCAGGCCGGTGCCGCGCAGCTCCGCCGGCAGGTGCGCCACGTCGTTGACGGCGATCAGGTTCGGCGGGCCGGCCGGGCCGTACCGGATGACTGTCAACCCCGCGTTGTGGTGGTTCAAGCCCAGCCACCGCCGCTCCGGGGCATCGAGGGCATGCCTGACCAGCCAGGCGATCAGAAAGCTGTGCGTCACCACCAGCTCACGAACCGGCTCGCCCTCGGCAGCTCCCTCGTCGGCCGCCACCGGACCGGTGAAGCGCCGCACGGCCTCCGCCGTCACGCGCGGCCCGTCGGCCCGCTCGGCCGTCGAGAAGCCGGCCAGAAACCGGGCGTACGCCGGCGGCAGGCCGCTCGGGTCCGTGTCGTGGGGGAGGTGGTCACCGGCCAACTCCGTGGCGTACACCGGGACGCCCGGCAGTGCCGCCGCGACCACCTCGGCGGTCTGCGCGGCCCTGCGCAACGGCCCGTGGTGCACGGCGGCGAACGCCCGGCCCCGCAGGCGCTCACCGAGCAGCGTGGCCTGCCGCCGGCCGCGCTCGGACAGGCCGGAATCCGGCTCGGTCGAGGCCGTGTCGGCGTGCCCGGTCAGGTCCTGCTCGCCGTGCCGGGCCAGGTACAGCAACCGCGTCCGCATGCCGTACACCCAAACACACACCGGAGGGCGCGGAGTCAGCCCCGCGCCCTCGGAGTCGGTGCTGGGCTCGCGCTACGCCCGGGGGAACATCTGGCCGACGCGGATCTTGTTGCCGAACGGGTCCCGGATGCCGAAGTCGATCCCGTACGGGCGCTCGGTCGGCTCGTCGGTGATCTCGACGCCCTTCGCCACGAGATCGTCGTGCGTCTTGCGGGCGTCGTCGGTGGTCATGAAGAGGTACCCACCGAGGGCGCCCTTGGTGAGCAGCTCCCGCACCTGCTCGGCCGTCGCCGGGTCCATCGCCGGCGGGCCCGGCTTCTCCAGCAGGATCTCGCGCTCCGGGTCACCGGGCAGGTTGACAGTCAACCAGCGCATGAAGCCGAGATCCTGATCGGTGTTGACCTCCATGCCGAGCTTGTTCACGTAAAAGTCCAGCGCCTCGTCCTGGTCGAGGACGTAGATCTGGGAGCGGCTGATCGCGTTCATCGTCATGCCCTAGACCGTAGAGGGTGGCCCTGACCTGCTGCTTATCCAAAACTGCTGGGACGCGTCCAGGCTTTGGTGAAGCAGGACGGCACGTTGGCCGGCGCGGCGCGGCTACGCCGGAAATCCGAGGGCGACTCCCCCACGATCTGTCGGAACGTCCGGCTGAACGTGCCCAGGCTGCCGAAGCCGACCGCGTAACAGATGTCCGTCACGTCCCGGTCGGTCTCCACCAGCAGCGCCATGGCCCGCTCGACCCGACGGCGTTGCAGGTAGCGGTGTGGCGTCTCGCCGAAGGTGGCCCGGAACGTCCGGATGAAGTGCGCCTCGGAGACGTGCGCGATCCGGGCCAGCGCAGGGATGTCCAGCGGCTCGGCATACGCCCGGTCCATCGCGTCGCGGGCGCGCAGCATCGCCCGGTTGGACTCCTCCACGGCACGGCTCACCGCGGACCACCCGGATTCCCGACCCTGGTCTGCGCGACCTGCCTCACCACGGGCTCGTCTGCCGGATGGCGTAGTGGTGCATGGTGACGCCGTCCGGGAACGACCGCTGCTCGATCAGGTCGAGGTCGATCTGCCTGTCCACGTCGTCGAACAGCGGCCGGCCGGAGCCGAGGATCGCCGGGTGGGTGAACAGGAGAAGCTCGTCGAGAAGCCCCGCCCGCAGCAACTGCGTGGCGATCGTCGCGCCGCCCACGCCGAGGGTGCCGTCCGTCTCGGCCTTGAGGCGAGCCAGTTGCTCGATCGCGTCGTCCCCGCCGATCACGCGGGTGTCGTGGTCGGCGCGGGATCGGGTGCGGGAGACGAGCACCTTGGGCGCGGAGGTCCAGATCTCGCCGTACTCACGCATGAAGTCCGGCAGCGACGCGTCCTCGCGTGCCCGGGGCCAGAACTCCTCCATCGTCTCGTAGATCACCCGGCCCTGGACCATGCCCGCGAGCGCCCGGGCCCGCGCGTTGAACTCCCGGTGCAGTTCCTCACCGATGCGCAGCCACTCGCCGCCGCCGTTGTCCCCGGGAACCTGCTCGATGCGCAGGTCGAGGGACACGTTCATCCAGTACACGAAACGACCCATCGCGAATCCTCCTCTAGTGGTGTGCCGACTCAGCGCGGGCCGCCCGGCGGAAGGACCGGCGTCTGCGTCACGTCCTGATCGCGCAGCTTGGCGTAGACGACCTCGGACGTGAACCCGCCGATGAACCCGATGGCCAGGACGAAGAAGACCAACTTCCGCGCCGCGTCACCGTCGAGCAGACCCGGGTTGGTGGAGAGCTGCGCCGCGACGAACAACAGGAAGGCGATGACACCGGCGGCCGAACCCAACGCCGCCGCCCGCAGCCAGTTGCCACTGCCGTCGTACGCGTTGCGCACGATCGCGCCCCACACCGAGGCGAACAGCGGAGCGGCCACGAGAACCGCGACGTTCTGCCACCCACCGGCCGGAGCGGCGTACGCCAGCGGGATCGTGGCGAGGGCGAGCAGCAGGAGGACCAGCGCGGTGACCAGACCCGCCACCGTACGCCGCCCGGCGGCCCGCTCGGCCTCGCCGGCGGCGCGTTCCTGCTCGGCGCGGCGCTGCACCTGGGCGTCCAGCGCGGCAACGATCGGCTCGGCGGCACCCGGCTCCCACGGGCGGGCCAGCAGAGCCACCTCCTCCTCGGTGGCGACGCCGCGCTCACCGCTGAGGCGCTGCCAGGTCTTCTCCGCGCCACCGCCGAACGCCGCGACCGCCGCGACCGGGATGCGCCGGGACAGTCCGATGAGCCCGGCGACGAACGTGGAGCGGCCGCCACCCACCAGCAACAACGCGTCGACAGTCAGCAGCGACCGGTAGAAGGTGACCTCCCAGTCGTCTGTCGACTCGGGCACGACTGTGAACAGGTCAGGGTGCCGCTGGGCCTCCTCGAAGCCCGTGTCCCGCTGGTACCGGCCACGGACCAGGATCGACCCGGGCTGAGCCCGGCCGGAGCGTACGTAACCGCGCACGACGTCCCGCTCCAGGTACTCGGGATCGCCGGAGTACACGACGATGCGGCACCCTCGCGTGGCGAGTGCCGCACCCAGCTCGGCCGCCGCCGCAGCCGCACCCTCCGGGTCGCGGACGGCGGGCGAGTAGACGCGGTCCGCCTGGGCGCTACCGGTGATCGCGACGAGCGGGCTCATGCGACTCCTCGACGGTCGGTGGTAACCCGAACTATAGGAGTGGCCGACCATCGATGCCCGCGTCGACGGGGTTGCCGGCGAGCCGCCGGAGCGCGGTTGACTGCTCTATGTCGTGGGCCTGAACTTGCCAGCCACGGAGTGCCCTCTGTGCGTCACCCTCCCCTCTTCCAGCAACTCCTTCAGCCTCTGCAGATTCGACCGCACCTCGCCACTCGGAGATTTCCCGATCAGCGCGAGACCGGCACGGCCGAGCCGACCGAAGGGCGTCTCCATCACCTCACGTACCTCGGTCTGCCCAGCCACGGGTCCGGGCCGGAAAGAGACTTCCCAGCGGGTGCTCAAGCCGGTCAGCGCCACCGTCTCATAGCGAATCAGCTCGTTCGCGCGCTCCTCGACCACTCTTATCGTCCATTTGACGTGAATTCCCACCGGACCCTGAATCGTCCAGCGAGACGTCCCCGGTCCGGTCTCCTCCACGGTCATGACGTCCCCGAGGAACCGCGGCATGTTCGTGAAGTCTCGATAGAACCCGAAGGTGTCCTCCACGGTGCGGTTGATCGTGGTGTGAGCCTCGACGGCAGCGCCCGACAGTCGGCGCGAGCTTCCCGGCATGGTGGTCTCCCCGTCCTCGTGCTGACGGGGCGATTACCCGGCTCGCCGCTGTCGACCCTCCCGCTGTCCCGTCTTTCTGCTCGCCAGGCGGGCGCGCGGGCGCCGCGCGGAGGACGGGTGGCTGTCCCGCCAGCGGTAGCGGCGGTCAGCACCGCCAGCAGTCAGGTCGGTGGGCCACGGCGCCCGACACGAAATCGGGCGGTGGAAAGGAGCCCCCGGCCGGGATCGAACCGGCGACATCTCGCTTACAAGGCGAGTGCTCTGGCCAGCTGAGCTACAGGGGCGCGTGCGTCGAGGCCAGCATAGCGACTGACATCCGGATATCCCGCTCGCGAGTGCTCCCGAGCACGGGAAACGTCAACAACCCGACGCTCGCCGCCTTGGCGCGACGTCGATTGATACCTGCCCGTGCCCGACTGCCCGGAATGTGTGGGCACTGGATCACTTCCGAGGGTCCCTCGCCTTGGCAGCGCGGGGAAAGCCGTTTACGGTGCAGTGACACGGACGACACCACGGCCGCCCCCGGCGCCGACCGCCGTCCGCTGACCGGCACGGGTACGTGCCGGTCGCTCCTTCACTCGGATCGTCCGGCACGTTCCTGCCGGTGAGAGGAAGCGCACCACCATGGCTACGGTCACCTATTCCAAGGCATCCCGGATCTACCCGGGCACCGAGCGTCCCGCCGTCAACGAGCTGAACCTCGAGATCGGCGACGGCGAGTTCCTCGTTCTCGTCGGCCCCTCCGGTTGCGGCAAGTCCACCAGCCTGCGCATGCTCGCCGGCCTGGAGGACGTCGACGCCGGCTCGATCTACATCGACCAGCGCGACGTCACCCACCTGCCCCCGAAGGCCCGCGACATCGCGATGGTCTTCCAGAACTACGCCCTCTACCCGCACATGACGGTGTACGAGAACATGGCGTTCGCCCTCAAGCTGCGCAAGACCTCCAAGTCGGAGATCGACAGGCGGGTCAAGGAGGCGGCCGGGCTGCTCCAGCTGGAGGAGTACCTCAGCCGCAAGCCGAAGGCGCTCTCCGGCGGTCAGCGTCAGCGTGTCGCGATGGGCCGGGCGATCGTCCGCGAGCCGCAGGTCTTCCTCATGGACGAGCCGCTGTCGAACCTCGACGCCAAGCTGCGTGTGCAGACCCGTACCCAGATCGCCTCGCTGCAGGCCAAGCTGGGCGTCACCACTGTCTACGTCACGCACGACCAGGTCGAGGCCATGACCATGGGCCACCGGGTCGCGGTGCTGCTCGACGGTGTCCTCCAGCAGGTGGACACCCCGCGGGCGCTCTACGACACCCCGGCCAACGTGTTCGTCGCCGGCTTCATGGGCTCCCCCGCCATGAACATCAAGACCGTTCCGCTGAACGAGCAGGGCGCCGAGTTCGCCGAGTTGCACATCCCGCTCTCCCGCGAGCAGGTCGCTGCGGCCCGCGCCGAGGGTGGCGACGGCAAGGTGACCGTGGGCTTCCGCCCGGAGGACTGCGACCTGGTCAGCCCGACCGAGGGCGGCATGCCTGTCGTCGTCGAGCTGGTCGAGGACCTCGGCTCGGACGCCAACGTCTACGGGCACGCGGCGCTGGGTGGCAACTCGGAGCGCTTCGTCGTCCGCACCGACCGGCGCACCATGCCGAACATGGGTGACACCGTGTTCGTCAAGCCGCGCACCGGCCGCAGCCACGTCTTCCACGCCGCCACCGGCAGCCGGATCTGACGTAACGCCGTACCGGAAAGGGGCGGTCCGCTTCGGCGGGCCGCCCCTTTCGTCGTACCCGGGATGGCTTCTCACCCCTCGGTGCCAGCGTGGATGTGGCTCCGGAGGGTGACTCGGGCGGGTGCGCCGCGGCCGTAGCGTCGCGGCACGCCCAACCCGAGGAGACGCCGTGTCCGCCACCGCTCACCCGATCACCCGTTCCCGGCTTGACCGGACGGCCCGCCTGACCGGCCGCAGCCTCGCCTACTGCGCGACGCTGGTGCCGGTCGCCCTGGTCGCGCTGGTGACCGCCCCGGTGGGTGGCGCCGACGCGGCCGTAGCGCGGTGGCGAAGGCTGCGCAGCGGACTGCTCGGAGCACCCCCGACGCCCGCGCCCGGTCGCCGACCCAGCCCGGTCGCGGTGCTCGGCCACGGACTGCTCAGCCTGCTGCTCGGCTTCGTGGCACTGCTACCTCTCGGCGTTCAGCTGCTGCTGGTGCTGCGCGGCGTGCTGTACGGGATCGTGGACCGCGGCCCGTACGACCACTCCTGGGGTGGTCCGAGCCGGGCCGGCGCGTGGCTGGCGCACTTCCTCGTCGGCCTGCCGATGGCCGCCGCCGGCCTGGCCGCGTTGATCGGCATCGCCGCCGTGCACCAGCGACTGACCCGCCGTCTCGACGGGGAGCGCAGTCCGGCCTGGCTGCTTCCGACCACGCTGCTGATCGCGGTGGCCGGGGCGCTGTTCTTCGTCGCCTGGCTCCACCAGATCTGACGACGAGGCCCCCTCCCGCACCCGGCGGGAAGGGGCCTCGTCTACGTCGTTACAGCTCGACCGAGCGGCGGCGGGCGACCTCGGCGAGCGTGACCGCGGCGGCCACGCTGGCGTTGAGCGACTCCACCTCGGAGATCATCGGGATGCTGACGGTCAGGTCGCACGTCTCCCCGACCAGCCGGGACAACCCGCGCCCCTCGGAGCCGACGACCACCACAAGCGGGCCGACAGCGGCCTCCAGGTCGTACAGGTCGGTGTCGCCGTCGGCGTCCAGGCCGACCACCATGAAGCCGGCGTCGCGGCACGCCTTCAGCGACCGGGTCAGGTTGGTGACCTGGGCCACCGGCACCCGCGCGGCCGCGCCGGCGCTGGTCCGCCAGGCGGTCGCCGTGATCCCGGCAGCACGCCGCTCGGGTACGAAGACACCCTGCGCGCCGAACGCGGCGGCCGAACGGATCACCGCGCCCAGGTTGCGCGGGTCGGTGACCCCGTCCAGCGCCACCAGGAGCGGCGCCTGCTGCTCCAGGGCCGCGGCGACCATGTCCTCGAAGGGCTGGTACGCGAAGGGCGGCACCTGCAACCCGACACCCTGATGCAGCACCCCACCGGTCATCCGGTCCAGTTCGGCGCGGCTGATCTCCAGGTTGGCGATGCCCCGGTCGGCGGCCGTCCGGATGATCTCGTTGATCCGGTCGTCCATGTCGATGCCCTGGGCGACGTAGAGCGCCGTCGCCGGCACCTGGGCGCGCAGCGCCTCCAGCACCGGGTTGCGCCCGACAAGCAGCTCCGGGGTGTCCTTGGAGGGGTTGGACTTGCGCCCCGGCGCGACCCGAGGGCCGGTCCGACCGGCGCCCGGCCGGCCACCCCGTGCCGCCGAGCCACCACGACTCGCCGGTACGCCACGGCCACCGCCCCTGCCCCAGGTGGTGTCCTTGCTGCCCGGCTGGCCGATCTTGGGGGCACGCCCTTCCTCGGCCGCCGCCCGGCGCTCCTTGTCCTGCTTCCAGGCGGTGCGCTGCGGCAGCTTCTCGGTGCCCGAGTAACCCTTGTGCCAGGGTCGCTCGTCGGCGGGCAGGGTGCGCCCGCGCCCGGTGAGGGAGTCCTTGTTCTTGCCGCCGGAGCCCTTGGGGGCACCCGCCTTCGGCGTCAGTCGCCGGCCACGGCGCTGCGAGTTGCCGGCCATCAGTCCTGCTCTCCAATAGTCCAACGGGGGCCCTGGGGGGTGTCCTCGACCACCACGCCGGCCAGCTTGAGCTGGTCGCGTACCGCGTCGGCGGCAGACCAGTCCTTGCGGCCCCGGGCCTGCGCGCGCTGCTCCAGGGCCAGCGCGATCAGGGAGTCCACCACGGCACGCAGATCGTCCGAGCGGCCGCCACCGGTCCAGCCCTCATCGAGGGGGTCGACACCGAGGATATCCAGCATCGCCCGTACCGCGGCCAGGGTGGTGCGGACGGTCACATCGTCGCCGGTGCTCAGCGCGGTGTTGCCGTCGCGGATGTGCTGCTGCAACACGGCCAGCGCGGCGGACGTGTTGAGGTCGTCATCCATCGCCGCGACGAAGCCGGCCGGCAGCCCACCGAACTGCCCGGCGCCCACCCGCTCGACGGCCCGCTGCACGAAACCCTCGATCCGCCGGTACGCGGTGGCCGCGTCGCGCAGCGAGTCCTCCGAGTAGTCGATCACCGAACGGTAGTGCGCGGCGGCGTAGTAGTAACGCAGCTCCACCGGCCGCACCCCGAGCGAGTCCACGTATGCCAGGTCGAGCGCATTGCCTGCGGACTTGCCCATCTTGGCCCCGCCGATGTTGAGCAGCCCGTGGTGCACCCAGTAGCGCGCGAACGGCAGCCCGGCCGCGTTGGACTGGGCGATCTCGTTCTCGTGGTGCGGGAACGTCAGGTCCAGACCGCCGCCGTGGATGTCGAACTCGGGGCCGAGGTAGCGCCAGCACATCGCCGAGCACTCGATGTGCCAGCCGGGGCGGCCCAGCCCCCACGGCGACGGCCAGTACGCGTCCGCCGGCTCGTCCGGTTTGGCACCCTTCCAGAGGGCGAAGTCGCGCGGGTCCCGCTTACCCCGATCGGGGGCGTCGCCCGCCGACTGCATCGCGTCCGGCGACTGACCCGACAGCGACCCGTACGCCGGCCAGGACGCCACGTCGAAGTAGACGTCACCGGAACCGTCGGTGGCCGGGTAGGCGTGCCCGTCCGCGACCAGCTTCGTGATCAGCTCGTGCATCTCCGGAATGTGCCCGGTCGCGCGCGGCTCGTAGGTGGGCGCCAGCACGTTCAACGCCCGGTACGACTCGGCGAGGATCAGCTCGTTGGCGTACGCGATCGACCAGAACGGCCGACCCTGCTCCCCCGCCTTGACCAGGATCTTGTCGTCGATGTCGGTAACGTTGCGGATGAACGTGACCTCGTAGCCGGCGGTCACCAGCCAGCGACGCAGCACGTCATAGTTGACGCCCGAGCGAAGATGGCCGATGTGCGGCGGTGCCTGGAGGGTGAGACCACACAGGTAGACCCCCACCTTGCCGGCTTCCCGCGGGACGAAGTCCCGCACCGATCGGGTGGCGGTGTCATACAGGCGTAGCGTCACCGTACAAGGGTAGCCGTCCGCGCTGCTCCGGGTCGGCCGGTGCCGGGTCGTACGCTGCCAGGCGTGGACGCGACCGCACATCCCGCCGAGCCACCCGCTGTCCCCGGCGATGAAGGCCCCCCTCCGCGGCGCCGACCCGGCCGGGCCGATGTCGTCGCCGGCCGAGCCGATGTCGTCGCCGGCCGAGCCGATGTCGTCGCCGGCCGAGCCGGGGAGATGGCGCAGACGCTGGACCGGGGTCTGCGGCTGCTGCACCTGGTCGCCGACGCGCCCGCCGGGTTGACAGTCACCGAGGTGGCGACGCGGCTCGGCATCGGGCGGGCGGCCGTCTACCGGCTGGTCGGCCCGCTGACCGGGCACGGCATGCTGCGCCGCGACGGCGACGGCCGGCTCCGCCTCGGCGTCGGGGTACTGCACCTGGCCCGACGCGCCCAGCCGCTGCTCGCCGAGGGGGCGATGCCCGCACTACGCCGGCTCGCCGAGCAGGCCGGCGCCACCGCACACCTGACGGTGGTGGAAGGCGGCGAGGGTGTCGCCCTGGCCGTGGTCGAACCGAGCTGGACGTCGTTCCACGTCGCGTACCGGACCGGAGCCCGACATCCCCTGGACCGAGGAGCGGCGGGCCGGGCCATCCTGGCCGGTCGGGGCGGCGCCGCCGAGCCGGTGAGCAGCAGCGGGGAACTGCAGTCCGGGGCGTACGGGGTGGCCGCACCGGTGCTCGGCGTACCAGGCCTGGAGGCCAGCGTCGGCGTGGTCGCGCTCGCCCCGCTGGACGTCGACCTGGTCGGCCCCCAGGTATTCGCGGCCGCCACAGCGGTCACCGCCGCCCTCCGCTGACCGGCCGCCCGGCCGCCCCACCGCCCGGCCGCTTGATCGACTCGGGTTCATGGAAAGCGCGGCATCCCAGCACCAACGACGGCCCGATTTCCAGGAACGCGAGTCGATCACCGCTGGGTGCCATACCACGATCGGCGAAGCGGCTCGCGGTTGTCCACAAGGGTCCACGGAGGGTTGGGCCGGGTTGTCCACAGGGGTTTCGGCGGGCGGTTCGGGGTGCCCACGCTGTTCGACATGCCACCTCGTCCGTACCGACCCGATGCCCTCACCTGGCAGGTCTTCCGTGGCTCCGACGCTGTCCGGGCCGGCCTTCTCAGCGAACACCAGTTGCGCAACTCCGCCTGGGTGCGGTTGCGCCACGACGTCTACGCCGATGCGCGACTGGACCGGGACCACGCACTGGCCTGTCGTGCCACCCTCCTGCGACTCCCGCCCGGCGTGGTGATCGGCGGTCCGTCGGCCGCGTACCTGCACGGCATCGAACACGCCGCCGCCTTCACCGACGACGTGCACGTCCTCGTGCCCCGGCGACTGCGGGTCGGCGCACAGCGCGGCCTCCGCGTCCACGTCAACGCTTTCACTCCCCTCACGCACCCTGAGCCGAGGCTGCCGGCGAAGATGCCCTCGGGCCCGAGCCGTCCGACGACAAGGACCCACCCGCCAGGCACCACTCACCCACCGAACACGGTCCGCCCACCAGGCACGACACGCCCGCCGGGCTCGCCGCATCCGGGCGACAAGACACGTCTTCCGGACACTGCCGGCCCAGCGGGCACGACACGTCCACCGAACGAGGCAGGCCCGAACACGGCACGTCCACCGAACGAGGCAGGCCCGAACACGGCACGTCGCCCGAACACGACAGGCTCGACGGGCACGACAGGCACGACAGGCCCGACGGGCACGACAGGCCCGACGGGCACGACAGGCAGGGCGCGGCCGGCGGTACCAGGGCAGCCACCGAACGTCGGCGCCGCTCCACGATCGGCAGGACCGCCGCCCCGAGAGGATGCTGCGGCGCCCGGACCGAGCCACGGACTGATGACGGCCCCCGCGCCGAGGCCCCTCGCTGGTCCGGGCGGTTGGATCCCTCGCTCCGATCCCGGTCGGGCAGCCTGGGAGACGGCCGTCTGGCTCGATCCGATCCGCGCAATCTCGATCATCGACTCACTGCTCGGACGAGGATTGACCGACCGGGACGAGCTGGCCCTCATCGCCGCCCGCAACGCGAACATGCCTGGTGGGCGACGCGCCCAGTGGCTCTTCGATCTGGCTGACGCCGGGGCCCAGTCTCCACCTGAATCGCAGTTGCGAGTGCGACTGGTCCTCGGCGGCCTGCCGCGCCCCAGCGTTCAACATCCGGTACGCCTGTCGAACGGCGTCGTCCTACACCCGGATCTGGCGTGGCCGGAGTTCCGGGTGGCGGTCGAGTACGACGGGCAGTGGCACGCGGACGCCGATCAACTGCACCGCGACCGACGGCGGCTGAACCTGCTCGTCGGTGCGGGTTGGCTGGTGCTGCATGTGACCAGCCGTCGTCTTCACGCCGAGTTCCCGGCGGTGCTCGGCGAGGTACGCGCCGCGCTGGTCGCCCGCGGCTGGCGCCGGTGATCTCCCAGAGGCGTCCCAGGGGGCTCGGTCATCTCGCCTTCCTGGAAACCGCCCGGTCCGTCGGGCACCGACACCCCGCCTTCAAGGAACCCGAGTGGATCAAGCCGCGCACACCACGAGCCGCGCCCACCACGGGCGAGGCCCCACACGGGCGAGGCCCCACACGGGCACGGCCCCACACGGGCACGGCCCCACACGGGCACGGCCCCACACGGGCACGGCCCCACACGGGCGAGGCCCCACACGGGCGAGGCCCCACACGGGCGAGGCCCCACACGGGCGAGGCCCGGTCGACAGTTGTCGACCGGGCCCCGAGGTGGTGTCTTACGGGCGGGCGTTCGGCTTGAGCGGGGTCTTCACCGCCGCGTAGGCGTCGACGATCCCGTACCCGTAAAAGCCGTTGAAGTTGACCCCACCGGCGCAGTACGCGTCGTAGGTCTCGTCACGGCCCTCGTTGCGGTACTGCTGGAGGCGCGGTTCCGGGCAGGCGTGCTCGGCCGCGGTGCGGTAGAGGTGCTGCTCGACCAGGTCCGGGGCCATGCCGAAGCCACCCCGGCCCTGCGGCTTGCCGTACCGGCTGACGATCAGCGCGGCGACGCCGGCGGCGTGCGGGGACGCCATCGAGGTGCCCTGGAGATAGGTGTAGTAGCCGCACTCACCGTTGGCCTTGCACTGCTTGAAGACGGACTCTTCGAAGCCGGCGACGATGTTGCCGTCGGCGTCGACCGAGCCCTCCTCCTGGAGCACGTGCTTCGGGTACGACGAGAGGATCATGTTGGCGTCGGTACGGTACGAGTCGGTGCCGAAGCCGTCCCGGAACCAGCCACCCGGCGCGGCGACCGAGATCTGCTCGGTGCCGTAGTTGGAGAAGTCCGACTTCTTGCCGGACGGGCCGAGCGACGAGACGCCGATGACGTGCGGACCCTCGGTGGGCAGGTCCCAGCAGCTGTTGTTGTCGATCGGCCTGGGGTACGGGTCGGCGCCGTAGTCCGGGCTGGTGGTGTCGGTGCGGGGTGCACCGAGGTCCTCGTTGTTGTTGCCGAGCGCGCCGACCAGGGTGACGCCCTTGTTGTGGGCGAAGACCAACGCCCGCTTCATGGCCTTGATGATGGCCCGCTGCTCGGCCTGGTCCTCGGGCGAGTCAGCCGGGTTCGCGGTGCAGTTGTAGAGCCACGGGTCGACGTAGAACGACATGTTGACCACGTCGATCCCGGACCGGCCGGCGTAGACGAGGGCGTTGACCACGGGGTCGAGGAAGAAGTAGCCGGAGTCCTGGCCACCCTTGAGCTCGACAAGCGAGACGTTCGGGGCGACACCGGAGAGGCCGAAGCCGTTGGCTGCGGCGCCGATGGTGCCGGCCACGTGGGTGCCGTGCCCGCCGTCGTCGGTGCCGACCGGGTCGAGGCAGCTCGCCACCTCGCAGGCGCCGTCCACGTCGACCAGGTCGGGCGCGAAGTTGCGCGACAGCGACCAGTTGAAGTTCGGTGCGATGTCCGGGTTGCTGGCGTCGACGCCGGTGTCCAGGACGCCGACGGTCACCCGACGGTCACCGGGCTCGATCTTGCGGGCCTTGTCGGCCCGGATCATCTCCAGACCCCAGAGCTTCTCATCGAGCGGGTCCAGCTTGGCACCCTTCTTCGCGGCAGCACCGGCAGCACCCGCCGCACCGGCAGCGCCCGCAGCACC
This sequence comes from Micromonospora sp. NPDC049274, assembly GCF_040678875.1. NCBI lineage: Bacteria > Bacillati > Actinomycetota > Actinomycetes > Micromonosporales > Micromonosporaceae > Micromonospora > Micromonospora sp. NPDC049274. The sequence continues at coordinate 310,786 of NZ_JBFAQS010000008.1, forward strand.
GGCAGCCGTCAGGTGCTCCTGCTCGACCCGGTCCAGCTTCGGCTTGCGGCCGATCACCTTCTGCTCGGCCGCGCCGATCAGGGTGGGGGCTGCGGTCGCCCGAGCCGCGAAGTCGGCCCGGTCGCTGGTGACCTGGAACATGCCTACCTCGTCGGACCGGGACACCACAGTGCCACCGGCTGCCCGGATGGCGGCGACGGCCGTGTCGGCGGCGACGCCGTCCTCGGCGACGACAGTGAAGGTGCGGGAGGTGCTCGGTGCGGCGCTGGCCGGTACACCCAGGCCCGCTGCCGTCAGTGCCAGTGCTGCCGCGGTCGCGACGGCGCCGGCGGTGAAGCGCTTGCTCACCACATCGAATCCTCTCGTTGAGGGACGTGGCAGCCATCACACAACACCCGCCAGCTTTACGCCAGGTGAACGTCCGTTATGGCGGTGAATCTCTCGTTCATCCGCTCAGTTCAATGCGGGTGATCCGGCCGACAGGTTCGCCAGGACCACCGGCAGATCCGCCAGGGTGGACACCTCCGCGTCGGGGGAGAGCCCGGCCGGGCGGGGCAGCCCGTACCGGTTCAGCCACACCGATCGCAGGCCGGCCCGCCGGGGCGCCACCACGTCGTGCTCCCACGAGTCACCGACGTACACGATCTGGCCGGCCGGGACCCCGGCGGCCTCGACCACCGCCGCGTAGAACTCCGGGTCGGGCTTCTTGGGCAGGCCGTTCTCGTGCGCGTACAACTCGAAGGCGAACTCGCCGGCGAGCCCGCAGCGTTCGGCGCGGCTGTTGCCGTTGGTGGCGAAGCCCAGCGCGTACCGGGTGCGCAGCGCGGCAAGCGTCGGCGGGACGTCCGGGAAGGGCCGGGTGAGGGCGAAGCGGCGGGCGAAGAAGAGCACGGCGATCTCGTCCAGGTGGCCGGCGAGCCCGGCGCGGGCCAGCGATCGGGCCAGCGCGGCGCGGCGGATCTCCAACACCGGGGCGGCGCTCAGCCTGCCGAACACCGCGTCCCAGTCGGATTCCAGCTCGGCGAGCGTCACGCCGGCCGCGGCGGGCGTACGGCGGCGCATCTCGTCGAGGACGGCCACCAGCCCGCCGGTCACCGCCGGCCGCAGGTCCAGCAGGGTCTCGTCGGCGTCGAACACCACGGTGGTCAGCATGGCGTCCACTCTCTCATCGGCTGCTGGCCGTCAACGTGGGCTCCTGGGTGGCGGCCACGGGTGTACCGCGGAGCTCGTCGAGGCGCACCAGGGCGACCCCGGCGACGATCAGCACGCCGCCGAAGAGCTGCCAGGCGGTCGGCAGTTCGTCGAGGAACAGCCAGGCGATCAGCACCGCGAACAGCACCTCGGTCAGCCCGACGAACGACGACAGCCGGGGGCCGAGGATCCGGGTGCCGGCGATGCCGGTCAGGTACGCGATCACGGCGGCGACCAGGGTGAGCCCGACGATGGGCAGTAGCCAGGTGGTGCGGTGCCCGGCGAAGGTGACCTCGCCGAACGTGGCGCGCAGGGGCAGCAGACCGGTCAGCCCGACGAGAAGCAGCACCGCGGCGCCGACGGCCATGCCGCCGCTGGCCATGGCGACCGAGGGCAGCCGGGGGTCGACCCGACCGGCGAGCACGAAGTAGCCGGCCAGGCCGAACGCGGCGCCCAGCCCCCACAGCAGGCCGACGGGGTGGAAGCCGGCGGTGCCGGTGATGTCCAGGACGAACGCCAGCCCGCACAGGGCGGCTGCCGAACCGGCCACGGTGAGCCGCCGGGGACGCTGGCCGTGCCGCAGCCACATCCAGACCACGACGAGGATGATGCCCAGGTACTCCAGTAGGAGCGCGATGCCGACCGGCAGGTAGCGCACGGCGTTGAAGAAGCACACCTGCGCCAGCGCCACCCCGAGCAGCCCGAACAGCACGACCGCCGCGCTGTTGCTGCGTAGCACGTGCCACCTGCCGCGCAGCGACAGCAGGGCGGGGATCGCCAGCACCAGGGCGGCCACGCCGACCCGGGCGATCACCGCGGCCTCGGCCGACCAGCCGGCCTCGATGAGCGACCGCGCGAAGGTGCCCGAGGTGGCGAACGTGACAGCGGAGAGCAGTGCCAGCGCGGCGCCGACGGCGGGTCGTGACTGCATCTCGGACTCCTCGGGACGACCTGGTGTCATGAGCAAACTATCCTTGTGCCCATGACGCTAGGCGGCCACCGTGACAGGAGTCAAGTTGCTATTCGCTCATGACACCGAATGTTCGTTGATCGCCGCCACCGCGCTTGTCAACACCGCGGGTCGCGACGGCGAGCTGCTGCCCGACGTCGCCGCGCTTGACGCGTTCTTCGACAGGCACGCCTACAGCGGGCGGCACGAGCACACCGACGCCGAACTGCGCGCCGTGCGGGAGTTGCGGCCCCGGCTGCGGCGGATCTGGCACGCCGAACCGGCCGAGATCGTCGCCATGGTCAACGCCCTGCTGCTGGAGAACCGGGCGATCCCGCAGCTCATCGAGCACGACGACGAGCCGTACCACCTGCACGCCGTGCCCCGCGACGCGCCGCTGGCCACCCGCATGGCGGTGGAGGCGGCGATGGCGATCGCCGATCTGGTCCGGATGGGCGAGTTGAGCCGGCTGCGGATCTGCGAGTACCCGGACTGCGACAACGTGGTCGTCGACCTGTCCCGCAACCGGTCGCGGCGGTTCTGCGAGGCCGGCTGCGGCAACCGCGCGGCGGTGACCGCCTACCGTGCCCGCAGGGCCGCCGGCCGTTCCTGAGCGACGTCGGCCCGCAGCTCGTACTCCACCTCGCCGTGCTCGGTCCCCGGGATCGGGTCGTCGAACTGAAGGTGGAAGGTGCGCACGTGCCGCAGTCCCGCCTTTGCCAGCACCCGGCGGGACCGCTCGTTGACCGCCATCGTCTCGGCCCACACCCGACGCACGCCCACCACGTCGAAGGCGTACCTGACCAGCGCCCGCGACCCCTCGGTGGCCAGGCCGCGCCCCCACGCCGAGCGCCGCAGCCGGTAGCCCAGCTCGGCCTCGGTGCCGTCCTCCGACGGGTCGAGCGCGAACCAACCCAGGAAGTCACCGCCCGCCCGGTCGAGCGCCGCCCAGCGACCGAGCCCGGGATGCCGCTCGTACTGCGCCAGCAGCCTCGGCACCTGCTCGTCCCGCACGGTGGCGCGCGGGGTGGCGACGCCGCCGGTGAGGAAACGCATCACCTCAGGGTCGCTGTCCAACTCGACCAACGCGTCCACATCGGCCACCGTCAACCGCCGCAACCGCAACCGCTCGGTCCCGGGAGGAACCAGGTCATCGCCACCCATGGCGGGATCATCCCGCCATCCACTGACCCCGTCGAGCCGTTTACCACCCGCGACGGCCGTCGCGGGCCAGGCGGTCGGGTCAGCGCGGGGGCGCGACCACGAAGAGCCGCCAGGAGTACGCGTCGACCACCAGCACGGGCCCGTCCGAGTCCTTGCTGTCTCGCACCCCAACCACGTCCCCAAGATTCGTAGCCACCTCGACACAGTTGTTGTCCTGACCGCTGCGGCTACTCGTGCGCCACTCAGCGCCGATCAGCTCCATGACTCTGCCACTTCCCTCATCAGCTTGGCGGACTCCTGCGAGGGCAACGCCTCGCCGAGGACAGTCTCCCAAACCCGTTGCAGCCTATGGAGATCCTGCGGCCGGTCGAGTTCTTGACCTCGGATCTGACTATCCAGATAGGCCACCTCGGCGTCGTCCATGAGCACGGCGAGGATGAAGGGACCACCGAGACCAGGGTGCTCGCCAGCGGCAGCCGGCACCACGAGAATCCGAACCCGTGGGTGCTCAGTGGCAATGCGGCCCAGATGCAGCAGTTGGTCACACATCGTCTTCCGGTCGCCGACCAGCCTTCGGAGCGCTGCCTCGTCCATGACTGCCGTGATCTTCGGCGGGCGGTCACCGTAAAGAATCTCCTGCCGCTCCATTCGATCAAGCAGGCGACGTTCCACCTCATCGGGTTCAAGCAGTCCGCCCGCCTCAAAGACCGCGCGGGCGTATGCCTCGGTCTGGAGCAGGCCCGGCACATGCAAGGGTTCGTACCACCGAAGCGCCTTGGCCTGCTTCTCTATCGCACGCCCCCCGCGCAGCCAGACCTGAGCCTTGTCCAGGCTGACCAGTTCGGTGGACATGCGGCCGAAGAGACCGCCGGTGTCCAGGGCGCGGTCGACGAGTTCCAGGTACTTCGCTGTGGGCGCCTGTTGGCCCAACTCGACGGCGCTGACCATCGACGGCGAGTAGTTCACCGCCTTGGCCAGTTCGTCCTGACTCCAGCCCCGGCGAGCGCGTGCCCGGCGCAGCTCCGCGACCAGGAACGCCGCCGCCGTCATCTGTCCATCGGCCATACCCTGCCGCCCTCCACCACGCCGGCGATCAACTCCAGCCGGCCGCCACCGACGTCACCGCCACGAACAGGGTGACACCGACGAGTCGGCCAAACCCTTCCGACCGTAGTCGCCTGATCACCAGACTGTGAAGCGCGGCACCGCTCCCCGTCCCCCGGGCCCGGCGGCGTCGCACGGGACCGCCCGCTCCCCCGTGCCGGGCGGTCCCACCCACCCACCGACATCACACCGCCCGGGCCGCACCGTCCAACCCGACCACACCGCCCAGCCACAGCGATCGCACCCCGATCCGCCGCGATTTTGGCGCAGCGCGCGCCATTCGAGCGGGTGCTCGGCAACTCTTCGAGATCTTGGACAGTTTCCGTCAGCGGGGCGGGCTCAACTGGTGGTTGCAACACTCAGGAGCTGGGTCATCTTCTCACCTGGGGTGGCCCAGCCCAGGGTCATACGGGGGCGGTCGTTGAG
>NZ_JBFAQS010000009.1:0-289589 GCF_040678875.1 Micromonospora sp. NPDC049274
CGATCTGTTCCCGCTCCAGCGGGCTCAACCTCGACGCCATAACCACCCCAACGAAGAAAACGGAAGGGTGTTGCAACCACCGGTTGAGCCCGCCCAGTTAACGGAAACTGTCCAAGATCTGTTCGGGCTGCGATCGCCGCGGCTTTGTTAATCCGATAATTCGGGCAATTGGGCGTGCGGTGCGAGGCCGGTGTGGTTTCGTGCGAGGCGTGAAGTGCGGCGGGGCTGTTCAGGGGCTCGCCTCGGCACCCCGGCCGCGCGCCCCCGCAGCCCGTGCCGGCATACCCGTCCGTGCAGTCGTGCCGGCATACCCGCTCCCGCAGGCCGTGTCGGCATACCCGGGCCGGCGGCCCGCGCCCGTGCACATCAGCCTCTGCCGGTGTGGGCTGCGGGGCCTCTGCGCACGGGCAGCGGGGGCTCTGCGCACGGGCCGCGCGGGTGGGTGCGCGGACCAGGGTGCCTCCGGGGGGAGGTCCGTGCGAGCGGTGGGTGGCTCTCGGATGTTGGGCGGCGGTGCCAGGAGGAGGGCCACCATCGGCACCCGTGCGGTGGCCCTCCGGGCGGCTAGCTCAAGGGCATCTGGCTGCGGTCAGTGGCCGGTGGAGGCGAGGTAGCGGTCTTCGTTCGGCATGAGGACCCAGAGGATCAGATAGACGATCACCTGGGTGCCGGGCAGCAGCAGCGACAGCAGGAACAGCAGTCGAACCATCCCGGCGGACATGCCGAACCGCTGGCCGAGGCCGGCGCAGACACCGGCGAGCATGCGCCCCTGGCGGGGCCGAACCAGTTTGCGACTCATCGTCGTACTCCCACTCTGCGGCGGTGCGCCGCGTCTGCGATCCACGGTACGAAGGGGTGGCCATCCCGCCCTCGGTCCCGAGGAGGATCGGCGGTCCGTGGACCCGTAGGTGCATTACCCGGGCCAACCCTCCCCAACTCCTCCCGCACCCGTCCGGCGATCTGGCGGCGGTGAGCTGCCGGGAGGGTGGTGAGCTGGGCGGGTAGGCTCGCTGGTCGGGCACCCACATCCCGGGTGGCCGGCGGCCACCCGACCGGGCGGCCACGAGCGGGGCTGCCGGACCGGCGGCCACGACCGGGCGGCTCCCGTACGACGGGACGACGCCGAGGAAGCGCAGCCATGATCAGTGTTTTCGACCTCTTCAGCGTCGGCATCGGGCCGTCCAGCTCGCACACGGTCGGGCCGATGCGGGCCGCCCGTACGTTCGTGGCCGGGCTCAAGGCCGACGGGCTGCTCACCGAGACGGCGCGGGTGCAGGCCGAGCTGTTCGGTTCGCTGGGCGCCACCGGGCACGGGCACGGCAGCGACCGGGCGGTGCTGCTGGGGCTGGCCGGCGAGGCGCCGGAGACGGTCGACACCGACACCGTCGGTCCTCGCGTCGAGCGGATCCGCGCCGAGCGGCGGATCAGCCTGCTGGACGCGCACGAGATCGACTTCGATCCGGACCGGGACCTGACGCTGCACCGCCGCCGGTCGCTGCCGTACCACCCGAACGGGATGACGTTCGTGGCCTTCGACGCGGCCGGGGCGCAGGTCAGGGCGCGGAGCTACTACTCCGTCGGCGGTGGCTTCGTGGTGGACGAGGCGGCGGCGGGTGCGGACCGCATCAAGCCGGACAGCACGCGGGTGCGGTATCCGTTCCTGACCGGGGCGCAGCTGCTGGAGGTCACCAGCCGCACCGGGCTGTCGATCAGCGAGGTGATGCTGGCCAACGAGCGCTCGTGGCGCAGCGAGGCGGAGATCCGGGCGGGCCTGCTGGAGATCTGGCGGGTGATGCGGGAGTGCGTGCAGCGCGGCTGCGAGCGGGACGGCGTACTCCCTGGGGGTTTGAAGGTCCGGCGGCGCGCGGCGGAGCTGCGGCGCGGCCTGGAGGCGGAGGCCCCGACGGCGGACCCGCTGCACGTGATGGACTGGGTGACGCTGTTCGCGCTCGCGGTGAACGAGGAGAACGCGGCCGGCGGGCGGGTGGTGACCGCGCCGACGAACGGCGCGGCGGGGATCATCCCGGCGGTGCTGCACTACTACAGCCGCTTCGTCGAGAACGCCGACGACGACGGCGTGGTGCGGTTCCTGTTGACGGCCGGCGCGATCGGCGTGCTGTTCAAGGAGAACGCGTCGATCTCCGGCGCGGAGGTCGGCTGCCAGGGTGAGGTCGGCTCGGCGTGCTCGATGGCGGCGGCGGGTCTGGCCGAGGCGCTCGGTGGCACCCCGGAGCAGGTGGAGAACGCCGCCGAGATCGGGATGGAGCACAACCTCGGCCTGACCTGTGACCCGGTGGGTGGCCTGGTGCAGATCCCCTGCATCGAGCGGAACGCGGTGGCTAGCATCAAGGCGATCACGGCGGCCCGGCTGGCCCTGCGCGGCGACGGTGTGCACAAGGTGTCGCTGGACAAGGTCATCAAGACGATGCGGGAGACGGGCGCCGACATGAAGGTCAAGTACAAGGAGACGGCGCGCGGCGGTCTGGCCGTCAACGTGATCGAGTGCTGAGTCCGGTCGATTCGGGGCATTCATTCACCGACTGCTAGCCTGTCGTCCGTTTCAGGAGGCGGGAGGCTCGCGGTGACCTCTGGCGTCGCGGCCCTGTGGTCGCACCGCAACTCGCTGCGCATCCTGGTCCGGCGGGATCTGGCGGTGAAGTACCAGCAGTCGGTGCTGGGCTACTTCTGGTCGCTGATCGAGCCCCTCGGCATGGGCGCCATCTACTGGTTCATCTTCGGCGTGCTCTACTCCCGGGACACCGGGCGGCACCTCGGCGATGCGACCGAGTCGTACCCGCTGTTCCTGATCACCGGGATCTTCGCCTGGATGTGGGCCAGTTCGGCGTTGAGTGAGGCCACCAACGCGTTGACCGGCCAGTCCCGGTTGATCACCACGATGAACGTGCCACGGCAGGTCTTTCCGATCGGGCGGGTCACCGGCCGGTTCGCCGAGTACGCGGCCGGCCTGCCGATCCTGATCGCCATCGCGGTCATCTACGCGGCGCATGGCCGGATCCATCCCGGCTGGTCGCTGCTCGCCCTGCCGCTCGCGGTGACGGTGCAGGCGGTGCTGCTGGTCGGGCTGGCCCTGCTGCTGTCGGCGTGGAACGTGCTCATGCGCGACGTGGAGCGGTTTCTGCGGCTGATCATCCGGGTGCTGTTCTACGCCACGCCGATCATCTATCCGCTCAGCCTGGTCCGGGAATCCAACCTGCCGGGCTGGCTGAAGGTGGTGTACGAGCTGAACCCGCTGGTCGGGATCTTCCAGCTGCACCACGCGATCTGGTACCCGGACGAGTTCCCGGACGCCCGGCTGCTCGCCACCACTGTCGGCGGCAGCCTGCTGGTGCTGGCCGCCGGCTGGTGGTCGTTTCGCCGGTTGGAGCCCGCCGTGCTCAAGGAACTCTGACGTGGCCGCGCCGATCATCGAGGCGGATGGCCTGGGCATCCGGTTCGTCCGCAACCGTCGCCGCCAACTGCGGCTGCGGGAGCTGTTCATCCACCGGGGCGGGCGCGGTGCCCTGCCGGGCCAGTTCTGGCCGTTGCGCGACGTGTCGTTCGCCGTCGAGCCGGGCGATACCGTCGGGGTGATCGGCCGCAACGGCACCGGCAAGAGCACCCTGTTGCGGCTGATCGCCGGGGTGCTCATCCCCGACGAGGGTGACATCCGGGTGCACGGGGCGGTGGCGCCGCTGCTGGAGTTGTCCGCCGGCTTCTCCAACGAGCTGACCGGGCGGGAGAACCTGCACCTGGTCGGTGGGCTGCACGGGCTGTCGGCGAGCTACCTGAAGCGGCACTTCGACGAGATCGTCGAATTCGCCGGTGAGCAGGTGGAACGGGCCATCGACACCTCGGTGCGGCACTTCTCGTCGGGAATGAAGGTGCGGCTCGGCTTCGCGATCATCTCGCACCTGCCGCACCCGATCCTGCTGATGGACGAGGTGACCGCGGTCGGGGACGCGGAGTTCCGCGAGAAGTGTTACGCGACGATTGATCGTCTGCTCGGAGAGGGGCGCACGCTGGTGCTGGTGTCACACAACGAAAAGGACCTGACCCGGTTCTGCCGACGAGGGTTGTACCTCGACGCGGGCCGGTTGACGCTCGACGGCACCATCGCCGAGGCGCTCGACGCGTACCACGCCGCGGTTCCGCGGTGACGCTCGCGATCGTGCTCGCCGCCGGGACGTCCGCGGCGGGCCTGACCACCGCGTCCGGTGAGCCGCTTGCCGACCGTCTCGCGACCCAGCTGCGCCGGGCCGGGGCGACCGAGGTGCGCTTCGCCGCCACCCTCGACGAGTTGGCCGCGCTTGCCGACGCCGCCGACGGTCCGCTGCTGATCAGTGGCACCGACCTGGTGGCGCACACCGCCGTACTGCGGCACCTCGCCACCAGCCCGGTGGGGCCGACGGTGGCGCTGGTGCTGACCGACGCGCCGGTGCCCGGACGGACGGCCGTGCGCGAGGAGCGCGGCCAGATCGTCGACGCCGGCCCGCTGGACGCCCTCGACGGCGACGCCACAGGCGTGTTCGGTGGCGCGTTGCGCGTCGGCGTCCACGACCTGCCGACCCTGGCCGCCGCCGCGCGGGCCGCCGCTGTCGGCGCGCGACCCGTTCCCGCTCCGCTCGGCCCGGCCGGCGACGTGTCGCCGCTGCCGGCCGCCGAGGGAGCCGGACACGACGGCCCCGGGTCCGCCGTGGACCGGCTCGTCGCGGGTCTCGCGGCGCACGGCACCCTGATCTTCGCCCAGCGGGTACGTCTGCTCGTGGCGCACCGGGTCGAGGACGGCGCCGGGCTGGTCGCCGCCGAGGCGGCGGTGACGGCTGTCGACGAGGACCGCGCCGAGCTGCGGCTGTCGGTGAAGGAGAAGGACGACTTCTTCTCCACGTACTTCGTCAGCACCTGGTCCCCGTACGTCGTGCGGCTGGCGGCCCGGCTGCGGCTCACCCCGACCGGGGTCACGGTGATCTCGGTGCTGTTCGCGCTGGCCGCCGCGGTGCTGTTCGGGGTCGGCGGACGGCCGGCGCTGGTCGGTGGCGCGGTGCTGCTCTACCTCGGCTTCGTGCTGGACTGTGTCGACGGCCAGTTGGCCCGCTACACCCGGCACTTCAGCGCCTGGGGCGGCTGGCTGGACACGATGGCCGACCGGGCGAAGGAGTACCTGGTCTACGCCGGCCTCGGCTTCGGCGTGAGTCACGCCGGGCTGGGCAACGGCTGGGCGTTGGCGATCGCCGCGATGACGTTGCAGACCGTCCGGCACATGACCGACACCTGGTACGGGGTGCTGCACGACGAGGCGGCACGCCGGCCCCGGGCGGCTGGGAGTGCCGGCGGCGGGATCGGTGACCGGCTGAACGCCGCCTCGACGCGGGTGCAGGCGGACACGGGGTCGCTGTCGTACTGGCTGAAGCGGACCGTGGTGTTCCCGATCGGTGAGCGGTGGGCGCTGATCGCGCTGACCGTGGCGCTGTTCAACCCGCTGGTCAGCCTCATCGCGGTGCTGGTCTGGGGGGCGTTGGCGTTCGCGTACACCGGTGCGCTGCGTACGCTGCGGGCCCGCTGGATGCGGGTGCCGGTGCTGGACACGGTCGACGCGACCCTGCACCGCGACGACGGCCCGTTGGCCCGCCGGCTGCCGGTGGTCCGCCCGACGGGACCGCTCGCCCTGGCGGTGCTCGCCGCGCTCGGCCCGGCGGTGCTGCTGGTCGCGGCCCTGGTCGGTGACGCGTCGGACGGGCTGCGCTGGGCGGTGCCGGTGGCGTTGCTGGTGCTGCTGGCCGGTGGCCTCGGTGCCGGCGCCGCACACAACGGCCCGCTGGACTGGTTGGTCCCGGCGGCGCTGCGGGCCGCCGAGTACCTGTTCGCGATCGCGGTCGGGGTGGTCGGCGGCGCGCCGGGGTGGCTGATCTTCGGCTACGTCTTCGTGCTCACCGTGCAGCACTACGACCTGACCGCCCGGCTGGAGAAGCGGCAGACGGCGCCACCGCTGCACGCCGCGACGCTGGGCTGGGACGGACGGTCCACGCTCCTGGCCCTCGCGGCGATTGCCGGGACCGTGAGTATCGGTATGGCTACACTCGGTGCGTACCTTCTCGTGGTTTTCGTGGCGAGCGCCGTCCTGGCCTGGTTCGTCCGGCCGGCCCGTAGCGCGCGGGCGTCGGCCGCGCCGGTGGGCGCGGGAGGTGTCGCACCGCGCTGACGGAGGGACGGCCGGATGACCCTGCTCAGTTTCGTGGTGCCGGCCTTCCGGGTGCAGGGATACCTGCGCGAATGCCTGGACTCGATCCTCGGCCAGCCCGAGACCGACCTCGAGGTGATCGCCGTCGACGACTGCTCGCCGGACGCCAGCGGCGAGATCATCGACGAGTACGCGGCCCGCGACCAGCGGGTCCGGTCGGTCCGACTGTCGGAGAACGTCGGCCTCGGTCCAGCCCGCAACATCGGGCTGGACCAGGCCGTCGGCGAGTACGTGTGGTTTCTCGACGGGGACGACTGGCTGGCGCCGGACTGCCTGCCGAAGGTGGCCGAGCGGCTGCGCGCGACTCGGCCGGACGTGCTGCTGGTGGACCACGTGCGGACGCACTGGAACGACACCGCCACCCGCAGCGCGATGGCCGAGGTGTTCCCGGAGTCGCCAGGTGCGGCCACCTTCCGGCTGCGGGACCGGCCGGAGGCGATGCGGCTGCTGCACACCGCCTGGAACCGGCTGGTCCGCCGGGAGTTCCTGGTCGAGCTGGGGTTGCGCTTCTCGGACGGCTGGTACGAGGACGTGTCGTTCAGCTACCCGGTGCTGATGGCGGCGCAGCGGATCGGCGTACTGGATCGGGTCTGCGTCAACTACCGGCAGCGCCGCACGGGCGCGATCACGAAGACCCGCGGGGACCGGCACTTCGAGGTGTTCCCGCAGTGGCATCGCGTCTTCCACCTGATGGACGCCTGGTCACCGGCTGTGGACGCGCTGCGGCCGGCGGTCTTCGAACGGATGATCTGGCACTACCTGACGGTGCTCGGCAACGGTCAGCGGATCGCCCCGGAACTGCGGCAGGCGTTCTTCGCGCAGATCACCGCCGACTACGCGCGGTGGCTGCCGGACGGCGGATATCCCGTGCCGGAGGGTGTCGATGGGGTCAAGCACCGGCTGGTGGCGACCGGCCGGTGGCGGACGTTCAGCGCGTTGCGGGCCGCCAGCCGGGCCCGTGACACGGCCCGCAGGCAGGCACGTACCGCCCGACGTCGGGTCGGGCCGGCGGCCCGGCGCGGCGCGCGGCTGACCCGCGACGGGCTGCTGCGCGAGTACTACCGGGCGGAGCTGCGCCGGCCGGTGGACCCGACGCTCGCGGTGTACGCGGCCTACTGGTACCGCGGGTACTCGTGCAACCCGGCGGCGATCTACGAGGCGGCCCGCCGGCTGGCCCCGGAGGTGCGGGGCGTGTGGATCGTGCGCCGCGACCGGGTGGACGCCGTCCCGGCCGGGGTGGAGTACGTGGTCGCCGGCACCCCGGCGTACTACCGGGTCCTCGCGCGGGCCCGGTGGTTGGTCAACAACGTGAACTACCCCGACTTCGTGCGCAAGCGCCCGGAGCAGGTGCACGTGCAGACCCACCACGGCACGCCGGTGAAGGTGATGGGTCTGGACCAGCAGCGCTACCCGATCGGCGCGGGCCGGATGGACTTCGCCGGTCTGCTGCGCCGGGTGGACCGCTGGGACTACAGCGTCAGCGCCAACAGCTTCTCCACCCAGATGTGGGACCGGGCCTATCCGGCGACCTACACGACGCTGGAGGTGGGCTATCCGCGCAACGACCGGCTGGTGACGGCCAACCCGGACGAGGTACGCCGGCTGCGGGCTGAGTTCGGCCTCGGGCCCGACGAGCAGGTGGTGCTGTACGCCCCGACCCACCGGGAGCACCTGCCCGGCTACCGGCCGCCCTTCGATCCGGACCGGTTCGTGGCCGCGCTCGGCGACTCGGGGCGGCTGCTGATGCGCAGCCACTACTTCCACGACCGGGAGCGGCGGCCCGGCCGACCGCTGCATGTCCAGCGGGTACGCGACGTCAGCGGCTACCAGCGGGTGGAGGATCTGTACCTGGTGGCCGACGTGCTGGTCACCGACTACTCGTCGGCGATGTTCGACTTCGCCGTGCTGGACCGGCCGATCGTGCTCTACGCGCCGGACTGGGAGGCGTACCGCCTGGCCCGGGGTGTCTACTTCGACGTCACCGCGGAGCCACCGGGGGCCGTGGCCACCACGTTCGCCGACCTGCTCGACCTGTTTCGCACGGACGCGGTGCGCTCGGACGCCGCGCAGAAGGCCCGCCAACACTTTCGGGGCCGGTTCTGCGGCCTGGACGACGGGCGGGCGGCCGAGCGGGTGGTACGTCGGGTGTTCCTGGGCGAGCAGACAGAACCGTCGACGGGCTGCTGATCGCCTCGGCACTCGTACCGCGTAATTGGGGTGTCATGGGCCGAACATGAGACGTTTACCCGATGTGCGAAACCAATGATCCTAGTCACAGTCTTCTGGGGGTTCGGCCGACGACCTGGGGGAGGTGACGGTGAGCACCGTCGCGCTCAAAGATGTGAGCAAGATTTTCAAGGACGGCACGTTGGCCGTCGACAGCATAAATCTGGATGTGAACGACGGCGAGTTCATGGTGTTGCTGGGGCCATCCGGCTGCGGCAAGTCCACAGTGCTGCGCATGATCGCCGGTTTGGAGGACCCGACGACGGGCGCCGTGCTGCTGGACGGAGAGCTGGCGAACGACCTGCCGCCACGCGACCGCAAGATCGCCATGGTCTTCCAGGACTTCGCGCTCTATCCGCACATGACCGTCGGCGACAACATCGCCTTTCCGCTGCGGCTGGCCGGCGTGGAACCGGAGCCGCGCGGTGAGCGGGTCACCGACGTCGCCAGCGCCCTGGGCATCAGCGACGTGCTCGCCCGCAAGCCGGGGCAGCTCTCCGGCGGCCAGCGGCAGCGGGTCGCGATGGGCCGCGCAATCGTCCGACGACCCGGGCTGTTCCTGATGGACGAGCCCCTGTCGAACCTGGACAGTGGGCTCCGCGCCGAGCTGCGCGCGGAGATCTCCGGGCTGACCCGGGAGCTAGGCGTCACCACCGTCTACGTCACCCACGACCAGGCCGAGGCGCTGACCATGGCCGACCGGGTGGCCATCATGCGCCGCGGCGTGCTCCAGGACGTGGGCACACCCACCCAGGTGTACGGCCGCCCGGCGACGCTCTACGTCGCCGCCTTCCTGGGCAGCCCTCGGATGAACCTGCTGGAGGCGTCGGTCTACGTCCACCTCGACAGGTACGTCACGCTCAACCTCGGTGACCAGTCGCTCTACCTGCCGTGGAACGACATCCGTAGCCGGGCGGTCGCGCACTACCACGGTGAGCGGATCGTGGTCGGGATGCGGGCCGAGGCGCTCACCCCGGTCGCCCCGGACAGCCCGGGTGACGTGCTGCGCGGCCGTATCCGCTACCTCGAGCACCACGGGCACGAGTCGCTGGCGTTCCTCGACATCGGGGCGACCGCGATCATGGTCGACGAGATGGGCGCCCCACTGGACCCGCCGCCTGTGGGCCAGCGAGGCCTGCGCCGTTTCGGTGCGGTGATGCAGCGGCTCACCGGCAAGCCGGTGGAGCCCGAGGACGTCCCGAACGGTTCCGGGCAGACAAGCGTCCTCCCCGATCCGGGCCGGCACCACCGTCGCCCGGCTGAGCTGGCGGTGCGGCTGGCGCCGTACCCGGCGGTCACCGCAGGTCACCCGCTCGCCGTGTCGGTACGGATGGACGCGCTGCACTTCTTCGACGAGCGCGGCGCCCGGATCGACGTGGGTTGGCGCTGACGCCACGCCGCAGCGGGGTGGCGGGATGTCCGTCCAGTGCCCTACCGTCTGCCCACCTGATCCCGTATGTGACATATCGAGAGGGGTGCACCCGTGTCGGGTGACCGTCCCAGTCCGCTCGTCATCGAGCGCATCCTGCGCGACCGGCAGGGCATCTGGCAGCAGATCGTGGCCGAGGGCGACCTCAACGCCCTGACGGGGCGGATGCTGGCCAGCTCCGCCGTCGCGCTCGCCTGCTACGGGGCGGTGCTCGGGGCGTTCCACAGCCCGTTGATGGCGCTCACGTCCGCGCTGAAGCTGCCCCTGCTGTTCCTGGTCACGCTGGCCATCTGCCTGCCCACGCTGTACCTGTTCAACCTGGTGTTCGGTGCCCGGCTGTCGGTGCGCCAGTCGCTGGCGCTGGTGATGGTCGCGATCACGGTCACCTCGATGCTCGCGGTGGCGTTCGCGCCGATCAGCCTCTTCTTCCTGATCACCGCGCCCGACTACGGCTTCTTCAAGCTGCTCAACGTCGCGATCCTGACGCTGTCGGCACTGGTCGGGCTGCGGTTCCTGACCGGCGGGATGCAGGTGCTCAACGACCACGGCCTGCTCGCCCCGGCGACGAGCAACGTCCCCGCCGCCGTGCCTGCCATTGCCGTACCTGCCACGGTGCCCGCCGGTGCCGTGCCGGTCGCGGTGCCCGCCGAATCGGCGGGGGTCGCCGGTGCGGCTGCCGAGCCGGTCGCCGTACCGGCCGGAGCGGCTGCCGCCTCGACCGCGAACGGGGCCGCGCCCGACGCGACGACTGCACCGGCCCCGGCGCAGGTTCCGACGCAGTGGAGCGGTCAGCCGGCCGGCGCGTCGTTCCCGCCCGGCTACCAGCCGGCGCAGCGCCCGTGGGGCAGCCCGCAGGTTCGGCGCGGTGAGCCGACCCAGCGGCCGGCCAGCATGACGCTGCTCTACATCTGGATCCTGCTCTTCGGCTTCGTCGGCACCCAGTTGGCGTGGACGCTGCGGCCGTTCTTCGGCGACCCGGACAAGGACTTTTCCCTCTTCCGCAGCATCGACGGCAACTTCTACGCGGAGATCCTGCGTACGATCGCCAACCTCTGACCCGCCTCGTAACTGGGAAAACCCTGGTTGCCGCCCTCATTACCGAGAAGTAACGTCGGGCCATGACCATCGACTCACGCCAGGTGGCGGCCGGCATCCTGGAAGCGGTGCCGTTCGCTCGTACGCTCGGCATCGAATTCGTCGAGGTGGCCCCGGAGGCGGACGGCGGGGTGCGGGCCGTCGTCCGGCTCCCCGACACGCCGGCCACCCACAACCACGTCGGGGGCCCGCACGCCGGGGCGATGTTCACGCTCGGCGAGACGGCCTCCGGCACGGTCGTGCTGGCCGCCTTCGGGCAGCTGCTCGACCGGGCCGTGCCGCTCGCCGTCCGAGCCGAGATCGCCTACCGCAAGCTGGCCCGGGGACCGGTGCTGGCCACCGCGCGGCTCGTTCGGCCGGCTCCCGAGGTGATCGCCGAGCTGGAATCCGGTAGGCGGCCCGAGTTCGGTGTCGAGGTGGAGATCGCCACCGAGGACGGCACGCCCACGTCGGCGATGACGGTGGTCTGGACGCTGCGACCGAACTGAGCCGTGCCACGGGCGTCCAAAACGGGTTTGCGGGCCCGGCCGGGTGGTTAGATTCGTACCGTGCTGGGCCTACCTGCTCATGTGACCGCCTGTCTCTTCGATCTGGACGGTGTGCTGACGCAGACCGCCCGGGTGCACAACGCCGCCTGGACGAAGACGTTCGACGATTTCCTGCGGCAGCGCGCCACGGCGACCGGAGAACCCTTCCAGCCGTTCGACCCCGGCCCCGACTACAACCGCTACGTCGACGGCCGGCCCCGCGCCGACGGCGTCCGGTCGTTCCTCGCCTCCCGGGGCATCGTGCTTCCCGAGGGCAGCCCGGACGACCCGCCCGACGCCGACACCGTCAACGGCGTCGGCAACCGCAAAAACGTCCTCCTGCTGGAACAGCTGCGCACCTCCGGTGTCGAGGTCTACCCGGGCTCGGTGCGCTACCTGGAGGCGGCGACGGCTGCCGGGCTGCGCCGGGCGGTGGTCACCGCGAGCGCCAACGGGCGCGAGGTGGTCGCCGCTGCCGGGCTGGAAGCTCTGCTGGAGGCGCGGGTCGACGGACTCGTCGCCCGGGAACAGAAGCTGCGCGGCAAGCCGCAACCCGACACCTTCCTGGCCGGGGCCAGGATCCTCGGCGTGGACCCCACCCAGGCCGCCGTCTTCGAGGACGCGCTCTCCGGGGTGGCGGCCGGCCGCGCCGGCGGCTTCGGGTACGTGATCGGTGTCGACCGGGTGGGACAGGCCGACGAACTGCTCGCGCACGGCGCCGACATCGTCGTCAAGGACCTCGCCGACCTGCTCGACGCGGGCGACGCCGCCGCAGGGGTGCCGCGCACGGCCGGCCAGACGTCGACAGGTGAGCGGGGCGGCGCATGATCCGGGAACGGGCCTATCCCGTCGAGCCGTGGCACATCCGGGAGACCCGCCTGGACATGGACGTGCTGGCCCAGTCGGAGTCGGTCTTCGCGCTCTCCAACGGGCACGTCGGGCTGCGCGGAAACCTCGACGAGGGCGAACCGCACGGCCTACCCGGCACGTACCTCAACTCGTTTTACGAGCTCCGTCCGCTGCCGTACGCGGAGGCCGGCTACGGCTTCCCCGAGTCCGGGCAGACCATCGTCAACGTCACCAACGGCAAGCTGATCAGGCTGCTCGTCGACGACGAGCCTCTCGACGTCCGCTACGGCGAGCTGCTGTCCCACGAGCGGGTCCTCGACATGCGCGCCGGCACCCTGCACCGGGAGCTGCACTGGCGCTCGCCGGCCGGCCGCGAGGTCAAGGTCCGCAGCACCCGGCTCGTGTCGTTCACCCAGCGCTCGGTCGCCGCGATCAGCTACGAGGTGGAGGCCGTCGACCGCCCGCTGCGGCTGATCGTCCAGTCCGAGCTGGTGGCCAACGAGTCGCTGCCGGCGCAGAGCAAGGACCCCCGGGTCGCGGCCGTGCTGGAGTCGCCGTTGCAGGCCGAGGAGGAGCTGACCACCCCGGACGGCGGGCAGCTCATCCACCGCACCAAGGTCTCCGGGCTGCGGGTGGCCGCCGCGATGGAACACGAGGTGCACGGCCCGGACCACACCACCATCGAGTCCGAGGGGTACGAGGACTGGGTCCGCACCACCATCGGCTGCGTGCTCAAGCCCGGCGAGAAGCTGCGGGTGGTCAAGTACCTGACGTACGGCTGGTCCAGTCGCCGCTCGCTGCCCGCGCTCCGCGACCAGGTCGGCGCCGCGCTGGCCGGTGCCCGCCTCGACGGCTGGGACGGGCTGCACCGGGAGCAGCGCAACTACCTCGACGAGTTCTGGGACGCCGCCGACGTGCTGGTCGAGGGCGATCCGGAGATCCAGCAGGCCGTGCGGTTCGGTCTGTTCCACGTACTCCAGGCCGGCGCCCGGGCCGAGCAGCGGCCGATCTCGGCGAAGGGGTTGACGGGCCCCGGCTACGACGGGCACGCCTTCTGGGACACCGAGATGTTCGTCCTGCCCGTGCTCACGTACACCCAGCCCAGCGCGGTGCGCAGCGCCCTGCAGTGGCGGCACAGCACCCTGGAGCTGGCACGGGAGCGGGCCGAGACCCTCAACCTCAAGGGCGCCGCCTTCCCGTGGCGGACCATCGAGGGGCCGGAGTCCTCCGGATACTGGCCGGCCGGCACGGCGGCGTTCCACATCGCCGCAGACATCGCCGACGCGGTACGCCGGTACGTGCTGGTCACCGGGGACACCGCCATGGAGCGGGAGATCGGGCTGGACCTGCTGGTGGAGACCGCCCGGCTGTGGCGCTCGATCGGGCACCACGACCGGCACGGCCGCTTCCACATCGACGGGGTCACCGGCCCCGACGAGTACACCGCGGTGAAGAACGACAACATCTACACCAACCTGATGGCACAGCGGAACCTGCTCACCGCCGCCGAGGTGGTGATGCGCTACCGGGACGAGGCGTTCCATCTCGGGGTCACCGACGAGGAGGCGGCGAGCTGGCGCGACGCGGCCAACTCGATGCACGTGCCGTACGACGACGAGCTGGAAGTGCACCAGCAGGTGGAGGGGTTCACCCGGCTCCAGGAGTGGGACTTCCCGCACACGCCCACCGAGAAGTATCCGCTGCTGCTGCACTACCCGTACTTCGAGCTGTACCGCAAGCAGGTCGTCAAGCAGGCCGACCTGGTCCTGGCGATGCACTGGCGGGGGGACGCCTTCACCCCCGAGCAGAAGGTACGCAACTTCCTCTACTACGAGCGACGGACGGTGCGGGACTCGTCACTGTCGGCCTGCACCCAGTCGGTGCTCGCCGCCGAGGTGGGCCATCCCGACCTGGCGCACATCTACCTGCGCGAGGCCGCGCTGATGGACCTGCACGACCTCAACGAGAACACCCGTGACGGCGTGCACATGGCCTCGCTGGCCGGCGCGTGGCTAGCCCTGGTCAGCGGCTTCGGCGGCCTGCGCGATCACGACGGCGAGCTGTCCTTCGCACCCCGGCTCTCCAGCCGGCTCAGTCGACTGGAGTTCTCGCTGCAGTGGCGCGGGCTGGCGCTGCGGGTGGACGTCCGACCCCACCAGACGACGTACTCGCTGCGCCACGGTGGCCCGGACGACGTGGTGGAGCTGCGTCACCACGACCAGATCCTGCGGGTCACCTGCGACGAGCCGGTGACCGTGCCGGTCCCGCCGGCCGAGCCCTCGGGTCCGGCGCCGGAGCAGCCGCCGGGCCGGTCGCCGCTGCTCCGCTTGCCCGAGCACGACCAGTGACGGCCGGGGCGGGAGTGCTCCCGCCCCGGCCGTCACAGGCGTACGTCAGATCGGCTCGCCTGTCGACGGGCGTCCGATCGCGTCCCGGGGCGCTGCCGCCTTGGGGTCGTCGGGCAGCCGGGCCGAAGCGGCCTGGTCCCCGAAGTCCTGGTTGCGCTCGGCGTCCTGTTCACGCTGGGCGCGCTCGGTCATCTGCTGCTGCCGGGAAATCTGCTGCTTGGCCATCGTGATCCTCGCGATCCGTCGGGGCGCGGCTGCGCCTACACGGTCTGCGGTCTCCTCGTCGCGTACCCGGCGGACCACCCGGCAAACGCCGTGCCTGGACGTGCGCGATCGGGGCCGCCCGACGCGGCGGGTGACGTGGGCGCGTGTGGCGCGGCGGGCGGGGTAAGCGGGCGGAAGGCAAGCACGTGGAGGTGCGGCATGGCTGAGCAACGCAGCACGATGACCATCCCGGTCCGGGACGCCCAGCTTCCCGCTGATCTGCTGCTGCCCGCCCAGCCGGTCGGCGTGGTGCTGTTCGCGCACGGCAGCGGTAGCTCGCGGCACAGCCCGCGCAACGTCGCGGTGGCCCGGGCACTGAACGACCGCGGCCTCGCGACAGTGCTGGTGGATCTGCTCACCCCGGCCGAGGACGAGGTGGACGCGCGTACCGCCGAACTGCGGTTCGACATCGGGTTGTTGGCCAGTCGGCTGGCCGGGATCGTCGACTGGTTGGCGGCCGAGCGCCCCGCCGGTGACGTGCCTATCGGTCTCTTCGGTGCCAGCACGGGTGCCGCCGCCGCGCTGGTCGCGGCCGCGTCCCGCGCCGACCGGGTGGGCGCGGTGGTGTCCCGGGGCGGCCGACCCGACCTGGCCGGCGCGGCGCTGGCTCAGGTGCGTACCCCGACGTTGCTGCTGGTCGGCGGCCTGGACGAGGAAGTGATCACGATCAACGAGCGGGCGCGCACCGAGTTGGGGGAGATCGGCGAGCTCTGGGTGGTGCCGGGAGCCACCCATCTCTTCGAGGAGCCCGGCGCGCTCGACCAGGTCGCCGACCATGCCGGCACCTGGTTCACCACCCATCTCGCCCGGACGACGGCTGCGCCGCGCCGCTCGTGAGCGACGCGGCGTGCCGCCTCAGGAGTGTGCCGCCGCCTCCGCGCTGGAGCGGCGACGCTGCACGGTGTCGATGATCCGCCAGAGGACGGCGGTGATCGGGACGCTGACGAAGGCACCGGCGATGCCCGCGATCAGGGTGCCGGCGGTGACCGCCACCAGGATCACGGCCGGGTGCAGCCGTACCTGACGCTTCATGACCAACGGTTCCAGCAGGTTGCCCTCGATCTGCTGCACGGCGACCACCGCGGCGAGGGTGAGCAGAGCTGTCGTCGGCCCGTTGGCTGCCAGCGCCACCAGCACAGCGACCGCGCCGGCCACCGTGGCCCCGATGATCGGTATGAAGCCGCCGAGGAAGGTGATCAGCGCCAGGGGCAGGGCCAGCGGCACCCCCAGCAGCACCAACGCCAGGCCGATGCCGATCGCGTCGATCGCCGCGATCAGCATGGTCCCCCGGCTGTACGCGCCCAACGTCTGCCAGCCGGCCCGGCCGGCCTCGGCGGCCACCTGTCGGTTCGGGCCGGTCATCCGGGACAGCGTCCAGTGCCACATCGACCGGCCGTCCTTGAGCAGGAAGAAGAGCAGCACCAGGGCAAGCAGCGCGGAGCCGACGACCTCGCTGGCCGTTCGGGCACCCGCCACCGGGTCCGGAGAGCTGCCACTGAGCCCTTCCCGAGCCTGGTCGATCAGCTTGTCGAGCTGGGCGTCGCTGACCGGCAGGGTGGACGTGACGAATTCTCGGCTGCGGTCCAACCCCTGGGTCAGTTCCTGGCTGAGCTGGTCGAACTGGCTGGCCGTCAGATTCCACACCAGCGCGCCCACCCCCACCAGGATGCCGAGCAGCAGCAGGACGGTGAGCAGCGCCGCCAGTGCCGCGGGCAGGCGCAGGCGGCGTAGCCGGAGCAGCACCGGATCGAGCAGCGCGGTGAGGAAGATGGTGGCGGCCAGGGCGATGGCCAGCGGGGCCAGCAGGACGGCGATCTGACCCAGCAGGTAGAGCCCGGCGATGATCACCACCAGGCAGGCGCTCCACAGCACCGCGGTCCGGACCAGCCAGGGCAGGGCCGCCCACGCCTGGCGTGCCCCGGTCTCGCCGGTCGCCGCGGTGCCGGGCGTGGGAGTGGTGCCGGTCGCCGGCGCGGTGCCGGTCGTGGACGCCGCGCCGCTTGTGGACGCGGTGCCGCTTGTCGGCGCGGCGTCCGCCCCGGGTTCGTCTGCCGTCATGTCGGCCCTCCTCGATCTCGGCGAGGTCGGTACCCGGCCGGCGCTGCGCCGACACCCGAATCGCGCCAGCGCTGGGCTGACCGTCGGAGGAACGGATGTGTCCTCCACGGCCCTGGGCGTGCCGCCCGCGCGGATCGTACGCCGAGGTGGGCCGGTCGGCCGGGCCTTCGCCATCCACGTCCGGACCGTCGGCGTTTGCGCTGACCGGCCCAGGGAACGCGAAGGAAAACGAGCTGAGGAGGAGCGCCGTGGGTGACTTCATGGACAAGGCCAAGGACGTCGCGGACAAGCACGACAAGCAGGTCGATCAGGGTATGGAGAAGGCCGGCGACATGGCCGACAAGCGCACGGGCGGCAAGTACGACGACCAGATCGACAAGGGCGTGGATCAGGCGCAGGCGCGTACCGGTGAGGGTGACCAGGTCCGCTGACGGATCGGACATGTCCCGGGCCGCCGAGGATTCGGCGGCCCGGGATTGTCTCTGTCGGACGGTACGTCGGTCAGTGCTGCTGCTTCTCGCGTAGCTCGTCCACCGAGGTCGGTCGGCCACTCAGTGCGTCACGCAGCCGGTCGATCATCCCGGTGCCGGGGGCGAGCAGCTTGTTCGCCGGCGGGTGGTCCGGCGCGCTCGGGTGCGGCCGGGTCGGTGCCACCTTCTTGAACGCCGTGACCTTGCCGGCCAGCTCGACCAGCTCCTCCCGGGCGGTGGCGGCGCGCAGCCGGGGGAAGAGGTCGCTCTCCTCGTCCTGCACGTGGTGGCGGATGGTGCTGGTCAGGTGGGCGAGCAGCTCGTCGAAGCGGGGGTCGGACGCCTCGACCGACTCCAGGTCCTTCATGGTCCGTTCGGCGTCGGAGTGTTCCTCGATCTCGTGATCGGCGAGTTGGTCGCCGTCGGGCAGCGCCTTGCGAGCCGTCGGATAGACGTACGCCTCCTCGGCCACCGCGTGACGGACCAACTCGGCGATCACGACGTCGGCGAGCTGGCGGCGGTGCTCGGGAGTGCCCTGCCGCGTCTCCAGTTCGACGAAGAGGGTCTCGACCTCGCGGTGATCGGCGACGAGGATGTCGACGACGTCCTGGTCGCCGGTGGTCTGTGGATTGGTCATCTGGGCCCCTTGCCGGTTGCGGTCGGTAGGTGTGTGGCCCCTGGTACCCCGCAGCGTTCGGGCAAACCCACGGTCGCCGATGGATTTGGCGGAAGGACCGTCGTCCGTGGTCGGGCTGACGGATGGTGCTGACGGTGTTCGTGGGACGCGCGGGACGGAGGAGCACGATTGGCCCGTCGGCCCCGGGGTAACCGCCGCCATGGCCGACGACCACCCACCAGCCGACCGGAACCGGTCGACGCTCGGCGAGGCCGCCGAGCGCAGCGGCCGGACGGTGGATCGGGTGTGGCACCGCGGCGGGCAGGCCAGCCGGATCCGGGTCCGGCAGCTGGAGGTCACCCTGGTGATCGCCGTCCAGGCCGGGCTGGCCGCGGCGCTCGCCGGCCTGATCGCGCAGCATTTCCTCGGCCCCGGGGCGCACGTCTTCGCTCCCGCCGCCGCCGTCGGTACGATCGCCACCGCCATCGGCCAGCGGGCCCGACGCACCTTCGAGCTGCTGTTCGGCGTCGGCCTGGGCATCGTCATCGGCGACACGTTGCGCTTCCTCATCGGCTCCGGGCCGTGGCAGACAGGCGTGGTCGTCGCCCTGGCCATCGCCAGCGCCCTCCTGGTGGCCGGCAAGGGCGGCCCGCTTGTCGGCCAGGCCGGCGGTACCGCCGTACTGATCGCCACGCTGGCACCGATGGAGCGTGGCCTGGAACTGCCGAGGATCGTCGACGCGGTCGTCGGCGGCGCGGTAGGTCTCCTGGTCGTGGCGCTGCTGGTGCCGGTCAACCCGATGCGCGTGCTGGACCGCGCCGCCGCGCCGATCTTCGCGGTCCTGCGCGAGCAGCTCGCCGAGCTGGCACAGGCGGTACGCGAGCGCGACGTCGAACGGACGAAGGGTGTCCTGGAGCGGCTTCGCGGCACCGAGGGCGACGTGGGACGCCTGAACGACTCGCTGAGTGGGGCGGAGGAGGTGGTCACCATCGCCCCGGCGCGCTGGCACCGCCGCCAACAGTTCCACGAGTACGCCCGCAGCGCGTCACACCTGGAGCGGCTGCTGCTGGACACCCGCGCGCTGGCCCGCTGGTCGACGACCGCCCTGCAGTACGACGAGCCGATCCCGTCGGAGCTGCCGGACGCGATCGCCCGGCTGGGACAGGCGGTGGAGGAGATGCGGAGGGAGTGCCGGGTCGGCGATACACCGTTGTGCACCCGGAAGGTGGTCGAGGAGTGCGCCGAGCTGGCCGGGCGATCCGCCGCGCTCGGGGTCAAATCGTTCGGCGACGCGCTCGTCACCGGCCTGCGTACCGCTGCCAGCGACCTGCTCCGGGCGGCCGGCTGTGAACCGGACGACGCCAACCGGATCGTGCGCAGGGCGGCCGGCGCCGGCGAGGCGGCCATCAACCCACCGATCCGACGCCATCTGCACCGCGTCCGGCCGACTCGGGCCGCCCGGGCACGTCGGCGAGCGCACCTCGCCTCCCGTCGGCGCGACAGCGACAGGGCCGGCCTCCCCGCGCGGGGGAGACCGGCCCGGTGAAACCGTCGGATCAGGAGGAGTAGCCGCGCTCGGCAATCCAGTTGGCGACCTTCGGCAGGCTCATCCAGTACTCGCCCAGCGCGGGGTCGGCCGGGTCGGCGACGCGGATGGTGTCCCCACCGTCGCGGTAGCCAACGAGCGTCAGGTAGTGGCCGCCCTCGTACGAGTGCGGGTTGCCGTCGGTGTCCACTGTCGTGCCCTTGATGTTGGCCACCACCGGACGGCCGGCGTCGATCGCGGCCAGCACGTCCCGGCGCAGCTGCTCGACCTGGTCCGGGCGGGCCACCGAGTCACGGATCTCGGTGGTCCGGTAGCGACCGCCGGTCAGCTCGTTGAGCACGCGTGTGGTGTCCAGGGCCGACGGTGTGCCCGCCTCGGTGGTGGCGAGCCGCTTGGCCACCTCGTCCTGGGACAGCGCCTTGCCCTGCGCGGAGAGCGCGATCCGGGTCGCGGCCGGGCCGCAGTAGAAGAAGTTCGGCTGGGCCTGGTAGTCGACGTCGAGGATCCGTTCGGCGCTGCGGTTGCTCTGGCTCGACGAGGACGGGGCGGCCTGCGCGGGGGCCGCCTGCGCGGCGACGGCGGGGCCGAGGGCGCAACCGCCCGCGACCAGCAGGCCGACGACGGACAGGCCACTCTTCTGCACGATCGGGTTCATGGTCGAGTCTCCGTTCGGGGGTGCCGCCTCCGTGGCGGTCTCGGCCGTGCGTACCGGGGACGTAACGGCCCTGCTCCGGGCGGCATTCCGCCGCCGGCTGCCGTTCCGGGCGTCGTAGCCAGGTGTAACGGCTGCCGGCGGTGCGGGATTCCGCAGGTGTGGGCTCCGACGCCGAAGCGGTCGGACGGCCACGTAACGGACGTCAGGTCAGAGACTTCCCAGCAGCCCGGTCACGGTGATCTCGATGACCACGCGCTCCGGATTCGGGCGCGGTGTCCGGTACCGCTCGGCGTAGCGGCGCTCCGCCTCCGCGACGGAGGCTTGATCCGACCGGAGCACCGCTCGGCCCTCGATCGTCAACCAACGGCGGCCGTCCACGTGGCAGACGGCCACCGGAGTGCCCGTGTCGCCGGCGGCGGCCACCTGTCGCGCCTTGCGGGACGTGCCGGAGGTGATCACCCGGGCCAACCCGGCAGCCGCGTCGAGGGTGACCCCGACCGGCACCACGTGCGGGGTGCCGTCGGCACGCAGGGTGGTAAGCGTCGCCAGGTGCCGTTCCGCGCAGAAGGCGGCGACCCGGTCGTCGCGGATGTCCAGCCGATGATCGCCCGCCACGTCCGTCCCCCGTCCTGTGCGCCAACCCCGATCATCGTACGGAGCGGGCGCGGTTCGGTTCCGGCGGCGCGTCCGGCTGCCCGGGCAGGCGACGGCCGGCCGCCCGGCGCTTGTGCACGAGCCGGGTGAGGTAGATCAGCGCGCCGGCCAGAACGCCCATGTCGTCCAGGTAGATCGGATCCGGGAGGATGTCCACCGGAAAGATCGTGTAGATCAGCGCTCCGTAGAAGGCCACCTTGCCGCTCGCGCCGAGCCCGGTCAGCAGCCGCCTCGTACGCACCAGGCGTACCGCCAGCACCACCGCGCCGACCAGTGTGGCGATCGCCAGGATGCCGGCGATCACCACGAGGACCCACGCCTGTCGGGACATGGCGTCACGCTAACCCAGAAGCGCGGGACCGGCCCGGCGCGCCGCTGGCCGAACCGCCCGCCGGGCGCGGCGTGCTGCGGTGCCTGCGGTCGGGACGAGCCCAGCCGCAGGCGTCAGAACGCCGGCACCGCGGCCCGACCGCGAGCGACCACCGTGTTCTCCCGGGTCTGCTCGGCCGACGGCCGGAGGACCTCGCTGAGCGGCAGCACCGACGCCGACTCCGCCACCCGCCGTCCGGTCGCCGCGTGGGCCTCCTCGCGCAGGCTGCGAGCCGCCGCCACGGCCAGTTCCGCGGCCCGCCAGGCCGCCTGCTCCCGCTCTTGGGCGACGACGTGCCGGGCCGCCAGGTTGTCGCGGATCGCCCGCTGCAACACGAGTTCCTGCTCGACGGGGTGCAGCCGCGGGTCCCAGCCGTCGCGGTGCGCGAAGACGTCGCTGAGCTGCTCCACCGACAGTTCCCGCCGCCAGTACGCGTCCAGCGCGGCCCGGTGCAGGTAGCGCTCGCGGTCGGCGTACTCGGCAGGGGTCCGGGCGGTGTGCGGCAGCGGCATCGCGGCCGCCGCGCCGAGTCGCCGTACGCCGGTCTCGGCCGCCTCCAGCGCCTGCCAGGCAGCTTCGACGGTCTCCTGCGCGGCCACCCACTCGGCCCGTCGGCGCTGGGCGGTGGTGGTGGCGCGCTCGGCGGCCACCGCGATCTCCTGCGCGTAGCGGCTCTGCTCCCGCTCCTTATGGGCCTGTTCGAGCTGGCTGGGCATGGCCGCGTCGCGGATCCGGGCGGCCGGGTCGAGGCGGAACCGGCCGGGTCGCAGCAGGAGCGCGGCGACGGCGACCACAACGACCCCGAGGAGGCTCAGCCAGATGGCGGCGGCCCGGGGCATGTCGGGCAGGACGGCGGAGAGGACGGTCTGCATGATCAGCACCTCGCGGTCGAACGACGGTATCGACGGATGGGTCCTGACGGCACCGGGCCGGTCGCTCGACTGGTGTCGACGCGCCGGGCTCCGAGTGGTCGGGGTGAGCTGCGGATGGCCGCCCGAGGCTCGGGTCGATCGCGGCCGGGCGAGATCTCACGAGCCGGATCGGGTCTGGCTGCGGGTCACGCGGCGGCGGCGACCGGGCACCCGGACGCACGACCCGAAGCCGGGTCACGGGGAGCGTCGGGTGGCCGGACGGCCTGGGGTCAGCTGGTGGGAGGGCCGCGTCGGGGCGGGGCGCCGCGACCGGGCGCAACGGCCGGCGCGTGCTCCGCGCCCGCGAGGACCGGGCCGGTCGGGGTGGCGACGACGGCTTCGCTGCTCGGCCGGGGCGCGGCCGGCTGGCTCGTACGCTCGGTGGCCGCGACAGCCTCGGGTCGAACGGCGTCCACGCGGCTGCTGACGGCGCTGGGCCGTAGTTGAGCCTGGGCGGACGGCGGCGTGGCGGCGAGGGCGCCGCCGAGACCGACCGCGAGCACCAGCGCGGTGACCGCCAGCCGGGTCAGCTCCCGCAGTGACCGCAGCACGGCCCACCGGGCTGGGCGGACCAGGGCTGCGGACGACACCTGACCAACCTATCGCCCGAGCCGGTGTGGCGCAGCACCCCGGCCGGCGCGATCGGGGTGACCGCCACCACCGTCGACACTGTGGACGGTGTAGACCCGTGGTCGCGCCGGGTGCCCGGGAGCCGAACCACGATGACCCCTGCCGCAGCAGGCGGCAGGGGTCATTCGAGGATCTCGTGCGGCGCCGGCCGCCGACGGGTCAGCCGGCGGTGCCGAGCGCCATCGACCGGTCAGCCGGCGGTGCCGAGCACCGGCGGCGCTTCGTCCCCGGCGTCCCGCCACACCATCTCGTCCTCGGTCAGCCAGGTCAGCCGCTCGTCGGACTCGTCGTCCTCGGGGCGACCGTGCCCGCCGAGCACCCCGGGTCGGTTGGCGCCCCGGCCGTTGCCGGCCAGGCCCTGGCGGCCGCCGGCCGCCCGACCGGGCTCACCGCGACGACCGTCGACGCTGCGCCCGACGCCACTGGCGGAACGGTTCTCGGCGGCGGCAGCGCCACCGGTCGGCCGGGCCGCCGTGGTGGGCGTGCTGGTCGACCCGGCGAGCGCGGAGGTGCGCAGCACCCCACCGGCCGGTGCCCCGAAGAGCGGGCTCGACCCGCCTGCGGCGCTGGCGGCCACGGCGGTCGACCCGGACAGCCCGGCCAGGCCGGCCGCCCCGCCGAGCACCGGGTCCGCGCTGGCGAGGGAGGTGGTGCTGCCCTCGGCGCCGCTGGCGGCGCCCTCGGGCCCGATGACGACGACCGAGCTGCCGGCGTTCTGGCCGGGGATGGAACCACCCTCGCCGGCCGGCGGTGGTGCCACGCCGTCGGGCGTCGCGATGGTCGCGCCGCCGGTGTGCGCGGTCAGGCCGGTGGCGGTCGGAGCGGCCGACGGCGTCGTGGTGGCCGGGCCGCTGCGCGGCGTCGGCCGATCGTCGTTGGTCGTCTGCGGAGTGTCCGGGTGGGGGTGGGGCGGGTCGACCACCTGGTCGTAGGCGGACAGGTCGTAGCCGGCGGCCAGCTCGGCCACCACGTTCACCATCCGCTGGTGCGCCTTCTCCTGCTCTTCCTTGTCCTGCTGGTGGCCCAGGAAGCCTCCGACCACGATGCCCGGAACGCCGAAGGCGGCGCCCTTGAGCGCGCCCGAGACGGCCTGGTCGTTGTCGTCGGTCTCTTCCGGGCTCTCGGCCTGCTTGTGCGCGGTGCGCAGCTGGCCGGCCATCATGGTGAGGCCCTGCTTGACGCCGGCCATGCCCTCGCCCAGCGCGTCGGAGTGGTCGACGATCAGGGACAGCCGCCGCTGGAACTCCTGACCTGCCGAGCCGGTCCAGGTGTTGCCGAGCTTGTCGAGGTCGCCGCTCAACTCCCGGCTGAGGCCGTCCAGGATGCCCTTGAGGGCGGCCCACTGGGCGGCGATCCCGTCGATCTGCTCCGGATTGCCGGCCATCACCGCGTCGTACAGCTCGCGGTGGCTCTTGCCCTCGTAACGCTGGGTGTACTCAGACACGCGCGTCCCCCTTCGGCTGCAGCGCCCGGTCGACACCGGTCAGCGCGGCCGTGATGTCGGTGGCGTTGGCCGCGTTACGCGCCTCGGCGGTGCGGTAGTTGGCCAGGATGGTGCTGGTCGCCTGCTGCGCAGCCTGCACGGCCTGCCGGAGTCGCTCGGCCTGGTCCACGTACGACTGGTGAACCTCGCTGTAGCGGCGCGAATTCTGGGTCGCGTCGGTGAACGTGCCCAACGCGGGTGGACTGCACTGCATCTCGGTGTTGAGCTTGCGCAGCACCGACTCGGCCTGACTCAGCCGCGATGCCAGGTGCTGGTGGAAGTCCTCAAGGGACAGCGGGTCGACTTCCGTACGGCCGGTCATGGCAACATCCCCGTCGTTCTGGTTGACAACCGTCAGCGAAACCAGGTTAGTCCACCGCCGCGACCCGGGGCGACCCGTCCGAACGGCTCAGTCGTCGGCGCCGATCGATGCCGCGGGCAGCCCGCCGCCCGTGCCGCCGTTCGTCGGGGCGCCAGTGCCCGGGGCGCCGGCAGCCGGAGTGGATGACGTCGGCTGTGGCACGGACGCGGTCGCCGGCGCGTCACCGGGCGCGAACTGCACCAGCGCGTCCGCCAGGTCCAGGGTCGGCCCGGTCGGGATCAACGCGAGCAGCGAGCCGGGCACCGCCAGCGGGGTGACCCCTTCGTAGCCGAGCGCCCCCAGTGTCTCGGCGGAACCGAGCGGGTACCGGACGCCCTGCGGGCTGATCAGGTAGACAGTCGCACCGGCGGCGCCGGAACCGCTGGTGCCGGCGCCGGGCGCGGCCTGGGCCAGTACGCCCTTGCCGCCGGGCAGCAGCACCGACTCGGCCGTGCGGAGCGCGTCCCGGTTGGTCTGGCGCACCGGCACCGAGCCGGGCTCGTTCGCCGTCAGCTCCGCCGGAGCACGGTCGAAGACCTCCAGGGTGGTGGTCGGGGGACCACCGCCGGTGCCGGCCCGGTACGTCGCGCAGAGCAGCGTCTGCCCGGCCCGAGCCTGGTACAGGGTGGGCAGCGTCCGGGGCATTCCGTCCGCGTCCACCCGCTGCTCGGTCAACAGTCGACCGGCCTGGTCCGGCGTGATGTCGGTGATCTGACCACCGCCGCTGATGAGCAGCAGGGCCGTGATCTCACTGATCGAGACGAGCCCTTCCCGTGCGAGTACGTAGTGCTGCCCCGCCGCCTGAAAGACCTGACCGATGGTCGCGGGTCGGTCGGCGACGCTCAGGCCGCTCCGGTCGCCCATCCCGGGCAGTGACGGCTTGCGCAGCGGCGGCCCGGCCGGTACGGCGTTGAGCAGTTGCTGGCCGACCGGCAGCGGCGCCGTGCCTGTCATCCGCAGCGCGGCGACCGCCTGGTCACCGCCGCGCACCTCGAGCCGGGAGTTGCCGGTGAGCAGGTGTCGCTGACCGTCCACGGTGACCAGTACCGCCCGGTCGCCGAGCGGCGCGCCGCCGGGCAGCGCGCGGTCGATCACGACGCGGGTGGTGGAGTGACGCGGGTCGGTCGGGTCGGGCACGTCGCAGACAGACCACGGCAGACCGGTCAACGACTTGCGGTCGGGCAGCGCGTCGGGCGCGCCGACGATACCGACGGTCTGGCCACGTGGCCTGTCGCGCAGCGCGGCCTGCGACATGGTGCGTACCGCGGGGTCGGGCACGTTCAGGATCAGCCGTGCCGAGGTGTAGTTGAGCGTGGGGTGCAGCTGCCCCTCGGCGAACACGTACGTCGCGCCGGTCTCGCGCTCGATGACGAGCGTGTTCTCCTCCAGCGGCGCGGTGTTCCCGGTCAACTGGCCGTACGCACCCACGCCGCCGAGCACCACCGCCGCGGCGATCACACTGCCGAAGACCGCCATGCCGAGCCGACGCATCGGCAGGTTGGTCGTCTCCGGATCGCCCGACATGAGCGCGGAGACGATCCGACGGGTGACGAAGCGGTACGCCTGCACCTGATCGCGGCGGGTCCGCATGACTTACCTCCGGCGGGGTGGATCCGCGACGATGTCCTCGGGGTGCCGTCGCGGGCTTCCCTACGATAAGGGTCCGACGGCGGGTCCTCGGGGCCGCCGCCGGATCGGTGCCGGGTAGACCCGGCACAGGGCCATGCCGTCCAGGAGGGACAGTCAGCGATGACGCAGGTTCAGGCGCCACCCGCCCGAGCGGTCACGGGGCCGTCCGACATCCCGGCACGGGCCACCCCGGCGGCCGACCGGCCGGGCCGGGGTCGCATCGGTCCTGTGCTGGTCGGCCAGCTCGTCGTCCTCGAGGTGTGTGCCGTCGCCGTCTGGGCCGCGACGGCCGGTCCGAGCTGGCTGCTGGCCACGGTGGCCGTCCTGGCGCTGGCCGTCGTGGTTGCCACGTTCGCCCGCCGTGGCGGTCGCTGGTGGTTCGACGACGTGCTGCTGCGTCGCCGGCTGCGCCTCCGTAACGAACGGGCGGCGGCCGCGCTGGCCGGCGGCACCGCCGTGGATCCCCGGCTGGCCGCGCTCGCGCCCGAGCTGGACGTCATCGAGTTGACCGACCGGGGCACCCGGCTCGGCATCGGGCAGGACGACCAGGGCTGGTTCGCCGCGGTCGCGCTGCAACCGGTCACCGGCGCCGCGGTCGGCTCGGTGGAGGCGTCGACAGTCGATCACGCGTTGCGGGTGCTCGCCGACTTCACAGCCCCGGTGTCCAGGACCCAGGTGGTCGCGCACACCCTGGTCTGGTACCCGGCCCCCGGTGCGCCGCCGGCAGCGCACCGGACCGTCTGGGTGGCGCTGCGGCTCACGGTCGCGGACGCACGGGTCGAGACGGTGAGCCGGGGCGGTGGGCTGCCCGGTGTCCATCGGACGTTGGCCGCCGGGATCGGCCGGTTGGGCAAGGCGCTGACGGCGGCCGGTTTGGCCCACCGCCCGCTGGGTCGCGACGAGCTGCGCGCCGCGGTGGTGTCGGCAGCCGGGTTGGACCTGGTGCCGGAGCCGCCGACGGAGAACTGGCGTGGGCTGCGCGGCGGCGGCTGGACGCACCGCTGCCTGACCCTGCGGGGTCGGCCGGACGCGCCGCTCGGTCCCTTGGTGGACGCCATCACCGCCACGTCGGCCCCCTCGCACACGGTGGCCGCGGCGGTGTCGCCCGACGGGCGCGTGGCGGCGCCTCTGCTCCGGGTCGCGGCCATGGACAACCACGTCGAGGCGCTGGTCAAGGTCGTCCGGGATGTCGCACACCGCGCCGGCACGCCGGCCCGGCCGATGGACGGGCAGCACGCCCCGGGCGTCTACGCCAGCGCGCCTGTCGCGTCGACGCTGGGCGGCGTTGGAGGCCGGCAACCCCGCTGACGTCGCGGTGGCCCCGACGGTCAGGGCCGCAGGTTGACGATCCAGCCGTACAGGCCGCAGACCCAGAAGGCGAGCGGCACCAGCGCGATGATCAGCATGATCTCGACGATGTCGAGCAGCCGGCCCCACACCGGCGAGATGCGCTTGCCGGCGACGGTCAGGCCGTAGATCAGGCTGACCATGGCCGCCAGCAGCAGGCCGCCGAGGATCAGACCGAGCCGGACCGGAAGCGATCCACCCGCGAAGGTGGCGGCGGCGGCCAGGCCCAGACCGACGGTGCCGGTGAGCAGCACCGGAACGCGCTGGGCCCGACCCAGGAGCGGCCGCGCCCGCAGCATCGACAGCAGGGCCAGCACCAGGCACAGCAGTACGGCCGCCAGACTGCCGTCCAGGGCCAGCACCAGCTGCGCGCCGAGCACCAGCACCGAGACCGTCCACAGCAGACCCGTGAGGAACTGGTCGGCCCGGTCGCTCCGCTCGAGCACCTGCCGCCCGTCCACCGACTCGCTGTCGGTCTTCAGGTCGTCCGGGCCGGTCGGGATCGACGGCACCGGCAGTCGGGCCAGCCGGTAGGCCACCATCGGCAGCGCCGGCACCACGCCGAACGCGACAGCCGCCACCACCGCGGCCCCGGCCGCGGCGTCGATGCCGAGGACCAGGCAGAGCAGCGCGCCCAGACCCATCCCCGCGCCCACCCCGATCGCGGCGAAGAAGAGCGGGTACCGGTCACCGACGGCCAGCACGGCCACGGCCCCGGCGACGACCACGGCGGTGGCCGCGAGAAGAACGTGCGGACTGGCCAGCTCGGTCAGCTTTCGGTCACCGGCGAGCAGCAGCAGACCGCCGGTGCCCGCGTACACCAGCCCGACCATCGCCAGCACCGAGCCCGTCCGGGTGTCACCCGCCGCCCGGGAGAGCACCGCCGCGCCGACCAGCAGTGCCACCGCGACCAGCGCGGCCGACAGAGCGCCGGGCAGGTGGGGAGGGCCGGTGAATAGTGCGGCCACGGCGCCGGCGCCGAAGGCCGCCGCGGCGAACAGCACCGCGAACGAGCGGGTCGCGGCGACCTGCCAGGAACCCGGTCGCTGGGTGGTCGCGGTCGCGACCGCGTCCACCACGTCGTCGAAGACGATCTCCGGAGCGGTCGCGGACCGGGGATTGAAGTACAACACCTCGCCGTCGCGGACACCGAGCTGCGCGGCCGTACGACCGCCGTCCAGAGGTGCGCCACCCAGCCGGGACAGCGCCCAGCCGCCGTGCCGCACCCCGTCGTCGGCCAGGTCCTCCCCGGCGTAACGCAGCAGGGTGGGCAGAAGGTCCGCCATCGGTACGTCCGAGGGCAGGGCCAGATCCATCCGGGTACGAGGAGCCACAATGGTGATCCGGCTCAGGCCACCGGTCGCCGTCTTCGTCGCCACAGTGGCCTCCTGGGTGTCCATCTACGATCATCGGGCCCGTAGTGCCACGGTGCGGGTGCACCGCGCCCACGGGAGATTACCTACGATGGCGGGCACGTACAGTGCCCACCCGCGGGCTTCGAGTCGCGTCGGCACGACAGCAGGGCCGCTTCTGGGGAGGAGACAGCCGTGAGCACGGTGGTGTTCCGCCGACTCCCGCGCCAGCCGGGGCCGGCCTTGCCGCGCGGCGAGGTGGTGCTGGAGTCCCCGCCCGAGCTACCCGAGCCGACGCCCCGCGGGATGGGGCAACTGCTCATGATCCTGCCGATGGTCTGCGGTGTCGGCGCGATGGCGTTCCTCTACGCCGGCCGGGGCGGCGGCATGATGACGTACGTCGCCGGTGGGCTGTTCGGGGTGTCGATGCTCGGCATGGCCATCGGTTCGCTCAGCAACGGCGGCAACGACAAGGCCGAGCTGAACGCCGACCGCCGCGACTACATGCGCTACCTGGCGCAGATGCGCAAGCGCACCCGGCGGGCGGCGGCCCAGCAGCGGGACGCGATGAACTGGCGGCACCCCGAGCCCGACGCGCTGTGGTCGATAGCCGCGTCCCGGCGGCTGTGGGAGCGGCGGATCACCGAACCCGACTTCGGTGAGACCCGGATCGCGCTCGGCCCGCAGCGGCTGGCCGTGGAGATCGTTCCCCCGGAGACCAAGCCGGTGGAGGACCTGGAGCCGATGAGCGCCATCGCGCTGCGTCGGTTCGTGCGTGCACACACCACCGTGCCCGACCTGCCGACCGCGCTGTCGGTGCGCGCCTTCAGCCGGGTGGTGCTGCGCGGCGACCGGGAGCCGGTGCTCGACCTGACCCGGGCGGCCCTGGGCCAGCTGGCGACCTTCCACGCCCCGGACGACCTGGTCGTCGCCGTTGTCGCCGCGCCCGACCGGCAGTCGGCCTGGAACTGGGTGAAGTGGCTACCCCACGCCCACCACGCCGGTCGGACGGATGCCGCAGGCGCGCGCCGGCTGGTCTTCGCCAGCCTGGCCGAGGCCGAAGAGTCCCTCGCCGCCGAACTGGCCGGGCGACCCCGGTTCGCGCCCGAGGCCAAGGCGCTGACCACCGCGCCACACCTGGTCGTGGTGGTCGACGGTGGCGAGATCTCCCCGACCTGTCAGCTGGTGGGCCAGGGCCTGCTCGGCGTCACCCTGATCGACCTCTCCGGGACGGTGCCGCGCGACGCCGGTCGGTGGCTGCTCTGCCTGGACGTGGGCGACGGCAGCACCCTCGACCTGATCCGGGGCAGCTCGTCGTCGCGGCTCGGGCGACCCGACCGGCTCACCGCCGAGGCCGCCGAGGGCCTGGCCCGGCAGATCGCGCCGTACCGCCTGTCGCAGCAGCAGGCCAGCAACGAGGAGCCGCTGGCCCGCAGCACGGAGCTGCCCGACCTGCTCGGCGTCGGCGACGCCGCCGCAGTGGACGTGCACCAGACCTGGCGGCCGCGCGGTCACCGGGACCGGCTGCGCATCCCGCTCGGCGTCGGCCCGGACGGCAACGTCGTCGAACTGGACTTCAAGGAGTCGGCGCACGAGGGCATGGGCCCGCACGGCCTGGTCATCGGCGCGACCGGCTCCGGCAAGAGCGAACTGCTCCGTACGGTGGTGGCCGCGCTGGCGGTGACCCACTCGTCGGAGGAGCTGAACTTCGTCCTGGTGGACTTCAAGGGCGGCGCGACGTTCGCCTCGCTGGACGCGCTGCCGCACACCAGCGCGGTGATCACGAACCTGGCTGACGAGCTGCCGTTGGTCGACCGTATGCGTGACGCGCTGGCCGGTGAGATGGTGCGCCGGCAGGAGCTGCTGCGCGCGGCGGGCAACTACGTGTCCCGTTTCGAGTACGAGAAGGCCCGGGCGGCCGGTGAGCCGTTGGCGCCGATGCCGAGCCTGCTGATCATCTGTGACGAGTTCAGCGAGTTGCTGGCCGCGAAGCCGGACTTCATCGACCTCTTCGTGATGATCGGCCGGCTGGGCCGATCCCTCGGTGTGCACCTGCTGCTGGCCTCGCAGCGCCTCGAGGAGGGCAAGCTGCGCGGCCTGGACACCCACCTGTCGTACCGGATCGGTCTGCGGACCTTCTCGGCGGTGGAGAGCCGGATCGTGCTCGGCGTGCCGGACGCGTACGAGCTGCCGAACGCTCCCGGGCACGGCTACCTGAAGACGGACACCAGCACGATGCTGCGCTTCCGGGCCGCGTACGTCTCGGGGCCGTACCGGGCGCCCGGCCAGCAGGTCACCGCGTCGCAGGCCCTGGTGCAGCGCCGGATCGTGCCGTACGGCGTCGACTTCATCCCGGCGCAGGCCCCGCAGGTGTCGGTGGACGCCGTGCCGGAGCCGGAGCAGCCGGCCGACGGCAAGGCCGTCGCGATGCTGGACGTCCTGATCGACCAGCTCAAGGGTCGGGGCCGCCCCGCGCACCAGGTGTGGCTGCCGCCGCTGGCGGACCCGCCGGGCCTGGGCGAGCTGCTCGGCCCGCTGGCCGTCGACCCGACCTACGGGCTCTGCACGGCGTCCTGGCCGGGCCGCGGTCGCCTCACGGTGCCGGTCGGGGTGGTGGACCGCCCGTACGAGCAGCGCCGTGACCCGATGATGGTCGAGCTGGCCGGCGCGGGCGGCAACGTGGTCATCGTCGGCAGCTCGCTCAGTGGCAAGAGCACCATGCTGCGGTCGCTGCTGGCCTCGCTGGCGCTCACCCACACGCCGCGCGAGGTGCAGTTCTTCTGTCTGGACTTCGGCGGTGGCGCGCTGCGCAGCCTGGAGCGTCTGCCGCACATGGCCGGCGTGGCCGGCCGGCGCGACATCGAGGCGGTACGTCGCACGGTGGCCGAGGTCGTCGCGGTGCTGGACGAGCGGGAGACGCGTTTCGCCCAGTACGGCATCGATTCGGTGGCGAGCTACCGCCGTCGCCGGGCCGCCGGTGAGTTCGCCGACGACCCGTTCGGCGACGTGTTCCTGGTGGTCGACGGCTGGAACACGCTGCGCCAGGACTACGAGGAGCTGGAGCAGACGATCACGACGCTCGCCAACCGGGGTCTCGGCTTCGGGGTGCACGTGGTGCTCACGGCGGTGCGCTGGGCGGAAATCCGGATCAACATGCGCGATCTGCTCGGCACCAAGCTGGAGCTGCGCCTGGGCGACGCGGCGGAGTCCGAGATCGACAGGCGATCGGCGATGAACGTGCCGGAGAAGTCACCCGGTCGCGGCCTGACCCGGGACAAGCTGCACTTCCTGACCGCCATCTCGCGGATCGACGGTCGGCGCGACATCGAGGATCTGAGCGAGGCGTCGACAGCGCTGGCCGGGCACGTGGCGGCGAACTGGCCGGGGCGTCCGGCGCCGAAGGTGCGGCTGCTGCCGCGCCGGCTGCCGGTGTCCGAGCTGGCCCGCATCATCGACCGGTCGGCGCCCGGTCTGCCGATCGGCGTCAACGAGTCGGCGCTCGCGCCGGTCTACCTGGACCTGGCCAACGAGCCGCACCTGACGGTGTTCGGTGACGCCGAGTGCGGCAAGACCAACCTGCTGCGGCTGATCGCCCGGGGCATCACCGAGCGGTACACGCCGGCCCAGGCGCGGCTGGTGATCGCCGATTACCGGCGGGGGCTGCTGGGCGCGGTGGAGGGCGATCACCTGCTCGACTACGCGCCCTCCAACCAGGCGTTCGCGCAGGGGCTCGGCTCGATCCGCAGCGCGCTGTCCAATCGGTTGCCCGGCCCGGACGTGACCACCGCCCAACTGCGCGACCGCAGCTGGTGGAAGGGTCCGGACCTGTACATCCTGGTGGACGACTACGACCTGGTGGCGTCCGGTGGCAGCAACCCGCTGAGTGCCCTGCACGAGCTGCTGCCGCAGGCCCGGGACATCGGTCTGCACCTGATCGTCACGCGCCGGGTCGGCGGGGTGTCCCGGGCGCTCTACGAGCCGGTGCTGCAACGGTTACGCGAACTGGACTCACCCGGCCTGCTGATGTCCGGCAACCGGGAGGAGGGCGCGGTCTTCGGCACGCTGCGTCCGAGCCCGCAGCCACCCGGTCGGGGCACGCTCGTCCGTCGGCGCGACGGTCAGCAGTTGATCCAGACCGCCTGGTGCGAGCCGGCCTGACCGAGCGTTCCGGGCCGGCTCGTGGGGTGCGACCGTCCGGTGTCGACGGTGACGACGCGGCGATCCCGGACCCCGTTCGGGTCGGAATCCCGTCCGAACGGGTGGCACAAACGACGCGATTCACCGCCATCCATCGATCGTGGCCGGTCAGGGCTGCGATGGCTGGACAGATTCCGCTACGGTCTCAGGTGGAGTGTCCGTCGGTGGGGTGTTGCTGCCTTGCCGCGGGGGAGGGGCGCGGCAAAGCCGCCGCCACACAACATGACGGAAGGGTGTGAAGCATGGCGTTCGAGGTCGAAGCTGCGACTCTCCATACCGCCGCGAGTGACGTGCGGTCCACGCGTAGCGAGGTCGACGGCGAGCTGAAGAAGCTGTGGAACGTAGTCGACGACCTGGCCATGGCGTGGAAGGGTCAGGCGTCCACGGGCTTCCAGTCGCTCATGCAGCGCTGGAGCGAAGACACCGGCAACCTGCTGACCGCGATGGACAGCATCGCGGACCTGCTCGACAAGTCGGGTACGACGCACCAGGTCAACGACGAAGAGCAGCAGCAGATGCTGGACAAGTTCCACTCTGCTCTCAACCCGTGATCCGCAGCCAGCAGAGGAGGAAGTCGTGACGATCAAGGTTGACTACGCGGTCCTCGAGAGCAGCAACCAGCAGATGCAGGCGATCTCGAAGACCATCGACGAGAAGCTGGACACGCTGCGGTCGATGCTGTCCAAGCTCGAGTGGGAGGGTGAGGACCGCACCGCCTACGAGCAGCACCAGGCGAAGTGGGACTCGTCAGTTCGGGACATCAACCGGATCCTGAACGAGATCGGTGGTGCCGTCGGCATCGCCCGCGAGAACTACGTCTCCACCGAGATGAGCAACTCCAAGGTGTGGGGCTGAGACAATCACCGATGCGGCTCCGGTCCGGCTCGACCGGGCCGGAGCCGCATTGTGTTGGCGTCGGCACAGGTACTGGGAGAGCGATGCGTACGGGGAAGCCTTTCCGATCGACACGGGCCGTGGCCGCGGCCGCGCTGGCGTTGTGCGCCGCGCTGACCCCCGCGGTGACTGTCGCGCCGCCGCCGGCTCAGGCCGCTGACACCGTCCGTGGCCTCCAGTGGTACCTGGACTACCTCAAGGTCCCCGCCGCCCACAAGATCACCAAGGGTACGGGTGTCGTGGTCGCCGTCATCGACAGCGGTGTGGAGGCCAGCCATCCCGACCTGCGCGGGCAGGTGCTGGCGGGGCACGGCACCAGCGCCTCGGCCGCCCGGGACGGGCAGCGTGACGACGACAAGGTGAAGGGGCACGGCACCTCGATGGCCGGCATCATCGCCGGGCGCGGCGGTGGCGCGATGCACGAGCTGGGCATCGCCCCGGGCGCGAAGATCCTCCCGGTCTCGATGGGCGACACGTTCAACAACCAGGACGTGCTCCTGGGTGTTCGGTGGGCCGCGGACAACGGCGCGGACGTCATCAACCTCTCCGTCGGTGCTGGCAACAGGACGGCCCCCCCAGATCTGGTGGATGCCATCAACTACGCCTTGAGCAAGAACGTCGTGGTGGTGGCCTCCGCGGGCAACGTCGAGCAGGGCGACCGTGAGGTAACCGCGCCCGCCAACATCCCCGGCGTCATCGCCGTTTCCGGTTTCGACAAGCGGGGCCGCTTCTTCGCCGGCTCGGTGCAGGGGCCCGAGACGGTGATCGCCGGCCCGATGGACAGCATCATCGGGCCGGCACCCAAGGGGGTCTCGCCGAACGGCTACTCGGTGGGCAGCGGCACGAGTTCCGCTGCCGCCATCATCTCCGGGGTGGTGGCGCTGATCCGTTCCGAGTACCCGAACCTCGACGCGGCCAACGTCATCAACCGGCTGATCAAGACCGCTCGCGACGCCGGGCCGTCCGGCCGTGACCCGCAGTTCGGCTTCGGCACTGTCGACCTGATGGCAGCGCTGACCCGGTCTGTGCCCCCGGTGACGGCGAACCCGCTGCTGGAGGGTGGGGCGGCCGGCCCGACCCGTCCCGGCGGTGCCGCCGCGCGACCCGGCGACGACGACGGTCCCGCCGTTGAGTTCGGAGTGACGAACAAGGCCGGCGCGATCGTCCAGGTGGGGCTCTGTCTGGGCGTGCCGATTGTCGCGCTGATCGTCCTGCTGGTGGTGCTGCGACGCCGCAAGCGGCGCCCACCGCCGGCCGGCGGCCCGTACCCCGGCGTACCCGGCACGCCGCCACCCGGCTGGCCCGCTACCCAGCCGACACCGGCCGGGTACGGCCCGCCGCCGCAGCACCCTGCGGGATACGGCCCGCCGCCGCAGCACCCTGCGGGATACGGCCCGCCGCCGCAGCACCCTGCGGGATACGGCCCGCCGCCGGGCCAGCCCGCGCAGGGCTATCCGTCGGCGCCAACCGCTCCGGCGCAGCCGCCGGGCGCGTCGGGCGGGCCGGGCTCGGCCCAGGCGCCACCACCATCCGGCCCGCACCAGCAACAACAGTGAGCGCAGACCACCAGTCAGGGTTTCGGGGAGGGGACCGATGACGGACGACAGGACCAGCCAGCCGGCACGGTACGAGAACGACGACCTCTACATCCCGGTGCCGGTTGGCGGGTTGCCGACGTCGGGTCTGGCCATCACCGGCCTGGACATCGACAACGTCAACCACGCCGAGACGCCGAAGGGTCTGGTCACCGCGCCAGGCGA
The DNA here is from genome assembly GCF_040678875.1 of Micromonospora sp. NPDC049274. NCBI lineage: Bacteria > Bacillati > Actinomycetota > Actinomycetes > Micromonosporales > Micromonosporaceae > Micromonospora > Micromonospora sp. NPDC049274. The sequence continues at coordinate 35,907 of NZ_JBFAQS010000009.1, forward strand.
GGCCGGCGTCAAGACCGAGTGGGACGCGACAAGCCTGGACTCGGCCATCACCTGGCTGGAGACCCATGCCGCGTACCTGAACAAGCTCTCCTACGACATGGTCGACATCCAGGACCTGATGGGTGGCGCGGCCAGCGGCGTGGCCGGCGGAGCCGGCGGGCAGCCGAGCCCGCTCGGCGGGTTCGACTGGGCGGCCCGGTTGGCCGCCAAGCACCAGGGGCTCTACCAGGGCACCGAGTCCGGTGTCCGGAAGCTCTCGCAGAGCCTGTACGACGCGGCGGAGGCGCTGCGCCAGGTCAAGCAGAACTACGACACGGCGGAGGAACAGAACAGGATGTCCGCCGCCGACATGCAGCGTGTCTTCGGTGACGTGGCCGGCAACGGCGACGGTCGCTAGGACGGGGGAGGACGGCAGATGGGCCTGAGCTGGGAAGAGATGTGCCAGAAGGTCGTCATCGACGGCCGGCCGGGCGACGTGGAGAGCGCCGCCCTCGGCTGGGAACAGCTGATCAAGAATCTGAACAACGTCAAGCAGAGCCTCGACACCAACATCAAGGACCTGGGCACGACCTGGAAGGGCCCCGCGTACGAGGCGTTCAAGGGTCATGTCGAGCAGATCTCCAAGGACACCGGGCAGATCGTGGCGGACGCGGAGAAGGGCACCGGCATCGTCCAGTCGCTCAAGACCGCCGCCGACAAGCTCACCGCGGCCCAGCGGGATTTTCCGATCCCGGCGACCTGCGTCAACGACGTCCTGGAGGCGCGCAACGCCAAGCTGACCCTCGGGGTCGGCTTCTTCGAGGCGAAGGTCTCGCCGGACTTCCTGGGCTGGTTCGACCCGGTGACCGCGATCGCCGACTGGATCAACGACCAGTCGGAGGACGCGGCCAGGGTCTTCCAGCAGGTGAGCGGCGACTACCAGGCCATTGCCCCCGGCACCCCGGGCGACGCCGGCCAAATTGGCAATCAGACGCCGACGAAGCAGATCCCCAACCTGGACAACGGCGGCGGCGGTGGGGGCGGCGGCGGTGGTGTGCCGAAGCTCGGTGGCGGCCCGTCCGCCGGCGACCTGGGTGCCAAGCCCTCAATCGGTGCCACCGCCATGCCGGACACCGGCAATCTGCCCAGCGGCTCGGGCGCCCACCCGGATCTCTCCGGTGGGTACGACTCCGGCACGGGCAACTACCCGGGCACCGGTGGCGTCCCGGGCGTCGGCGGCGCGGGCGACGAGTTCAGCAGCGGCCTCGCGGGTGCGGGCGGCGGTTCGCCGGGCCTCGGCTCCGGCCTCGGAGGCGGTGGCCTGGGCTCCGGTGGCCTGGGCTCGTCCGGTGGGCTCGGCAGTGGCGGCGGCGTGGGCAGCGCCGGGGCACTCGCGGGTGGCGGCGCGCTCGGTCGGGCGGTCTCCCCGGGCATGGGCCCGATGATGGGTGGCGGCGCGGCGGGTGCCGGTCGCGGCGGTGGCCGGGGCGCCGGTGGTCGACTCGGCGGCGGCAAGCTGGGCGGCGGCATGGCACCCGGCATGGGAGGTGGCGGCGGTGCCGGTCGGGGCGGTGCCGGGCGTGGCGCGGCGGGCGCCGGTGGCCGGGGTGCGGGTGCTCGGGGCGCCGGTGGTGTGGCCGGGGCGGGCAACGGCGCCGGCTACGGCGAGGAGGACACCGCCCGCAACACCTGGCTGGAGGAGGACGAGGACGTGTGGGGCGCGGACGGCGGTGGCACCTCCGGCATCCTGCGCTGAACTTCTCGCGCCACGGCGCTGCTGCGGCCGACCGCAGCAGCGCCGTGCCGCGTTCCACAGCCGTGCCGCGTTCCACAGCCGTGCGGCGTTCCACAGCCGTGCCGCGTTCCACAGCCGTGCCGCGTTCCACAGCCGTGCCGCGTTCCACGGCCGTGCCGCCCCGGGGCGGCGCCCGCTCAGCCGGTGATCGGTTCGTCGGTACGGCGGCCGGGGCGCCAGCCACGTCGGCGGCCGCGCGCCATGATCGGTCGCGCGATGAGCAGCAGTACGGCGAGCAGCCCGCCGATGGCGGCGGCCCAGATCGCGACGGTGCGTTGCCAGCTCAGCGGGTCGGCCCCAGCGGCAGGTGCGGCGAGCCTGGCGACCGGCTGGTTGGTGCGGGTGCCCAGCAGGCTCGACACTGCCCGGTACGGGTTGACCACGCCGTAGCCGACCTCGGCGTTGCGGCCCTGCGGCGGGTTGTCCGCCGTCCGTTCCAACCGGTCGGCGACCTGCTCCGGGGTGAGATCCGGGTAGGCGGCCCGAACCAGCGCGGCCACCCCCGAGACGTACGCGGCGGCGAAGCTGGTGCCGCCCGTCGGCTCGGCGCGGTAGCCGGAGCCACCCGGCGCCGGGCCGATGATGTTCAGTCCCGGAGCGGCGACGTCGACGAAGGTGCCGCTGACCGACGTGCCCACGTGCCCGCCCTGCTCGTCCACGCCCCCGACGGCGATCACCCCCGGGTACGCGGCCGGGTAGGCCGGCCTGTCCTCCTGGGTCTCCTGTCGGTTGCCCGCCGCGGCGACAAGCACCACCCGCTTGGCGAGGGCGCGTTCGACGGCCTCTGCCAGATCGCTTCGGGGCAGGGTCACCAGGGACAGGTTGATCACGTCGGCGCCGTTGTCGACCGCCCAGTCGATGGCTGCGGCGATCTGCCCCGGCAGCGCCTCGTCGTTGGTGCCCTTGGCATCCGGAAGGACCCGGATCGGCAGGATGCGCGCCCCCGGGGCGACGCCGCTGAACGGCACCCCGGTGCTGTCCTTGCCGGCGATGATGCCGGCGACCATCGTGCCGTGACCAGCGAGGTCACACTGCCCCTGCTTGGCCGGCAGGTTGTTGAAGTCGCGCCCCTCGAGCACCTGACCCTTGAGAGCCGGGTGGATGGCCGAGACCCCCGAGTCGATGACCGCAACCGTCACCCCGGCGCCCCGGGAGAGTGGCCACGCCGCGGCGGGATCCACCCGGCGCAGTGCCCATGGCATCTGCACCAGGCCGTCCTCGCCGGCCGGGCCGCAGGTGGGTGCTGCCGCGACCGCCGGGGACGAGGGGACCACCAGGGCAGCGCCGAGCAGAGCCGCCAGGGTTCCACTGAGGACGGCTCGGAGGGCACGGCGGGACGGCTCGGTCGTGCTCGGCGGCAGGCATTCGCGCACCCGCAGAGATTACCGCTGCGCCGCGTCGGGCAGCGGCCCGCCGACGCCGTTCCGGCGGGCGACGACGACGCGCGGAAGCCGACGCCGCTCGGAGCCAGGCGCGACGACGCCGATCGCGGCGGGGTAACGGGGACGCCGGAAGGGGTCGGCGTGCGCCGATGGCGTTCAGTGTCGGCGCGAGGTCGCGGTCAGGGTCGGGACGTCACGTCGTCGGCGGGTGCGTCGGCGAAGAGCGCGAGCAGGGCACCCACCTGGCGGTCGGCCTCGGCCGGGTGCCGGAACCGGCCGGCGGGGTTCAGGGTGTACTCGTTGCGGCGCCCCACGCGGGTGCGGTGCAGGTAACCGCCGGCCTCCAGGTCGGCGACTATGGCCTGGGCGGCCCGCTCGGTGACGCCCACCTCGGCCGCCACGTCGCGTAGTCGCGCGGTGGGGTCGCGGGCGATGGCCAGCAGCACATGCCCATGGTTGGTCAGGAACGTCCAGTTCCGGCCGCCTCCGGCCGTCGCCGCGCTCGCCATCGTGGCGCCGCCTCTCCGGTTGTCCGCCCCACCCTATGCCGCCGGCGTGTCGGGCCAGGTGCCGACGGCCCGGCCGGTCCCTGCGGCCGGAGATCGGTTCGGGTTCAACGTATGAAATCTAAATCACGCATACCTTGACGCCTCTTGCGGTGCGTGTGACCGTGGAGCCCGGGCCAGCGCCCACCGCCGGCCCGGCTGAAAACCCTGTTGAACAGGTCAAACGCGTGGAGACGAGGTGCGGGAATGAGCCGTTCCGGTACGCCTGGCGAGCAGCCCGGCCCGCAGCGGGCCGGCGATCGAGCGGCGACGTCGACCGAGCCGGCCCGTGCCTACGCAGAGCTGGCCGCCGGCAATCGTCGCTTCGTCAGTGGAGCGCCGCGCCACCCCAACCAGGACGCCGGGCACCGCGCTGCCGTGGCCGACGGGCAGCACCCGTTCGCGGTGATCGTGGGCTGCTCCGACTCCCGGTTGGCCGCCGAAATCATCTTTGACCGGGGACTGGGCGACCTCTTCGTGGTCCGTACGGCCGGGCACACCGCCGGCCCGGAGGTGCTGGGCAGCGTGGAGTACGCGGTCGCCGTGCTCGGCACCCCGCTGGTGGTGGTGCTCGGCCACGACTCGTGCGGCGCCGTACAGGCTGCTCGCGAGGCGGCCGCCACCGGCGTCGCGCCCCCGGGGCACCTTCCCGCGGTGGTCGACGCCGTACTGCCCAGCCTGCGGCGCGCCACAGCCGAGGGCGTGACCGATATCGACGGCATCGTCGACATCCACATCGCCCAAACCGTCGAAACGCTGCTCGGGCAGTCGCCCGTGCTGGCGGCCGAGGTGGCGCAGGGACGGTTGGCGGTGGTGGGGATGTCGTACCGGCTCGCCGCCGGTGTGGTGCGCCCGGTGACCCCCGTACCGTCGGGTGCCGCGACTGTCGACGCACCCGGCGCCGCGGACGCCCCGGCAGCTACCGCCGCCTGACAGGGCGAGGGCCGCCCCGCGGGGTGCGGGACGGCCCTCGGACTCCTGAGCGGTGGGTCAGAGCAGCGACATGTGCACGTGGTCGGTGTGGTTCGACGGCCCGCTGTACGACTTCCAGCCGGTCGCCGGGAACCAGATCTGCCGGTTCCAGATCACGTAGTAGATGCCGAGGCGGTCGGCGTTGCGGATGAGGAACGCGGCGACGTTGTTGCCGTACATGCGGGTGTCGTTGTTGTGCCACGGGCTGAAGCCGCTCTTCTGCAACGACCAGTCACAGGCGCGGCCCTTCGGGTGCTCGTACGGGCCACCGTTGCGGTGGCAGCCGACGAACCGGTTGAACCCGGCCCGTTTGACCTCCTTGTACGCGTGCAGCGTGCGGGGCGTGACGCAGCCGGAGGTGGTGGGGTCCTTCTCGCTGCACGACTGCGGCTTCCAGTCACCGTCGGCGGTGCGACCCGGGCCGATACGGGCGACCGGCGAGGTGGCGTCCACCAGGCCGCCGGTGAAACCCTGACCGCCGACGAGCGCGAGCGACTTCTCCGCGTCGCGCTTGTCCTTCGCCATCAGGGCGGTCTGCTTCTGCTGCTCGCGGACCTCCGCGTCGAGGGCCAGCTTGGCCTGCTCGGCGCGGGCCTTGACCGCGTTGACCTCGGCGAGCTTCTTCTCGTTGACCATGTTCATCTCGTCGAGCGCCGCGGCCCGTTGGACGAACGAGTCCGGGGCGTCGCTCTCCAGCAGCATCGCGATCGCGCCGACGCGCCCGGTCCGGTACGACTGGGCGGCGATCTGCGCGACCTGCGGCGCCAGCGCGGCCAGGTCGGCCTTGGCCCGCTCGACCTCCAGCGAACGCTCGAGCTGCCGCTTCTTGGATTGGTCCAGCTTGGACTTGGCCGCCACGTAGTCCCGGTTGGTCTGCTCGATCACGTCGTCGAGCAGCTTGGGCTCGTCCTCCTGCTCGTGCCCGGACGGTGTGGGGGTCGTCGGGGCGGCGTGGGCCGGGAGGGGTCCGGCGAACACGGTCAGCGCGGCGAGCACGGCCACCACGGGTGTCAACCAGCGGCGTAGGGGTGCCGTCACAATGTTCCCTTCCGTCGACCGCCGACCGGGTTAGCTGACGGGTTCGGGGCGGAAGTGGCCCCTACCGCTGGCGCGGATTCACCCCACGTGCCTGGGTCCCCGGCTCGCCGGTTGGCGATTGGGCGGTGGCACCGCAGGCGCCGCTGCGCGCCTTCGTCGGTGACCGGCAGCGAGGTTACCCGAGAATCCACCGCCTGAGCTACGTCCCGATACCCACTAAAAGCGTCATTTCGCCATGGCGTTGAGTGACCAGTGACGCGGTTCTCAGGGGGGATGCCCGATCCGGTCACGCTGAGGAGTGTCACCATGCCGTATCCGTGCTCCTGTTCGGCTCTGGCCACCGGGCGGTGGCGGTGGATGGGGGTGGACGCCGCTCCGGATCGGGCCCGTCGGGCCGACCCGTTGGCGGGGAGCTGAGGGCGGCCAGTGCCTCCGTCCGGTCCGCACGGGGGCGCGGCGTCAGGGCGTCGGCGTCCGCGCCCCGCACCGGCGTCGACCCGGCCGCGCTCACCGCCGCGGCCAGCCCGGTGGTGAGGGGTACGGCGGCGCGTCGTACCCGGGGCGGGGCGGGGCGAGCGGAACTGCTGTGGTCGGAACCCAATGCGAGACTCCCAACGATCCGGTGCGGGGTACGTGCCGACGGGCCGGGCGGTTCACCTCCGCCGGACGAACACGGTGACGAGCGCATCGGATGGCTGGCTGACGAACGGGCGGTCACGCACAGTGACCGGCCGGCCCGGCTGGTACGTGCCGGCGCCGCTGTCTGGCGGTGCCGGCGCCCGACTGTGTGGCGGGGACCGGTGGGCCATCGTCGGAAATGGTAGTCACGGCGGGAGCCGTCTGCCGGCTCAGCCGCGCTTCATGAGTCGGCCGACGGCCGCCATCATCTCGGTGGCCATCTCGTCGGCCCGGCCCTCGGCCGCTCCCTCGTGCATGCAGTGCCGGGCGTGCCCGTCGAGCAGGCCCAGGGCCACCTTGTCGAGAGCGGCCTGGATCGCGGAGATCTGGGTGAGCACGTCGATGCAGTAGCGGTCGTCGTCGACCATCTTCTCGATGCCCCGGACCTGGCCCTCCACGCGGCGGAGCCGCGCGAGCAGCTGGTCCTTGCTGGCGGTGTACCCGCGGATCGGGGTGGGAGCGGTCATGACGACGAGGATAGCGTACCCCTGGGGGGTATGGTACCGTCCCTTCCTGCCGGATACCCCCACCGGGTACCGGTACGTGAACGGACACCGGTCTGACTCGGCCTTACCCCTGGGGGGTATAGGCTGGCGGACGATGAAGGGAGAGCTTCGATGGTCGACACGATGTACCAGGTGCGCGGCATGACCTGCGGGCACTGCGTCAGCGCCGTCAGCGCCGAGGTGGGCGCCATTGCCGGCGTGCGCGACGTGCAGGTGGATCTCGCCAGCGGCCGGGTCACCGTCACCAGTGAGCAGCCCGTGGCCACCGAGTCCGTTCGGGCCGCAATCGACGAGGCCGGTTACGACCTCGTCGAGGCGTGAGCGGGAGGCTCGAGGTGAACACGGTGACCAGGCTGGGCGGGTTCGCCCTCGGTCTCGCGGCGGTCTTCGGCGCGGCGTACGGGATCGGCCGGGTGGTCGACCCGGCCGCCCCGGCCGCCCGGAGCGGGCACGACGGCGGCGCCGCCCACACCTCGGGCCCCACCACCCACGACGAGGTGACCGATCGGGTTCCCGGTGGCCTGCTCGTCTCCGACCGGGGTTACACACTCGTTCCGGTGGCCGCCCCGGCAGGCGAGTTCGCCTTCCGCGTCGGTGGACCGGACGGCCGCCCGGTGACCAGGTACGACGTGGCGCACGACAAGCGGATGCACCTGATCGTCGCCCGCCGGGACCTGTCCGGTTTCCGCCACGTGCACCCCGACCTGGCTCCCGACGGCACCTGGCGGGTCGACACCCCGCTGGCCGGTCCCGGGCAGTGGCGGGCGTTCGCCGACTTCACCCCGACCGGGGGTGAGCCCCTGATCCTCGGGGTGGACGTGACGGTCCCCGGTGAGTTGACCGAACGGCCGCTGCCCGCCCCGGCGAGCAGCACCACCGTCGACGGGTACACGGTCACCCTGGCCGGCACGCCGCAGCCCGGCCGCACGTCGCCACTCACCCTTACCGTCAGCCGGGACGGGCGGCCGGTCACCGACCTGGAGCCCTACCTGGGGGCGTACGGGCACCTGGTGGCGTTGCGCCGCGGCGATCTCGCGTACCTGCACGTCCACCCGGACGGAACGCCCGGCGACGGGCGCACCCGACCCGGTCCGCAGGTCACCTTCCTCGCCGAGGTGCCGTCGGCCGGCAGCTACCGGCTCTACCTCGACTTCCGGCACGGCGGGCGGGTGCACACCGCCGAGTTCACAGTCGTTGCCGACGCCGCCGCGACCGGTGCCGGCCCCACCCCGGGTGGACCGTCCTCGACCGGCGGCGCCGAGCACGGCACCCCCGGCCACGGGCACAACTGACGGGACCAGACGATGACCACCACCAGCAGACCCCTGCCCGAGGCGCCGAACCGGATCGAGCTGGCCATCGGGGGAATGACGTGCGCCGCCTGCGCCGCCCGGATCGAGAAGAAGCTGAACCGGATGGACGGGGTGAGCGCCACAGTCAACTACGCCACCGAGAAGGCCACGGTCCGGTACGCCGACGGTGTCACCCCGGACGACCTGATCGACACGGTGCAGAAGACGGGCTACACGGCGGCCCTGCCGGCCCCGCCGACGACCGAGCAGCCGGCCGACCCGCTGCGGGGTCCGCGTACCCGGCTGTGGGTGTCGGTGGCGCTCAGCGTGCCGGTGGTCGTGCTGGCCATGGTGCCGCCCTGGCAGTTCGACTACTGGCAGTGGCTGTCACTGACCCTTGCGGCTCCGGTGGTGGTCTGGGGCGGGCTGCCGTTCCACCGGGCCGCCTGGACCAACCTGCGGCACGGCGCCGCGACCATGGACACGCTGGTCTCGCTGGGCACCCTGGCCGCGTTCGGCTGGTCACTCTGGGCGCTCTTCCTGGGCGACGCGGGGATGCCCGGGATGACGCACCCGTTCCGCTTCGACATCACGCGCACCGACGGCGCCGGCACCATCTACCTGGAGGCGGCCGCCGGGGTGACCGTGTTCATCCTGGCCGGCCGCTACTTCGAGGCCCGGTCCAAGCGGACCGCCGGGGCGGCCCTGCGCGCCCTTCTCGAACTCGGCGCCCGGGACGTGGCGGTGCTGCGCGACGGGGTGGAGACGCGGATCCCGGTGGACCGGCTCGCCGTCGGTGACCGGTTCGTGGTCCGCCCCGGCGAGAAGATCGCCACCGACGGGGTCGTCGACGAGGGCACGTCCGCCGTCGACGCCAGCATGCTGACCGGTGAGTCGGTGCCGGTCGAGGTCGGGCCGGGCGACGGCGTGGTCGGCGCCACGATCAACGCGGGCGGCCGGCTGGTCGTCACCGCCACCCGGATCGGCGCGGACACGCAGCTCGCCCGGATGGCCGACCTCGTCGAGCAGGCGCAGAGCGGCAAGGCGGCCGTGCAGCGGCTGGCCGACCGGCTCTCCGGCGTCTTCGTGCCGATCGTCATCACCCTGGCGGTGGGCACCCTCGGCTGGTGGCTCGGCACCGGCGCCGGTCCGACCGCCGCGTTCACCGCCGCCGTGGCCGTGCTGATCATCGCCTGCCCATGTGCCCTCGGGCTGGCCACGCCTACCGCGCTGTTGGTCGGCACGGGCCGTGGCGCCCAGCTCGGCGTGCTGATCAAGGGACCGGAGGTGCTGGAGTCGACCCGTCGGGTCGACACCGTCGTACTGGACAAGACCGGCACTGTGACGACTGGTCGGATGACGTTGGTGGACGTCGTGCCGGCGAGCGGTGAGGTCCGCGCCGAGTTGCTTCGGCTCGCCGGGGCCGTGGAGGCCGCCTCCGAGCACCCGATCGCCCGGGCCGTCGCCGCGGGTGCCGTCGAGGCCGGAGCGCTGCCCCCGGTGACCGGTTTCGCCAACCTCGAAGGGTCGGGCGTCACCGGCACCGTCGACGGGCGGGCCGTACTGGTCGGCCGGCCCCGGCTGCTGCGCGAGCGCGGCGTCGACGTACCGCCGGAGGTCGACCGGGCCGTGCGGGACGCCGAGGCCGCCGGACGTACGGCGATCGTCGCCGGCTGGGAAGGACGGGCGCGGGGTGTGCTCGCGGTCGCCGACGTGGTCCGGCCCACCAGCCGGACAGCCGTGGCTCGGCTGCGTGCGCTGGGGCTCACCCCGGTCCTGCTGACCGGGGACAATCCCACAGTGGCCCGGGCGGTCGCCGCCGAGGTGGGCATCGACGAGGTGATCGCCGAGGTGCTGCCCGCCGGGAAGGTCGACGTCGTCCGGCGGCTGCAGGCGCAGGGGCGGTCGGTGGCGATGGTGGGGGACGGGGTGAACGACGCGCCGGCACTTGCCCAGGCCGACCTGGGGTTGGCCATGGGCACCGGCACCGACGTGGCGATCGAGGCGTCCGACCTCACCCTCGTCCGGGGCGACCTGGATGCGGCGGTGGACGCCATCCGACTGTCCCGGCGCACGCTCGGGATCATCCGGGGCAACCTGTTCTGGGCCTTCGGTTACAACGTGGCAGCCCTGCCGCTGGCCGCCGCCGGGCTGCTCAACCCGATGATCGCCGGTGCCACGATGGCGCTGTCCTCGGTCTTCGTGGTGGCCAACAGCCTGCGGCTGCGTCGGTTTCGCTCGGCCACCGATCGCGGATTGTGACGATGGTGATGGTTGGGCCGGCGATGACGGGGGTACCTCTGCTGTCGTAGCGACGCTTGCAATGGAGGTTGGCAATGGGATTCGACGACAAGATCAACAACGCCACCGAGGACGCGACCGGCAAGCTGAAGGAAGGCGCCGGTCGGGCCACCGACAACGAGCAGCTCGAGGCCGAGGGTCGCGCTGACCAGTCCACGGCCAAGCTCAAGCAGGCCGGCGAGAAGATCAAGGACGCCTTCAAGAGCTGACGTACGACGTAGCAGAACGCCGGGCCGGTGAGTTTCACCGGCCCGGCGTTGCTGTCTGTCCCGGACCGGGAACCCTGAGATCCCCCTGATTCCGCTGTCGACCGCACCGCCGCGCGCTGTTACCTGCTAACTTCTGTTGGCATGTGCAAGGGCTGGTTATGAGTGCCGCCTCACCGCCGACCGGCGACGACCTGGTCCGGATGCTGGCCACCCTGGCCAACCCGCACCGGCTGCGGGTCGTCGCCGCGCTGGCCCGTGAGCGTGCCTATGTCAGCGGGCTGGCCCGGCAACTGGGCATCAGCCGGGCGCTGTTGCAGGTCCACCTACGGAAGCTGGCGGCGGCCGGGCTGGTCACCGCTCGCCTGGAGTTGTCGGAGGACGGGAAGGCCATGAACTACTACGAGGTGGAGCCGTTCGTGCTCACACTCACCCCCGAGGTCATCGCGGCGGCGGTCCAGACGCTCACCGTGCCCGACTCGGCCGAGCAGTCCGGAGCGGACCGATGAGCGAGCACGACTGGACCGAGGTGGTCGGCGCGATCGGCATCTTCGGTTTCCTGATCAGCGTGGTCACGGTGACAGTCGTCCAATTCGCCAAGACCCGGCGGGCCCGGTACGAGGCGGCCCGCGCGGACGACTACCGCCGGCTCGCCGAGACGGCCGCTCAGTCCCAGGCGGAGAACGCCCGCCTGCTCGCGGCCATGGACGGCCGGCTGGGCGGGATGGAGACCCGGATGACCACCCTCGAACGCGTCCTGCGCGAGGTCGACTGACCGCGCCGGAGACGGAGGCCCCGGGCCGTCGAGCGGCCACTCGACGGCCCGGGAGGGAAGCAGCATCACCTCGCCCAGTGGGCGAGTCTCACCGGTAACGCTCCTTCGAGGAGAGGACAGCACCTCATGCTGCGCGTACGCAAATCCGCAGTCGGCTGGGCGGTCGCCCTGGCCCTCACGGCCGCCGGCCTGACCCCGGCGAGCCCGGCCGCCGCCCGAGCACAGCCCGCCCCGACGATCGATTGGCGGCCGTGCGCCGCCGACGCCACCGCCCAGTGCGGCACCCTGTCCTTGCCGGTGGACTGGAACCGACCTCGGGGTGAGCGCTTCGACCTGGCGCTGGCCCGCCGCGTCGCCAACCCGGCCACCCGGGAGGGTGCGCTGGTGTTCGGTCCCGGCGGGCCGGGCGACAGCGGGGTCGACCGGGTGGTGAACGGCAGCTCCCGGTTCAGCGCCGACCTGCGCCGCCGGTTCGACATCGTCAGCTTCGACCCGCGCGGCACCGGCGGCAGCCACCCGGTGCTCTGCGCACGGGACCTGCTCGCCCGGCAACCGCAGTTGATCGCCGACCAGGCCCAGTTCGACGCCACGCTGGCCGGCAACGTGCTGCTGCGCGCCGACTGCCGCGCCCGCACCGGCCCGCTCTACGACCACGTGGACACCACGAGCGCCGCCCGTGACCTCGACGCGATCCGGGCCGCGCTCGGCGAGCGGCAGTTGACCTTCCACGGCAGCTCCTACGGCACCCTGCTCGGCGAGCGGTACGCGGAACTGTTCCCGGAGAAGGTCCGGGCCATGGTGCTGGAGGCCGCCATGGACCACAGCCTCGACACCCGGGCGCTTCTCGACACCCAGGCCGTCACCTCTGAGGACGCGTTCGACGAGTTCGTCGCCTGGTGCGACAGGTCCACCGCGTGCGTGCTGCACGGGCAGGATTTGCGGGCGATCTGGGAGAGGCTGCGCGCGCGGGCCGAGCGCGGCGATCTGACCAACCCGAAACGGCCCGGTGTCGTGCTGACCCCGTTCGAGCTGACCCGGCTCACTCACAAGGAGTTCTACGACACGTGGCGGTGGCCGGGGCTCGCCGAGTGGCTGGGCAGCATGGACGTCCCCAGCGCCGTGCGGGCCGCCGTCGTCCCGTCGGCGGGCGACGCCGTGGCGCCGTACCCCTTCGCGGTCTTCTGCCAGGACTGGAGCCTGCCCGTCCGCGACTACCGTGAGTACGCCGGACACCTGCGCCGGATGGCCCGGCTCGCGCCCGACCTGCGGTACCCGACGGCGGTCTTCGCCCTCGCGACCTGCCTGGGCACGCCGACGCCGGTCGCCAACCCGCAGCACCGCCTGCGCGTGCGCACCGACGTGCCGCTGCTGATCGCCGCCACCGTGCACGACCCGGCCAGCGGATACAACTGGGCCACCGACGTGGCGCGGCAGTTGGGCAGGCACGGCGTGCTGCTGACCTACGAGGGTTGGGGGCACGGCAGCTACACCACGAGCCCGTGCGTGGAGCGGACCGTCGACGCCTACCTGATCGACCGGGTGGTGCCGCCCCGGGGCACCCGCTGCCCGGCCGTCGAGCCCGTGTGACAGTCGGCCGCCGGCGTCGGGTCGATCCGCCCGGCGTCCGGCGGCGGACCTACCGGGGCGCGGCCAACCGGGCCGCCCGCGACTGGAGATAGCGCTGCTCCGGCAGGCTCGTGGTGCCGCGTGCTGCCGCCAGGTACGCCTCCCGCGCGGCGCCGGGCTCCCCGGCCAGCTCCAGCAGGTGCGCCCGGACCGCCGCGAGCCGGTGGTGCCCGGCAGTGCGGCCGTCGGAGTCCAGGGCGGTGAGCAGGGCGAGCCCGGCGCGTGGCCCGTCCACCATGGCCACCGCGACCGCCTGGTTGAGCGTGACCATCGGGTTGGGGGCGATCCGCGCCAGCAGCCGGTAGAGCGCCACGATCTGCGGCCAGTCGGTCTCCGCCGCCGTCGGCGCCTCGGCGTGCACCGCCGCGATCGCCGCCTGAAGCTGGTACGGGCCGGGCGGCGACCAGGTGAGCGCCTCGGTGACGAGGGCGACTCCCTCCGCGATGGCATCGGCGTCCCAGAGGGTGCGGTCCTGCTCGGTCAGCGGCACCAGCTCGCCGTCCTCGCCGACCCGGGCCGCTCGATGGGCGTCGGTCAGCAGCATCAGCGCCAGCAGCCCATTCACCTCGCCGTCGTCGGGCAGCAGCCCGTGCAGGACGCGGGCCAGCCGGATCGCCTCGCCGGTCAGCTCGGCCCGTCGCAGGTCCGGCCCGCTGGACGCGGTGTACCCCTCGTTGAAGATCAGGTAGAGCACCCGGAGCACGGTGCGCAGCCGCTCGCCGCGCTCACCCGGTCCGGGCATCGAGAAACGGGCTCCGGCGGCCTCGATCCGCTGCTTGGCCCGCCGGATCCGTTGGCTCATGGTCGCCTCGGGCAGCAGGTGCGCCCGGGCGATCTGGGCGGTGCTGAGGCCGCCGACCGCCCGCAGGGTGAGCGCCACCTGCGCCGAGGGCGCGAGCGCCGGGTGGCAGCAGAGGAAGAGCAGGGTGAGGGTGTCGTCGGCGTCCGCCACCGCCGGCGGGGCGTCGGCCGCCGGGGCGACCTGGGCGTACGCCGGCTCGCGCAGCGCCAGCGCCACCTCGCGGTCCCGGCGGGCGCTCTCGCTGCGCCACTCGTCGGTGAGCCGGCGGGTCGCCACGGTGAGCAACCAGGCGCGCGGATTGTCCGGTACGCCCTGCCCGGGCCACTGCGTCGCGGCCGCGAGCAACGCCTCCTGGACCGCGTCCTCGCACCTGTCGAACTGGCCGTGCCGGCGGACCAGCAGGCCGAGGACCTGCGGCGCGAGCGTGCGCAGCAGGTCCTCGACCGTCCGGTCGTCGGTCACATCTCCGTCCCGGCCTGCTCCATGACCGGCCGGACCTCCATCGCGCCGCCGTAGCGCACGTCCGGCCAGCGGGCGGCGATCTCGGCGGCCCGCTGCGGGCTGTCGCAGTCGACGGTCAGGTAGCCGGCGAACTGCTCCTTGCTCTCCACGAACGGCCCGTCGACGATCTCGGTGTCGCCGCCGACGCGCCGGACCGTCTGCGTCTGCGCCGGGTCGGCCAGCGCCTGGCCGTCGACCAGCTCGCCGGTCTCGGTCAGCTCCTTCATGATGTCGTCGACCTCGCCGAACAGGGCGTTGCGGTCCTCCTCGGTCAGCTCCTCGGTGAAGCCGGGCCGGTTCCAGATCAGCAGCATGTACTTCACGGCGATGCTCCTCGCTCTGCGTGTCGCTCCCCGGTCGGGGTGCGGCTCACCGGAGGGTCGGAGCCGACACCCCATTCCCTACCGGTACCGAAGAAAATCGCAGAAAATATTTGCCGGCGGTGGTCCCACGCCGGGCGGATCACTGTCGACCGGGCACCTGTCGAGGCCGCTTGCCGCCGCCGACGTCCAGCGCGGCCCGGTCGGCGGCCGAGGTGCCTGACGACCAGCCCTCGGCGTCGCGGACGCTCAGTCGGTGCCGTGTGACGCCCGGGAAGAGGGTGCCCAGCCGCTCCTGGACCGCCTCGCCGCGTGCGGCGAGCACCGGCAGCAGCCGCTCCGACCCCGCCGTCTCGACGGCCGCCTGGTCCGCCGCCTCGGTGGCCGCGCGCAGTCGCTCACCGATCCGCAGCGCGAACGCGTTGAGGAAGGACTCGTCCCACACCTTCGTCCGCCGGCCCGACCCCGGCCGGCGCTCGGTGCGCCCGCGCAGCATCGCGGCGGTGGCCTGCACCAGCAGCGACGTGTAGAGCAGCTCTACCGCCACGAGGTCCGCCGGCCACCCCAGCACCGTGGTGAAACCGAGATCGTCGGACCAGACCGCCTCGCACCGGTTCGCCGCCGCCACCTCCTGCACCAGCAGCGCCTTCGCCCCCGCGTAAGGGGTCTCGGTGCCCAGCCGCACCCCGCCCGGCAGGTCGCCGCGCTCCGCCCCTGCCGCCAGCAGCGCCTCGTCGATGCTGTGCCGGGCGATCAGCTCCTGCGCCTTCCCGGTCAACGCCTCCGCCTCGGCAGGGAAGGTGGTCGACTCGGCCTTCGCGAGCAGCGCGCGGACCCGGTCCAGCATCGGCGACCCGCCGCGGCCCGCACCGGCCACGCGGGGGACGGCCGCACCTGTCGAGCCGGGCGGTGGGCGGAGCACCGCGATCGGTGGCAGGCTCTCCACAAGCGCGAGTACGTCGACCGCCGCGCGTAGCGCGTCGACCCGGTCCAACCCCTCCGCGGCGGCCCAGGCGGCAAGCAGGTCGCGGCCGTCGTCCCGGCCCTCGGCGGTCAGCCCGCGTAGCTGGTCGTCCCACCAGTCGGGGACCGGCCCGGCCTGCTCGCGTCTCTGGGCGGCCAGCGCGTCCCGGACCAGCCGGGCGGCCCTGGCATCGAGCCGCCGTCCGGTGATGCGGTGTACGTCGACAGGCTGCCAGCCGCGCGGCCAGAGCTGCCCGAGACCACGGACCAGCCGACGCAGCAGGGCCGCGTCCACAGCCGTGGCGCCGTCCGCCGCACCGGTGCCGACCATCAGCCGGTCCAACTGCCGTTCGGCCCGTCGTACGTCGGTGCCGCGCACCGCCGCGAGCGCGTCGGCGACGAGTTCGTCCGCGTCCGGCACAGGCACCTCCTCAGTGGTTGCCCTCTCAGGCTCCATGATCATGCCGGTGGTCGTGCGGAAGTCGCGAAACGGGGACCGTGGCGGTGCCTCACCGGCAGTGGCTTCGGCGGGCATGGATCGTTGAGTCCGGGGTAGTGCGGCAGTGATTCGGGCGAATGCGAGGTGTGTGATGGTCGGTTCCAGCCTGCCCAGTGCACGTACCGTCGACGCCCGCTCCTCCATCCTCGCAGGCGTCCTGATCGGTGTCGCGATCATGGCCGCCGTGGACGAGATCGTCTTCCACCAGTTGCTGGCCTGGCACCACTTCTACGACCGGTCCACGCCGTCGGTGGCGCTGCTCTCGGACGGGCTGCTGCACGCCGCCGAGGTGATCGCCCTGGTCGGCGGGTTCTTCTGGTTCGCCGATCTGCGCCGACGGCTGGCCCTGTCGCCCCGGCTGGCCTGGGGTGGCGTCCTGCTCGGCGCGGGAGGGTTCCAGCTCTTCGACGGGCTGGTCGACCACAAGGTGCTCCGGGTACACCAGATCCGCTACGGCGTCCACCTGGTGCCGTACGACGTGGTCTGGAACGTAGGCGGCGCGGTCCTGCTGCTGGCCGGCGCGGCGCTCATCTGGTGGACGCGGTCCCGCGGGCCGGGTGACGGCTCCCGGTGACGGCAGTCGCTCCGGACCTACCGGCGGTGCCACCCGGCGGGCCCCCGGCGGACGGATCGGGCTGGTCGGTGCTGCCGCCCCTGGCACACGGGGGCCACGCGGCTGTCGGGCCGGGTTGGTTGCCGCTGCTCCCGGTCGCGGTGCTGGCCGTCGGCTACCTGCTGGCCGCCGTACGCGACAGGCGCGGCTGGGACCATCGGCGTACCGTCGCCTGGCTGGCCGGGTGCGCGGTGCTGGCGGTCACGCTCGGGCCGCTGGCCCAGCTCTCGGACGATCCGCGCGGGCACATGGCGCAGCACCTGCTGCTCGGCATGCTGGCGCCGCTGGGGCTGGTCCTCGGCGCGCCGGTGACGCTGCTGCTGCACGTCGCGCCAGCACCGACGCGTCGGCGGGTCGGCCGGCTGCTGCGCGCCCGCTGTCTGCACCTGATCGCCCACCCGGTCACCGCCGCGCTGCTGAGCACCGGCGGGTTGGCGCTGGTGCTGCTCACCCCGCTGTACGCGGCGGCGGAACGCCAGCCGGCCCTGCACCACGCCGTGCACCTGCACTATCTGGCCGCGGGCTACCTGTTCGCCTGGTCGCTGGCCGGGCCGGACCCGGCGCCCCGCCGCCCCGGGCTGGCCGTGCGGGTCGGCGCGCTGCTCGCGGCGTCGGCGGGCCACGCCGTGCTCGCCAAGTACCTCTACGCGCGGGCCGGCATCCTGCCCCCGGGGCTGACCGACCCGGACGCGGCGGCGTTCCGCTCGGCCGCCCAGCTCATGTACTACGGAGGCGACGCGGCGGAGCTGCTGCTGGCGGTGGCCCTCTTCGCGACCTGGTACCGCCGCCGGTCACCTCGCGCGATCGGCGGGCTCGCGTCACGACAGCGCCCTGTCGTGACGCGAACCTCGTGATCAGCTCTGCGCGGGCGGGGCGGCCAGGACGGCGGTGAGCCGCTGGAGGAACGCGCGGATGTCGTCCTCGCTGTGGTGCGTCTCGGCCTGGTCGTTCAGGGGGCCCGAGTAGAGCAGCGCCTGGTCCAGCGCCTCCCGCGTCTCGGCCCGGCCACCCGGGTAGAGCCCGGCGGCCACCCCGTCGGCGACCCGGGTCACCACCGCATCGTCGAGCGTCCTGTCGAACTGGACCCCGTAGAGGATCCCGTTGACGTGGCCCTTCCAACTGTCCGTACCCATGCTCGTCGACTCCCCTAGAAGATCCGGCCGCCATCCCAGCCCAGAATCGGAACCCCGTTGACGCCGTTGCGTCTGAACTCGGCGTCGAGATTGGCCATGTGGCTCGGGTCGGGCTGGTAATGACCGCTGCGCGCCGTGGCGTACTGGACCCTACCGTCCTTGACGACCAGCTCGCCGGCCGCGGCGACCGGGTTTCCGTTACCCAGAGTGGAGTGGTGGAAGTCGCCGACCCGCTGGTAGTTGGACGCGTAGAGGTTGCCGTTGCCGTCCATCACGAAGATCGCCTGACTGTCCCCGCTGAACACGGTCTGCGCGCTCGACGTGTCGAACGGCTCGCCGTTGCGCGCGCTACGTAGCACGCCGTCGCCGTCGAAGAAGACCCGGTGCTGTTCGAGCTCCTCGGGACTGAGCCGGCGCACGGCCGTCGGGAAGTGGCCCCCGGGCAGATGCTCGTTGCGGTACTTGTCGAGCATCGCCTTCGTGTTGGGATAGCGCCCGGTGGTGTGCGGGCCGGGCACGCGGGGCCGCTTCGGGCCGCCCCGCTTCGCCCCCTTGCGGGCGAAACGACGCAGCAGCGTCTTCGCGCGCATCAACAACTGCGGAATGATCTCCTTGACGACCCGCTCGATGACCTCCTTGATGACCCGTTGGATCGCCATCCGGGCCAGGCCGATCGAGACGGGGATCTGCGCGAGCGAGGCGCCGAAGCTGGGTGCCGCAGCCGCCAACGCGATCGCCACCTGGATCACCAGGATCGTCAACTGGACGATCACGATGATCTTCTGCGTCAGGGTGATGATGGCCATCACCAGCAACGCCATGCCGATCAGTTCGGCCGCCTGCGCGCCGTCCTCGATGCGGCGCGGCGCACCCTCCTCGCCCTGCCACGCCTGCTCGAACGCCCGGACGTCATCGCCGCTGTTGGTCGTGCTGACCTGCGCCGCGCCCGACTGCGCCTCCCCGGCCGCCGTCCGCAGCCGGCCGGCGAACGCGAACCACATCTGGGACGCCTCGACCAGCAACTCCTCGTCGGCGGTCGGCCAGGTGAAGCCGACCCAGCCCAGCGCCTCGGCGAGCTCAGGAGGAAGCTGCATACCCACTGGGCAGCTCCATCCTCGTGAAGAGTTCCCCGTTGGCGAGGTCGGTCGCCTCGTGCGCGTCGGCGCTGAGGTCGAGGTTCTCGGCGGCCTCCAACAACTGGTCGGCCATCGACCGGTACACGTCGAGCGCATGCGTCAGGACCTCGACGTACACGGCCCCGAAGAGTGAGCCCGCCTCGTCGGCGCCCCAGGGATTACCCGCCCCATTCACAGTCGACTCGAGGCCGCTGACCGCCTCGCCGAGCTGCTGGCCGGTTGTCGCGATCGACGACGCAGCGGAGTGCAGAGCGTCGACGTCCACCTCGATCCCGTCGGACACGGCTCAGCGCCGATTCATCCGGCGGGTGGCCGCGTCCAGGTCGCCGATCATCTGCTGGAAGCCACGGAACGCCTCCTCGGAGACCCGTTCGAGCTGCTGGGTGAGGGCCATGCTGTCGACCTGGGCCGCAGCCGTCAGGTCGGCCCGGCGGGCACGCTCGTCGGCCTGTGCCGCCTGGACCGCCTCCAGGACGTACGCGGCGATCGTGCTCGTGCCGGCTCGGGACAGGCTCGGGTCGATCACCAGCGTCCGCAGGGCGCCGAAGGCGTCGACCTCCGCCTCGACCAGACCGGCCCCACCGGTGCCCCGCCCCACCGTCTGCTCGGCGTCCGGCACGGGCCCGTCGCTCTCACCCGGCTGCGCCGTGACGGCGCCCGACGCCTGGCTCAGCAGGCGCATCGCCTCTTCGAGCGAGCCGCTCAGGCCGGACGGATCAATCCCGCTCGCCATGCTCGTCCCCCCAGGTACGCAGTCGACCGTCGGTGCACGACGGTATCAACGCGACACCCGCTCGGGTATCCCATGGGTCCGCTGTGGATCAATCCCAGGAGGCGAGGATGTCGTCGACAGGCGCGACGTCGCGTCCGGGATCGGGCGCGGGTGCGGGCGGGCCCGCGGGCGTACGGTCGAAGCGGGGCGCCGGGGCCGGCTGGATCTCGCCGTCCACCTCGACGAACGTCCCCCGGGCCGCGTTGTGCGGGTGCCGGTGCGCCTCCCCCGGGGCGAGCACGGGGGCGACGCAGGCGTCCAGGTCGGCGAAGACCGTCGTCCACTCGTCCCGGGTCCGCTCGGCGAACCGTTCGGTGAACCGCCTGCGCAGCTCGTCCCAGCCGCTCGGGTCGTACTGGTCGGGCAGATCGGCGTCGTCGGCCAGGCCGAGACCCGTCAGCAGTACGGCGTAGAAGGCCGGTTCCAGTGCCCCGACGGCCATGAAGCCGCCGTCGGAGGTGGCGTACGTGTCGTAGAAGGGCGCTCCTCCGTCGAGCAGGTTCCGCCCGCGCGAGGCGGCCCACAGGCCGGTGCCCAGCAGCCCGTGCAGGAAGGAGGTGAGCAGCGCCGAGCCGTCCACCATTGCCGCGTCGACGACCTGGCCGACGCCGGAGCGTTCCCGTTCCAGCAGGGCTGCCAGCACCCCCACGGCCAGCACCATGCCCCCGCCGGCGAAGTCACCGAGCAGGTTCAGCGGCGCGTGTGGGCGGGCGCCGGGTCGGCCCAGGGGCTCCAGCGCGCCGGCGACCGCGATGTAGTCGATGTCGTGGCCGGCCCGACCGGCCAGTGGGCCGTCCTGACCCCAGCCGGTCATCCGCGCGTACACCAGGCGGGGGTTGTGGCCCCGGCAGACGTCCGGGCCGAAGCCGAGCCGCTCGGCGACCCCCGGTCGGTACGCCTCGACGAGCACGTCCGCCCGCTCGACCAGGCGCAGCAGGTCGGCCACACCGGTCGGGGACTTGAGGTCCAGCGCGGTGACCCGCCGGCTGCGCTGCAACGGTCCACCGGTCGGCGCGGCCAGCCGTCCGGCGCCCGGGCCACCCGGCCGGTCGACGCGCACCACGTCCGCCCCGAGGTCGGCGAGCACCATGCAGCCGAACGGGGCCGGCGCGAGACTTGCCAACTCGACGACCCGCACCCCGGCCAGCGGCCCGCCGCGCGCGGCCGTCACGCGACGCCTGCCGGTTCGGCTGGACGGGCAGCCGGCTCGGTGCCGCTCGGCGGCTCGGCGGCGAGCCGGTCGGCCAGGTCGGCGGGTGGCGTGAACCGGTCACCGTACGCCCCGGCCAGCTCGCTGGCGCGCGCCGCGAAGCCGGCCGGGCCGCCCGCGTACTGCCGGACGTAGCGGATCACGCCTCCCGTCCAGGCGGGGAAGCCGATGCCGAAGATCGAGCCGATGTTGGCGTCGGTCTCGGTGCGCAGCACCCCCTCGTCCAGGCAGCGCAGCGCGTCCAGCGCCTCGGCGAAGAGCATTCGCTCCTGAAGGTCGGTGAACGGCACCGCCCGGCCGGCGTCGCTGACCAGGTCGGCGAGGCCGCTCCACAGCCTGCCCCGGGTGCCGTCGTCGTAGGAGTAGAAGCCGCGCCCGGCCGCACGCCCCGGCCTGTCGTACGCGTCGACAAGTTCGTCGACGAGCCGGTGTGCGGGCAGCGGCAGGTACTCCTCGCTGGCCGCCTCGAACTGGCGACGGATCCGCTGGATCAGGGTGAGGCTCACCTCGTCGGCCAGCGCGAGGGGTCCGGTCGGGTAGCCGGCCTGCAACGCGGCCTGCTCCACAGACGCGGCCGGTACGCCCTCGGCGACCATGCCTACCGCCTCGTCGATGAACCTGCCGATCACCCGGCTGGTGAAGAAGCCCCGGCCGTCGTTGACCACGATCGGGGTCTTGCCGATCCGCCGGCCCAGGTCGAAGGCGCGCGCCACTGCCGCGTTCCCGGTCCGCTCGCCGACCACGATCTCCAGCAGCGGCATCCGATCCACCGGCGAGAAGAAGTGCATGCCGATGAAGTCCGCCGGTCGGTCCACGCCGGTGGCCAGCGCGGTGATCGGCAGGGTGGAGGTGTTGGAGGCGAGCAGCGCGCCCGGCGCGAGCACCGGCAGCACCTCGGCGAAGACCGCCTTCTTCAGGGCCGGGTCCTCGAAGACCGCCTCGATGACCGTGTCGCAGCCGGCGAGGGCGTCCACCTGGTCGGTGGTGGTGATCCGGTCCAGCACCGCGCGGGCGTCGGCCTCCGTGGCCCGGCCCTTGCGGACCCGGCGGGCCAGCAGCCGTTCGGCGTGCTCCCGGGCCCGCCCGGCGGCCTCCGGCGACACGTCCTTCACCACCACGTCCAGGCCCGCGCTGGCGCAGGCGTACGCGATGCCCGCGCCCATCATGCCCGCGCCGAGCACCGCTACCTTCCGCACCGGCGGGACGTCCACGGAAGGTCGGGCCGCACCGCCGTTGACGGCCTTCAGGTCGAAGAAGAACGCGCCGATCATGTTCTTGGCGACCTGCCCGGTGAGCAGGCCGATAAGGTGCCTGGTCTCCACGGTCAACGCGGTGTCCAGGTCGACCTGTGCGCCCTCAACGGCGGCGGCCAGGATCGCCTCGGGTGCGGGCAGCCGGGCACCCTTGAGCTGCTTGCGCAGGGTCGCGGGGAAGGCGGGCAACTGGGCGGCCAGCGAGCGGCTGGCCGGAGTGCCGCCGGGCATCCGGTAGTCCGGCCGGTCCCACGGCTGGGTCGGTTGCGGGTTCGCGGCGATCCAGGCCCGTGCGTGATCCAGCAGTTCGGTGGGCGTGGCGACCACCTCGTCCACGATGCCGGCGGCCAGGGCGTCGGCCGGGCGCATCCGTCGACCGGTGAGCAGCACAGTGGTCAGCGCTCCGGCCAGGCCGAGCATCCGTACCGTCCGGGTGACTCCGCCCGCCCCGGGCAGCAGGCCCAGCGTCACCTCGGGAAGCCCGAGCCGGGAGCCGGGCGCGTCGAGCGCGATCCGGTGGTGGCAGGCGAGGGCGATCTCCAGGCCGCCGCCGAGCGCGGAGCCGTTGACCGCCGCGACGACAGGTCTGCCCAGCGTCTCCAGGCGGCGCAGGTCCCGCTTGATGGTGCCCAGCAGCTCCGCCAGGGCGGGCGCGTCGGCGCGGGTGGCCCGGATCATCTCGGGCAGGTCACCGCCGGCGAAGAACGTGGACTTCGCGCTCGTCACGATGACGCCGACGAGATCGCGCTCGACCTCCAGCCGGTCCAGCACGGCGCTCATCGACGCCGCGTACGCCCGGTTCATGGTGTTCGCGGACTGGTCGGGGTCGTCCAGGGTGAGGGTGACGATGCCGTCGTCGCCGCGGTCGTACCGGATGGTGGTGGTCATGTGTCTCTTCCCCCGGGTCAACAGCGCTCGAGAACGGTGGCGACGCCCATGCCGCCGCCGATGCAGAGGGTCACCACGGCCCGGCGCAGGTCGCGGCGTTCCAACTCGTCCAACGCCGTGCCGAGCAACATGGCTCCGGTGGCGCCCAGCGGGTGACCGAGCGCGATCGCGCCACCGTTGACGTTCACCCGGTCCGGGTCGAGGCCCAGGTCGCGGACGTACTTGAGCACCACTGCCGCGAACGCCTCGTTGATCTCGAACAGGTCGATGTCGTCGACTGTCAGCCCGGCGACGGCGAGCGCCTTGTGGGTGGCCGGGACCGGGCCGGTCAACATGAGCGTCGGGTCGGCGCCGGTGACGGCCGCGCCGACGATCCGGGCGCGCGGGGTGAGGCCGAGGGCCTGCCCGACCTGCTCCGACCCGATGAGCACCAGCGCCGCGCCGTCCACGATGCCTGACGAGTTCCCCGCGTGGTGGACGTGTTCGATGGCCTCCAGCCAGTGGAACTTCTGCAACGCGACCGCGTCGAACCCGGCCGCCTCGCCCATCGCGGCGAAGGACGGGGTGAGCCGGGCCAGCGCCTCCCTGGTGGTCTCCGGGCGAGGGTGCTCGTCGACGGTGAGGATGTCCAGCCCGTTGCCGTCGCGCACCGGCACCACCGAGCGGGCGAAGTGTCCACCGGCCAGTGCCTTGGCGGCCCGCTCCTGCGACCGCAGCGCGTAGCCGTCCACGTCGTCGCGGGTGAAGCCCTCCAGGGTGGCGATCAGGTCGGCGCTGACGCCCTGCGGCACGAACGACGTGGCCAACGCGGTCTGCGGGTCGGTGGCCCAGGCCGCGCCGTCGGAACCCATCGGCACCCGGGACATCGACTCCACCCCGCCGGCGAGCAGCAGGTGCTCCCAGCCGGAGCGGATCCGCGCGGCGGCGGAGTTGACCGCCTCCAGTCCGGAGGCGCAGAACCTGTTGAGCTGCACCCCGCCCACCTGGTCGGGCAGCCCGGCCAGCAGCGCGGCGGCCCGCGCCAGGTCACCGCCCTGCTCGCCGACCGGGGTCACGATGCCGAGCACCAGGTCCTCCAACCGGCTCACGTCCAGGCCGGGGTTGCGCTCGCGCAGCGCGTCGATCAGGCCGACCACAAGCGAGATCGGCTTGACCCCGTGCAGCGCGCCGGTGTCCCGGCCGCGTCCGCGCGGGGTGCGGACCGCGTCATAGACGTACGCCTCAGAGGGCACGGGCGATCAGCTCCTTCATGATCTCGTTGGTGCCGCCGTAGATCTTCTGGACGCGGGCGTCGGCGTACATCCGGGCGATCGGGTACTCGGTCGTGTAGCCGTAGCCGCCGAAGAGTTGCAGGCACCTGTCGATGACCTCGCACTGCCCGTCGGTGAGCCACGACTTCGCCATCGCGGCCGTAGCCACGTCCAGGTCGCCACGGGTGTGCCGGACGATGCAGTCGTCCAGGAAGACCCGGCTGACCCGGGTGCGGGTGGCGCACTCGGCGAGCACCATCCGGGTGTTCTGGTGCCCCATCAGGGTCTTGCCGAAGGCGGTGCGCTCCCTGGCGTATGCGACGGTCAGCGCGACGGCCCGCTCCATGGCGGCCACCGCGCCCACGCCGATGACCAGCCGTTCCTGCGGAAGCTGCTGCATGAGCTGGATGAAGCCCAACCCCTCGGCACCGCCGAGCAGGTTGGCCGCCGGCACCCGGAACTCGTCGAAGAACAGCTCGGCGGTGTCGTTGGCGTGCAGCCCGATCTTGGACAGCAGCCGGCCCCGGCGGAAGCCCTCCGGGTCGCCGCCCACCTCGCACACCAGCAGCGAGACGCCTGCCGCCCGCTGCTCGGGGTCGGTCTTCACGGCCATGAGAATCAGGTCGGCCAGGCCGCCGTTGGTGATGAACGTCTTCGCGCCGGTGACCAGGTAGTCGTCGCCGTCGCGGACCGCCCGCGTCCGCATCGCCTGGAGGTCCGAGCCGCCGTCGGGCTCGGTCATCGCGATCGCGCCGACCAGCTCACCGCTGCACAGGCCGGGCAGCCACCGTCGCTTCTGCTCCTCGCTGCCGTACGCCACGAGATAGCCGGTGACGATGCCACTGTGGACGGCCAGCCCGAGGCTGCTCTCCCCGGTGTACGCCTGCTCGTGCAGAAGGACGGCCTCGTGGGTGAAGCCGCCGCCCCCGCCGCCGTACTCCTCGGGGACCGACAGGCCGAGCAACCCCAGCTCACCGGCGCGCCGGTAGTGCTCGCGGTCCGGGTGACCCTGCGCCAGCAGGCGCTCGGCGTGCGGCAGCACCTCCTTGGTGAAGAAGGTGCGGGCCAGGTCGGCGAGGTCGTCGTGCTCCGGTTCGCGCCAGGGCGAGGGGGGACCGTCGGGGGTCGGCATGTGCACCACCCTCGCGCCCTGTTGGCGACCTGTCAATAAGCGTGCCTCAGGGGTGGTCCACGCCAGATCGGCGATGTGGCGGCATGCGGGCGATCGGAACCATCCCAGATCGCCGATCTGGCGTGAACCAAGCCGACTATCGCTGGTGGTGCTTCGGCGGAGTCGGGAACTGCGACAGCATCACCGCGACCTCCTGGCGGAGAGCGCCGAGGTAGGGGTGGAAGGCGTCGCCGGGGCACTCGGTCGGGTCGGCCCCGATGGCCGCCCAGTCCCGGTGGCCGGAGATGACGTCGACCCTGCCGCTCGCGTCACTGGCCGGGTTGACGTAATTGGTCTTCGCGCCGGGGGCGAGTCGACCCGCGGCGGCGAGGCCCGCCAGGACGAACACCAACGACCGGTGCGCCGCGGCGCTGGGCTGACGAGACGTGAACCGGCCCAGCAGGCAGATGCCGATGTTGCCGGCGTTGTAGCCACCCACGTGCGCCCCGTTGACCATGAGCGGCCGACCGTCGGTGCCGACGCCCGGACCGTAGACCGGGAGGAAGCCCGGGTCGGAGTAGCGGCCCTCGTAGATCCGCCCCGCCTCGTCGATCAGCAGGTGGTAGCCGATGTCGCCGAACTCCTGAAGCACGCACTGGTCGTAGTAGATGGCACGGACGGTCGCGGCCGGATCCGGGTCCTCGTTGTGCTCGTACACCCCGCTGTGGTGGACCGTCAGCGTCTGCACCGGGAAGAACTCGGCCGGCCACAGTTCGCTGCCGTCGTCGGCGAAGCGGAGCGACTCGTCAGCGCCCCACCGGGATCGGGGCAGGTACGCCGGCGGCCGGCCACCTCGCGGAACCGGAAGGCTGTTCGTCCGCGGGTTCGCGATCTTCCGCCGGGGCCCGTCGACCATGTTCAGTTCGGCCACTGTGGCATCGGAGCCGTCGGCGACCTGGACCTCGTACGCCGTGGCGCCGTTGGCGACCACGACGTTGGAGCGGGCCGATGCCCGGCCTCCGTCCCGGCCGTTCTGGCACGCGTTCAGCTCCAGCCAGTCACTCCACACCCTGCCGGTGCGGAGGCGCACCGCCGCGGAGGGCCCGCCGTGCCTGATGGACAGGTGGGTCAGCGGGATGGCCGGTGAGGTCACCACTGTCCTGCTCAGCAGGCGGCCGCGCGGGGCGGCCAGGGGCGACGTCACTTCGTTGGCGGTGGACGGCGCTGCCGCCGCGGACTCGGCGAACGTGCCGGCGGCCGACAGGCCCACCGCCGCGCCGGCCGCGCCGGAGAGGACTCGACGTCGAGAAACCACGATTCTGCTCCCTTTGCTTGATGCTCCAGGCGTCAGTCGGCATGCCGGCCGTCAGCCTGGGCCGTGGTGCCCTGGCAGGGCCCTTCGGGCACAACGCCAGGATGGGGCGCTACACACGCTAAAGCGGCACTCTTGACGATTGGTTTATCAGCAATGAAGAGCCGCACGGTGCTGGCGCTACGTCGTCGAAACGGGGCGACTAGCTGCGGGTCGACTCGCGTCGTCCGGAGGCTGCCAACCGCTCAGCGAGTGCGACGACGCGATCGCGGAGCTCGTCCGGTCGCTCGATGACGAACGGCAGATCGAGCGCGGCGAGCACAGCGGGTAACCAGTCGAGACTCTCTGCCCGGACCTCCACGTCCAGCCAGCCTTCGTCCGCGCCCTCGCGCACCTCGGCGACGCTGGCCGGTAGCTGCCTGTGGATCTGCTCACGTGTTCCCTGTATCCGCAGCGACACCGCATGCTGGTACGACGCCTGTGCCATCGACCTGAGGAGGCGCCCTGCGGGATCGTCCCCGGCGGGCGGCTCGAACGAGCCGGGCAGCGTTCGCGCGTCCGCGATGCGGTCGAGCCGAAGGGTTCGATCCTCACCGATATCCGGATCGACCCCTGTGACGTACCACCGGCCCGCGTGGTTGACCAGCCCGAACGGATGCAGGGCGCGGACGCTACGCCTGCCGTTGCGCGAGGTGTACTGGAGTGAGATCGGCTGGTGTTGGCGGACCGCCTCGGCGACGGTGAGGAGTACGTCCGTCCGCGGCGCAGGAAAGTCGCCGGGTTCGGTGGTGAAGGCGAGAGACTGGAGTACGGCGTCCAGCCGGTCCGCGATCCGCGACGGCAGGACGCGCCGGATTTTCGCGGCGGCAGTCTCACCCGCCGTACCCGTAGCCGTCGCCAACCCGGCACGGCGGCCGGCAACCAGGCCGAGTAGGACGGCCAAGGCTTCGTCGTCGCTGAACATCAGCGGCGGCAGACGATAGCCGGCGGCGAGCCGATACCCGCCGTAGCGACCGCGCACCGACTCCACCGGCACGTCGAGGTCGACCAGGTGACTCACGTAGCGCCGCACGGTGCGCGGTTCGACGCCGAGGCGCTCGGCAAGCTCGGCCATCGTCCGGACGCCGCCGGACTGCAAGAGCCCCAGCAGTGCGAGCACCTGGGCTGTCGGCCGTGCCACGGTCTGAACCTACCTCGAATACTGGACCAGATCTGTCCAGTATTCGGGCTAGCGTGCCTACGCAGACCGGTACCGACCGTACTGAGCAGGGAGAAGGCATGGATTTCGTATCGATCCGCATCATCACCGGTGACATCAACCGCCTGGTCGGCTTCTACGAGAAGATCACCGGCGTGCAGGCGGTCTGGGGCAACGAGGACTTCGCCGAGTTGCGCACCGCCCACGGCACGCTGGCGATCGGCAGTACCCGCACGGTCCCACTGTTCGCGCCAGGGTCGGCCCGCCCGGCCGACAACCACACCGTGATCATCGAGTTCCTCGTGGCAGACGTGGACGCGCTCTACGAGAAGCTGAAGAACGTGGTGGAGGACTTCGTGAACGAGCCCACGACCATGCCCTGGGGTAACCGAGCCCTGCTCTTCCGCGATCCCGACGGCAACCTGGTCAACTTCTTCACCCCGGTGACCCCCGACGCGATCGAGAAGTTCAGCCGCTGACCAGGTTGGCGCAGCCAGGGCGCGTGAACTACTCGGCCTCGTCGCCGTCGATGGGGCGAGGTGGGCGATGCTCGGCGATCCACGCCTCCACATCGGCCCGCAGCCAGACCGTGGTCCCGTGCAGCCGCTGGAACGGCGCGGGGAAGGTCGGATAGCGGATGAGCTGACGCATCCGGGTCCGGCTCACGCCGCCGAGCAACTCCTGCAACTCGTGCGGACCGACAAGTGGACCCGGGACCTCACCCATCAGTCGACGGTAGGGCGATCAGGAATGCCGAATTGCGTCTACCTTCTTGCGCAGCCAACGTGGTCCGGCGCCGCCGTGGCCAGTGATCGTGGCCGTCCGTTGATCAGGTGATGAAAAGTAGGTTCTATGCCCGCTCCTGACCTACTTTTCATCACTTGATCAAAGGGAGGGGGCGGCTGCCGCTAGGGT
This sequence comes from Micromonospora sp. NPDC049274, assembly GCF_040678875.1. Lineage (NCBI taxonomy): Bacteria > Bacillati > Actinomycetota > Actinomycetes > Micromonosporales > Micromonosporaceae > Micromonospora > Micromonospora sp. NPDC049274. The sequence continues at coordinate 64,878 of NZ_JBFAQS010000009.1, forward strand.
CGGGCAGATGAGTGTCGAGACGGCTCCTCGTCGCCGCCGGTTGGAGCCGGACGCCCGGCGCGGGCAGATCCTCGCCTGCGCGGTCCGGCTGTTCGGCGAGCGGCCGTACGCGGACGTGTCGACCACCGACGTCGCCCGGGAGGCGGGAGTCGCCCGGGGCTTGGTCAACCACTACTTCGGCACGAAGAAGGACCTCTACCTGGAGGTCGTCCGGGTCATGGTGACCATTCCGGAGGTTGCCCTGGAACGGCTGCCCAGGGGTGATCTGCGGACCAGGGTGGAGGCCAGCGTCTCGTGGTTCCTGGACGTGGTGTCCCGGCACAGCACGTCCTGGTTGGCGGCCGTCACCGCACGGGGGATGGGTGGCGACGCCGACGTGGAGCGGGTGCTCGCCGAGGCCGAGGAGGTCGCGGCGGACCGGATGCTCGTCGCCGTCGGGCTGGCCGGCGAGGCGGAGCACCGCGAGGAGTTGCGCGGGATGGTTCGGGCGTACGGCGGGCTGGCCACGTCCACGGCGCGCGAATGGCTCCAGCGCGGCGCTCTGACCCGCTCCCAGGTGCACCTGCTGCTCACCGCCACGCTGCTGACGATCGTGGAACAGGTCATCCCGCAGGTCATCGCGGGGAAGGAGTTGACGCGGGAGACTCGGCAAACACTGGGCTGAAATAAGCATAAGGCTTACGCTTATTTCGTCGAGGTGCGCCAACGCGCGCGGCCCGCGTTACCGAGGAGGAGAAATGCCCACATCTGCCCTGTCCTACGAGGTCTTGGTCTTGGATGGCCCGGTCCGGGCCGGAGACCAGCGCATGCCGGACGGCTCACCCATCCACTTCAATCCGACAGCCACCACCCTGATCTCGGGGGCCGAGGAGGCGCTGCTGGTGGACCCGCCGTTCACCTACGAGCAGATCGCGACGGCGGGCGACTGGATCGAGCGGTCGGGCAAGCGGCTGACTGCCATCTACGCCACCCACGGGCACGGCGACCACTGGTTCGGTGCCCCTGAGCTGGTCAAGCGCTTCCCCGACGCCGTCACCTACGCGACGCCCGGGACCATCGAGGTCATGCACCAGCAGGCCACCGTCGGGCGCCAAGAGGTCTTCGACAAGGTCTTCCCCGGGCTGATCCCGGAGTCGCCTGTCGACGCCATTCCGGTGCCGCCCGGCGGAATCCTGCTCGAAGGCAACGTCGCCGAGCCGGTCGAGACCGGGCACACCGACGGCGACCAGACCACAGTCCTGCACGTGCCGTCGATCGGCCTCGTGGTGGCCGGCGACGTCGTCTACAACGGGGTCCACCAGTACCTGCTGGAGACCGTCAACGGTGGCCTGCGGGAGTGGCTGAAGGCCCTCGACCGCGTCGAGGCCCTCGCGCCCCGGGCGGTCGTGGCCAGCCACAAGAACCGCAACCGCCCCGACGACCCGTCGAGCATCGACGAGACCCGGAGGTACCTGCTGAACGTGGAGCGGCTGTTGGCTGAGGAGTCGACAGCCCTTGGGTTCTTCGACGCGATGATGGAGCTCTATCCGGACTGGGTCAACCCGGGACCGCTGTGGTACGGGGCGCTCGGCCTGATCGGAAAGTGATGTGACAATGCCGTCGGTGTCCCCTCCGCCGTGGCCCGCCACCGCGAGATACGGCCTCGACCCCGCACCGGGCGGCCTCGGGCTCGTCCAGGACCTGCTCAACACGCTCCCGGCCGGCGCCCCGCGCCAGCCGGATCTCCTCGACGATCTCGACAGTGCCACGCAGTGGGCGGACGATGTCGCCGTCCGGTGGTCGACGGCCACCGGGCGACCGGCACCCGACGTGACGCTCGACCCGACAGGCCTGCGGGCGCTGCGGACCTTCCGCGACGAGCTGCGGTACGGGATCGACGCCAGGCTCCACGCCACACCGGGATCCGCGCCGCCCGAGCCGGCACCGGCACCTCGTGCGACAGGCGCCACGCTGCGGCTCGACGGGAACGGCTCGGTCCACCTCGATCCCGCCGGGACGGGGGCCGAGTCGCTTGTCTCCCTCGTCCTGGCGGAGTTGTTCGCGGCGCAACTCACCGACGTCGGCCGGCGCATCAAGACCTGCCGCAACCCCCGGTGCCAGGTGGCGTTCTACGACCGCTCCCGCAACAACAGCGGGGTCTGGCACTCCGTCCGCATCTGCGGCCTTCCGGCCAACCTGCGGGCCCACCGAGCGCGCCAACGGCAGGCGGACTGAACAGATCGCGCAGTCCGCCGCCGCTCAGGCGGCCCGACGGCCGCCGGCCTGACCGGTCCGTGCGGCTTGGCCGGTCCGTGCGGCTTGGCCGGTCCGTGCGGCTTGGCCGGTCCGTGCGGCTTGGCCGGTCCGTGCCGCTTGGCCGGTCTGTGCCGCTTGGCCGGTCCGTGCCGCCGGGGCGGCGTACCGGTCGGCGGCCTGCGCGGAGAACGGCTCGGCGCGCACGACCCGTAGTGGCCGTTCGGTCTCGTCCACGCCGAACCTCCACCGCGACGGCGTCGGCTGCCGTTGCGGCGCGGGACCGCCGGGGCGCAGCCCGGGCCGGGACAGCAGCACGGTGATCAGGTAGCCGACCACCAGGAACCCGTGGCTGACCAGGCGCTCCCCGCCCACCGAGCCGGTGGCGAGGTCGTTGACCGAGAGCAGCAGCAGCGTGCCGACGAACGCGCTGAGCATCGGCAGGAGACCCGCCGGCGGGCTGCGGCGTATCGCCACGAAGAGGAAGCCGGCGCCGACCGCCACGTTCCAGGCGGCCGACTCGTGCCACAGGTGCTGGCCGGCGGCGTGCACGTGGTCGCCTGTCGCTCCCCGGCCCACCTGGGCCAGGCCGAGCACGAGCTGGACCGCGCCGAGCAGCCCGAGCGCCGCGCGCAGCCCGACGACCAGGCCGGCGCGGCCGGGCAGGCGAAGCCGCCAACGCGACCGGCGGGCCGGCGTCGTGTCATCGGCGTCGGCACCGGAAGCCGCGTTGGCACCGGCACCGGTAGCCGCGCCGGCCCCGACGGCGGCCAGGATCGCGTCGGTCCGGTCGGGCACATCGGTGACCAATCGGGTACGAATCCGGCGCGTCACCGCGACAGCCGTCGCGAACCAGGCCCGGCACTGGGCGCACTCGTCCAGGTGCCCCTGCGCCGCCGCCCCTTCGGCGGCGGTCTCTTCCCCGTCCAACTGCGCGGACAGGACCTCCCGCCACTGCTCACACCCCATGTGTGGGTAGTCGGTCCGCAGGCCGCTCCGGTTCCCGGCGATCCGGGCACGTTGTGGAATACTCGCCGGATCATGACGCGCTACGGCCTGCTGATCCTGCCTGCCACCAACCGGGTGTACGCCCGCTCCGCCATCGACCTCACCCGGGCCGAGCTGGAGATCTTCGGCCGGTCAGCGCTCGACGGCCGGATCGGTGAGTTGGACACCGAGGTCGTCGGCGGTGCCACCTATGTCACCTTTGCCGGTGACGGGCTGACCGAGCGGGACCTGGCCGTCCTGGGCAACCTCTCCGCCGGGTACGCGCTGTTCGAGATCGTCGGCGACCTGCTGCGCCCGGTCGAGTGGAGCCGGCTGGACCGCTACGACGACGATCTGCTCACCATCCAGAAGTACCCCGGCAAGACGAACGAGCAGTTCACCAAGCTGCTGCTCAACGTCACCCTGCTCGCGTCGGACTGGGCCGGCGAGCTGACCAGCCGCCGGTTCCGGGTGCTCGACCCGCTCTGCGGTCGGGGCACCACTCTCAACCAGGCGCTGATGTACGGGTTCGACGCCGCCGGGATCGAGCGCGACCAGAAGGACGTCGAGGCGTACCGGGCGTTCGTCACGACCTGGCTGAAGCAGAAGCGGGTCAAGCACCGTGTGCTGGAGTCGGGGCCGGTGCGGCGGGAACGCAAGGTGGTCGGCCGGCGGGTACGCATCGAGTTGGCGCCGACGCGCGAGGAGCACAAGGCGGGCCGCACTCAGTTGCTGGACGTCGTCAACGCCGACACCACCCGTTCGGCGGAGTTCTTCCGGCCGGAGACGGTCGACCTGGTGGTCGCCGACGCACCGTACGGCGTACAGCACGGCAGTCGTACCGCCGATCAGGGCCTGGCGCGTGACCCGCTGGCGCTGCTCGCGGAGGCCGCGCCAGTCTGGGCGCGGCTGCTGCGCCCCGGCGGGGCGCTCGGCATCTCGTGGAACACCCACGTTGCCAGCCGTGAGGACGCGGCGGCGGCGTTGGCCGACGCCGGCCTGACCGTGGTCGACGAGGAGCCCTACCGCGCGCTGCGGCACCGGGTGGACCAGTCGATCATGCGAGACGTGCTGGTGGCCCGCCGCCCGGCCTGACCCGGCCACACCCCGCGCCAGCCGGCGCGCCCGGCCGCCCGGCTGGCGATCCTCTCGACTTCCCGGAACTCGGGGTGTCCGGGGCCGCTTAAAGCCCCGGTTTCCTGAAACCCGAGTCGATCAGCCCTGCGGGCGCCGGAGTTCTGTGCCGCATTTCACCTGTTCAGCGGGCCTGTGTGAAAACCGCGTCAAGAAAAGGTTCGCTGCCGTCATGGTCGCGTTATGACCCCTGCCGTCCGGCGGGTGGTGGGGCTTTGATTGCCCGGCGCGACCGGAAGGCGGTCGCGACGAACCTTTCCGGTAAGAGGAGTCAGCGTGTCTGACGTGGTGTTCGTGGTCCTCACGGTGGCGCTGTTCGCAGTGCTCGCCCTGGTGGTCCGGGCGGTGGAGAAGCTGTGAACGCGGTAAACGCCGTCGGTCTGGTGCTCGCGGTCGTCCTGGGCGCGTTCCTGGTGTTCGCCCTGCTGTTTCCGGAGCGCTTCTGATGACCATGACAACAGCGGGCGTCATCTTCATCGTGACGCTGGTGGCGGCCCTCGTCGCCGTCTACAAGCCGTTCGGTGACTACATGTTCCGGGCGGTCGCCGGAACGAAGCAGTCCCGGGCCGAGCGGGGGGTCTACCGACTGGTCGGGGTCAACCCGGCCGCCGAGCAGACCTGGGGCGTGTACGCCCGCAGCGTGCTGGCGTTCTCCGCGGTCTCGATCCTGTTCCTGTACCTGTTCCAGCGGGTGCAGAACCACCTGTGGCTGTCGCTGGGCTTCGACCCGGTGGTGCCGCACGGCGCGTGGAACACGGCCGTGTCGTTCGTGACCAACACCAACTGGCAGTCGTACTCGGGTGAGTCGACGATGGGTCACCTGGTGCAGATGGCCGGCCTGGCCGTGCAGAACTTCGTCTCGGCGGCGGTCGGCATCGCGGTGGCGGTGGCGCTGGTACGCGGCTTCGCTCGCAGCCGCACCGGGCAGCTCGGCAACTTCTGGGTGGACCTGACCCGGATCACGCTGCGCATTCTGCTGCCGATCGCGGTGCTCGGCGCCATCGCGCTGATGGTCGGCGGGGTGGTGCAGAACCTCTCCGGCGGCACCGACGTGAGCACGCTGACCGGCGGCGCCCAGACCGTCACCGGCGGCCCGGTTGCCAGCCAGGAAGTGATCAAGGAGCTGGGCACCAACGGTGGCGGCTTCTACAACGTCAACAGCGCGCACCCGTTCGAGAACCCCACGACCTGGACGAATTGGCTGGAGATCTTCCTGATCTTCCTGATCCCGTTCAGCCTGCCCCGGGTCTTCGGCCGGATGGTCGGGCAGAACCGGCAGGGCTACGCCATCGCGGCGGTGATGGGCATCCTCGCGTTCGCCAGCGTCGCCATCACCAACATCTTCGAGCTGGCCGGCCACGGCACGGTGCCCCAGGCGGTCGGCGCGGCGATGGAGGGCAAGGAGGTGCGGTTCGACGTGTCGAACTCGGCCACCTTCGCCGCCGCCACCACGCTCACCTCTACCGGCGCGGTCAACTCGTTCCACGACTCGTTCACCTCGCTCGGCGGCATGATGACGATGGTCAACATGATGCTCGGCGAGGTCGCGCCGGGCGGCACCGGTTCCGGCCTCTACGGTCTGCTGATCCTCGCGGTGATCACGGTGTTCATCGCCGGGCTCATGGTCGGCCGCACCCCTGAGTACCTGGGCAAGAAGATCGGGTCACGGGAGATCAAGTTCGCCTCGCTGTACTTCCTGATCACACCGATCCTGGTGCTTGTCGGTACGGCGGCGGCGTTCGCCACCGGCAACAACTCCACAGCGCTCAACGTCGGCCCGCACGGCCTCTCCGAGGTCCTGTACGCCTTCACCTCGGCAAGCAACAACAACGGCTCCGCCTTCGCCGGCATCACCGTCAACACCACCTGGTGGGACACGGCGCTCGGGCTGTGCATGCTGCTGGGCCGGTTCCTGCCGCTCATCTTCGTGCTCGCGTTGGCCGGCTCGCTGGCCCGCCAGGCACCCACCCCCGCGTCCGAGGGCACCCTGCCGACCCACCGACCGCTGTTCATCGGCATGGTCGTCGGCGTCACGGTGGTCCTCGTCGCGCTGACCTTCCTGCCCGCGCTCGCGCTCGGCCCGCTGGCAGAGGGGCTCTGACCATCATGAGGAACGAGGACATGTCCGTCACGTCCGCCCCGACAGAGCAGCTCCCCGGCACTCCGGCGACCCAGGGCAACCGGGTCGGCGGGGGCCTGCTCGACCCCCAGCAGCTCGTCCGATCCCTGCCGGACGCCGTACGCAAGCTCAACCCGACCACCCTGTGGCGCAACCCGGTGATGCTGATCGTGGAGATCGGCGCCGCCTTCACCACAGTCCTCGCGGTGACCGACCCGTCGGTGTTCGCCTGGGCGATCACCATCTGGCTCTGGCTGACGGTGATCTTCGCCAACCTGGCCGAGGCGGTCGCCGAGGGCCGGGGCAAGGCCCAGGCCGCCGCCCTGCGGCAGGCCAAACGGGACACCATCGCGACCCGGCTGCTCGACTGGAAGCCGGGCGCGCGGGCCAACACCTACCGCGACGAGGCGGTACCCGCACCGGAGCTGCGCCAGGGCGACGTGGTGCTCGTCGAGGCGGGCGGCATCATCCCCGGCGACGGTGACATCGTCGAGGGCATCGCCAGCGTCGACGAGTCGGCAATCACCGGCGAGTCGGCCCCGGTCATCCGGGAGTCCGGTGGGGACCGCAGCGCGGTCACCGGCGGCACGAAGGTGCTCTCCGACCGGATCATCGTCAAGATCACCCAGAAGCCGGGGGAGAGCTTCATCGACCGGATGATCGCCCTGGTCGAGGGCGCCAACCGGCAGAAGACACCGAACGAGATCGCGCTGAACATCCTGCTCGCCGCGCTCACGGTCATCTTCCTGCTGGCCGTGGTCACCCTCCAGCCGCTGGCGATCTTCTCCAAGGCGTACCAGGCGGCCGCCCCGGACAGCGGGGCGATCACCGGCTCCGGCGTCACGGGTGTCGTGCTGGTCTCGCTGCTGGTCTGCCTGATCCCGACCACCATCGGCGCGCTGCTCTCCGCGATCGGCATCGCCGGAATGGACCGGCTCGTGCAGCGCAACGTGCTCGCCATGAGCGGCCGGGCCGTCGAGGCGGCCGGCGACGTCAACACCCTGCTGCTGGACAAGACCGGCACCATCACGCTTGGCAACCGGCAGGCCGCCGAGTTCGTACCTGTCGAGGGGATCGACACCGCGGCCCTGGCCGACGCGGCGCAGCTGTCCAGCCTGGCCGACGAGACCCCGGAGGGGCGCTCGGTCGTCGTACTGGCGAAGAACGAGTTCGGGCTGCGCGAGCGCGAGCCCGGCGTGATGCCGCACGCCACCTTCGTGCCCTTCACCGCGCAGACCCGGATGAGCGGCGTCGACCTGACCCCGGACGCCAGCGTGGACGCCGGCGCGGCGGGCACGGCCCGCCGGGTCCGCAAGGGCGCCGCCGCCGCGGTGATGAAGTGGGTACGCGAGAACGGCGGCCACCCGACCGAGCAGGTAGGCGAGATCGTGGACGCCATCAGCGGCACCGGCGGCACGCCGCTTGTCGTCGCCGAGCACGTCGACGGTGAGCCCGCCCGCGCCCTGGGCGTCATCCACCTCAAGGACGTCGTCAAGTCCGGGATGCGCGAGCGGTTCGACGAGATGCGCCGGATGGGCATCCGGACCGTGATGATCACCGGTGACAACCCGCGTACCGCGAAGGCCATCGCCGACGAGGCCGGGGTGGACGACTTCCTGGCCGAGGCGACGCCGGAGGACAAACTCGCGCTGATCAAGCGGGAGCAGGAGGGTGGCCGGCTGGTCGCGATGACAGGTGACGGCACCAACGACGCGCCGGCGCTCGCGCAGGCCGACGTCGGGGTGGCCATGAACACCGGCACGTCGGCCGCGAAGGAGGCCGGCAACATGGTCGACCTCGACTCCGACCCGACCAAACTGATCGAGATCGTGGAGATCGGCAAGCAGTTGCTGATCACCCGTGGCGCGCTTACCACGTTCAGCATCGCCAACGACATCGCGAAGTACTTCGCGATCATCCCGGCCATGTTCGCCGGCCTCTACCCGAGCCTGGACGCGCTGAACATCATGCGGCTGGCCAGCCCGGAGTCGGCGATCCTGTCCGCCGTCATCTTCAACGCCCTGGTGATCATCGCGCTGATCCCGCTCGCCCTGCGGGGTGTGCGGTACCGGCCGGCCGCCGCGTCGAAGCTGCTCAGCCGCAACCTGCTGGTCTACGGACTGGGCGGCATCATCGTCCCGTTCATCGGGATCAAGCTCATCGACCTGCTCATCCAGTTCATCCCGGGGATTTCGTGATGCGTCTACCCACCTGGATCGCCCAACACCTCGCCGCCCTGCGCGCCCTGCTCGTCTTCACGGTGCTGCTCGGGCTGGTCTACCCGCTGGCCCTGGTGGCAGTCGGCAAGCTGCCCGGCCTCAACCACAAGAGCGACGGTTCACTGATCGAGTCGGGCGGGACGACGGTCGGCAGCTCGCTGATCGGCCAGTCCTTCACCGACGCGGACGGCAACCCCGTCGCCCGCTACTTCCAGTCCCGCCCGTCGGCCGCCGGCGACGGCTACGACCCGACGTCCACCTCGGCCAGCAACCTTGGCCCGGAGAGCGTCGTCGACACCCTGGCCACCGACCCGGAGGAGGCCAGTGAGAGCCTGCTGACCCAGGTCTGCGGGCGCAGCAAGGCCATCGGCGAGCTCGACGGCGTCGACGGACGGCGGCCCTACTGCACCGACGACGGGGTGGGCGCCGTGCTGGCGGTCTTCCGTGCCGACGGTCTGACCGGCCGGGTCACCCGGGTGGTGAGCGTCAACCAGGTCGCCCCGGCCACCCCGTTCGTGTCCTCGTACCAGGGGGTGCCGGTGGAGCTGGCCCAGCCGGGCGAGGACTACGTGGCCGCCGGCGGGGTGGTCACCCCGATCCGGGGCGACGCGCCCGCCGACCCAGCCGTGCCCGCCGACGCGGTCACCGCCAGCGGCAGCGGCCTCGACCCGCAGATCAGCCCGGCGTACGCCGAGTTGCAGGTCAACCGCGTCGCGCGGGAGCGCGGGGCCGACCCGGCGGCGGTTCGCAAGCTGGTCGACGAGCACACCGACGGGCGCGGGCTCGGGTTCATGGGTGAGCCGAGAGTCAACGTGTTGGAGCTCAACCTCGCGCTCGACAGGCAGTTCGCGGCGCGCTGAGCGCACTCGCGAGCGGGGCCGTGCCGACCGGGCGCGGCCCCGCCCGACGATCTGACCAGGGAGGATGAACCCCGTGCCACGCGGAGAACTGCGCATCTATCTCGGGGCCGCCCCCGGCGTCGGCAAGACGTACGCCATGTTGGAGGAGGCCCAGCGGCGAGCCTCGCGCGGCGCCGACGTGGTGATCGGCTTCGTGGAGACCCACGGTCGCCCGCACACCGCCGCGATGCTCGGCGACCTGGAGCAGGTGCCCCGGCGCGCGATGACCTATCGGGGCGCCGAGTTCACCGAGATGGACGTGGACGCGGTGCTGGCCCGCCAGCCGGAGATCGCTGTGATCGACGAGCTGGCACACACGAACGTGCCCGGCTCCCGCCACGACAAGCGCTGGCAGGACGTCCAGGAGCTGCTCGACGCGGGGATCGACGTGCTGTCCACGGTCAACGTGCAGCACCTGGAGTCGATGAACGACGTCGTCGCGCAGATCACCGGCACCACGCAGCGGGAGACCGTGCCCGACGAGATCGTCCGCGCCGCCGAGCAGGTCGAGCTTGTCGACATGACCCCGGAGGCGCTGCGCCGCCGGATGGCGCACGGCAACATCTACCGACCCGACAAGATCGACGCCGCGCTGGGCAACTACTTCCGGTTCGGCAACCTCACCGCGCTACGTGAACTGGCGCTGCTCTGGCTTGCCGACAAGGTCGACGAGCAGCTCGACAGGTACCGCAGCCAGCAGGGCATCGCCGCCACCTGGGAGGCCCGGGAACGCGTCGTGGTGGCGTTGACCGGTGGCCCGGAGGGCGAGACGCTGATCCGCCGGGCGGCCCGGGTCGCCGCCCGCAGCAAGGGCGCCGACCTGCTCGCCGTGCACGTGGCGCGCAGCGACGGCCTGGCCGGCGCGGACCCGGCCCAACTGGCCCGCCAGCGGGTGCTCGTCGAGAGCCTCGGCGGCACGTACCACCAGGTGCTCGGCACCGACGTGCCGGCCGCGCTGCTCGACTTCGCGCAGGGCGTGAACGCCACCCAGTTGGTGCTCGGGGCCAGCCGGCGGGGTCGCCTCGCGCAGATCTTCGCCCGGGGCGTCGGGGTGACCACCACAGCGCTCTCCGGCTCGATCGACGTGCACCTCGTCAGCCACCGGCAGGCCGGCAAGGGACGCCGGGCGGCGGCCGTGCCGGCGGCGCTGTCCCGCCGTCGACGGCTGCTCGGCTTCGGCCTGGCCGTGCTGGGCATGCCGCTGCTCACACTGCTGCTGAAGGCCCTGCCCGACCTGACGCTCACCAACGACATCCTGCTGTTCCTCGCCGGGGTCGTCGGGGTCGCGCTTGTCGGCGGCGTGTGGCCGGCGCTGATCGCCGCGCTCGGCGGGTCGCTGCTGCTCAACTGGTTCTTCACCCCGCCGTACCGCACGCTGACCATCGCCGAGGCCGACAACCTGCTCGCCCTTGCCGTCTTCGTCGGGGTGGCGCTGGCGGTGAGCTGGATCGTCGACGTGGCCGCCCGGCGTACCCGGGAGGCCGCGCGGGCCGCCGCCGACGCGCAGACCCTCGCGGCCGTCGCCGGTGGCGTGCTGCGCGGCGAACGCCCCCTGCCTGCCCTGCTCGACCAGCTCCGGGAGACCTTCGGGCTGCGCGCGGTGAGCGTGCTGGAGTTGGCCGAGGAGGCCAGCGGCCGCCCCGAGCGCGCCCGCGAGGAGCACGCCTGGTGCGTGGTGGCAAGCGTCGGCGAGCAGCCGGCGTGCACGCCCGACGGCGGCGAGACGGCGGTACCCGTCGACGACCGGATCACAGTCGTGCTCAGCGGCCGGCGGATGCAGGCCGCCGACCGGCGGATCGTCGAGGCGTTCGCCGCCCAGGCCGCCGTCGCCCTGCGCCAGGAACGGCTCGCCGAGGAGGCCGCCACCGCCCGGCCCCTCGCCGCCGCCGACCGGATGCGTACCGCGCTGCTCGCCGCGGTCAGTCACGACCTGCGTACGCCGCTCGCCTCGGCGAAGGCGGCGGTGACGAGCCTGCGCAGCCACGACATCGAGTTCGACGAGGCCGACCGCGAGGAGCTGCTGGAGACCGCCGAAGAGTCGCTGGACCGGCTCGCCCGACTGGTCGGCAACCTGCTGGACATGAGCCGACTCCAGGCCGGCGTCCTGGGCATCTCCGCGACGGCCATCGGCCTGGAGGACGCCGTACCCCTGGCGTTGGACGAACTTGGCCCGGCGGCCGCGACTGTCGGCACGGACATCCCGGCCGACCTGCCGGCCGCGACCGCCGACCCGGGCCTGCTGGAACGGGTGCTGGTGAACGTCATCGCCAACGCGCTGCGCTACAGCCCGCCCGACCAACCGCCCACAGTCACCGCCAGCGCGCACGCCGGCCAGGTGGAGCTGCGGGTCATCGATCGGGGGCCGGGCATCCCCGAGGACCAGTGGGAGCACGTCTTCCTGCCGTTCCAACGCCTCGGCGACCGGGACAACCAGACAGGCGTGGGCCTCGGGCTCGCCCTGTCCCGGGGGTTGGCCGAGGCGATGGGTGGCAGCATCACCCCCGAGACCACGCCCGGCGGTGGGCTCACCATGGTGCTGCGGTTGCCCGCCGCCGCGCAGACCAGCCCGGAGGAGCCGCAGGAATGACGCGCATCCTGGTCGTCGACGACGAACCGCAGATCCTGCGCGCCCTGCGGATCAACCTGCGCGCCCGCCGGTACGAGGTGGACGTCGCCGCCACCGGCGCTGCCGCGTTGAAGGCCGCCGCCAGCCACCCGCCCGACCTCGTGGTCCTCGACCTCGGCCTGCCCGACATCGACGGTGTGGAGGTGATCCGCGGCCTGCGCGGCTGGACCGCCGTGCCGATCATCGTGCTCTCCGGCCGGGCCGGCAGCGAGGACAAGGTCGCGGCGCTCGACGCGGGCGCGGACGACTACGTCACCAAGCCGTTCGGGGTGGAGGAGTTGCTGGCCCGCATCCGCGCGGTCACCAGGCGGCTCGCCGCGCCCAGCGAGGCCGTGCCGGCGCTGCGGATCGGCCGGCACACGGTCGACCTGGCCGACCACCGGGTGTGGCGCGACGACGACACCGAGGTCAAGCTGACCCCCATCCAGTGGAGCGTGCTGGAGAAGCTGCTGCGGCACCCCGGCAAGCTGGTCAGCCAGCGCCAGCTCCTCCAGGACGTGTGGGGGCCGGAGTACCAGAACGAGACGAACTACCTGCGGCAGTACCTGGCCCAGCTGCGACGCAAGCTGGAGGACGACCCGGCCCGCCCCCGCCACCTCATCACCGAGCCGGGAATGGGCTACCGCTACCGGCCGTGACCCCGGTGACCAGCGGCAGCCCGGAGGGCGGGCGTGACGGTCAGTTGCCGGGGAACTCGACGCCCACCAGGTTCTCGGAGACGGTCCAGAGGCGGGCGGCGTCGTCGGTGTCGCGGGCCGAGCGGTAGACGGCCAACTCGGTCGGCGCCCCGGTGAACTGCCCCAGGCCGTCCGGGCCGTAGAACCGGCCGCCCTGCGCCTGCGGGCTGGTCGCCGCGTAGAGGGCGGGCAGCAGCCCCGCGTCCACCGAGTGCACCAGGAGGCCCCAACGGGCCAGGCGGTTCATCACCGCGTGGTGCGGCGAGGGTCGGCTGCGGCCCAGGTTGGGGCCGGACGCGTACAGGTTGGTCATCGTGGTGCCGGGATGGGCGACGTTGCTGACGACGCCCCAGCCGCCGGCTCGGCTGCGGCCGTCGAGCTCCAGCCCGAAGTGCAGGGTGGCGAGCTTGGAGGCGTTGTACGAGCGGACCGCACCGTAGCGGTGGGTGCTCTGCAGGTCGTCCCAGTCCAGGCGACCTGAGCGGGCGGCGCTGCTCGACATGGTGGTGACCCGGGCCCGGCCGGCTCGCAGCAGCGGCAGGAGCCGCCCGGTCAACGCGAAGTGGCCGAGATGGTTGGTGCCGAACTGCAGCTCGAAGCCGTCCGCCGTGGTGTGTCGGGTGGGCGGCGCCATGACACCGGCGTTGTTGATCAGAAGGTGGATCGGCCGCCCCTCGCCCAGCAGCCCGTCGGCTAGCGCCGCCACCGAGTCCAGCGAGGCGAGATCCAGCTCCCGGGTCGACACGGTGGCGCCCGGCGCGGCGGCCCGCACGGTGGCCAGCGCGGCGGCGCCCTTGGCCGCGTTGCGGACCGGCAGTACCACCTCCGCACCGGCTCGGGCCAGCCGGGTGGCCAGGCCGAGGCCCAGCCCGTCACTGCCGCCGGTCACCACGGCGAGCTTCCCGGTCAGGTCCCCAACGGTCAGGTCGAGCACGACGTACCTCCAGGTCGACGATGTCCTTCATCGGTCACGCACAACCCTGGGCCGACCGTCGCCCGGTACCCAGGGCGACCTTGTCCAGGGATCGGCGGTCCCTGGCTGGCGGACCGCTGCCGGGCACGTCGGCGCGGCGAGTAACGTTCCAGACGGACCAAGATCGGCGTACGAGGAGGCTCGATGCAGACGACGGTGGACATTACGACCGGCGATGGGATCGCGGACGCAAGCCTCACCCGCCCGGACGGGGACGGCCCGTTTCCGGCGGTGCTGCTGTTCATGGACGCGTTCGGGCCCCGCCCCCGCCTCGTGGAGATGGCCGAGCGGATCGCGGAACGCGGCTACCTGGTGCTGACGCCCCACCTCTTCTACCGGGCCGGCCGGGCGCCGCTGTTCGACCTGTCGGGTCTCGGCGATGCCGACAAGCGCGGCGCGATCTTCGAGAAGATCATGCCGCTGATCGGCGCGTTGACCCCCGACGTGATCAGCCGGGACAGCGCCGCCTACCTCGACTTCTTGGCCGCCCGCGACGACGTCCGGCCGGGGCCGGTCGTGATCACCGGCTACTGCATGGGCGGCACCAACGCGCTGCGGGCCATCGAGGCGCATCCGGACCGGATCGCCGCGGTGGCGAGCTTCCACGGTGGGCGGATCGTCACCGACGCGCCGGACAGCCCGCACCTGGGCGTCGACTCGATCACGGGCGAGGTGTACTTCGGCCACGCCGACGCCGACCAGTCGATGACGCCCGAGCAGATCGCCACGCTGGAGAAGGCGCTGGACAGCGCCGGTGTGCGCTACCGCTCCGAGGTGTACGCGGGCGCCCACCACGGCTACACGATGGCCGACACCCCGGCGTACGACGAGCAGGCCACCGAACGCCACTGGGCAGCCCTGTTCGACCTGCTCGACCGCGTCCTCCCCACCACCTGACGCAGGCGTTGTTCAGCCGAGGCCGCCCCGTTCGTCGCGGTCGGAGGGTGAACAGCGCGAGGTACATGACGCTGCCCCGGACCACGATCTCCAACAGCGGGGTGTCCGGGACGAACACCTCTTGCCAGTCGGCCACCCGACGGGCTACCCGCCGTCCGAGCACCCATACCTACTCGCGGCGCAGCAGCACCGGGCCGGCGTCGATGCGGGTGCGGAACAGCGCGTACGGCTTGCGTCGCAGGTCCTGGCCCCGCTGGTACTGCGCCTGCCGGTGCAACTGGTTGGCGGTCACGTAGAGATGCCCGTCGGTGGCCACCGACATGGTGTCCGGCCAGAGCAGTCGCGGGTCGTGGACGAGCGTCTCGTACTGGCCGTCCGGGTGCCGCCGCAGCACCGCGTTGTGCTCGTACGAGGTGAGGTAGATCCGCCCGGCGTCGTCGGACTCCAACCCGTCCGACCCGGTTGCCTTGTCCCCCTCGTCCACGACAGTGGCCGCCACCGCCTCCTGGGTGACCGACGGGTCGGCGAGCGCCTCGGCGGACACGCTGTACAGGCGTCGGGAGATCAGCGGCGCGTAGTACAGCCGGCTGCCGTCGGCCGAGATGGCGATGCTGTCGGAGCCCATGCTCATCGGCTTCGGCGGCCCGTCCTTCGGGCGGGACATGAGCGGCCGGCCCTCGACGAAGGGGCGGTAGTTCTGCAGCGGCTCCGCCTTCGTGGAGGGGTGGTCGTGCAGCCGCCGCCAGGAGGCCCCACTGGCCAGGTCGACCACGATGATCCCGTTCGGCCCGGAGTCCGTCGAGTCGGTGATGTACGCGACCCCGGCCTCCCCCCGGCGCAGGTCGAAGCGGACGTCGTTGAGGTACGTCGTCGGCGGCGCCACGTCCTGCGGGAAGGTGATCACCTGGGCCACGGTGTCGGTGTCCAGGTCGATCCGGACCAGCTTCGGCCCGCCCGGCTTGGTGGGCTGGAACATCGGGCTCCCGGTGTCCACCACCCAGAGCCGGTCCGCCGGGTCCACCACGATGCTCTGCACCGACACGAACGCGCCCGCGTCGTCGTCGCCGGACGGGGTGTTCCACGCCTGGTCGGGGTAGGGCACCTCCCGTCCGTCGCGCAGCTCGACGACTGTGGCCGGCACGTCGTCGCCCCACTTCGGGAAGTTGACGAAGATCCGGCCCCGGTGCGAGACGCTCACCCCGGTAGGCATCGGCCCGGTGAACGTGTGCACCAGCTCCAGCTCGCCGAGCGGCTCGTCGCCGACCGGCCCGTTCATGACGCCCACTCCACGGTGCTCATCGACTCGCTCCCTAGCGTCGGCTGGTACCGCTTCGGAAGCGGTTGTTCCCGCCCTGGCGTCCGATATACCTCCGATCAGCTCACTGGCGCACCGGCTCGCGCGGCGGGCAGGCCGGGCACCGGGACGTCCACCGCGAGCAGCGCGCCGTCCTGCGGGCCCGGCGTGTCCAGCCCTACCCGGGCGGTGCCGATGAAGAGGCGGCGCAGGTCGGGGCCTCCCAGACAGATGCCGGCCGGCTGCCTGGCCGGCAGTCGGACCTCCCGGTCGAGGGTGCCGTCGGGCCGGTAGCGGCGGACCGCGGAGCCGCCCCACAGCGCGATCCAGAGGTGGCCGGCCGCGTCGAGCGTCATGCCGTCCGGGCCGCCGTCGGCCGGCGACAGTCGCACGAACGGCTCCCGCCCGTGCAGGGCGCCGGTGGTGGGGTCGACGGTGAACCTGTCGATCTCCCCGCGTGGCGTGTCGGCCAGGTACATGGTGGTGCCGGCCGCGTCGAACGCCGGCCCGTTCGGGATGGCCAGCCCGGTCACCGCGGGCACCGGCTCGGCGCCCGGGGTGAGGCGGAACAACGTGCCCCCGCCGGGCACCGCGGCGTACGTCATGCTGCCGGCCCAGAAGCGGCCGTGCGGGTCGGCGACCGCGTCGTTCATCCGGGTCGGCTCGGACGCGTCACCGACGAGGTCGGCCACTGGCCGGGGATCGCCGGTGGCGGGCAGCACTGTGACGCCGGTGCCGGCGGCGGCCAGCCACTCGCCCGGTCGGTCGACCACCGGGGCGACCGCGCCGAGCGGCACGTCGAGGCGGCGCAGCTCGCGCAGCGGGCTCGGGGCGTCGCCGTCGGTCTCCAACAGCCGCCCGGCCAGCAGGTCGACCAGGACCAGCCGGTCGTCGACCCAGCGCAGCCCCTCACCCAGCTCCAGCCGGTCGGTGCTCCAGACGGTCGGCTCGGTCAGCTCCATGGTGCTCCTCCAAGGGATCTCCGGTCGGCGGCGGCTGGTCCGCGCCGGTCGTCGGTGCGCCGGCCCCCGCCGGCCGTCGCAGCGTTCAGCGGACCGTACCTCCGGGCCCGTGGTCCAGCAGCGTCAGCTCCGCCCGGTCGGGCAGGCCCTCCCAGTCGCCAGTGGTGGCGACCGCGAACGCGCCGGTGGTGACCGCCCGGTCCAGCCGGGCCGAGACGTCGGCGCCGTCCAGCCAACCGGAGAGCAGGCCGGCCACGAAGGCGTCGCCCGCGCCCACGGTGTCCACCACCGGCACCGTCCGGGCCGGCCGGTGCGTGGCGCCTGTCGCGCGGTGACTGGTGGCCCCGTCGCCGCCGTGCTTCACGACGACCTCGGTCACGCCCGCCGCGAGCAGCGCGCCGACCGGGTCGGACGCGTCGCTCAGCACGGCCAGCTCGTCGTCGGAGGCGACCACCAGGTCGATCGAGGGCAGCAGCGGTCGCAGCGCCGCCGCGGCCTCGGCGACCGACCAGAGCCGGCTGCGATGGTTGACGTCCAGGCAGACGGTGCTGCCCGCCGCACGCGCCCGGCGTACGGCCTCCACCACCGCCTGGTACGGCCCGGCGCCCAGCGCGCAGGTGATGCCCGTGACGTGCAGCAGTCGGGGCGGCGGCCCGGGCGCGTCGAAGACGCGTGTGACGTCGGCCGGGCCCAGCCGGGAGCCGGCTGAGCCGGCGCGGTGGTACGTGACCCGGTTGATGTCGGCGACCCGGTTCTCGAAGAGGATCAGCCCGGTGGGAGCGGCCGGGTCGACCCGGGACCAGGTCAGGTCGACGCCCTCGGCGCGCAGCGTACGACGGACCAGCTCGCCGGGCTCGTCCGCGCCTGTGACACCGAGCCAGGTGGCGTGGTGACCGAGCCGGGCCAGCCCGATGGCCACCGTCGACTCGGACCCGGCGACGGAGATCCCAGCCGTGCCGCCCAGCCGCAGCGGGCCTGTGGCGCGGAAGGCAGCCATCGTCTCGCCGAGCGTGAGCAGGTCGGTCACTGCCGTACCGCCGCGAGGAAGGCGGCTGCGCGCTCGCGCAGCGCCGCCGGGTCACCGCCGCGGACGGCGTCGCCGAGCAGTGGCGAGCCGACGCCTACCGCCACCGCTCCCCGGTCGAGGTAGCGTCGCGCGCCGTCCGCGTCGATCCCGCCGACCGGCACGAACGCGGTGCCTGGGAACGGGTCACGCAGCGCGCCCAGGTAGTCGGGCCCACCGAACGAGGCGGGGAAGAGTTTGACGGCGGCGGCGCCCGCGCTGCTGGCCTGCACCACCTCGGTGGGGGTGAGCGCACCGGCGAGCACCGGCAGGTCGAGCCGGGCGGCCTCGGTGACGCTCGGCGCCAGCGCCGGGGTGACGAGGAAGCCGGCCCCGGCCTCGGCGGCCGCCCGGGCGTCCTCGGCGCTGAGCACGGTGCCGGCGCCCAGGGCGTACCCGGGCCCGAGGGCGGCCCGGGCACGGCGGATGATGCCGAGCGCATCGGCGCTGGTCAGCGAGACCTCGACCAGGGCGACGCCGCTCTCGGCCAGGGTGAGCACGGCGGCCAGCGCCGCGGCCGGGTCCGGGCCGCGCACGATGGCCAGCAACCGGTGGGTACGCAACTCGTCGAGCAGGTTCATCGCGAATGTCCTCGGTGGATGCGGTGGGCGGAGATGGTGAGTCGCCAGGCGACCTCACCGGTGTGCGGGACCATCGCCGCGTCGGAGGGACCGGCGTCGGCCAGGTCGAAGGCGGCGCCGAGCATCGGCTCGACACCGACGCTGCGGTAGGGACTGTCGGTCGGCCAGCCACCCAGGTTGCGCCAGAGCGCCGTGCTGCGGGGCTGGTCGGCGCACTCCAGCTCCAGGGTCAGCCGGTCGTCGCCGTCGCACACCTGGACGCGGGGGCAGTCGAGCAGCACCGCGCCGAGGGCGGTGCCGTCGTCGGGGCCGAGAGTGTCCAGCGGCAGACCGGCGGGGGAGGGCCACGACCCGGTGAGCCACGGGTCGCCGTCGCGCCAGGCGCCCGGAGGGAGCAGCGCGGCGGCCTCCGGGTGCAGCCGGGTCAGGGTGCCGGCGGGCGCGTCGAGGCGGGCGGCGGGGGAGATGTCGAGGAGGGCGTGCGCGGCCCAGACGAACCGGTGACCGGGGTCGGCGGCCAGTCGGTAGTCGGCCACCACCACGCCACAGTCATCGGTGATCCGGCGGCTCAGCGTGAACGTCGGCCGCTGGATCACCACGGTGCCGGGGCCGGCGCTCCGCCACGGCCGCGACCACACCTCGCCGTGGTCGGGTAGCCCGCGCACGGTGGGCAGGCACTCCTCCAGGCGGCCGGCGTCGACAAACGGGTCGTCGGGGCGTACGTCGTGCCGGCCGTGCGCCGGGCCCCGCCACAGCCACTCCCGGCCTCCGCCGTTGAGGCTGGTCCACCGGCCGCCGTGCGCGGCGTCGTACGCCACCCGCAGCGGCACCGGCGTCGCGCCGGTCACCATTCGGCGAACGACCCGTCGGCGTGCTGCCAGACCGGGTTGCGCCAGGTGTGTGGGGTCTGCGCGGCCTTCCGGACCGCCGCCTCGTCCACGGTGATGCCCAGGCCCGGCCGGTCGAAGCGGGCGATGTGCCCGTCCACGAAACGGAACGGCTCCGGGTCGAGCACGTAGTCCAGCAGCTCCGAGCCGACGTTGTAGTGGATGCCGATGCTCTGCTCCTGGATCAGGAAGTTCGGCGTCGCGAAGGCCACCTGGAGGCTGGCCGCCAGGGAGATCGGGCCGAGCGGACAGTGCGGGGCGAGCAGCGCGCCGTACGTCTCGGCCAGCGCGGCGATCCGGCGGACCTCGGAGATGCCACCGGCGTGCGACAGGTCCGGCTGGACGACGGCGACACCGGCCTGCAACGGGGTGAGGAACTCGGAGCGGCCGTAGAGGCGTTCACCGGTGGCCACCGGGATCGGAGTGCCGGCGACGATGTCGCGCAGGTGGTGGGCCTGGTCGGGCAGGACCGGCTCCTCCACGAAGAATGGGCGCAGCGGCGTCAGCTCGGGCAGGATGCGGCGTACGGCGGCCAGCCCGGCACGGCCGTGGAAGTCCAGCGCGATGTCCCGATCCGGGCCGAGCACCTCCCGGGCGGCGGCGACCCGATTGACGACGGCGTCCACCTCGGCGGAGGTGGGGATGGCGGAGAGCCGA
This sequence comes from Micromonospora sp. NPDC049274, assembly GCF_040678875.1. Lineage (NCBI taxonomy): Bacteria > Bacillati > Actinomycetota > Actinomycetes > Micromonosporales > Micromonosporaceae > Micromonospora > Micromonospora sp. NPDC049274. Next base: position 85,085 of record NZ_JBFAQS010000009.1, read on the forward strand.
CCGCAGGCGTTCATCTTGACCCCGGTGAGGCCCGCGGCGACCTGCGCGGCGGCGGCGTCGGCGATCTCGTCGGGCTCGTCCCCGCCGATCCAGGAGTAGATCCGTACCCTCTCGCGGACGGGTCCGCCGAGCAGGGCGTGCACCGGTGCCGCGTACGCCCGCCCGGCGATGTCCCACAGTGCCTGGTCGAGGCCGGCGACCGCGCTGGAGAGGATCGGGCCGCCCCGGTAGAAGCCGCCCTTGGTGAGCACCTGCCAGTGCTGCTCGATGCGCAGGGGATCCTGACCGATCAGGTATTCGGAGAGCACCTCGACGGCGCTGCGCACCACCTCGGCGCGGCCCTCGACGACCGGTTCACCCCATCCGACGAGCCCGTCGTCGGTCTCCACCCGGCAGAACAACCACCGTGGCGCGACCAGGAACGTCTCGATCCGCTCGATCTTCACTGACTGCCCCTTCGTCCCCGTGCCTTCTCGACGTCGCGGACGGCCTTGTCCAGCAACTCACGCATGGCGGTCTCGGCCGCCGACTCGTCCCGCTCGCGCAGCGCGTCGACGACCGCGCGGTGGCTCGGCACCGGGTCGTCGTGCGCGGCGCCGCCGTGCACGAGGCGGTCGCGTTCGGCGAGCCCGGTCTCCATCACCACCTCCATCCGTTCCAGCAGCTCGTTGTGGGTGGCGGCGAGCAGCGCGCGGTGGAAGGCGAGGTCGGCGGCGACGGCGGCGGCAGGGTCACCGTCGGCCTCGGCCATCTCGGTGAGTGCCCGGTCGAGGGCGGCCACGTCGTCCTCGGTCGCGCGGGTGGCGGCCAGCCGCGCGGCGGCCGGCTCGATGATGGCGCGCACCTCGTGCAGCTTTTCCAGCAGACGCTCGTCGGGGCCCTCGGCGAACTGCCAGCGGATCACGTCGCCGTCGAGCAGGTTCCAGTCGGCGCGGGGCCGGACGAAGGTGCCGCGCTTCTGCCGGGCGTCGACGATGCCCTTGGCGGAGAGGACCTTCAGCGCCTCGCGCAGGGCCGTCAGGCTGACGTCGAACTCCTCCTGGAGCGCGACGATGTTCAGGGTCGCGCCGGCAGGGATCTCACCGGTGAGGATGCGACGGGCGATCGCTTCGACGGTCTGCCCGTGAATGCCGCGGCGTGCGTACTGTGCCAATGCTCCTGGCCTTCTCGCTGGTCGGTATCGATCTCTCAGGCCGAGGCTTTCACCGCTGTCCAGCCACCGTCCACCACGAGGCTCGCGCCGGTGACGTAGGCGGCGTCCGGCGAGGCGAGGAAGGCGACTGTCGCGGCCACCTCGTCCGGGGTGCCGAAGCGCTTCGTCACGGTCTCGGCGACGCTGCGCCGGCGGTCCTCTTCGGACACGTCGGCCCAGGCGGCGGTGAGGATGGGACCGGGCAGCACGGTGTTGACCCGCACCTGTGGCCCGTACTCGACGGCGAGTTGCCGGCCGAGCGCGACCAGGCCGCCCTTGGCCGCGGCGTACGCGGGCCGGCCGGGCAGCCCGACCAGCGCGTGTACCGAGGAGATCAGCACCACCGCGCCCGCGCGTGCCCGCAGGTCGTCCAGGCAGGCGCGGACGCCGAGGAACGAGCCGGTGAGGCTGACGCCGAGCTGGTGGTCCCAGGACTGCCGGCTGGTCTCGTGGGCCGGGGCGACCCGCACGGCGTACGCGGTGCTGACGAGGATGTCGACCGGGCCGAGGCCGGCCCGTACGGCGGTCACGGCCGCCGTCCAGTCGGCCTCCTCGCTGACATCGCCCACTACGGACAGTGCGCGGTCACCGCGAGCGGCCAGTTCCTCGGCCAGCGGTGTCGTGTCGGCCACGTCGAGCAGTGCGACGGCCGCGCCTTCGGCAGCGAGTCGCCGGGCGATGGCCGCGCCGATCCCACCCATCGCGCCGGTGACCAGCGCGTTCTTGCCTTCAAGCCGGCGCATAGGCTGATCCACCTGACCTCGCCTTGATCTCATCTAATCATTAATTACGAAGATATCTTGACAGCCGGCGACGGCCGATGCAACCTTCTGGTCACACACATTCACATGGCCGACACATCGCGTCGTGACGCTGCGTGTCGTAGAGGAAGGACACCACCGTGAGCGACTTCGACCCCGGTCGCCGGCGATTCCTTGGCCACCTCGGGCTCGCGGGCCTGGGTGCGCTCGGCGCGAGCTCGTTCCTCAGCGCGTGCGCCAGCTCCGCCAGCGGGCCGGCCGCGGGCAACGGCTCGGGCGCGGTCACCATCCAGTCCAACCTCTCCTCGCCGCAGGCCAAGGCGGCGATGGAGAAGCTGATCGAGACGTTCAACAAGCAGGGCAAGGGCACGGCGAGCCTCAACACGATCGCCTCGGAGACCTTCCGGACCCAGCTCCCGACGTACCTCACCTCGGCGAACCCGCCGGACCTCTACACCTGGTACGCGGGCTCGGTAGCCAACGACTACGCCAGCAAGAACCTGCTGCTGGACGTCTCCGACGTGTGGAAGTCGCTTGGCGACTACCCCCAGTCGTTGCGCACCCTCTCCACCGACGCCAGCGGCAAGCAGATCTTCGTGCCGATGAACAACTACTGGTGGGGCTTCTTCTACCGCAAGTCCAACTTCGCCAAGTGGGGCGTGCAGGAGCCGAAGACCTGGACCGAGTTCCTGGCCCTCTGCGAGACGCTGAAGAGCAAGGGCGTTCCCCCGATCGGCATCGGCCTCGGCGACACCCCGTGGGTGGCCTCGGCCTGGTTCGACTACCTCAACATCCGGATCAACGGCGCGCAGTTCCACCGCGAGCTGCTCGCCGGCAAGCAGCGCTTCGACGACCCGAAGGTCAAGGCGGTGTTCACCCGCTGGCGGGAGGCCCTGCCCTACTTCGACCCCAAGGGCAAGGCGTACCCGTTCCAGGAGGCGACCACCGCGCTGCTGGCCGGCAAGACGGGGATGTTCCTGATCGGCACGTTCTTCGCCGACGCCGCCCCCAAGCACGCCCTCGGCGACCTCGACTTCTTCCGGTTCCCGATCATCGACCCGGCGGTACCGCTGGCCGAGGAAGCGCCGACGGACGGCTTCTTCGCCAGCGCGAAGACCGCCAACCCGACCGGCACCCGGGCCCTGCTCACCTACCTGGCCTCGACCGAGGCGCAGGAGGCGTACGTCAAGGCCAGCTCCGGCATCGTCCTGCCGGCCAACCCGAAGGCCAAGGCGTCCGACTCGCCGCTGGTGGCCAAGGGCAAGGCGATGTTGGACGAGGCCAAGGAGCTGACCCAGTTCTTCAACCGCGACTCCAGCGACGCGCTCCAACCGACCGCGGACACCGCGCTTACCAAGTTCATCGACAAGCCGGACCAGATCGACGCGATCCTGCGGGAGTGGCAGGCCGGCGCCGAGAAGGTCTTCAAGGGCTGACGTGACAGCAACGATCTCCACGACTTCGGTCACCCCCACCCGACGGCGGCGACGGTCGGCCCGACTGTCGCCGCTGCTGGTGGCGTTCGTCCTGGTGCCGTTCGCGGTCGAGAGCATCTGGGTGTTCTGGCCGGCGCTCCAGGGCTTCTGGTTCTCGCTCACCCGCTGGGACGGGATGTCGCCGCCGGCCTTCGTCGGCACCGACAACTACGTCGAGCTGGCCGGCGACGCCACCTTCCGCGGCGCGCTGATCAACACGGTCATCTGGCTGGTGCTCTTCGGCGGTCTGTCCGTGCTGGGTGGCTTCGGCATGGCGCTGGTGTTGCAGAAGGAGCGACGCGGCGTCGGCTTCTACCGGGCCGCGCTGTTCACCCCGGTCGTGTTCTCGCTGGTGGTGACCGCGCTGGTCTGGCGGGTGTTCTACCAACCCGACGGCATCGCCGACACGATCCTGCGCGCCGTCGGGCTGGAGAGCCTGATCCGGCCCTGGCTCGCCGACCCGCAGACCGCCCTGTACGCGGTGATCCTGCCTGCCCTGTGGCGGCAGATCGGGTACGTCATGGTGCTGTTCCTGGCCGGCCTGAAGGCCATCGACCCGGCGCTGCACGAGGCCGCCCGAATGGACGGCGCCAACTCCTGGCAGCGGCTGCGGCACGTGACCATTCCCCAGCTCAAGGGGGTCAACGCGGTGGTGCTCTCGGTCATCGTGATCGACTCGCTGCGCTCCTTCGACATCGTCTGGTCGCTCACCAAGGGCGGCCCGTACCACTCGTCGGAGCTCCTGAGCACCTACATGTACTCGACCGCGTTCCAGAGCCTGCGGCTGGGCTATGCCTCCGCCATCGCCGTCGTGATCTTCGTGCTCGCGCTGGCGGTCATCCTCGGCTACCTGGTCCGCGCGTTCCGGGAGGAAGCGTGATGAACAAGCTCCGTACCGGGGCCTTCCACACCGGCATGATCCTGCTGTCGCTGCTCTGGCTGGGTCCGGTGCTCTGGGTCGTGGTGATGTCGACCCGGTCGTTCGACGACATCGCCGCGCACGGGGTGGGCAGCCTGCCCCGGTCGTTCACCCTGGACACGTACCGGCAGGCGTGGACCGACGGCGGCGAGCTGCGGGCGCTGATCAACAGCATGGTGGTGACCGTCCCGTCGGTGGTGCTGAGCCTCGGGCTCGCGGCGATGGCGGCGTTCGCGCTGAGTCGGTTCCGGATCCCCGGGCGGCGGACGATCCTGCTGTTGATGCTCGCCGGCAACCTGCTGCCACCGCAGATCCTGCTCATCCCGGTGGCGAAGTTCAGCGAGCTGACCGGCCTGTACGACACGCTCTGGGCGCTGATCGCGGTGCAGGTCGGCTTCGGGCTCGGCTTCTACACGTTCGTCCTGCACGGGTTCATGCGGGACCTGCCGGGCGAGATCCAGGAGGCGGCCACCATCGACGGCGCCGGCACGGCCCAGATCTTCACGAGGGTGATGCTGCCGCTGACCCGTCCCGCGCTGGCCGCCCTCGGCGCGCTCTCCTTCACGTGGATCTTCAACGACCTGCTGTGGGCGATCACCGTGCTGCGGACCGACGACAACATGCCTGTCACCCCGGCGCTGCTCGGCCTGCAGGGGCAGTTCGTCTCGTCCTGGAACGTCATCGCCGCAGGCACGGTCATCGCGGCCGTTCCCACAGTCGCGGTGTTCCTACGCTTCCAGCGGCACTTCGTCTCCGGTCTGGCGCTCGGAGCGGTCAAGTGACCGCCGCTACCGGGCAGCGCTGGACGCTGCGCGGCGCGCACACCGAGTACACAGTCACCGTGCCCGCGCACGGGCGCTGGCTGGAGCTGGTCGCGTGGGGGCCGCACGGCGTCTCCGACGGGCCGTCACCTGTCGCCTACGACGGCCCGGTGCCGTTCCTCACCGCCGGGGACGCTGCCCCCATCGAGTACGCCACCGACGCCGACCGCCCGTTCACGGGCGCCGACCTGGTGATCGAGACCGTGGACGGGAAGCGCCGGGTCGGCTTCGTGCACACCGACGCGCGGATCGACGCCTACCAGCGGGAGCTGGCCGTCGACTTCGTCGACCCGGTGACCCGGCTGCGCGCCACCGTGCACTACCGCGTGCCCGAGGGCACCGATGTGGTGCAGCGCTGGGTCGAGCTGAGCAACGACGGCACCGACGAGCTGCGGGTGGTCCGCGCCGGCTCGGGCGGGTTCTGCGTACCGACGCCGCACGGCGCGCTGCTCAGCCACCAGTGGGGGCAGTGGTCGCAGGAGTTCCAGCTCTCCCACGTCGAGCTGGGACACGGCACGTTCGGCATCGGCAGCTCCCAGGGCGTACCCGGGCACCTGCACGTGCCCTGGCTGGCCGTCCGCGACACCGCCGGGCCGGCCGGCCCGGCCTGGGGCATCGCGCTGGCCTGGACCGGCTCGTGGGAGATCCGCGCCGAGCGGGACACCGGCGGCCTGACCCGGGTACGGGCCGGCCGTCAACTGGTCGACGGTCCGCTGGAACTGGCCGCTGGCGAGCGGCTGAGCCTGCCGGTGGTCACCGGCGCGTACAGCCCGGACGGCCTGGACGGTCTGGCCCGGGTCTGGCACACCCACCAGCGACTGCTGGCCGGAGACCGGCTCACCGACCGCCCGGTGCTCTACAACTCGTGGGAGGCCACCTACTTCGCCGTCGAGGCGCAGAGTCAGTTGGCGCTCGCCCGGATCGCCGCCGAGCTGGGCGTGGAGACGTTCGTGGTGGACGACGGCTGGTTCGTCGGCCGGAACGACGACACGGCCGGCCTGGGCGACTGGACGCCCGACCCGGCCAAGTTCCCCGCCGGGTTCGACACGTTCATCGCCGAGGTCCGCGCGCTCGGGCTGAACTTCGGGCTCTGGGTGGAGCCGGAGTGCGTCAACCCGAAGTCGACCCTGTACGCCGAACACCCGGACTGGGTGTACGCCGTGGACGGCCGACCGCTCACCCCGGTCCGCAACCAGTACCTGCTCGACCTGGGCCGACCCGAGGTCGCCGAATTCGTCCACTCCACGGTGGACGGGCTGCTGCGCCGGTACGACATCGACTACCTGAAGTGGGACTTCAACAGGCCGCGTACCGAGCCGGGTCGCCCCGGCGGGGTCGGCCCGCTCGACCTGGACGGCGCGCACGTCGCCAACCTGCACCGGATCTTCGAGCGGCTGCGCCGGGACCACCCCGACGTGCTGATCGAGGCGTGTGCCGGCGGCGGCGGACGGACCGACCTGGCGATGGCCGCCCGCGCCGACGTCTTCTGGCCCAGCGACAACACGGGCCCGCTGGACCGGCTGGCCATCCAGTACGGCTTCCTGCACGCCAACGCCCCGCACCTGCTCAGCTCCTGGGTCACCGACGCGCCCGGCCTGTTCGATCCCCGCCCGCGAACGCTGGGGTTCCGCTTCGTGCTGGCGATGGCCGGCGTGCTCGGCATCGGCGCGGACATCCGGGCGTGGACTCCCGCCGAGCGGGCCGAGGCGGCCGGCTGGATCGCCCGTTACAAGGAGATCCGCGAGATCGTCACGCGCGGCGAGGTGCACCTGATCGGCGGCCCCGACCAGGCCCGCTGCGCGGTGCAGTACACCGCTCCGGACCAGCGTCGGGTGGTCGTGCTGGCCTGGCACACCGGCCGGCTCGACGGCGCGGGCCTGCTTCCGTCACGCCCGGTCCGGCTGCCACTGCGCGGCCTCGACCCGGCGGCCCGCTACTCCGACGGCGAGCGGCACTACTCCGGCAGCCACCTCGGCGGCGTCGGCCTGCCCGTGCAGTGGAGCGCGACCCACGACGCCGACCTCATCGTGCTGACCCGCGACTGAGGCCGGAGCACCACCACCCCCACCCCCGAGGGACAGGAGTACCTCCATGCGCCTGAACCGACCGCTGACCGCTGCCCTGGCCGTACTCGGCCTGGGCCTGGCCAGCCCCGCGCCGGCCATGGCCGGCGCGCCCCACGATGGCCCGCAGGCCGGCCCACCCCAGGCCGGTTCGCCGCAGGCCGGCCCACCCCAGGCTGGTCACGGTCCCGGTCGCCCCGGCCACACGCCGGCCAGCGCCGGAGCCGAGGACCAGGGCGCGCCCACGTTCTTCGACAGTGGGCTCGCCCCGACGCCCTACCAGGGCTGGAACACCTACTTCGGCCTCGGTGGCGACCCCACCGAGGCCGAAGTCAGGTCGGTCACCGACCACATGGTCCGCAGTGGCCTGCGCGACGCCGGCTACACGTACGTCTGGATCGACGGCAACTGGGCCGCGCCCACCCCGCGCAACGAGGCCGGTCAGCTCGTCGCCGACCCGGCCCGCTTCCCGGGCGGGATGGCCGCGCTGGCCGCGTACATCCACAGCATGGGGATGAAGGCCGGCATCTACACCGACGCCGGCCCGTACCTGCCGGGGCAGTGTGGGCTCGGCAGCAACGGCCACTACCAGGCCGACATCGCGCAGTTCGCCGGCTGGGGCTTCGACGCCCTCAAGGCCGACTGGCTGTGCGGGCGTGCCGCCGGTCTCGACCCGGAGGCCACGTTCCGCGAGCTGGCGCAGGCGGTACGCCAGTCGCCTCGGCCGATGCTGCTCAACATCTGCAACCCGGTCAGCTCGGACTGGGGTGGCGGCCCGTACACCCCGGAGCAGCTCTCCACGTGGAGCTACACGTACGCGCCGACCATCGCCGACTCGTGGCGAACGTACACCGACGTGGGCCTCACCGACCCGAGCCCGCAGTGGGCGTACCCGTGGGTGCTGCGCAACATGGACGTCAACGCCTACCACCCGGCGGCCACCGGGCCAGGGCACTACAACGACCCGGACTACCTGCTGCCGATGCGACCGCTGCCCGACGGCGGGTACGAGCTGAGCCTGGAGGAGTCCAAGACGCAGCTCGGCATGTGGGCCATCATGGCCGCCCCGCTGGTGATCGGCTCCGACCCGCGCGGCCTGCCGAATGAGATGATCTCGGCGCTGACCAACCCGGAGATCGTCGCGGTGGACCAGGACCCGCTGGTCCGACAGGGCGTCAAGGTCGCCGACACCGGCACCGACGCGCAGGTGTGGAGCAAGGTGCTCACCGGGCCCGGCAAGCGGGCGGTCGCGCTGCTCAACAGGCACGACTCCGCCCAGCAGATCACGGTGACCTTCGCCGACGTAGCGCTCGGCGGATCGGTCCGCGTTCGTGACCTGTGGGCCCGCGCCGACGTGGACGCCCAGCCGGGCACGCCCGGTGTGCAGCCGTTCACCGGCTCGTACACCGTCGAGGTCCCGGCGCACGGCGTGGCCATGCTCGGCCTCACCGGCACCGACCAGGTCGCCGGCGCCAGTCTCGGCGGCACCGCCAGCGCCAGCCCCGCGCTGGTCCGGATGGACGACATGCACGCCACGGCCTTCGTCCGCGACGCGCAGGGCGCGCTGGCGGTCAACACCCGATCCGGTACGACGTGGGGGACCGGGTGGACCTCGCTCGGCGGCCCGGTCGGCGGTCGGATCCTCGGCCAGCCGGCCGCGTACGCCTCGGCGAACGGGCGGATCGACGTGTTCGTCCGCGGCACCGACAACGCCGCCTGGCAGCGCAGTTACGTCGCCGGTACGTGGGGGCCGTGGCAGAGCCTCGGCGGCACGCTTACCGACGGGCCGACGGTGGCGTGGACCAGCCCGACGCAGTGGACGCTCGTCGTCCGAGGTGCCGACGGCAAGCTCTGGTCGCGTACCCCGACCGGCGGCTGGAGCGGCATCGGCGCTCCCGACGACCGACCGATCTACGGCCGGCCGAGCGCTGTCGTCGACGACGCCGGTGTGCTGCACGTGGCCGTGCGCAGCCGCACCGACGAGGTGTGGTGGCGCAGCCGGACCGGCGCCACCTGGTCGGCCTGGACCAATCTGGGCGGCACCACAAGCGGCAGCCCGACGCTGCTCGCCACCGCCGGGCGGGTCTACCTGTTCGCGCTGGCCGCCGACAACCGGCTGTGGCAGCGCAACCTGACCGACGGGGCATGGGGCGGCTGGTTCCGTCGCGGCGAGTTCGCCACCGACGCGTTCCGGGGCGCTCCGGGGGCCGCCGCGGGCACCAACGGCAGCGCCTGGCTGGCCGTGCGTGGCGCGGACGACCGCGTACACCAGATCGTCCTCTGATCCGCGGGTGGCGGGCGGCCGACCGGCGGCCCGCCACCCGCAATCGGCCCCAAGTCGTCCCGGCCTCGGCCACGGCCACGGCCACGGCCACGGCCACGATTAGAGTTTCGCCATGGACGACACCATTCGTGGCGTACGGATCAGACGCGGTGGTCCGGCTGATGCACCCGCCGTCCTGAACATGCTCGACTCCGCGGTGCTCTGGATGAACGCTCGCGGCAACACCGAGCAGTGGGGCACGACACCGTTCTCGGAGAAGCCCGGCGGGGTCGAGATGGTCGATCGCTACCTGACCGAGAACCTTCCGTACATCGCGGAGCTGGACGGCACGCCCGCCGCCGTCCTGGTGTTGGACTCCGGGCCTGCTCCACAGGCACCGATCGCACCTGCGGAAGAACCCGAGCGGTACGTCCGCCTGCTGGTCTCCGACCGACGATTCGCCGGTCGGCACCTCGGGTCGGCCCTGCTGGCACACGCCGTGGAAGAGACCCGGCGAGCCGGCGTGCGGTTGCTGCGGGTCGACTGCTGGGCGGGCGGCGGTGGCGAGTTGGTGGCCTTCTACGAGCGCCACGGGTTCACGGCCACCGAAACCTTCCAAGCGGGAGCCTGGCCGGGGCAGGTGCTGGCCCAGCGGGTCTGCTGACCGGCACGTCCCCGCCGCACGCTCGGGCAGCTCCGACGTCGGTCCCAAGACGTCCATCCGGTACGTGGTCTGCGGTCAGGGCCCAGTGGGTCCCGGGTCTGCGCTCGGTGGGGTTCGGTGCATGCGCTCGCTGGGTCCCGGGTTTGCGCTTGATGGGTCCCGCGGCTGCGCTCGGTGGTCCGGTCGCGCCTTTGCGAATTCCTCGGCAGTGTGCACCGGGAATGCCGTGAGCAGCAGGAAGGTGGCGGGGCACCGGGGCTATGTGCGGCGGTGGTATTGGTTGCGGCGGGGGAGTTGGTCGGGGTCGAGCCAGGCGGGTGGGGTGAACTCGGGGCGGCCGTCGCCGGCCAGTCGCACCGTCCAATCGCTGTGGTGGATGTGCCGGTGGTGATGGCCGCAGAGCAGGACGGCGTTCGCAAGGCTGGTGTCGCCGCCGTCGGCCCAGTGGTGGATGTGGTGGGCGTCGCACCAGCGTGGTGGGCGGTCGCAGCCGGGGAAGGCGCAGCCACGGTCGCGGAGAACGAGTGCCCGGCGGAGTGCCCCGGTGATGAGCCGACGTTGGCGGCCGACGTCGAGGACCTGGCCGGCGCCGCCGAGGACGGCGGGCAGGACGGCGGCGTCGCAGGCGAGCCGGCGGACCGTTGCCGGGGTCAGCCCGAGGCCGGTGTCCAGTGTGCCCGCGTCGAGCTGTCCCACGAGGCCGTCGAAGCTGGTGGTGACGACGAGCTGGGCGACCTCACCGCCGTGTTCGGGCAGCTCGCCGGTGCGCAGGGTGAGCCGGCAGAGGTCGGCGAAGGCATCGTGTCGGCGTTGCCCGGGGGAACGGTGGTCATCGGGACCTGACGGCGCGGTCAGGGGGTCGATGGCGGCGCGCAGCAGGCCGGCGGTTTCGGTGTCGAGGATGCCTGTGAGTCGGAGGCGGCCGTCGGTGAGAGTGGACAGAGTGACGTGGCGGTCGCGGGCGGCTCGGCGTGCCTCGGCCTCCAACGCGGTCTTCGCGGCGGCGTCGGCGACCTCCGGTGCGACATGGTCGAGGATTCGCAGGCTCAGCTTGCGGAGCAGCGTCGGGTCGAACTGCCCGGCCCATTCCACGAGTACGCCCACCGCCTTGTCGGCGACCGCCGCGCCGGCGGTGCTCCGCACGGTGTCGACGGTGTCGGTGATGACCCGGGCCTGATCGAGCGTGATGTCGGCATCGGCCAGCGCCTGCCGTACTCCCGGGTTGCCGGTGTCGAGCGCGGCGGCGAGGTCGACGAGGCGACGGGCGGTGGGAACGGTCAGGCGCAGTCGTTCACGGAGCCACACCGCCGTGGAGGACGCGCCCTGCGCGGTGGGTATGCCTCGGCCGTCCAGCTCGCGAATGAGCGAGAGTTTGACGGCGGCGAGGCGTTGCTCCAGGCGGTGAGCCGCGTCGAGCGCGGCGACGAGCTCGTCCTCGGGGAGAGCCCAGGCGGCGGTGTCGGCGCACGCTGTGACCGCACCTTCCGCCTGCGTCAACTCCTCCACCATGACCCGAGAATAGAACAGGTGTACGACACTTCCAGTCGCCAAGATCGATCGATCTTCAGCGCTGGCCGGCCTGCTCGCGGTGCCCGGCCCGCCCGGATCTGTCGGCCTGCTCGCAGCGCCTGGCCCGCCCGCAGCGCCCGGCGCCCGGAGTTGTCGGCGCGGTGCCCGGCTCGCAGGCAGCGCCCGGCTTCCGGAGCTGTCGGTCTGCTCGCGGCGCCCGGCCCGGCAGCGGCGCCCGGCCCGGCAGCGGCGCCCGGCCCGGCAGCGGCGCCCTGGCCGCCTGCAGCCGTCGGACCGTCGAGAGCCGTTGAGGGCCGTCAGGAGCCGTTGGACCGTCGGGAGCCGTCGGCCCGCCGGGTGCTGCCGGATCATCCGGACCGCCGGGGCGCGGCGCACCGTCGGCGGTTGGCTGGTACCCGGGTGTCAGTCGCGGCGGATCAGACCTGGCCCGGCGGTGATGTCGATGTCGCCGCTCTCGATGTCGTGTCCGGCCGCGCAGCGGAGTACGGCACGGACCGGTTCGCCACAGTCGTGGTGGGTGGCGAGGATGCCGGGGCCGGCTTCGTCGGCGCTCCAGGTGTCGCCCCAGTTGCGCAGTGCGGTGATGACCGGCAGCAGTTCGTGGCCCTTGCGGGTGAGTTGGTACTCGTGGCGGGTGCGCTGTCCCGGCTCCCGGTAGGGAATTCGTTCGAGCAGGCCGGCGGCGACCATGTCCTTGAGGCGGGCCGCCATGGCGGGCTCGCCGACCCCGACCCGCTGGACGAAGTCGTCGAACCGGCGCGTGCCGAGCAGCGCCTCGCGCAGGATCAGGATCGTCGAACGGCTGCCCACGATGTCCATCGCCCGTGCGACGGAGCAGTTCTCCATCGACCAGGAGTCGCGGTCGTCCCGTAGGTCCTCCATGCCAACCAGCCTACCTGACTTGCTCCGAGGCTAGCCAGGTGATTCACTGGGACGCTGCTGACTTTCGCAAAGGCAAGCCAGCAGACTCCAACCCGAGGACGCCTTGTGACCACCAACAGCACGGCCCCGACCGGACCAGCCAACGCAACCCCGACCGGACCAGCCAACGCAACCCCGACCGGACCAGCCAACGCAACCCCGACCGGGCCAGCCAACGCAACCCCGACCGGGCCGGCCGTCACCACCCGTACGTCCGTTCGCGGCTCCCGGCCGGTGACTCTGATCGCCATGTGTCTCGGCGCGATGATCACCTTCCTGCAGATCACCGCGACGGTCTCCGCCCTGACCACCATCCAGGCCGACCTTCGGGTCGATCCGACCACCGTGATCTGGATCCCCAGCGCCTACACCCTGGTCGTCGCGAGCCTGGTGCTGTCCGCCTCGACCCTGGGAAACCGTTACGGGCGCAGGCGCATGTTCGGAGCCGGCGTCGTCGCGATGATCGTCGGCGGCGCTGTGGTGGCCAGCGCACCCACTGTGGCCTGGGTGATCGTCGGTCAGCTGGTCGCGGGCCTCGGCGGCGCCCTGATCCTGCCGAACAGCCTGGCGATCCTCGGTGCCACGTTCACCGACCCGCACCGCCGTACCGAGGTCATCACCGCCTGGTCGGCAGCCTCCGGTATCGGCCTGGCGATCGGCCCACTCATCGCCGGCATGCTGCTGCGTCACCATTCGTGGCACAGCGTCTACCTGTCGGTGATCGTGCTGGGCGTGGTCACCCTCGTCGTCGCCGCGATCGGGGTGGTCGAATCGCGGCCCAGCGCCGGACGACTCGACCTGCCCGGTCTGCTGCTCGGCACCGTCGCCATCGCCGCAGCCGTCTACGCCATGATTCAGGGCGGACGCGACGGCTATGCCAGCCCTGTGGTGGGGACCGCCTGGGTCGTCTCGGCCGTCGCGCTTGTCACGTTCGTCCTGGTCGAGCTGCGGAGCAACAACCCGATGCTGGACGTACGGCTGTTCCGCTCGGCGTCGTTCAGCGCCGTCATGGTCGTCGCCGCGGTGTCGCTGTTCGGCTTCACCGGCGTGGCGATCCTGCTCGTCCTCTTCCATGAGCGCGCCCAGGCGCTCAGCCCGCTGGACACCGGCTGGCGGATGCTTGTGCTCTTCGGTGCGTATGTGCTTGTGGCCTTCGCCGCCGGCCGGACCATCCGACGCACCGGGTTCAAGGCGCCACTCAGCGTCGGCCTGGTGCTCGGCGCGGTGGCCAGCTTCGGGCTGGCGGCGCAGGGGCCGACCACGACGTTCGGGCACCGCTGGGCGTTGTTCGCGTTGTTCGGCGCCGCCAGCGGGCTGGTGGTGGCCCCGGCGACTGCCGCGGCGTTGGCCAGCGTGGCGCCCGCCCAGGCCGGCATGGCCGCCGGCGCGGTCAACGCCTCCCGTCAGGTCGGCTCGGTGCTGGGAACGTCCCTGCTGGGCACGCTGCTCACCACCACGATGCTGGCCGACCTGCCCGACCGTCTCGCCGCACACCAGGTCGGCGAGCCCACCCGTACCGCCGTGCAGGCGGCGGTGGCCGCCGGCGCGACCGGCGATCAGCCGCTGCCCGATCCGGTCCGGGCGGCGCTCGCCGAGGCCATGACCTCCGGAGTCCAGGCCGGCCTGCGGATCAGCGGCATCGTCTTCCTGGTCACCGCCGTGCTCGCGCTCACCCTCATCCGCAACCGCCCGCACCAGCACTAGGGCCGCCCCCGGCGCCGGCCCCAAGGCCCGGGCCCGCCAGCAGCGGGACCAGGGCCGAGCCGGCGACGGCACCGGGATCCGCGGCCCGCGCCGGCACGGGGTGACAGCCGCGCACGGCCCGGCCCCGGTGCCGGTGGGCGGCGGTCAGCCGCGCACAGCCCGGCCCCGGTGCCGGTGGGCGGCGGTCAGCCGCGCACGGCCCGGCCCCGGTGCCGGTGGGCTGCGGTCAGCCGCCGATGGCGTCCAACTCCGCGATCGCGTCGGCCGGCAGCGTCAGGTCGGCCGCGGCGAGGTTCTCCCGCAGGTGTGCCAGCGTCGAGGTGCCCGGGATCAGGGCGGTCGTGGGGGAGCGCTGCAGCAGCCAGGCCAGGGCGACCTGCTGTGGCGAGGCGCCCACCCGGGTGGCCACGTCGTTGAGGATGTCGGACTGCAACGGCGTGAATCCGCCGAGCGGGAAGAACGCGGCGAACGCGATGTTCTCCGCCGCGCACCTGTCCACCAGGGCGTCGTCCTGCCGGTTCGCGAGGTTGTAGAGGTTCTGCACGGTGACCACCGGGGCGATGGCCTGGGCCTCGGTGAGCTGGGCGAGCGTGACGTTGCTGAGCCCGAGGTGCCGGATCAGTCCCTCCTGCCGCAACTCGGCGAGGGCGCCGAACTGCTCGGACAGGGGATCGTCGCCGGTGCCCTCCGCCACACCGACCCGCAGGTTGACCACGTCGAGGACGTCCAGGCCGAGGTGTTGCAGGTTGTCCCGGACCTGGGCCTTCAGCTCGTCCGGCTGCAACGCCGGGATCCAGGAACGGTCGGCGCCGCGGCGCGCGCCGACCTTGGTGACCAGGTGCAGATCCTCGGGGTACGGGTGCAGGGCCTCGCGGATCAGCTCGTTCACCACCACCGGGCCGTAGAAGTCGCTGGTGTCGATGTGTCGGACGCCCCGGTCGACGGCCTCGCGCAGCACGGCGAGGGCCTGCGCACGATCGCGCGGCGGGCCGAAGACGCCGGGGCCGGCGAGCTGCATCGCCCCGTAGCCCATCCGGCTCAGGGTGAGGCCGTCGGCGGGGGTCAGGGAGCCGC
The DNA here is from genome assembly GCF_040678875.1 of Micromonospora sp. NPDC049274. Classification (NCBI taxonomy): domain Bacteria; kingdom Bacillati; phylum Actinomycetota; class Actinomycetes; order Micromonosporales; family Micromonosporaceae; genus Micromonospora; species Micromonospora sp. NPDC049274. The sequence goes on from NZ_JBFAQS010000009.1 coordinate 100,472, forward strand.
CAGGAAGGTTGTCGCTCATGTCGTTCCTCTATCCGTTGTCGTCGTGGATATGCGGCGGTCCGAAGATCGGCCTGCGACAACTGTCCGTCGACATCCGTCGGACCGGCAGGGCGAGGCGTTCCTGGTAGTGACACGGCCAGTCACCGGGCGGTGGGGCGATCTACCGTCAGAGGCATGGACGCCACCAACCAGCTCGGCGACTTTCTGCGTGCGCGGCGGGAACAGGTCCGGCCCGAGGACGTCGGTCTCGGCCCGGGCGTCGGCCTGCGCCGGGTTCCTGGCCTGCGCCGGGAGGAGGTGGCGATGCTGGCCGGCATCAGCGCCGACTACTACCTGCGGTTGGAGCAGGGCCGTGAGCGGCATCCGTCGGTGCAGGTCCTCGACGCGCTCGCCGGGGTACTCCAACTGGACCCGGAGGCCACCGCGTACATGATCGGGTTGACACGTCCGCGGTCGCGCCGGGCGGTCCGGCCGGCCGTCGAGCGGGTGCCGGCCAGTGTCCTGCACCTGGTGCGCGAGCTCCCGATGCCGGCCTTCGTGCAGAACCGCTATCTCGACATTCTGGCGTCGAATCGAATGGCGAGGGCGCTGTCGCCGAACCTCGCTCCGGGTGCCAACCGGCTCCGCGCGGTGTTCCTGGACGCGGCGGAACGGGAGTTGTTCCGGGACTGGCGGCAGGCGATGCAGAGCGTGGTGGGGCAGATGCGCGCCGACTCGGCCGGGGACGCCGACGACCCGCGACTGACGGCGCTGGTGGGTGAGTTGTCGCTCAAGAGCGACTGTTTCCGCCAGCTGTGGGCCCGGCACGAGGTGCGGCGGCGCGAGGGTGTGGTGAGTCGGCTGCACCACCCCGAGGTGGGTGATCTCGACCTGTACTGCGACAAGCTCGCGGTCGCCGGCGCCGAGGGGCAGCTCCTGGTGATCTACCACGCCGAGCCCGGCACGGAGTCGGCACGGTCGTTGGCGCTGCTCGGCTCGATCGCGGCCAGCACGCCGGACGCCGGCGCGGACAGCCTCCGGGCCGGCGATCCCGCACGCCTGTATCCGCTGGAGTGAGAGCGGCCCGTGAGGTTGACGGAGGATGTTTGTGAGTGCACACTTACAAACATGCGATCCACCGCCGAGGCCCGCCGAGCCACCGTTCTGAACGCCGCCGTGTCGGCGTTCGCGCGAACCGGCTTCCACGCCACCCCGGTCACCGCCGTGGCGGCCGCCGCCGGCATCTCCGAGGCGTACGTCTTCCGGCTCTTCGCCGGGAAGCTCGGGCTGTTCGTGGCGGCGGCCGGGGCGTGCTTCGAGCGGATCGTCGTGGCGCTCGAAGCCGGGGCGGAGCGTGCCGGCGACGCCGGACCGGAGGAGGTCCTGGAGGCGATGGGCGACGCCTACGCCGAGCTGATCGCCGACCGCGATCTCCTGCTGTTCCAGGTGCAGGCGCAGGCCGTCACGGACGTCCCCGAGGTCGCCGAGGCGGTGCGGGCCGGCTACAAGCGGGTCGCCACCTTCGTGCGGAGTCGGTCCGGCGCCAGCGACGCGCAGGTGCAGCAGTTCTTCGCGTACGGCCAGCTCTGCCACCTGATCGTGACCGCCGGCCTGGAGCAGGTGCCCGAGCCGTGGGCCCGTGCGCTTACCGCAGGCATCCGCCACCCCTGACCCCCCGTTCGCACCGATCGGGCCGCTTCCCGGCGGCCCACTTTTTCCGGCGACCATGTGTGTGAGTGCACACTTACAAACTGAGGAGAACAGAGATGACGAACGACCGGATGATCACCGAAGTGGTACTGCCCGGCGTGGTCGAGCCGGACGGACTCCAGGTCAACAGACGTGCCATGCCCGTGCCCGCCGCGGGGCAGGCGCTCATCGAGGTCGAGGCCACCGGCATCTCGTTCGCCGAGCAGCAGATGCACCATGCTCTCTACCCCGGCCAGCCGAAGTTTCCGTTCGTGCCCGGCTACGACCTCGTCGGCACGGTGCGGGCGGTGGGACCGGGCGGCGACGACGCGCTGATCGGCACCCGGGTCGCGGCGGTCACCAAGACCGGTGCCTGGGCCACCTACGCGCTTGTCGACATTGACGCCCTGACCCCCGTACCCGCGGGTCTGGACCCCGCGGCGGCCGAGACCGTCGTCGTCAACGGGGTGACCGCCTGGCAGATGCTGCGGGACGCCGACCTGGAGGCCGGCCAGACCATCCTCGTGCACGGCGCGAACGGCGGCGTCGGGACCGTACTCGTCCAACTCGGCCGTCACCTCGGCCTGCGGGTCATCGGCACCGCCGCCGCACGGCACCACGCCGGGCTGCGCGAACTCGGCGTCGAACCGCTCGACTACCGCGACCCGGAAATGGCCGCCCGCATCCGCGAGCTGTCGCCGGGTGGCGTTGACGCCGTCTTCGACCCGGTCGCCGGCCCGGGCGTACGCACCTCGTACGCCCTGCTCGCTCCCGGCGGAAAGCTAATCGTCTACGGCAACGCCGCCGCCGTGGGCACCGGGCAGTCGGTCGCCTGGGTTTTCGTGAAGCTGCTCGCTCGCCTCTACACCTGGAACGCCCTGCCGAACGGTCACCGGGTCGGGTTCTACAACTTCTGGTCCGGCCGCCGCATCCGCCCCACGGCGTTCTGGCGTCGACTGCGTACCGACCTCGGCACCGTGCTCGATCTGCTGCGGCAGGGCGTGATCGTGCCGCAGATCGCCGCCCGTTACCCGCTCACCGAGGTCTCCGCCGCGCTGGCCTTCGCCGAGGCCCGCACCCGGCCGGGCAAGGTCGTGCTGGAGCCCTGACCGTCCCTCATGTCGAGGGCGCGGGGGCCTCCGGCGGGTGGCCGCGCGCGCGGATGCCGTCCGCGACCGCTACCCCGGCCAGGACGAGGGCGGCGACGAGACCGGACACCAACGCGGGTGTACGCACCAGAGCGGGTCCCGCGACCACCAGCACGAGCAGAGCGACCGACCGGGACGGTGAAACCCGGCTGAACACCTCGTACTCGAATCGGGCGCGACCGGCCAGGAACAGCGCGGGTCCGCCGAGGAGGACAACGGCCAGCCAGGGCGTGGTGGACGCGGTGGGGTGGGCGATGACGACCTCGAAGCCGGTCGCCGTCGGAACCACTCCGGCCACCATGAGCAGATGGGTGTTGGGGGCCGACCGCACGAATCCGCCGGGGTCGCGGGAGGACTCGATAGCGGCCTGTAGAAGGGCCCCGGCGCGGTGGACGTAGATCTGCCACAACAGCACGGTGGCGGCGAAGGCCACAACGAGCGCGACCGTACGGGTCGCCGTCACACCGTTGTCGGCGTAGGTCAACGTGGTGACGAGGACGAGATCACCGAGGGCGAGGGTGAAGAACTGCTGATAGCGCTCTGCCAGATGATCGGCTGCCACCGAGTACTGGAGCGTGGGCAGCCGGCCGAGTCGCGGCGTCGGGTATCGAAGCCAGGCCGCCCCGTAGTCGATACCGAGCGCGGCAGCCCACAGCAGGGCTCGCGCCGGGCCCGCCACGAATCCGCCGGCCAGCCAGGGCGCGGCAGACACGGCGAACCAGAAGATGAGCCGGTTGGCGGGCGCCGCGCGACCGCGCAGCGCGGCGACGAGGAGGACGCCACGTCCCACCTGGACGGCCACGTATGCGCCCGCGAAGAGGAGGGCGTGCTCGGCGAAGGCGCCGGGCAGTGAGCCAGCCAGCAGGATGGTCCCGAGCATTACCCAGAGCGTCGTGAGGAAGACGGGAGGTCTCTGCGCGTGGGAGAGCTCGGTTGCCAGCGCGGTGGCCGACCAGATCCACCAGATCGCCATCAGCACCAACGCGGTCTGCGCGACCCCGACCCAGTCGAGACGCTGCGCCAGAGTGCGCGAGGCCAGGGCGAGCGCGGCGACGAAGACCAGATCGAGGAAGAGTTCCAGCAGGGTAGCCCGCTGGGGCCCCTCGTCCCTGCGGGTCAGGCCCACCGCTCGGTCGGTCGTCATCAGGTGCCCGTCCAGTGGCTTCGGGACCTTGATGCTAGTGAGATATCACTGTCAGTTCCGGCAAAGCCGCAGGTCAGCCCCTATCGGGCGGCTGGCTCAACGCCGCTGCGCAGGAGAGCCGGTGCTACCGCCCTCGTTGTCCCAGACCGCGTACCGACAGGCGGTCGTCGCCGATGGACCCGGACTCTGCGCGGTGGCCAGGATGACCGGCGCTCGCCTGCGGTTGGCCGGGTCCGCGGCGGTGGTCATCGCCCGCGCGGCTGCCTCCGGCTCGGTGGCGGGCGGCACCACGAGCAGGTCGATCTGGTCGTCCCTGCCCGTGGTGGCGACCAGCACGGCAGGGTCGAGGGTGTCGAACCAGCCGATGTGCACCACGTGCGGTCCGACGGTCAACCGATGGATCCGGCTGTCCCAGGCGCGGATGTTGAGCATGAGATGCCGGATCCGACCATGCCGCTCGACCAGGGCGCCGACAAGTCCGGGGAGTTCGGCGGCCGCGTCCCACGATCGTGGCCACCAGGCGCCGTCGAGCACCGTCCGTCCTCGAACGGTGGCGAGGACGAGCCGAGGGGCGGTCGGGGTCGGGACGGAGTTCGGGGCGGCCCGTCGCGCGATGGCGGGCATGACTCAGCCGTCCTGGCGGGGCGTCGGCGGCGCCGGGGCGACGCCGGTCCTCGACAGGGGAACAGAGCCGGACGAGGGCCATCCAGGTGGGGGCGTCGAGGAACGGCGACTGCGCAGCCTGAGCTGGAGGATCCGGGCAGTGCCGGGCAGGGCGACGAGGAGGACGCCGATCACGGCCGCGAGCAGCAGCGCCACGCCGGTGGGCAGGGCCGAGTGCGTCCCGAGGAAGGACACCTCGGTCTGCTGCCCGTTCTGCAGTACGAAGATCAGAAGCAGGAGGAGCATGACCGCGAAAACCACGGCGACGATCCACAGTTCGCCGACCCGCGATCGCTTAACCGCGAGCCGGACGGGGGCCGGGCGAGAATCGGTGGGGCCCTCGTGACCGTTGTTGGTGGAGGGTTGGATGGGTCTGTTCGGGGGTGCGGTCATGACGAGCCGCCGCCTTCCGATGGGTGCCCGGCACGGCTGACTGCCAGCGTGCGAGCTGAGGGCGGGCCGTCGACAGACCGTCGCGGCCCGGCGAGCCGGTGCGGGGGAAGGGGCCGGCCAGCGGTGCCACGCGAAGTCGGCGACCGGGTCGAATGGGTGTGCGGCGGCGAGTACTTCGAGCGTACGCCGCCCTGACCGGCTCCACCGTTCAGGCGACCGCCGACTGGTGGCGCGGCCGGTGCGTGTGCAGCCGTACAGGTCGGGGCGTAGGCTGGGGATGTCGCCCGGGGCCTCCGGTGGCCGCCGGATGTCGCCGCCACCAGCCCGTCAGGGGCGTTATCGATCGTCATCGCCACCGCTGCGGCGTGCTGATCGTCCTGGTCGTTATCGACCACAGCCCGCCAGTCGGATTTCACCGGTCACCGCACATTCGGGTCCCCGATGACGGCAGCGAAGGCATCCCACCCGCGCTTTCACACCGCCGTCCAGGCGCGTCACAGGTCCGGACGGCTCAACCAGGGAGCACCAGATGAGGATCGCCAAGCACAGGATCGTCAGCGCGCTACGCGATCGAGGCCAGCAGGCCCGGGCCGACTGGGTCGAGCGTGAGCTGCCGGATCGCGTCGACCCGGCCAAGCACTCCGGGCTGCTCGCCACCCTGCACCTCGACCCAGCCGACCTCGCCGACGCGCCGTCTCCGTGAGGATTGCGCTGCTCGGGCCGGTCGCCTGGCGTACGCCCCCGCACCACTACGGTCCCTGGGAGCAGGTGACCGGCCTGCTCGCCGAAGGCCTGGTCAGCCGCGGCGTGGACGTGACGCTCTTCGCGACGCTTGACTCGGTCACCTCCGCCCGGCTCGACGGCGTCGCCCCCCGGGGGTACGCGGACGACCCGATCCTGGACGGCCGGGTGTGGGAGGCGATGCACGTCTCCCACGCGTTCGCCCGCTCGGCGGAGTTCGACCTGGTGCACAGCCACCTCGACTGGCTGCCGCTGGCGTTCGCGGAGCACTGTCACGCTCCACTGCTCACCACAGTGCACGGCTTCTCCGGGGCCGGGATCCTGCCCGCCTACGCCCGAGCCCGCTCGTCGTACGTGTCGATCTCCGACGCCGACCGGGCGCCGGAGCTCGACTACGTCGCCACTGTCCACCACGGCGTCGACGTCGGCGGGCTGCCCTTCACCGGCGACGCCGGTCCGGGACTGGCCGCATTCGGCCGCATCCACCCCGACAAGGGCACCCACACCGCTATCGAGATCGCCCGCCGCGCCGGCCGACCCCTGACCATCTGCGGCATCGTGCAGGACGAGCGGTACTTCATCGAGCAGGTGGCGCCGCACATCGACGGGGAGCGCGTCGTCTTCCTCGGCTCGGTCGGCCCGCGCCGACGCGCCGAGGTGCTGGGCGCCAGCACCGCCCTGCTGCATCCGATCGCGTTCGACGAACCGTTCGGGCTGTCGGTGGTGGAGTCGATGGTCTGCGGCACGCCTGTCGTCGCGTACGCCCGGGGATCCATGCCGGAGGTCGTCGACGAGGGCGTCACCGGGTGCCTCGTCCACACCGTCGAGCAGGCCGTCGACGCGGTGACGCAGGCCGCCGGCCTCGACCGGGCCGCCTGCCGGGACCGGGCCCGGCAACGCTTCGACGCGGACCGGATGGTCAGCGACTACCTCGCCGTCTACGACCACCTCGTCGGCCGCGTCGCCGCACCCGTCGAGCGGCAGGTCGTTCCCGACCAGGCGACAGTGGTCTGACGGCCCACCCGTAGCTGATCACCCCCCGAACACGTTCCGCCGGTCACACACGCTGACCGACGTGCGCCGTCACCGCGTGAGGTGTGCCCCCGTACCGCGGTGGCGGCCGACAACCGGAAGGCCCGACGTTCATGCCCAGCTACGGATTCCTCAGCACCCACCCGCCGACGCGGTGTGGACTGGCCACCTTCAACTCCGCCCTCGCCGCCCAGCTCACCGCCGGCGGCACGCGCGGTGGGATCGTCCGGGTCACCGACCACGGCGACGACCAGCGGCCCGCCCCCGGGGTGGTGCACACCTGGTCGGCGCGGACCCCGGCCGGCTGGCGGGACGCCGCCTCCGCTCTGAACACCTTCGACGTGGCCATCGTCCAGCACGAGTACGGCATCTACCCGGGCGCCGACGGCGCGGACGTCCTGCCGTTGCTGCGCCGGCTCACCGTCCCGAGCATCGTGGTCCTGCACACCGTTCTGCGCGAGCCCTCCGCTCGGCAGAAGTCCCTGCTCGAGCAGATCGTCGCCACCGCCGGGGCGGTCGTCACGATGACCGACACCGCCCGGGACCGACTGCTCATCGGCTACGACGTGCCGGTGGAGAAGGTGACTGTCATCCCGCACGGCGCCGCCGAACTCACAGGTGTGCCCGTCGACAGGCGTACCCGCCCGCACCTGCTCACCTGGGGACTGATCGGCCCCGGGAAGGGTATCGAGTGGTCACTGCGCGCCCTCGCCCGGTTGCAGGACCTGGAACCGACCCCCACGTACACCGTCGCTGGACGGACCCACCCGAAGGTGATCGAGCACCACGGCGAGACGTACCGGTCGGGGCTGCACCAGCTCGGCGCCCAGCTGGGGATCGCGCACGCCGTGGACTACCAGGACGTCTACCACGACCAGGACGACCTCGCCCGCCTGATCCGCTCCGCCGACGTGGTCGTGCTGCCGTACGACTCGCGCGAACAGGTCACCTCCGGCGTGCTCATCGAGGCGGTGACCGCCGGAGTGCCAGTCGTGGCCACGGCGTTCCCACACGCCGTCGAGCTGCTCACCGGCGGGCCCGGTCTGGTCGTACCCCATCAGAACCCGGCGGCGCTGGCCCTGGCGATCCGGCGGGTCCTGACCGAGCCGGGCCTCGCGACCCGGCTGGCCGGCCGGGTCCGGCCACTGGCCGCGGATCTGCGCTGGCCGGCGGTGGCGGCCCGCTACGGAATGCTCGCCGAACGGCTCACCGACGTACGTCCGCCCGTGGTCAGCGCGGCGTCGGCGTGACCGCGACCGCCGGCCGTGCGCGGGCGACCCCCCGCAGGCGGTGGGTGACCGCGCCCGCGCCGAGCTTCGCGCACCTGGCCCGGCTGAGCGACGACACCGGCCTGTTCGAGCACGCCCGTCACGCCATCGTCCGCCGGGAGCACGGCTACTGCACCGACGACGTGGCTCGTGGCCTGGTCGTTCTCTGCCGCGAGCCCGAGCCGACGGGGGAACTCCTGCGGCTCGCGGAGCGATACCTCGCTTTCCTGACGCACGCGCAGGACGCCGGCGGCGCCTTCCACAACCGGCTCGGGCACGACCGGCGCTGGGCCGACGAGCCCGGTCTCGGCGACTGGTGGGGCCGAGCGCTGTGGGGGCTGGGCACGGCCGTCGCCCGCAGTCCCGCCGCCTGGATACGGGAGGAGGCGCTTGTCGCCTTCAGTCGCGGGGCGACGCGGCGATCCCCCGCGCCGCACGCGATGGCCTTCGCCGGGCTCGGCGCGGCCGAGGTGCTGCGTCGCCATCCGGGCCACGTGACCGCGGCGGCGTTGCTGGCGGACGCGGCCAGCGCCGTCGGCGCACCGGACTCCGACGCGCGGTGGCCCTGGCCCCAGCAGCTGTTGACCTACGCCAACGCGGCCCTCGCCGAGGTCGTCATCGTCGCCAGTCAGCTGCGCCACGGCGGCCCACCCCTGGACGAGGGCCTGCGGATGCTGACCTGGTTGCGGGACGTTCAACTCCGCGACGGGCGGCTGTCCGTCGTACCCGCCGCCGGGTGGCGACGCGGCGCCGTACGGCTCCACCACGACCAGCAGCCGATCGAGGTCGCGGCCCTCGCCGACGCCTGCGCCACGGCCGCCACTGTCACCGGTGACCCGGCCTGGGAGGACGGGATCCGGCAGGCGATCGGTTGGTTCCTCGGTGACAACGACCTCGGTACGCCGATGTGGGATCCGGTTACCGGCGGCGGTTACGACGGGTTGACCGCGCACGGCCCCAACCTCAACCAGGGCGCCGAATCCACTCTCGCGCTCATCTCCACGCTTCAGCACGCCCGGCGGTGGTCGTGACCGACGCCCTGGCCATCCGCCAGGACGTCACCCTCACCCCCGACCCGCGCCGGGTCGTCGTCAAGCTCTTCGTCCCGGGCGAGGACGCGGCGGTGGTACGCACTCGCGCGCGGGCGTTGATCGAGCGTGTCGCGGGCCTCGACGACGAGGAGACCGACCGGCTGCTGCGGGACACGCTCGACCGCTTCGGCGCCCGGCACCGCGACCTCGCCGCGACGTTTCAGCACCACTACGACCTCGTGCGGCACCGCGCCGCCCGCGCCCCGGACCTGTCACCCGCGAGTCGGCTCCTGGTCGGGGCCTACTTCAGCCACGAGTACGCGGTCGAGGCGGCCGCCCTGTGCAACCCGTCCATGGTCGCCCACCCGGACCAGAGCCGGTTGGGCGCCGGGCAGTTGCGCGTAGCGGTCAGCGTCCGCCAGATCGGCGAGGGTCACCTGTCGTCCATCGGGTTCGCCAGCGCGGTTCTCGGGCCGCGGCACCAGCTCACCGTCACCGACCGGTCCGGCCCCCTGGTCGTCGGACAGCGGACGGGAGTGCGGCACCGCCGGGATCTGCTCGTGGCCGGTCTGGCCGAGAAGGACTGCGACAACGAGATCACCGCCACGGTGCTGGACGCGCTGCCCGACAGGTACGACGAGGCCACCTTCGAGCGGGTGCTCGGCGCTCTGCCGCCGGATCTGCTCTCCCGCAGCACCGGGCTGGACACGCTGGAACACCTGCGCCGTACCAATGCCGGCAGCTACGCCACCGCCTTCCCCGCCGGCACGCTTCTGCACGAACGCGTGCTCTGGCCGGCCACCCCGGCGGAGAGCAACGGCATGGAGGACGCCCGGTTCGTCCGCTGCACCGACGGGTCCGATCCGGTCTACCGGGCCACCTACACGGCCTACGACGGCCGGAACATCGCTACCCGGGCACTGGTCAGCCCCGATCTGCGCCACTTCGAGATGACACCGATGCGGGGGCCGGGAGCCCGCAACAAGGGGATCGCACTGTTTCCCCGTACCGTCGGCGGGCGGCATTTGGCGCTCTGCCGCGCCGACGGCGAGACCATCGGCCTGACCGTGCTGGACGCGGACAACCGTTGGCAGCCACCGATTCCGCTGCACGCACCTCTGGACAGCTGGGAGCTGATCCAGGTCGGCAACTGCGGATCTCCCATCGAGACCGAGGCCGGCTGGCTCGTGCTCACCCACGGTGTCGGGCCGATGCGTCGGTACGCGATCGGTGCGCTCCTGCTCGACCTGCACCAACCGGCTCGGGTGCTCGCGCGCCTGCCCGGCGTGCTTCTGCCGCCCGAACGGTCCGACCGGGACGGCTACGTGCCGAACGTCGTCTACTCCTGCGGCGGGCTCATCCACGGCGGTGACCTGTGGCTGCCGTACGGCGCCAGCGACGCCCGGGTCGGCTTCGCCACCGTGCCGGTGGCCGCACTGCTCGCCGCGATGGTGGACGCCCGGCGAGATTGAGCGCCGGCGGACCGACGGCCGATGCGGCGGTCGGTCCGACAGGCCGCGGCGGTCGGATGGATCAGGCGAAGTCCGCGGCGAGGTGCCCGCGCAGTGTGGCCAGCGCCCGGGTGATCAGCCGGGAGACGTGCATCTGGGAGACACCGATCTGTTCGGCGATCTGGGCCTGGGTCAGGTTGCCGTGGAACCGCAGGCTGAGGATCCGTCGTTCGCGTTCCGGCAGCGTGGCGAGCGCCGGGCCGAGGGCGACGCGGAGGTCGACGCGGTCGAACTCGTGGTCGTCCTCCCCGAGGGTGTCGCCCAGCTCCATGCCCCCGTCGATGCCCACCGGGGTGGACAGTGAGGTCGCCCGGTACGCGCGGGCACCCTCCAGCCCCTCCAGCACGGTCTCCTCGGAGACGTCGAGGTAGGTCGCGATGTCGGCCACCGTGGGCGAGCGGCCCAGGGTGTGCGTCAGCGTGCTGTTGGCCGCGGTGATCGAGAGCCGGAGTTCCTGGAGACGACGCGGCACCCGCACCGCCCAGGTGCGGTCCCGGAAGTACCGCTTGATCTCGCCGACGATGGTCGGGATGGCGTACCCGCTGAAGTCGACACCCCGCGTGGCGTCGAAGTGGTCGACGGCCTTGATGAGGCCGACCATTGCGGTCTGCGTCAGATCCTCGTCCGGGGCGCCGCGCCCGGAGTAGCGGCGGGCCAGATGGCGGGCGAGCGGCAACCACGCCTCGATGGCGCGCTCCCGTAGCGCCGGTCGGCGCGGGTCGTCGGCGGGGGTGCTGGCCAGCTCGACGATCAGCTCGTCGGTGCCGGCGGTGTTCCGTCGACTGAGGGCGGTGGGGGACTCGACAGTGGTGACCATGGGCTGGTCCTCTCCGCGCATGCCCGTCGACCAGGGCGACCGGAGGAATCCGATGCGCTGTCGGCAGGACCACAACCACGGGCCTCGCCGCCGCGTCATGTCGTTCAGGTGATGGGGGGCACGTTACCCGAAAGTTTGAATTATTACTAGCCGAAAGGATGAGCTTGGGCTGCTTGGTGCGCTGTGCGGTGAGGTCTCGGGGGCACCCCGGCGGCCGGACACCCGGCCGCCGGGGCACCTCGTCAGGAGTCGAGCTGTCGGCGTCGGCGCGCAAGCAGCAGCAGGGCTGCGCCGCTGGCGACGAAGATGCTGCCGACCGCGCTCAGGGCGGGCAGCAGGCCGCCGCCACCCCTACCGCCGGTGACGGGCAGCTCGGTGCGGGTGGGGGTCCCCGTCGGCTGGCCGGTCGGGGTGCCCGTGGGCTGTCCGGTCGGTGTCCCGGTGGGCTGGCCCGTCGGTGTCCCGGTCGGGGTGCCCGTCGGGGTGCTGGTGGGCGTGCCGGTCGGCTGGCCGGTCGGGGTCGACGTGGGGGTTCCCGTCGGCTGGAGACAGGCGGGCGCGTTGATGGTGTTGGTGTCGAGGGTGACCTCACCGGTCTGTGCCAGGGCGCGGCCCTGGAGGGTGGCGCCGGTGTTCATGGCGATCGAGGTCTGGGCCAGGATGTTGCCCATGAAGCGGCTGCCGGTGCCGATCGTGGCCGAGCTGCTCACCTGCCAGTAGACGTTGCAGGGCGAGGCGCCGTTGATGAACACCACGCTGCTGCCGGAGGCGGTGACGAGGGTGGAGTCGATCTGGAAGATGAACACGGCCGCCGGATCGGTCTGGCTGTCGAGCGTCAACGTCCCGGTCAGCTGTGCGGCGCCGAGCCGGTAGACCCCCGGAGTCAGCGTGGTGCCGCCCAGTTCGGCGGGCAGGTTGGTGAACGGCGTCCGGCCGGCGGCGTCGATGTACGCGGCGGTCAGGTCGTTCTTGGCCTGCAGCGCCACGGCGTCGGCCAGGTGGATCTCCCCGGCGACGACGCCTGGTGGGAAGCCGGTAGCGGCGCTGCCCGGGCTGACGCCCAGGCTCTGCGCCAGGAAGCTCCCCCCCGTGTTGGTGACCCTCTCGCCGGCCAGCACGGAGAAGTTCGCGGCGGTTCCGAGGTTGACCGGCGCCTCGGCTGCGCTCGCGCCGGTGCCACTGAAGACGAGTACGGCGACGACCGCGCCGCCGGCGGCGACGGCCGTCAACGCGGACATGACCGCGCGAGGTCGGCGCAATAATGTGCTTGTCACGATGTGCCCTTTCACGAATGCGTCTCACCGGACACCGATCGGGTCGGCAGTGGGGCGGCCGACCCGGACCGCAGATGGACGTAATCGGACTTTTGCATAACTAATTGGTAAAAGTTGCATAACGGTCAACATCCCTTCAAACAACCCATGTTCACCGCTCGGCGGCGCAGGAACGTGAGCGACGGCAGGGAGTCCCTCGTCTCGCCAGGCCCCCACGTGTTGGCCAGTTGGCCGCCGGGCTTCTACGGTGGTCAGGACACGGGAGGTGGAGCGTGGTCGACGCCGGCGACGCGGCGCGTTGGCTGCAGCTCAACGCACCCCGGGGCGGGCCGGACGAGTTGTCGCTCCTGGTCACCCGGGCCGCGCCGGCAGTCGGTGCCACCGAGATCGTTATCTATCTGGCCGACTACACGCAGTCCTGCCTCGTACCCCTGCTGGGCGCCGGTCTCGCCCGGGACGAGCTGACGATCGAGACGACCCTGGCCGGCCGGGCGTTCACGACCCTCGACGTGCAGCGTGCCGCCGACAACCCGGACCGGCTCTGGGTGCCCCTGCTGCTCGGCTGCGAGCGGCTGGGCGTGCTGGAGGTCGTGTCGCCGGCCGCCGGTGACCAGGCGTTGGACGGGCCGGCCTGGGAATTGGCGGTCAACATCGCCCAGGTTCTGGTGAACCGCAGGCTCTACGGCGATGTCGTCGAGCGGATGCGGCGGCGCCTGCCGATGCAGGTCGCCGCCGAGATCGTGTGGGGGCTGCTGCCGCCGCTGACCTTCGCGACCGACGACCTGGTGATCACCGCGATCCTCGAACCGTGCTACGACGTCGGCGGCGACATCTTCGACTACGCGCTGAACGGCGACGTGCTCAGCCTCGGGCTCTTCGACACCTGCGGGCACGGCATCAAGGCGAGCACCCTGGCCTCGCTGGTGGTCAGCGCGTACCGCAACGCCCGCCGGTCCGGCCTCGACCTCGTCGACACCGCGATCAGCATCGACAGGTGGGTGCGCTCCGAGCACCCGAGCTACTTCGCGACCGCGCTGCTCGCCGAGCTGGACCGGCGCACCGGTCGGCTTCGGATCATCAACGCGGGCCACCCCGGCGCCATGCTGCTGCGCGACGGCAAGGCCATCCGGGAGCTGCCGGGGCCGACCGCGTTGCCGCTCGGCCTGGGTCACCTGTCCGAGGCACGACCCCAGGTGTACGAGGAGGAGCTGCACCCGGGCGACCGCATCCTCGCCTACACCGACGGCATCACCGACGCGAAGAGCGACGACGGGGAGCGGTTCGGGCTGGACCGGCTCGTCGACTTCGTCAACCGTGCCCTCAACGACGGACTGCCCAGCCCGGAGACGATGCGCCGCCTGGTGCGCGCCGTCCTCGAATACCAGGACGAGCAGCTCGACGACGACGCCACGGCCCTGTTCCTCGAGTGGCAGCCCCCGCACCAGCCGTTGGCGCACCTGCGGCACGTCACGGCGTCCCAGGCCTGACCGTCGAGTGGGATTTTGCACTCCCAGTGCACTTGTCTTGAGAATCCGAGGCTGTCTAGCGTCAGGCCATGGCTGACTCGTGGACCTTCGCCGTGGACCGTGCCGACCTGCGCCACACCACGCTCGCCGACGTCGAGTCGCCGGCGCTGCCCGACGGCGCGGCGCTGCTGCGCGTCGACCGCGTCGGCCTCACCGCAAACAACGTGACGTACGCGGTGCTCGGCGACGCGATGCGCTATTGGGAGTTCTTTCCGCCCGGCCCGCGCGGGCTCGGGCCGCAGTGGGGGCTTCCGCCGCTCTGGGGCTTCGCCGACGTGGTCGCCTCGACGGCTGCCGGGGTCGAGGTCGGCCAACGGGTCTACGGTTACCTGCCTCCCGCCGGCCATTTGGTGGTCCGGCCGGACCGGGTGGACGCCTCCGGGTTCCGCGACGCGAGCCCGCACCGGGCTGAGCTGCCCTCGCCGTACAACGCCTACCGGTCGACCACGTCAGACCCCGTGTACGAGGCCGGGCAGGAGGATCTGCTCATCCTGTTCCGGCCGCTGTTCTTCACCTCGTTCATGCTGGCCGATCAGGTGATCGACAACGACTTCTACGGCGCGCGGTCGATAGTGCTGTCGTCGGCGTCGAGCAAGACGGCGTACGCCGCCGCGTCCGAACTGCACGGTCGCGGCCCGCGCCTGGTGGGGCTCACCTCGCCCGGAAACGTCGCGTTCACGCGGTCCCTCGGCTGCTACGACGACGTCGTCGCGTACGACGACATCGAATCCCTCGACGCGCTCCCGACCGTCTATCTCGACCTGTCCGGCGCGCCCGCGACCCGGGCCGCGCTGCGCGGTCACCTCGGCGACCGGCTCGTCCGGGACATCGCGGTCGGGCTCACCAATCAGACGCCCAACGCGGACGCCGCCGGGGAGGTCTTCTTCGCGCCGGTGCAGATGCGCAAGCGCAGCCGGGACTGGGGCCGCGACGGGCTCGACAGGCGGTTCACCGACGCCTGGCAGCGGTTCGTCCCGGCGGCGAGCGGGTGGGTCGACGTGCGGGTCGGCAACGGTCCCGAGGCCCTGCGACACGCATGGCTCGACGTCCTCGCCGGTCGTACGCCGCCGCGGGTGGGCCACGTCGTCCAATTCTGAGCCGGCGTTACGGGACGATCGCGTCCACGTAGCCACCGTCGACCCGGACCGCCGCGCCCGTCGTCGCGGAGGCGAGCGGCGAGGCGAGGTACGTGACCATGTTGGCGATCTCCTCGGGCTCGATGAGCCGCTGGAGCAGCGACTGCGGCCGGTGCTGTCGCATGAACTCCCGCTGCGCCTCCTCCCACGGCAGGCTGTCGCCGACGAGTTCGGCCACGAAGTCCTCCACGCCCCCGGTGTGGGTCGGCCCGGCGAGCACCGAGTTGACTGTCACGCCGGTGCCGGCGGCGGCCTTCGCGAACCCGCGCGAGACACCGAGCAGGGCGGTCTTCGAGACGCCATAGTGGATCATCTCGGCGGGGATGACGACAGCCGAGTCACTGGCGATGTACTGCACCCGACCCCAACCGCGGTCCATCATCCCGGGCAGATAGGCGCGGGTCAGCCGGACGCCGGCCAGCACGTTCACCTCGAAGTAGCGACGCCACTCGTCGTCGGTGATCTCCAGGGCCGGAGTGGGGCCGAAGACGCCGAGATTGTTGACCAGGATGTCGACGCTGGGCAGGAGGTCGAGCACGCGAGCCGTACCGTCGTCGGTCGACACGTCGGCGTCCACCTCGACGACCTCGACGCCGGGGACCTCGCCGCGCAGCGCCGTGGCCGCGCGTTCGACCGAGGCGGCGGTACGGCCGTTCACTGCCACCCGGGCCCCCGCGCGGGCGAGCCCGACCGTGATGGCGGCGCCGATGCCCTGGGTCGAGCCGGTCACCAGCGCGGTCCTGCCGGCAAGGTCGATCTGAAGCGTCATGTCTGTCCTGTCCGTTCGCACCAACCGACCCCGGGTCGGGGGACGGCTTCCGCAATCTCGACCGTAGCCGTGCCTGACCGACCCGGCACTGCGAGTCGGACACCTCACGTCCCCACCTCGGTCGGGACGGAAGCCGCAGGCGCTCGGCTGGTGACGTTGGTCCCGTACCCGCCGGTTGCCCCCGGCGGCTAGGCTGTGGGTGCGGGCACCGATGGCCCATCGCCGGGCCCGCCCCTCCGCCTCTCCACGGCTTCTAAGCTGCCGACGACTGAGTCGAGCGCTGCCGTGCACATCTCCTGGAGCACCTCGTGCCCGATATGACGTCCGCCCGGAACCCCTTCACCATCGAGGGGGGCAGGGTCGTCGACGACGAGCGCAGTCCGACCGCGGACGTCAGTGCCGCGTCCATGACCCGCCTGCGTACCCCCTTCGCGGCGGAAGCCGAGGCCGGCGCCCCGGCCGACCGGCCCGACCGCTCGGAGGAGAAAACCGTAATCTGACCCCGCTGCCGCTCGTCTCCGATAACGAGGCGGGCAGCGCGCACGCGCGCTGCCCGGACCGAGCGCAGGAGGAGTGGGATCCATGTCGTCAGCCGGTCGGGCAGCACCCGATCCCGGGCTGGTCGTCGCGGCTCGACAGGGCGACCGGCGCGCTCTCGACGACGTCGTGGCGGCCTCGCTTCCGCTGGTCTACAACATCGTCGGGCGCGCGCTTCGCGGCCACGCCGACGTCGACGACGTGGTCCAGGAGACTCTGGTACGGGTGATCCGGCACCTGCCCGCGCTCAACGACCCGGCGGCGTACCGGTCCTGGCTCGTGGCGATCACCATCCGTCAGGTGCGCGACTGGGACCATCGTCGCCGCGTCGCGCTCGACCGGGACGCCGGGCTGGACGCGATCCACAACGTGCCCGACCCCGCCTCCGACTTCGCCGGGATGACGATCCTCCGGCTCGGCCTCACCGACCAACGACGTGAGGTAGCCGAGGCGACCCGCTGGCTCGACCCGGACGACCAGGAACTGCTCTCGCTGTGGTGGCTGGAGGAGACCGGCGAGCTGACACGCACCGAGGTCGCCGAGGCCGCGAGTTTGTCGCCGGGGCACGTCGCGGTCCGGATCCACCGGATGAAGGAGCAGATCCAGAGCGCTCGGGGCGTCGTCCGCGCCCTGCGTGCCCGTCCCGGCTGCCCGGACCTGGGCGGTGTGACGGCCGAGTGGGACGGCACACCCAGCCCGCTGTGGCGCAAGCGGCTGGCCCGGCACGTCCGTGACTGCGCGTTCTGCGGGCGCCTGGGCGCCGCGTTCCTGCCGATCGACCGACTGCTCGCAGGCATGCCACTGCTGCCGCTGCCGCCCGGCCTCAGCGCCCACGTATCGAGCGCGACAGTGCCCCCGGCGGCCGCGCCGGCAGTCGTACCGCATCCTCCGGGCGTCGCCGAGCTCGCCGTGCACGCGCCGCGCGGTCTGGTTCCGTACCTGGCCGCCGGAGTGGTCGCCGCGGTCCTCGCGATCACCACGTTGGTGGTGGCGCTGCCGGACGATCCGGTCGCCGCGCCCTCGTGGGCCGGTCCGCCGCCCGCGACCCCCACCGCCGTCGCCTCCGCCTCTCCCTCCCCGAGCAGCGCAAAGTCACCGAGCGCGCGCCCCTCGTCGAAGGCTCCTGTCGCTCCGGCGGTCAGCTCCGTACGCAAGGGCGTCGGAGTGTGGAACTTCGCCGGAGCGAGCCAGGCTCTGGCCAGCTCGAAGGCCGGCTGGTACTACACCTGGGGCACCCAGCACCCGGGGATCAGCACTCCGCGCGGCGCGACGTTCGTGCCGATGATCCGCAGCGCGGAGAACGTCACCGCCGCGGAGTTGGCGCGGGCCAGGGCCGCCGGGCCCCACCTGCTCACCTTCAACGAGCCGGACCTGCCCGAGCAGGCGAACATGACAGTCGAGCGGGCACTGGACCTGTGGCCGCAACTGATGGCGACGGGCAGCAGGCTGGGCAGCCCGGCGGTCGCCTGGGGCGGCGCGGACCCCCAGGGTTGGCTGGACCGGTTCATGACCGGCGCGAAGGCCCGGGGTCACCGCGTGGACTTCGTCACCCTGCACTGGTACGGCGCCGACTTCACGACGACGGCGGCGGTGAACCAGCTACGGCAGTACCTGCAGGCCGTCTACCAGCGGTACCACAAGCCCATCTGGCTGACCGAGTTCGCGCTGATCCGCTACGACGGTGGGCGTCAACAGTTTCCCAGCCAGGAGCAGCAGGCGGCCTTCCTCACCGCGGCCACCGGCATGCTCGGCCAGCTGTCCTACGTGCAGCGCTACGCCTGGTTCGGTCTGCCCGCCACCGACAAGGACCGCTCCGGGTTGTTCAGCGACGGCACCAGGGTGACAGTGGTCGGCCGCGCGTTCCAGGCCGCGCGGTGAGCAGGCGGGCCGGGCTGGTCGGGCGCATCGGGCGCATCGTCGGCGTCGTCGGGACCCTGGCCGCGACGGCGCTGGCCGTGGGTCTGACCCGGGACGCGAGCCACGTCGACCCGGCCGCCGCGCCAGCGTCGGTGACGCCCACGCCCGCGTCGGTGCTGCTCAATGGCACCGATGACGCCTTCATCCAACTGCTGCTCCCGATGAACGAGGGCGCGCTCGCGTTGCTCGACGACCTCGACGCCCGTCCGTCGGCCGCCGACCCGGCGCTGCGTGCCGTCCTCGGTGACATCCGGGCGGCGCACCGGGCCGAGTCGGTGGAACTGCGCAGGCTGCTGGCCGCCGGCAACAGACCGGAACAGAACATCCATGCGGGGCATCAGATGCCTGGCATGGTCACCGACGCCGCTCTCGCCGAGCTACGCGCCGCCCCCGAGGCCGAGGTGCGCTCCCGGGCGGTCGGTCTGCTCCGGGCGCACCTCGCGCAGACCGTCGTGCTGTGCCGGGGCGAGCAGACCGCCGGGGGCAGCCCGGAGGTGAAGATCCTCGCCGGCCGGATCCAGGAGGTGCGGGCCGCCGAGCTGAACGCTCTCGCACGTCAGCCCGGAGCGACCGGAACCCCGCCGGCCAACTGATCCGGTACGGGTCTCCTCAGTCGGGCGTCGGGTGGTCCGACTCGAACCGTGCTCGGGTGAGGAACGCCAGTTGCGCGCGCTTGTCCGGCATGTCGATCTCGGCGTCGAAGGTGAAGCCCTCGATCTCCAGTCGGCGCAGCGCGAGATGGTTGCGGACGTCCGGCTCGACGACGATCCGCTGGGCGGCCGGGTCGCCGAACAGGAATCGGGCCAGGGCGGGCCCGACGGCGTTGGTCAGGCCGCGGGCGAGATGGCGGGCGGGGCAGAGCAGCAGGTGCATCCCGACGTCCCCGGGCTGCACGGCGTACCGCTCGCCGACCGGGTCCGCCTCGGGTTGGTAGCTCTGGAACAGGCCGACCGGCTCGCCGTCGACCTTGATCAGGTACGCGTGGTGGGTGGGCAGGCCGTCGACGAAGGTGTAGATCTCGCGGACCTGGTCGATGGTGTGTGACCCCATGCCCCAGAACGAGTTGCGGGGGAGAGTGACCCAGCCGTGCAGGAGCGCGGCGTCCCGGTCGGGCACGACGGGTGTCAACGTCAGCTCGCCGAGTTCGGCGATCTTCTCCTGGTATGTCATGTCGCGAGGTCCTCTGTTGGTCGGGGTGATCGCGCCCGGGATGACGTGAGGGGGACACGCGTTCCGCCCGAGGCGGGAGTTAGGTTACCCTCCCCTAACAAAGGCTCGCCTTACCTGGAGGGGTGCGTGAAACGGAACTGGGAAGCCCTGGTCCTCAAGGCCATGGGAGGCCGGGACTTTCAGTTGACGGTGCGGGCAAGCGAGTCGGTGGACGGGCACTACCAGCGGCTGCTCCTGGACGACGGCGGCCTCCTGGAGGCGTGCGGGGTGCACCCCACGATGTGGGTTCGGCTGTGGTTCGACAACGACGGCCGGGCACACCAGCGGGCGTACACGCTTGTCGACCCCGACCCGGCGAACGGCCGGTTCAGCCTCGAATTCGCCATCCACGACGGCTGTGCGGCCCGCTGGGCCACCACCGCGCAGGTCGGCGACACCATCGTCGCCACCGTCCAGGGCAGCGCGTTCCAACTGCCCGACCCGGCACCCGAGCACCTCTACCTCGTCGGCGACGCGGCGTCCCTGCCGGCGGTGAACAGCCTGCTCGACGCGGGCGCCGACATCCCGGCGACGGTCTGGCTGGAGTACGCCCACGAGGGCGAGAAGGCCCTCACGCCGCGTGCCCGGGCACACCACGCCATCACCTGGGTTCCCCGGGACACGGACGGCCGACACCTCGTCGAACGGGTCCGCTCCGACCTGCCCGCCAACGACGCCGCCCACTACTGGGTGGCCTGCGAGGCCGCCACCACCCGCGGCATCACCCGACACATCCGCCGGACGCTCGGCGTCGACAAGGACCGGCTGACCTCGCTCGGCTACTGGAGAGCCCCGTGAGAGGCCGACTCGGCACCCTGACCGCGCTGTACGTCACCCAGTACCTCGGCATCGGCTTCATCACCGTCGGGTTGACAGCCATCCTGCGCGACGGCGGCACCTCCCTGGACACTCTGGCGCTGTTGCAGGTCGTCGGCCTGATCTGGCCCATCAAGTTCCTCTGGGCACCGATCCTCGACAGGTACGGCTCGAAGCGTCGCGGCCACTACCGGTCCTGGCTCCTCGTCCTGCAGAGCGCACTGGTGCTGGCCCTGCTGGCGCTGCTGCCGTTTCCCCGCCCGGCCGACGCGCTCGGCCCGGTCATCGCCATCTGCGCCGCGTACGTCTTCTTCTCCGCCACGCAGGACATCGCCGTGGACGCCGTCGCCGTGCGGATGCTCGGCGAGACGGACCGGGGGACCGGCAACGGCATCCAGGTGGCGGCGAGCTACCTCGGCAACCTGCTCGGCGGTGGCGCCTGCGTGCTGGTCTACGACCGGTTCGGCTGGGCGTCGGCGGTCGGCCTGCTGGCCGCGTTGACAGCGGTCGGGCTGCTGGTGGTGTGGCGGTTCGCCGAGCCCGTCCGGACCGATCGGGTGGACCGGGTCGGCACCGCGTACCGGGCGCTGCTGTCGGTGTTCGGCCAGCCCGGCTGCCGGTGGTGGACCTTCGGCGTCGTGCCGCTTGTCTACGTCGGCGCGGGCATGGCGTACGCCCTGGTCACGCCCGCCCTGGTGGACGCCGGGTGGTCGCTGGGCCGGATCGGCGTGGTGACCGGCGTGGTGACCAGCGCGCCGGCCATCGTGGCCGGCCTGGTCGCCGGGGTGGGCATCGGGCGGTTCGGGCGCGGCCGGGTGCTCGTGGCCGGCGGCGTGACCCTCGCGGTGTCGACGGTGATGCTGCTGCCGCTGTTGAACGGCCGGGCGCCGCTCGGCGGCACGATCGCCGCGCTCTGCTTCTTCATGGTGGCCTACACGATCGCCAACGTCGTGCTCTACACGGTCAACATGGACTACTCGCGACCCGGCACCGGCGGCACGGACTTCACTGTCCTGTCGTCGTTCGGCCTGGTCTGCTCGTTCGTGGCCGCCTCGGTGGGCCTGGCGGCGGCCGACCGGATCGGCTACCCGCCGGTCGCGGTCGCCGCCATCGTGCTGGTGGCCGCGGGGGTCGTCCTCGGTCTCGCGCACCAGCGGCGGTTCCCCCGCACCCCCGACGCCGCCCCGGAGCCGGACACCGAGCCGGCCACCGAGCCGGCCACCGAGCGTCCGTCGGCCGACGGCGTGCGGGCGGCGGTGTGACACTCGTCCAGCCGGTCGCCGTTCCCACGGCGGGGACCCGACTGCCGCACCGCTGGCTCATCCTGGCCGTCCTCTGCGTCGCCCAGCTCGTCGTGGTGCTGGACAACACGGTGCTGACAGTGGCGGTGCCGGTGCTCACCACCGAGCTGGGCGCCAGCACCGCCGACGTGCAGTGGATGATCAACGCGTACGCCCTGGTGTTGTCCGGACTGCTGCTCACGGCGGGCGCCGCGGCCGACCGGTACGGCCGGCGGCGGATGCTGCTCGCCGGGCTCGTCCTGTTCGGACTCGGCTCGCTGGTGGCCGGTCTCGCGAGCACCAGCGGTCAACTGATCGCCGCCCGGGCGGGGATGGGCGTCGGCGGGGCGCTGCTGGTCACCTCGACGCTCGCGGTGGCGATGCAGGTCTTCGACGGCCCCGAACGGTCCCGGGCGATAGGCATCTGGGCGGCCACCAGCGCGTTGGGCTTCGCGGTCGGGCCGCCGATCGGCGGCACCATCCTGGCCCACCTGCCGTGGGGCGCCATCTTCCTCCTGAACGTCCCCATCGTGCTGGCCTGCCTGCTCGTCGGCCGGGCACTCGTGCCGGAGTCCCGAGGACCGGCCGCCGGCCGGCTCGACGTCTGGGGCGCCACGCTCTCCACCGCCGGGCTCACCGCCGTCGTCTTCTCGATCATCGCCGGGCCGGAGCGGGGCTGGGCGTCGACCGAGGTGGTCGGCGCGGCTGTCGTCGGCGTACTCCTGCTCGGGTCGTTCGTCCGCTGGGAGCGGCGGATCAGCCACCCCATGCTGGACATGCACTTCTTCCGGGACCGCCGGTTCGTCGGCGCGATCTCCGGCGTCGTCCTGATCACCTTCGGGGCCACCGGGGCGTTGTTCCTGCTGACCCAGCACCTGCAGTTCGTCCGCGGCTACCCGGCCTGGGAGGCGGGCCTGCGCATGGCGCCCTTCGCCCTGTCCATCGTGTTGCTCAACGTCAGCGGCGTCGCCGCCGCCGTGATCCGCCGTCTCGGCCTGGCCGCCGCCATCGCCGTCGGCATGGCGTTGCTCGCGGCCGGCCTCGCGGTGGTGACCCTCGTGCCCTCCGACGGGTACGGGGTGCTGCTCGGCGGCCTGCTCGTCATGGGCGTCGGTTGCGCCCTGGCCAACCCGGCGATCGTGGAGGCGGTGATGAGCGCGATCCCGGCCGAGAAGGCCGGTGCCGGCGCGGGTGTGGACGGGACCATGACCGAGGTCGGCAGCAGCCTCGGCATCGCCGTCCTCGGGGCCGTGTTGAACGCCCGGTTCGCGGCGCTGCTGCCCGCCGGGCTGGCCGGCGCGCAGTCGTTTCCCGCGGCCCTCGCCGCCGCCGAGGGGCCGCAGCGGCAGGCCGTGACCAGCGCGTTCGCCTCCGCGCTGGAGACCGGGCAGATGGTGGGCGCCGCGGCGGTGCTGACCGGCGGTCTGCTCGCGGCCGCGCTGTTGCGCCGCGCGGCCTAGGCCGGCGGCTCGATCGCCTCGACGAGCACCTCGAGCACGTGCCGGTACGACTGCCCGGTGGCCCGGCTCATGCCCATCTCGCAGGTGCGGTTGCAGGAGGCGTACGCGTCGTGGTCGCGCTGGTTGACCTCGGCGGCCTGCGCGGCGGTGGCACCGGCGGTGACCTCGGGGTGCAACAGCCCCCGGTCCCCGGCGAACGCGCAGCACCCCCAGCTGTCCGGCACGGTCACGGTGTCGGCGACCGCCCGGGCGACCGTGTGCAGGTCGTCGATGCCGCCGAGGTGCACTGTGGAGCAGGTGGGGTGCAGGGCCAGCGAGCCCAGCCGCCGGGGCTTGGGCAGCGCCGGCAGGAGGTGTTCGGCGGTGAAGGTCACGCTGTCCACGAAGCGCAGCGCGGCGTACCGGGCGCGGTCGGGCTCGGCAAGCGCGGCGGTCAGCTGGGTCAGCCCGTGGGTGCAGGACGACGCGTCGCACACGATGGGCAGGCGGCCCTCATCGCTTGCCGTCCAGAGCGCGGCAAGGGTGCGCTCGGCCATCTCACGGTGGCCGGCCGGGTAGCCCTTGGACTGCCAGGGCGTCCCGCAGCACAGGCCCGCCGTCTCGGCCGGCACGACGACAGGCACGCGCGCCAGCTCGCACAGGCGCAGGAATGCCGCCGCCGAGCCGCCGGACGCGCCGTCCTCGGCCGCGAAGACGCTGCCGATGCACGCCGCGAAGAACACCGCCCGGGCGTCGGGCGCGCTGCGCGGCTCGGGGCGGGGCACACCGGCGCGCGGCATGTCGGCGCTCCACTGCGGTACGAGTTCGGTCGCACCGAGGGAACGGATCACCCCGGTGGCGGCGCGGGTCAGCGGTGTCGGCACGGCGTGGGCGGCGTTCAGCCCGATCCGGACGCCGGCCACGGCGCCCTTCCAGTGCCGGGCGACGCCACGGGCGGTGCGCTGGGCGCGTGGGCTGTGCCGCTCGGCGCGCAACCGCTTCATCGCCGCGCCGGTGTCGATGCCGACCGGGCAGGCGGTGACACAGAGGCTGTCGGCGGCGCAGCTGTCCACCGCCGCGTACTCGTAGTCGGTGGTCAGCTCCCGGCGGCGCTCCTCGTCGCCGGCGGCGGTGGCGAGGGCGATCTGCCGTTGCAGGACGATGCGCTGCCGGGGCGTGGTGGTGACGTCGGCCGTCGGGCAGACCGGCTCGCAGTAGCCACACTCGACGCAGGCGTCCAGCTCGGGGTCGACCGTCGGGACGGCCTTGAGCTGCCGCAGGTGCACAGTCGGGTCGTCGTTGAGCAGCACACCGGGGTTGAGCAGGCCGCTCGGGTCGCACAACCCCTTCAGCTCGCGCATCACGTCGTACAGCTCGTCGCCGTACTGCCGGCGGACGAAGGGGGCCATGGCCCGGCCGGTGCCGTGCTCGGCCTTGAGCGTTCCTCCCTCGGCCAGGACGAGGTCGACCATGTCGTCGGTGAACCGGGCGTAGCGGTCGATCTCGGCCGACGTGTCGAAGGACTGGGTAAGCATGAAGTGCAGGTTGCCGTCGCGGGCGTGCCCGAAGATCACCGCGTCGGGATAGCCGTGCCTCTCGAACAGGCGGATCAGCCCGTCGCAGGTGCCGGTCAGGCGCGGCATCGGCACCGCGACATCCTCCAGCAGGGCCGTGGTGCCGGGCGGGCGGGCGCCGGCGACAGCCGTGTAGAGGCCCTTGCGCAGGTGCCAGAGCTTGGCCCGTTCGCGCGGGTCGCGGGTCAGCTCGGTGCCGGTGACGGCGGGCAGCCGGTCGAGCACCGGCTGGGCGTCGGCGAGCGTCGCGGCCAGCCGCTCCGCGCTGTCCTCGGCGAACTCCACGAGCAGCGCGGCGTGCCCGGCGACAGTCAGCCCGCGCAGGGCCGGGCTCGCGTCGGGGTCGCGCTGGCTGACCCGCAGCGCGGCCGCGTCGAGCAGTTCGGCGGTACGCGCGCCGGCCGCGAGCAGGGCGGGCAGCGCGTCGGTGGCGGCGCTGAGACCGGGCAGGATGAGCAGGCCGGTGGCGGCGTGCTGATGGATCTCGACGGTCCGGAAGACGGCCTCGGCCACGAAGCCGAGGGTGCCCTCGCTGCCGATCATCAGGTGGGCCAGCATCTCCACCGGGCTGTCGTGGTCGAGCAGCGAGTTCAGCCCGTACCCCATGGTGTTCTTCATGGCGAACAGCCGCTCGATGGTGGCCCGCGACCCCGGTGTCGAGCGCACCCGGTCGCGCAGCCGCAGCAGCCCGGCGTGCAGCTCGGGCTCGGTGGCGCGCAGCCGGTCGTCGGCGTCGCGCGCGGCGGAGTCGACGACGGTGCCGGACGGGAGGACGAAGCGCAGCGACTCCATGGTGCGGTACGCGTTGTCGGTGGTGCCGCAGGTCATCCCGCTGGAGTTGTTGGCCACCATGCCGCCGACAGTGCAGGCGGCCTCGCTGGCCGGGTCCGGGCCGAGTCGGCGGCCGTAGCGGGCCAGCCGGGCGTTGGCCTGCCGGATCGTCAGGCCCGGTTGGAGCCGGATGCGGCGGCCCTCGTCGAGGACCTCGGCGTTGCGCCAGTCGGTGCGGACGTCGACAAGCACCCCCGCGCCGCCGGCCTGCCCGGCGAGGCTGGTGCCGCCACCGCGCAGGGTCAGCGGCACGCCGGCCTCCCGGGCACCGACCATCAACGCGCCCACCTCGGCCGCCGAGGCGGCGCGCACCACCGCCTGCGGCTCGAAGAGGTACGGCGAGGCGTCATGCGCCGCCGCCAGCCGCCGAGGCAGCTCGGCGCTGGCCCGATTCGGATCGTCGAGGCGCGGGCGCAGCAGGTCGGCGACCTCGCGGGCGCGGACGCCTGCCGCGTTCGGTGCGGGTACGACGGTGCTCATGGGCGGGTCCTCCCGAAGAGGGGCGGTCAGTCGGCGGTGATCAGCAGCCGGTCCGGAGCGGTGTCGACGGGCGCGGGCAGCCGCAGCGGTTGGCGGCCGGGGGTGATGCTGCCGAGCACCGAGGCGTGCCGCGCGCCGGTGCCCGAGGGCAGGGCACCCGGCAGCCCGTGCACGGTCAGGTAGCCCAGCAGCGCGAAGGCCAGCGCCTCCTTGGCGTCCGAGGCGACACCCACCTCGTCGCTGGAGGTCAGGTCGACGCCCGGTAGCTCGTCGACGAGCATGCCCATCAGCGTCGGGTTGTGCGCGCCGCCACCGGACACGACGAGCCGGGTGACGCCCTGCTCCCGACACGCGTCGGCCACCGTCACCGCCGTCAGTCGGGTGAGCGTGGCCAGTACGTCGTTCTTGTCCGGGGTGGGCGCGTCGCCGAGGGCGGTGAGCAGGTACGGCAGGTGGAACAGCTCCTTGCCGGTGCTCTTCGGGCCGGGCAGCCGGTAGTACGGCTCGTCGAGCAGCCGCCGTAGCAGGGCCGGGTTCACCTGCCCGGCCGCCGCGCCGCGCCCGTCCCGGTCGTACTCCTCGGCGCCGCCGGTGAAGTGGCGCACGGCGGCGTCGAGGAGCGCGTTGGCCGGCCCGGTGTCGAACGCGAGGGGATCCGCGTCCGGCGCGACGACCGTGATGTTGGCGATCCCGCCCAGGTTCAGGGCGGCCGGGACGCCGGGCAGGCCCCGCAGCAGCAGCGCGTCGAACAGGGCGACCAGGGGAGCGCCCTGGCCGCCGGCGGCGACGTCGCGGCTGCGCAGGTCGGACACGACCGGAAGGCCGGTGGCCTCCGCGATCCAGGCCGGCTGACCGAGCTGGAGGGTGCCGCGGACCGTACCCGCCTCGACCCAGTGGTGCATGGTCTGCCCGTGCGAGACGACCAGGTCGGCACGGCCGTCGCACAGTTCCGCGACGGCCCGCACGCCCGCCTCGGCGAAGGCCTGGCCGATGCCGGTGTCCAGCACGCAGATGGCCTCGGTGGTGGTCGCCGCGGGTGGCAGGGCCGCGGCGATCCGGGTGCGCAACTCCTGCGGGTACGGGTGGCTGAGCCGGCCCAGCGGTCGCATCCGCAGGGTGTCGCCGTTCAGGTCGAACTCGGCCGCGGCGGCTTCGATGCCGTCGTAGGAGGTGCCGGACATCAGACCGATCACGCGCATCACGTCCTCCTTCATGCCCGGCCGGCCGGCGTTGCCGCGGCGTCGTCGTCGACCTCGTCGCGTCGTCCGTGGTCGTACGGGTTCTCCGGGGCCGGGTGGAACAGGCTAGCCACGGTGCCGACGAACAGGGTGATCAGGACGCCGATCGGCACCAGCCACTGCGCGGCGATGGCGGTCGCGGTGGTGGTACCGGCCGTCGTCACATCGATCTTGACGTAGCGGACGATGTAGGTCATCACCGCCACGGTGACGAGGAAGGCGATGAACGCGTCGACCTGGTTGGCCCGCTTGACGAGGCGGCCCAGCAGGAAGGCCCCGAGCAGCGCGCCGTAGGTGTAGCCGGCGATGGTCAGACCGGTCAGGTAGACGTTTCCGGTGCTGGAGCTGAACGCGCAGGCGAAGATCGCCATCAGCACCGCCCAGACCAGGGTCATCACCCGGGCGAGCCGGAGCATCGCGTCGTCGGACGGGACCTTGCGGAAGAAGCTGTGGATGAAGTCGGCGACCGTGGAGTTCGACATCGAGTTCAGCGCCGAGGACAGCGAGCCCATCGCGGCGCCGAGGATGCCGGCCACCAGCAGACCCGAGATGCCCACCGGCAGGGCGTGCAGGATGAAGCTCGGGTAGAGGTTGTCGCTGCTGGCCAGGCCGAGCTCCTTGAAGGTCTGACCCTTGTTGTACGACCACAGCAGCGCGCCGACCAGCGAGAACGCGGCGAACTGGATGACCACGAAGACACCCGAGGAGATCATCGCCTTCTGCCCGTCGCGCAGCGTGCGGGTGGACAGGATGCGCTGGACGATCAGCTGGTCCGACCCGTGGCTGGCCATCGCGAAGATCGCGCCACCGATGATCGCGGTCGGCAGGGCGAACGGGCTGGTGAGCACGTGCGCGAGGTTGAAGTTGGTGTCGAAGAGCTGGAACTTGCCGGCGTCCAGCGCCTGCGAGTAGCCGTCGAAGCCGACGGCGTGGCTGAGCACCGCGATGGCCAGGATCGCCCCACCGAGGTAGAGCCCCATCTGGATGGCGTCGGTCCAGATGACCGCCTTGATGCCACCGAGGTAGGTGTAGACCACCGTGATCAGGGTGAGGACCACGATGATGGCCTGGTAGCCGACGTGCAGACCGAACTCGTCCAGGAGCAGCTTGATGGGGATGGCCGAGGCGAACAGGCGTACGCCCTCCGCGAGCAGGCGGGTGAAGACGAACGTGATCGACGCCAGACCCTGAAGTTTCAGGCCAAACCGCTCACCGAGGTACTGGTAGGCACTGACGAACCCACCGCGCTTGTAGAGCGGGATGAGCACCGTGGCGACCACGACGCGACCGATGACGTAGCCCAGGGCCAGCTCGACGTTGCCGAACCCCTGCCCGCTGTAGGCCCCACCGGGCACGCTGATCACGGTCAGGACGCTGGTCTCGGTGGCGACCACTGAGAACGAGACGGTCCACCACGGCAGGCGACCCTCGCCCACGAAGTAGTCCTTGGCGGATTTCTGCTTCCCGGACAGGCGTAGTCCGACGAAGGCGATCACCACGAGATACAGCACGATCACGACAAGGTCGAGTTGACGCACGGTTCACTCCCCACCCAGCGGTTGTCAATAAGTGACGTTGGCCCACAGTAACTCGAAACTTTTTGCCACTGCCCGTCCGGGCTGGTTACGCTGTGGTTTCAGCCTGCTGATAGAGGGCGCGTCGGCCCAGCAGGACGCGCCCGGTGGCACTCGGCAGCTGAACACCAGCGAGAGGAACGAACACCGGATGGACCTCAGCACCCTCGGCACCGAGACCCGCAACGACAAGACCAGCGACCTCGACCGGATGTCGCCCACCGAGTTGCTTCTCGCCATGAACGACGAGGACCGCTCGGTCGCGGACGCCGTCCGTCGGGCCGTACCGGACATCGCCGCCGCAGTCGACGTCATCGTGGCGTCGCTCCGCCAGGGCGGACGACTGATCTACCTCGGCGCGGGCACCAGCGGCCGGATCGGCATGCTCGACGCCGTCGAGATCCCACCCACCTTCGGTACGACGCCCGACCGGGTCATCGGTCTGCTCGCCGGCGGGGCACGAGCCTTCGGCGTCGCCGTCGAGGGTGCGGAGGACGACCCGACCCGCGCCGTCGCCGACCTCGACGCGATCGGCCTGACCGCCCGCGACACGGTGGTCGGGCTCGCCGCCAGCGGCCGTACCCCGTACGTGGTCGGCGGGTTGGATCACGCCCGCGCGCGAGGAGCGGCCACCGTCTCCGTCGCCTGCAACACCGACGCGGTGATCAGCCGGCACGCCGACGTCGCCATCGAGGTGCCCACCGGCCCCGAGGTGCTCACCGGCTCCACCCGGCTCAAGGCCGGCACCGCCGAGAAGCTCGTCTGCAACATGCTCTCGACCGCCACGATGGCCCGGCTCGGCAAGGTCTACCGCAACCTCATGGTGGACATGAACGCCACCAACGAGAAGCTCGTCGACCGGGCACGCCGGATCGTCGCCGAGGCCGCCGACACCGACCTCGACACGGCCGCGCGGGCGCTCGCTGCGGCGCACGGGCACGCCAAGACGGCCATCGTGCTGCTGCTAGCTCACTGCACCGCCGAGGAGGCCGCGGCACGGCTGCGCGCCGCCGACGACGACGTCCGGGCGGCCGTCGCGGCCTGACCCCGGCGTCGCACCGAGGCCGGGCGCACCCGCCCGTCGGGGCTGGTGCGCCGGGGTGGTCAGCGGTTGAGGTAGGCGGCCAGGCCGCCGAGCTCCTCGCTGGCAATGAACACGGACCGTACGTTGAGGATCGCCTCCTCGACGTGGGCGTCGCAGCCCCACGCCGCGTCACCCCACGAGTCGGCGATCTTGATCTTCGCCGGTGCGGTGCACCCCTGTGCGCCGCCGAGCTGGCAGTGCTCGGGATGCGGTCGGGCTGCCTGCGCTGCCGCGGCGGCGCGTATCCGGTCGGCGAGTTCCGCGGCGGCGGCCGCACGCTGCTCGGCCTCGGCGCGCAGCTGCCGCTCGGCGCGGACCGCCTTTGCCAGCTCCTCGTTCGCGGCCTTGGCTCGCGCTTCGGCGGCTGTCTTCGCCTGCTCGACGTGATGGCGTTCGATGGCCAGGGCAGCGGTGTCGGCGAAGACCCGGGCCAGAGCCAGATCGGTGTCCTGCGGGACGCGCGGGGTGCGGTGGTACATGGCGAAGGTGCCCAACAGGCTGCCGTCGCGGGCCAGGATCGGCATCGACCAGCAGGCGGCGAGCCCGGCCCGCTCGGCCAGGGCGCGGAAGTCGTCCCAGAACGGGTCGGTGCCGATATCGGTGACGATGACCGGCTCCCGCCGGTACGCGGCGGTGCCGCACGAGCCGACACCCTCGCCGGTGGCGATCCCGTCGATGGCCTGGTTGTAGAACTCGGGCAGGCTCGGTGCGGCGCCGTGGCGCAGGTGCTGGCCGTCCGGATCGGCGAGCAGCACGGAGACGAGCACCTGGTCCGGTGCCAGGTTCTCGATGCAGCGTGCCATCCCGTCGAGCACCTCGGCCAGGGGCGCCTGGCGGGCGATCTGCTCCAGCATGGCGCGGTGCTCGGCCATCAGCCGCTGGGCGTGCTTGACCTGCGTGGTCTCCACACCGATCACGCGGATCCCGGTCACGGTGCCGCCGGCGTCGCGGCGCGGCTCGTAGGTGAAGTCGAAGAACGCCTCCCGCGCGTGCGGGCCGGTGCCCAGCACGATCCGGGCGTCCCGACCCGTGTAGGGCTCACCCGTGCGGTAGACCTCGTCCAGCAGATCGACGAAGCCCTGACCGGCCAACTCGGGCATCAGCTCGATGACCGGAACCCCGGTGCGCGCCCGCTCCTCACCGATGGTCACGAAGAACGCCGGATTGGCCGTCTCCACCACATGCGTGGGCCCCACGAGCGACGCGAAAACCGCGATGGACTGCCCGAACAGCGCCCGCAGATCCTCCTCGGCCGCCTCCCCGGTACGCACCGCAGTCGACCGCTGGCCCGATATCGCCGCCATGCCGTGGTCGCCCCTCTCCTGTCCGGCTTCGTCGGATGACCCATGGTTCGTCGCCCGCTGACGGTCGCCAGAGTACGGGGAAGACCGCGAGACCGCCGTGCGGCGTGGCGATGGTGAGGCAGCGGCAGTCGTACCGGTGCGGTGGCGGCTCAGTCGCTCTCGTCCACGAACTTGTAGTAGCTCGCGCGGAATCGTTGCAGCAGGGCGCGCATGAACTCCGGGCCGGCCTCCGGCGACACCCGGTGCGCGCCGGCCGGCACGCCGTTGTCGTAGAAGTCCTGTGCGACCGCACCCCACTCCGGATCGAGAATGGTCAGCGACACCGGTTGGCCGGGCTGCCAATTGAACTCGGCCACCCGATGTTTGGTGTGCTTGGCGAACGTGTACAGCGCCACCCTGGTCGCCGCCTGCTCGGTCATGCCTGCCTCCTGGTTCACCACGGCCCACTCACTACGGGCTCGGCGGGCGGAAGGCGTTCCACGCCTCGCCCGTGATCGTGCCCCGGGCACGGATCTCGTTGAAACGGTCCATCGCACCGGACAGCGCCTGCTCACTCAGGCCGGTGCCGCGCAGCCGGTCGGCCAGCACCGCCGGGTCGGTGTCCTGGAGTCGGGCCATCGTCTCCGGGCTCAGCGGCCGGTTCATCTGCTGTGTCACGAAGTCCGAGCGCAACGGCTCGGCGTTCGACTCGGGGAACGAGTAACCGTGGTCGATGGCGACCAGCCGGCCGTCGGGCCCGGTCAGGTAGTTAAGCATGTGCCGGTCGGTGTTGCCGCTGATGTAGTCGAGGACCGCCATCCGCTCGCCCTCGGCGGTCGAGTAGGCGTTGGCGGGGCGGCCCGGGGTCACGTTCTCCACGAACTCCTGCATCGACCCGGCCCCGTGCGGCCCGTCCCAGCGCGCCGTCGTCGGCACCAGCCCGAAGCCCAGATCCTCGTCCAGGCGCGAGGCGGCGACCTCACGCGGGGCCAGCTCGTTCTCCGGAATGCTGGAACGCACCTGGACGAACTCGTTCTCCGGCACGTTCGGCTTGTAGACGCCGCGCGTACCGTCGGTGAACGTGACCTCGTGCGCGTCGTTGACGTGTCCGCCGGGGTCGAGTTCGACCATGCTGTGCACCTCCCTGCCGAGCAGCCGCAACTCTGCCTCGCTCGCATGATCGGGCATCAGCGGATCGGCTGTGGACCCGGGCTCCCCGGTGTCGGGCCCGTCGGCGTCCGGCGGATCGTCGGCGTCGTGCGCCGGACCGCCGTCATGGCCTGACCCGCCGTCATGGGCTGGCCCGCCGCCGTGCGGTGGTCCTCCGGCGTGGCCTGGCCCGCCCGCCGGTGCTCCGGCCGGTCCGCCGTGCGCCGGGCCGCCGCCGGCAGGCCCCGGCTCGCGGTCGAAGTCGGGTGGCCAGTCGTCCTGCCGTGCCCACGGCGGCGGCTGCCCGCCGCCGGCCGGATCCGTGTAACCGCGCGCACCCGGGCCGGGGGCCGGCATGTCGGTGGAGCTCGACCCGCCAGGGGTACGCCGGAGACCGCTCAGCGCCGTCCGGAGGGTGTCGAGCAGTTCGCCGAGCTTGGACAGGATCGGCCGCAGGCGGCTGACGCTGCGGGCCAGCGCCGTGAGGAGCCCGGCGACCTTGGCGGCCCACTTGGCGACAAGCGAGGAGACCTGCGCCGCGACCAGCGGAGTGGCCGCGCCCAGGGTCAGGCCGGCCTCGGCGAGCCACACCCACAGCCGGACGGCGAGGACCGAGACGAAGTCGGCGATCAGATCCCGGACCAGCTCCCGGACCAGGGCCACGAGCAGGCCCGCGCCCTCCACGACGGTGCCGATCAGATCGGTGGCGTCCGCCAGGCCGGCGAGGTGGCGCAGGTGCTGGTCGCTGTAGCGGCGGTACGCCTCGGACGCGGGACCCGTCCAGGTGGCGATCTCGGTGCGGACCGCCTCGGACAGGGCGGTGGCCTGATCGCTGACGTGTCGGGAGACGTTGTGCCACGTCTGCGCGTACGCGGTGATCTGGTCCGGGTCGCCGGCCAGCCAGTCGAGGGCGTCGGAGAGCGGCTTGACGTGCTCGATGAGCCAGGCGACCCCCCACGAGACGACCGACCCGATGGGGTCGACGCAGGTCGCCAGCACCTCCATCGACGTGCCGACGCCGCCGATGGTCACGTCGACCCAGGAGCCGCTCTCGATGCCGTTGCGCAGGTCGACCAGGCTCTCGACGAGGCCGACGCCGCTGTACGCGGTGGTGGTGTCCTGCCGGGCGGCGATCAGCGGGTTCGCCACGTCGGTGCTCATCGGTGCATCCGCCCGAGGGAGGCCGAGATCGTTCCGTCCGTGTGGTGGTAGGCGTCCACAGTCCCGTCGAGCGCACCGGCCGCGCTGTGCAACGCCTCCTGCGCCGCCGCGAGCGCGTCCACGGCCGGGCCCTGGAGGAAGTCCAACAGGAAGGGGAGCGCCTGGCAGACAGGCAGGTGCCCGTACGCGTCCGCGCCCATCTGCACGTACGCGGCCGCGTCGTGTGCGGCGCCGATCCCCCCGGAGATCCGGTCGACGGAACGGGCGTGCGCGGTCACCGCCGCAGTGGTGACCTCGAACCCGGCTGCCTCAGCGCCCACGGTCACCCCACCCGGCGTACCCCGGCTCGTCTTCCTCGGTCACCTCGGGGAAGCGCGACTCGTAGCTGCCGACGACGGCGCGGGCGGTCTCGGAGTCGGCGCCGACGGTCTCCGCCGCGGCCTCCGCCACCTGCGGGGCCAGCCGGCCCTGCGCCCGGCGCATCACCGCCAGCACCTCGGCGGCGATCTCGTCCGCCCGCCAGCTGAGCACCCGATGGTCGAGGCGGAGGTCGGTCATGGCCCCGGACGCGGCGACGGTCACCTGGACCGCGCCGTCCGCACCCTCGGCTGTCGCCGACATCGCCGCCACCCGGTCGGACAACTCCTGCGCCCGGGCGGCCCGCTCGGAGATGCCCGCCGACCAGGAGGCGACGAACCGCTCGGTCGCCGCGTCGAAGTCACCGCTGGGAAACTGCGCCATCAGACCTCCCCCGTGTGACGGCTGCCGGCCGCCTCCAGGGTCAGCCTGACGCGGCGCGGCCAGCACACGATACGCCCTGACTCTCCGACATGGAGTCCGCCGACGGGGAGGTGGGGGACGCCCGCCCGGTCCAACCGGTCCGACTGGTGCGGTGTGCCAGGGGCGAGCCGGGGTAGCGGTAGGGGAGACGGCGAATTCCTGAGGAGGACAAGATGACCGAGCCCAGGTACGTACCGATCGGGTTGGCCGCCGCCGGGCGGTTGACCGAGGACGACGGCGACGGCGCCACCTCCGGCGGGGAGGTCGTCGGCGCGGACGACGCGGCGGCGGACGCCGCCCGGGCCGGTGCCGACGTGGACCTGTCCCGTGCGAACCGCGACGGTGACGGCACCCCGGTCGGAAGAGCGGACGCCGAGGCCGACCGGGACCGCGCCGCTCGCGACGGGTGACCGCCACAAGCCAGCAGCCGCCGCGCCCCGCAGCCTTCCGCTGCGGGGCGATCGGTTCCGGGCACGAGCCGGTGACGGACGGCATCGTGCAGGCCGCCCGGTTCCGAGGCGGCTGTCGTTTCTCGGTCCCGAGCAAGAGGTAACCCCGCTCCTGCGGCGGAGACCTGTCCAGCGGCAGCTTCTCGGATCTCCCGCCGAAGCGAGCGTTTGGTGCCCTGCTGGGGCGGGCACGTCACCCAGGACAGTCGAGGAGAGGAGCGACGATGCCGGCACGGAAGGACATGCCCAGCACCCTGAAGCGATCCCCGAAGAAGGCACAGGACACCTACGTGGAGGCGCACGACTCGGCGGTCGACTCGTACGGCGAGGGCGAGCGCGCCCACCGCACGGCGTTCGCGGCGGTCAAGCACTCCTTCGAGAAGGTGGGCGACCACTGGGAGCCGAAGAGCAAGAAGGGGCCGAGCGACGAGAAGGCCGCTGGCGGCCGTGGTTCCTCCGGCAGGACCGCCGGTGGAGTCGACGCCAACGCCAGCAAGGAGCACCTGATGGGCGTGGCGAAGAAGCTCGACATCCGCGGCCGGTCCCGAATGAGGAAGTCCGATCTCGTCGAGGCCATCCGCAAGGCCAACAACACCAGCACCCGCAACGCCCGCGGCAGATAACCCCAGCGGAGCGCGGGTGTCCGCAGCGCTCCGGTGGCCAGCGCTCAGGTGTCCCGGGCGGCCCGGTCGACGAGGGCCCGGGCCACGTCGCGGACCTTGCGGTTGGAGCCCTGCGACACCTTCGACAGGACCGCGAACGCCTCCTCAGCAGTGCAGCGGCGTTCGGCCATGATGATGCCCTTGGCCTGCTCGATGACGGCGCGGCTGGCCATCGCCTCCTGCATCTGGCGGGCGAGGGTGGCCGTACTGTCGTAGAGGTGCGCGTTGGCCAGGGCGACCGCGGCGTACGCGGCGAAGGTCTGTAGCACGGTGATGGTGTCGTCGTCGAAGGCGTGCGGGGTGTGGGCGTAGACGTTCAGCGCGCCGACGACCGCCTCCTGGATCGGCAGGCCGATCGACACGGAACTGCCCAGCCCCGACTTCTGTCCCAGGTCGGCCCATTCCGGCCACCGGTCCTCGGCGGCAAGGTTCGGTACCGACAGGATGCCACCGCTGGCGGCGGCCTCCAGGCACGGGCCGCGCCGGTGCGCGTACTGCCGTTCGTCCATGTCGAGGGCCAGGTCGTCGGTGAACGCCGCGGTGTGCGCGGTCCTGCTGCGGACCAGGGTGACGGACACCTCCACCGGAGGGGACAGCACCCGCTTCGCCAATTCCGCGACGCGTTGCAGGACGTCGTCGAGCCTCATCTCCCCGAGCCGGATGCGACCGAGTTCGGCGAAGGCATCGGCGGGGTCCATCGGCGTACGGGGCATGGCACCAGGTCCTCAGGGCCGGCGCGCCCGCCACCAGAATCGGACCGGGGATGAGTGCGCGGATGGCGGCCCACGCGTGGCGGACCGCTGCACGGACCCACCGGGGCGGATTCGGGACCAACGCCGTTGCGTGACGCCGATTCGCCACACCCGATCCGGCGGATGTGAGCTACAGGCCCGTCACGATACCCCCGCCCCGGCGGTGCGCGCCGGTGGCGACATGGCGACGGCCGGCCGCTCACCTGAGCGGCCGGCCGCCACGAATCGCGTACGGGTCCTCGTGCGGACGTCAGCCCGTCAGCCGCGGATCCACTGCTGGTTGCTGCCACCGGTGCAGGTCCAGATCTGGACGGCGGTGCCGTTGGCGGTGCCCGCGGCGTTGACGTCCAGGCAGAGCCCCGACGCGACCCCGGTGATCGTGCCGTCGGCGTTGACGCGCCACTGCTGGCCACCACCGCCGTTGCAGGTCATGATCCG
Organism: Micromonospora sp. NPDC049274; assembly: GCF_040678875.1. Classification (NCBI taxonomy): domain Bacteria; kingdom Bacillati; phylum Actinomycetota; class Actinomycetes; order Micromonosporales; family Micromonosporaceae; genus Micromonospora; species Micromonospora sp. NPDC049274. The sequence continues at coordinate 137,246 of NZ_JBFAQS010000009.1, forward strand.
TGCGCGGCTTCCCGCTGCGGTGCCCGCCACGTCGAGGCACTTGTTGCCGTAGACGGTCAGTTGGTTGCTCGCGGTAAGCGTCCACTGCTGGTTGGCGCCGCTGTTGCAGTCCCAGATCTGCACGACCGAGCCGTCGGCCTGGCTGGCGCCGTTGACGTCCAAGCACCGGTTGGAGCCGGCGCCCCGGATCGCGGTGGTCGCACCCGGATTCCCGGAGCTGCCGACCGGTGTGATGGTGAGGTTGTCGAACTGGGCGGTGACTCCCTGACCCGTGCCGTACCCGATCTGGCCGGCGACCCAGGTCGAGTCGGAGACCGTGCCGACGGTGTTGCCGTCGATGGCCGCGGTGAGGGTGCTCCCGTTGAGCGTCAGCGACAGCTTGTGCCAGCGGCCGGTACCCAGCGCCGAGGTGTTTCCGCTGGCCAGCGTGCGCCAGTTACCGCTTGTGTTGTTGCTCCGGATGGACCACGCGCCACCGTCGGTCACCCGGAAGTAGTAACCGTTGAGGTTCTGCGGCCCCTGGTGGTTGTACGTGTTGGCGCGTCCGATGAGCTGTGCATATCCGGACTTCTCCAGCAGCACGTCCGAGGAGACCGTGTAGTTGCGCCACGACAGGTCACCCAACAGGGTGTACGGCTCGGCCTGGCCGGACGTCCAGAAGATCGGCGTCTGCTCCGACATTTGGCGTACGCACTGGCCTGCGCGACCAGCGGCGCAGCCGGCGATCTCGAACGAGCCCTGCTGGTCCATCAGGTACTTCGCCTCGCGCCCGACGGCGTAGCTGTCGAAGGTGTCGCTGTACGGCAGCGCCAGGTTGCCCGAAGCCGGGCTGGTCGCCGTGCTCTTACCCTGACCGGTGGTGGTGGTGATGCTGTAGACGTAGCCGGGCTGGACGGTGAGCGAGAAGCGCCCGCCGCTCGGCGTGATGTCGCTGCCCCGGACGAAGTGGTCGGCGGTGTTGTTCGACCGGACGTTCGTCGACCAGACGTGCACGGCGCCGGTGGACAACCCGCCGGTGACTGTGAAGTCGAGGGTCTGCGCGGAGCCGGCGTCCATCGTCTCGATGATGGTGCTGTAGTCGCTGTTGTTCGTGGACTTCAGCGAGACGTAGCTGCCGTTGTTGCGGTTGCCGCCGAGGTAGCCGCTCGAGGAGTCGAGGTAGCGCCAGCCCGGGGCGGTGAACTGGGTGGTCTGCGCCATCACCCAGGTGTTCTTGCCGATGGAGTACGCGCCGGACCAGGGCTGCTGGGCCACCGCCACGCCCGTGGTCGCCCAGGGGATGTTCGGGGTGATGGCGGCGATGGCGGGCCAGTTGATGTAACCAGTCATCTTGCCGTCGATGTAGCCGCGGTTGATGCCCCTGGCGAGGGCCTGCGCTCCGGCGTTGTAGTCGTCGGAGCCGTTCTCACTGGCCCAGAGCTGCTTGCCGGTGGAGACCGCGTTGCCGGAGCTGGGGCAGCTGGTCTGGGCGCTGCGGTAGCCGCAGACGTAGTGGCTGCCGAAGACCTGTACGGCGTTGGCGAACGCCGGGTCGCGCAGCGATTCGTCGGCGGCGCCCCAGCCGAAGTCGTCCGAGGCGACGATCTTCACGCTGCTGTAGCCGTGGGAGTTGAGGGCGGAGCGGAGGTTCTTGTACCAGCTGGCGTTGTAGCCCTTCTCGTTCCACCCGCCGAGGTAGTTGATGGTCAGCCCGTGGGTGGCCGCGCAGTCCAGCCAGGCCACCAGGTAGTCGATCGAGTCCTGGGACCAGAAGTTGCGGTTCCCGATCCAGCCCGGCGCTCCCCAGGCCAGGCCCGCCAGGGCGATGTTGGCGTTGCGCGACCTCGCCTGCTCCATCAGCCACCACTCGTAGCCCCGGTTGCAGTTGATGCTGCCGCGGGTGTGCTCGTGGCTGGGCTCGGCGCCGGAGGTGGAGTTGGTGTCCCCGCCGACCTCGGTCTTCAGCAGCTGCATGGCAGCGCCGCGGCCCGGCTTGAACAGGTAGTCCAGGATGTCACTGCGCTGGGGCTCCGGGTAGTCGATAAGCAACCTGCTGTTGCCGCCACCGCCACTGACCGCGCCGATCCCGTCGAGTGCCCGTCCACCGGACCCACCGTTGATCGTGATGGCGGTTGCCGCCTGGGCGGGGGAGGCGAACCCGGTCAGCACGGCCGCCGCCAGCACCACCGCCCCCGCTAACGATGCGGCCAACCGACGCGGACGCCACGTGCTCCGCCACGACCGGCGGCGTGGCCCGTCGTCGTCAGTGCTGTGCCGATGATTCTCTCTGTCGAACATCTGGCTCGCCTCCCCAGGCTTCTCGGCCCCGGAGCCGTACGGCGCATCGAGCTGCCGTACCACGCAGGAGGCCGCCTATCGAAGATCTTTAATGAAAAGACGTCATATGTTAAGCACCGGATCGATCGTCGGTCAACGCCCTCTGAACAGCCGTTTCGCCGATCGGGTCCGTGACCTCCGGCGACGGGGTCGCCGAGATTTCGGCCGATAGATCTGATGAATTTCGGTCGGGCGGAGCCGGCGGCCGCCCCGAGTGGTTCGGCCGCCGGCTCGTGCCCGTGCAGATCCCTACCGATGCCCGGCCGGGCTCAGCTGCGGCTCCATCGTTGGTTGGCCGCGCCGTTGCAGTCCCAGATCTGGACGCGCGTGCCGTTGGCCGTACCGTTGCCGACCACGTCCAGACACCGGCCCGAACCGACACCTGTGATCGAGCCGTCGGCGTTGGACCGCCACCGCTGGTTGGGCTGGCCGTTGCAGTCCCAAATGATCACCGAGCTGCCGTTCGCGGTGCCGGCGCCGTTGACGTCAAGGCACTTGCCACCGAAGACGCGCAGCTCCCCGGCCGCGGTCGAGGTCCAGCTCTGGTTGCTCTGACCGTGGCAGTCCCAGATGATCGCCGCCGCGCCGTTGGTCTGCGTGGCGCCGTTGACGTCGAGGCACCGCCCGGAGCTTCCGTTGCGCAGGGCGGACGTGCCGCTCGGCGGCGGGGTGGTGGTAGGGCTTGCCGTCGGCGACACGGTCGGGGTCGGCGTGGGATCGGTGCTGCCGAACTGGGTGAAGAACCTCCACACCTCACCCTTGGTCCAGGTCCGGGCGCCGCTGTCCCCGCCGCCGTCCACCGGGCCGGGGCCGTGCCCGCCGTCGAAGGCTGCCCACACCACCGGGTAGCCGGATCGGCAGCCGGAGTAGGTGGTGGTGATGTGGGTCAGGCTGCCCGCCCTCGGCTCGGGCGGGTTCTGCGCGGTGCACCCGTTGTTGCGGACGAACCTGTCCCGCAGGGACCGTCCGGCGGAGATGTTGAGCACCGGGTCCCCGATGCCGTGAATGCCCATGTACGCGATCGGCTGGGTGCCGCCGCTGCATCCGCTGAGCTGCCCGCCGGAGTAGACCGCGACGGCGCGGAAGACGCCGGCCCGGGAGCAGGCAAGCGAATAGCTCATGCCTCCGCCGTAGCTGAAGCCGAGCGCGAAGAGCTGCGTCGTGTCGACGCACAGGTCCGCCTCGATCAGGCTGATCATGTTGTCGACGAAGGTGACGTCCTGGCCGTTGGGGTTGGCCCAGCCGTTGCCGTTGCCCTGGGGGGCGACGAAGATGGTGCTGTTGTTCGCCTGCTGCCGCAGCCCGTAGTAGGACCAGGCCGCCCCGTCCGACCCGCCGCCGTCGACGTCGTTCATGGTGCCGCCGTTCCAGTGGAACCCGAAGATCAACCGGTACGGGTGGTTCCGGTCGTAGTTGTCGGGGATCCGCAGGATGAAGCTACGGTTCTGGCCGCTGCTCTGGATCGACCGTTGACCGCTTGTCAACGTGGGCGCCTTGCCGCACCCGGCGGTCGCCGCGGCCGGTGTCATGTCCGCGGCCGACGCGGTGGTGCTCAGACCGCCGGTCAGTGCCGTCACGCCCACTGTCGCGACGAGAAGCGCCGCCGTCGCGAGTGAACCAAGGATGGGTCTACGTCTTGTCATGATGGGGCTCCCGCCACTCGGCACGAACTGATTCAGGTGCAGGGGTCCACGGCGACTCCCACACCGCCACGGCATGCCACTCCTGGTCGCCCCCGCCGGCCACACTCACCGTGGATGAAACTCCGGAAGGCGAGGCGGCCACGGCACCCGGCCGGCTCATCGCCAGAGCCTCTCGCCACTGGTCTCGCTGCCCGGGCGTGACCAGGTGGTCGTCGAATCGCTGGTGGCCCACACCGTGCGCGCCCGAACACCACGCGACCAACCGTCGGACGGCGCCGGAGCACACGCCTCGGCGTCGAATCGATTCGGCCCGACGCTAGATCGCACAGTGAAATATGTCAATGCCGTGTCCGGCAGGTTGCGGCCCGGAGACCCGTGCGATGGCGGCCAGCCGTACTGTCGCGCCGACCGGCACCTGACCGCGCTGCGGTGGCGGCGTCAAGCTCGACCGGCCGCCGCAGCGCGAGCAGGGATCAGGACACGGAGAGCTTCCTGGCGGCCCGGTCGGCGAGGGCTTGGGCACGTCACTGCGTCAGGTGCGCAGTGTCTGGCTGGGGCTGCTGCCGTGGTGACGGCGGAACGCGAGTTGCAGCCGACATGCAGCGGGTGGATCGCCGATCGGGCCTTGCCGGGGCGATCCGGCGGGTGCCCTTGGTCAAGCAGTCGGGCAGGGGCACCCGTGTCCCACCGTTCGCGTCGCCATCCGATGCGGGCGAACATCGGCGACTCCGAATCTATCGACGACCGTGTACGTCTTGGCAGCGGCGCGTGCCTCCGCTACCGTCCATGGGAACGCTCCCACAAAATTGGAAACGTCTATGTGACCAGGAGGCAACACGTCGTGGCTATCCTCTCGTCGCTCCGTCGCAGATCGGCGGTCACCAGCGCTGCGGCCGTCGTGGGCGCCGCCGCCATCGGCGTCTGCCTCGCCGTGAGCAGCGCCTCCGCGGGCACGCTCTCCGGGTCGCTCTACCGCGACCCGAGTTCGGCAGTCATCCGCTGGGTCGCCGCCAACCCCGGCGATTCGCGTGCCGCCGTCATTCGCGACAAGATCGCGAGCCAGCCGCAGGCCCGCTGGTTCGCCAACTTCAACCCGTCGACTGTGCAGTCCGAGGTCTCCGGGTTCATCGGCGCCGCCAACGCGGCGCAGCAGATCCCGGTGCTCGCGGTCTACGAGATCACCAACCGGGACTGCGGCGGCGCCAGCGCCGGTGGTGCGCCGGATCTCAACCAGTACCAGACGTGGGTGTCCAACTTCGCCCGGGGGCTGGGCAACCAGACCGTCATCATCATCCTGGAGACCGACTCCCTGGCCCTCACGACGTGCCTGAGCAGCGGCGAGCTCAACGCCCGTAACCAGGCGATCTCGACGGCCACCCGGACCATCAAGTCGGGCAACCCCAACGCCAAGGTCTACCTCGACGGCGGCCACTCCACCTGGAACAGCGCGGGTGAGACGGCCAACCGGCTCCGGGCCGCAGGCGTGCAGTACGCCGACGGCTTCTTCACAAACGTGTCGAACTTCAACTCCACCTCCAACGAGGCGAACTTCGGCCGGAACGTCATCTCCTCCCTCAACGGCATGGGCCTCTCGGGCAAGCGCCAGGTCATCGACACCAGCCGCAACGGTGGTGCCAGCGGGGACTGGTGCGGCGACGACAACACCGACCGGCGCATCGGCCCGTACCCGACCACCAACACCGGCGACGCCAACATCGACGCGTACCTCTGGGTGAAGCCGCCGGGTGAGGCCGACGGGTGCCGCTTCACGGCCGGATCGTTCCAGCCCGACCTGGCCTTCAGCCTGGCCAACGGTGCCCCCAACCCACCGACGACTGCGCCGCCGACGACTGCGCCGCCGACCACGGCTCCGCCGACGACCGCGCCGCCGACCACGGCGCCGCCCACCACCGCGCCGCCGACCACGGCTCCGCCCACGACCGCGCCGCCCACCACGCCGCCGCCGACCGGTAACGGCTGCTCCGCCTCGGTGGCGGTCAACCAGTGGAACGGCGGATTCACCGCGAGCGTGACGGTCAGCGCCGGCTCCGCGAGCATCAACGGCTGGACCGTGACCATCACGCTGCCCGGCGGTGCCGCGATCACCGGCGTGTGGAGCGCCCAGGCCAGCGGCGCCAGCGGAACCGTCCGGTTCACCAACGTGAGCTACAACGGACAGGTCGGCGCCGGGCAGTCGACAAACTTCGGCTTCCAGGGCACCGGCACCGGGCCGGCCGCGGCCATCTGCGCGTCCGCCTGACCCCACCCGACAGTGCGGCGGGCCCGGCGCGGAGGATCACCCTCCGCGCCGGGCCCGCTGCCTCCTGCGGTATGGACCGGAAGAACCAACGCCATCCTTCGGAGGCCAGGATCGCTGTTTCCGGGCTCAGCGGGAGTTGGTCAGCGCTCGATCACCCGCATCTGCTCGTCGGTGTGGTGACCACCCTCGGCGACGGGCAGCGCGGTGAGGGTGGCGACCTGTTCGGCCGTCAGCGTGACGGTGTCCGCCGCGACGTTCTCCTCAACACGGCTCACCCGCTTGGTGCCGGGAATGGGGACGATGTCGTCGCCCTGGGCCAGCAGCCAGGCCAGGGCGACCTGTCCCGAGGTCGCACCCGCCTGGTCGGCGACCGCCTGCACCTGGTCGGCGATGCGCAGGTTGCGCTGGAAGTTCTCCCCGGTGAAGCGCGGGTGGTTCTTGCGGAAGTCGCTGTCGTCGAGGCGCTCGACGTCCGCCGGGGACCGCAGGGCGCCGGTGAGGAAGCCGCGGCCGAGCGGGGAGTACGCCACCAGCCCGATGCCCAGCTCGCGCAGCACCGGAAGGAGCTGTTCCTGGTCACGGGTCCACAGCGAGTACTCCGACTGCAGAGCGGTGACCGGGTGCACGGCGTGGGCACGCCGGATGGTGTCGACCCACGCCTCGGACAGGCCCACGTAGCGGATCTTGCCCTCCTGCACCAGGGCCGCGAGCGCGCCCATGGTGTCCTCGATCGGGGTGCTCTGCTCGACGCGGTGCTGGTAGTACAGGTCGATGTGGTCGGTGTCGAGGCGCTTGAGCGAGCCCTCGACCGCAGTGCGAATGTTGTCCGGGCTGCTGTCCAGGCCGCCCGGGACGCGGCCGTCGTGCGAGATGAGGCCGAACTTGGTGGCCAGTACGACCTGGTCGCGGCGGCCCCGCAGGGCGCGGCCGACAAGTTCCTCGTTGGTGTACGGGCCGTAGATCTCCGCGGTGTCGATCAGGGTGACACCCAGTTCGAGAGCCCGATGAATGGTGCGGATCGACTCGGCATCGTCGCTGCCGGCGCCGCTGTAGCCGTGCGACATTCCCATCGCACCCAGCCCGATGCGGGCAACCTCAAGCTCACCCAACTTCACCGTACGCATGCTGTTCTCCCTGTCGTTCGTCGGTCCCTCGAGCACACACCGCTGTGAGGTCTCCGCGGAGCCCCTCCGCAAACCTCGCGGTCCGGGGTCACCTCATCCACGGGACCTGCTGCACAAGGCGGGTCACGGGACTCAAGAGTGAGCAGCGGGTTGCCCGACCAACTGTCGCTCGGAATCGTGACCGGCAGTTCCGAGCTCTCTCCGTCGTCTGCGAGACAGCTCGTGGCAGGCGAGCAACGCGAACGCTCCGGCCGTCAGCAGCCCTCCGAACAACGGGATGACGCGCACCCCGGCAGTCGCCAACAGGCCCGCACCGATGAGCGAGCCGGCCGCGAGGCCGAGGTTGAACGCGACGCTGAGGCTGGCCGACGCCATGTCGGTGGTCGACGGAGTCACCTGCATGATGCGGTGCTGGAGCCCCGCGATCAGCGAGCTGAACGACATTCCCGCCACGGCGAGCAACGGAATCGTCAATGCCTTGTGCGTGCCGACACCGTAGAGGCCGAGCATCGCGGCAGTGAGGAGCCCGAGCAGACCCAGCACCACACCGAGCGGAAACCGGTCCAGGACCCGACCGGCAGCCCAGGTGCCGACGACGCCGAACGAACCTTGGACGAAGAGCAGCACGCCGAGGGATGCGGCGGCGAACCCACTGACGTCGAGGAGGAAGACGGTCATGTAGGTGAACGCGCCCATGGCGCCGGTGACCGCGAGGACGGTGGCGACGAGGAGCACGGCGAAGCGATGTCGATCAGGCATCGACCCGATGTCGCCGGCACTGTCCTGCGGTGTGACGCTCGGCAGGAGCAGGACGACTGCGGCGCAGATGACGAAGCCGAGGACGGCCATCGCGACGAAGGCGGCCCGCCACCCGGCCTGCCCGCCCAACCAGGTGCTCAGCGGCACGCCGAGAACCGGGCCGAGCGCGTTGCCGATCGACAGCCGAGCCACGATGCGGCCTCGGATGTTCGCGGGGAACATCGAGATCGCCACGGGGAACACCACGGCCCAGAAGACACCGTTGGTGGTGGCGGACACCAGCCGCGCGGCGAGCAACATCTCGTAGGAGGTTGCGAAGGCCGACACCGTCGTCGCCGCGGCGAACACACCGAGGGTGCCGGCGAGCAGCGGACGCCGGGGCACTCGCCGAGTCACCCGGGTCAGCGGGAGCGCCACGATCATGACCACCACCGCGTACCCGGTCACCAGCAGACCGGCCTCGGACCTCGAGCGCCCCAGGTCCGGCGCGATGAGCGTGAGCAGCCCGATCGGGAGCACCTCGGTGGTGACGTAACAGAAGGTGGCGGCGGACAACGCGGCGAGGGCATAGACCGCGCGTCGTTGGTGCGTCATCGGCTACCTCCGAGATCCAGGGCAGGGTGCAGCAAGAGCTGCCACGCAGGCGGTAAGCCTCGATCGTCAAGACCTGATTCCGGCTAACCGCGTTTTGACGGTAGCATAGACAACTAATAATCCCTTGTCGTGTCCGTGCTGTCAGTCCTTTCAGGCGAGGCAGTGGCACCTTCGGCCAACCTCCAGCGACGGTTTTGGTGGTAGCGTTGCCGCCATGTCGCTCGACGTGTGCCAGCTACCGTTGGTCGGCGGGCATCCCGCGCTCGACCTGGTCAACACGCTCGAGCGAGGGGGCACGTCGCCGCACGACTTTCTGTCCGACAGCTCCGCTCTGCTGCGCTGGTCGGTCCGGGTGGGCGTGCTCAACGACGCGGCCGCCGAGCAGGTTGACCGGGCGTGGCGCGACGAGCCCGCGGCGGCGCACGCCGGACTGGCCGCCGTGCGCGACATCCGGGATGGGCTGTTTCTCGTGCTGCTCGCCGCGATCACCGACGCGCACGGTGCTTCGGCGGGTGACCCTGTCGCGGCCGGCGCCGCGCTCGTCGCACTCCATCAGCGCTGGTCCGGCGCGGCCGCCCGAGCACGACTCGTGCTCGACCCGCCGCGGGTACGCCTGGCCTACGGCACCGTGCCGGCCATGCTGGTGCCCGACCGGATCGCCGAGGCCGCCCTCGACGTCATGCTGACGGCCGACCTGACCCGGGTGCGCCGCTGCCCGGTGCCCGAGGGTGGCTGTGGCTGGCTGTTCCTCGACCAGAGTCGCAGTGGCTCCCGCCGTTGGTGCCGCATGGCCGACTGCGGCAACGCCGTGAAGGCACGACGGCTCACCGAGCGTCGCCGCGCCGCCCGCGCATCCCACTCGTAGGCGGTCGGCGACGGCTGCGTGTGCTGTCCCGCGCCGGAGCGCACCCACGTCGAGACCGAGCCTGCATCGAACACGGCAGGGGCGATCATCGTGCCCTCGGAAAGAATCTTGGGACGGGTTGTCGAAGTCGCGTCCGGTCGTTCGAGGGACCGGGTGAGGGGCCGGACAAGCCGGCCCGCCGCGAAGGGCAACGACCATGACCGAGCAGATGACCACCACCGCGTCGACCGCGCTGACCTGCGACCCGGCGGTCAGGGTCACGAAATCCCTCTTGGCGTACGGCGTCCTCGCCGGCCCGTTGTACGTCGCGGTGTCGCTGGTCGAGGTGTTCACCCGGTCCGGATTCGACCCGACACGGCACGCCTGGAGCATGCTCAGCAACGGTGACCGAGGGTGGATCCACATCACGAACTTCCTGGTGAGCGGTCTGCTGACCCTCGTGTTCGCGGTCGGACTGCGGCGGGCGCTGGAGGGTGGGCCCGGGGCGCGCTGGGCACCGAGGCTCATCGGCGCGTACGGCGTGAGCCTGATGGCCGCCGGTCTGCTGCGCGCGGATCCGGGGTTGGGTTTCCCGGTCGGTACGCCGGACGGCCCTGGGACGATCAGCTGGCACGGCTACGGTCATTTCGCTGCCGGGGCCGTCGGGTTCAGTTGCCTGATCGCGGCGTGTTTCGTGCTGGCCCGCCGCTTCGCCGCCGAGGGCGCGACCGGTTGGGCCAGGTCCTCGCGGGGCGTCGGCGTGGTGTTCGGCGCCGGCTTCCTGGGTCTGACCGCGGGTGCCGGCGCCGCCTGGAGCATCCTCGCCTTCACCGCTGCCGTACTGCTGATTTCGGGCTGGCAGGCAGCCGTCGCGATCGATCGCTACCGACGCGTGTCGCGGCACTGATCGTCAGCACAGTCGAACCACACTTGTTCCGAGCCAATCCGGAGTGCACAGACCCGCGAGGAGAAGAAATGCGTTATCTGGTGATTCTCAAAGCAGCGCAGCCCGACGGCCCGCCGCCTGCCGAGCTGATGGAGGCCATCGCGAAGCTCGGTATGGACGCCACGAACGCCGGCGTGATGCTCGACATGGGCGGGCTGGCTCCCACCGCGAACAGCGCCCGGATCGCGGTCGACGCCGGTGGGCTCAGCGTCGTCGACGGTCCCTTCGCCGAGGCGAAGGAGCTGATCAGCTACGTGGTGTACGAGGTCCGCTCCAAGGAGGAAGCTGTCGAATGGGCCGGCCGGTTCATGCGGCTGCACCGTGACCTGTGGCAGGGCTGGGAGGGGGAGGCTGAGGTCTCGCGGGTCTTCGGGCCGGAGGACTTCGCACCACAGGGATGAGCGGGCGAGCACGTCGATGGTGGTTGGATCGGTAGCCATGACGGCTACCGATCCCTATCGCGTTGTCGAGGCGGTCTGGCGGATCGAGGCAGCTCATCTCATCGCGAAGCTGACCCGGATCCTGCGCGATGTCGGCCTGGCCGAGGAGATCGCCCAGGACACCCTCGTCATCCGCTTGAACAGTGGCCGAAGCAGGGCGTGCCGACGGATCCCGGGCCGTGGCTGATGGCCACCGCCAAGCACCGGGCGATCGACCTCGTCCGGCGGCGGATCCGGTACGGCGAGAAGCTCGCCGAAATAGGCCGGGCCCTGGAAATCGCGCCGGTCGACGAGCAGGACGCCGTGGACGACGCGTTGGACGACCACGTCGGCGACGACCTGCTGCGGCTGATCTTCATCTCCTGCCATCCGGTGCTGTCGACAGAGGCGCGGACCGCGCTCACCCTGCGCGTGCTCGGCGGACTGAGCACCGAAGAGATCGCCCGGGCCTTCCTCGTCGCCGAATCGACAGTTGGTCAACGGATCGTGCGGGCCAAGCGCACCCTGGCCGCCAAACGAGTGCCGTTCGAACTCCCGCCGCCGGATCAGCTCGCCCAGCGGCTGACCTCGGTCCTGGAAGTCCTCTACCTGATCTTCAACGAGGGATACTCGGCGACCGCCGGCCAGGACTGGATGCGGCCCGACCTCTGCCGGGAGGCGTTGCGGCTGGGCCGGGTGCTGGCCGGGCTGATGCCGGATCAGGCCGAGGTGCACGGGCTGGTGGCGCTGATGGAAATCCAGTCGTCGCGGACGTGGGCGCGCACCGACGGAGCCGGTGCGGCAATTCTGCTCGGCGATCAGGACCGGACCCGATGGGACCTGCTGCTGATCCGGCGCGGCCTCGCCGCCCTGGCTCGGGCACAGGAGATCGGCGGCATACTCGGACCGTTCGTGCTACAGGCCGAGATCGCCGCCTGTCACGCCCGAGCCCGGTCTACGCAGGAGACCGACTGGTCACGAATCGCGGCGCTCTACCTGGTGCTCTCCCACGTGTGGCCGTCACCGGTCGCCGAGTTGAACCGGGCGGTCGCGGTCGGAATGGCCCAGGGAGCGGCCGAGGGACTGGCCATTGCTGACCGGGTGCAGGCGAGTGGGGCGCTGGACCAGTACCCGCTGCTTCCCGCCGTACGCGCCGACCTCCTGGCGAAGCTCGGTCGGACGGCCGAGTCCCAGCAGGAGTACGCGCGAGCCGCCGCGCTGACTCGCAACGCCAAAGAGCGAGAGATCTTCCAGGCGAAGGCGGGCGGCTGAAGCCCGGGAGACTGAGTCCGCTGCGGGGGTTGCCGTCGACGCGGGGCCGCAAGCGGTAGGTGGGTGGGCGCGCCGGGCACGGGACCTGGTGTCCCGGCCCGCGAGGGGTGCGGAACGCCGACGGCATCACCCGACATCGTGCGGCCAGCGACCCTCACTGCGGCTTTTCGTTCTGTCGGAGGGCTTCCTCAAGTTGGTCTTCCAGGATGATGATCCGGCAGGCCGCCTCCAAGGCGGTGCCGCCGTCGACCATCTCGCGGGCCCGGGCGGCCAGGCGCAGCTGGTAGCGCGAGTAGCGGCGGTGCCCGCCGCCGGAGCGGTGCGGGTCGATCAGTTTCGCCTCGTCCAGCCGGCGCAGGAAATCCTGCGTGGTGCCGAGCATCTCCGCAGCCTGCCCGATGGTGTAGGCGGGGTAGTCCTCGTCGCCGAACATGTCTTCGGGGTTTCGCCCCATGTCACCTCCACGTCGAGGGCCCCGGCGCGTAAGCGCCGGGGCCCAGGGTTACGGGTCAGAACACCATCTGCCGACAGGAACGTCGGCTCTTCGTATCCACACCAGCCGTCACTGACGGCAACGGGTGCGAGGATCGCATATGCGTGACCGGAGACCACCTCTCGTTCGATGGAAACTGCGGTGTCCGCCCGGCCTGACATGACGGCCGACGGCGGGCGATCCAACGGTGTACGGCCCTCCCTTTCCTCTGCATCTCTTCATCTTGCTGACGTGCAGTCCACCGGTGTCGGAGCCCACGCAACTTCACGGCCCCGTACACGTGCGGCGAACATCAGCTGGAGCCCTGAACAGTTCCTTGGCCCCACCTGCGGTGCCCCGTCGCGCATCATGCCGGGGCTGACGTGCTTACTGCCGTTCTGGAGCAGGAACAGGGTCCTGCTCCGACGCCCGTCGTGACCTCACGGCCGGGCGGTCCGTCTGCGTCTTTGTATCTCTCTGCTCGCTACCTGAGGAACAGTATCCCCCAGCCTCAAGGATGTCTAGTCGTTTGAGCATAGATTTTCTGGCTGGCCGCTCCGAGGTCCAGCGAGCAGTCGAGGACGAGAGGGGTCTCCGGCTGCGCGACGAGCAGGGTCGCCAAAGATTTCGAAGAATATTTCTGGATGGCGGCAACCTGCGGGCGACGGATCGCATGTACCCCGTTGTAAGCGACGATCGCCACGATCCATAGGGGTCCGCAAATGTCTGCACGTCACCTCCTGCTGCTGCCCGTTGCCACTGTCCTCATTGGACTGTCTGCCTGCGACTCCGGGGAGCCGGCCGGTCCGAGCCCGGCCGCATCCGCTCCGACGTCGGCTGCTGCGGCCGCTGGCACTCCCAGTGCGTCGCCCGCGGCGGCCGGAGTAGCCGATTGCCCCTCCGGGACGACCCTGCAGACGCTTGTCGAGCTGCCGAAGGGCTGGTCCTTCGGGGAAGTGAAATGCTTCAAGGACTGGGCCACGGCCGATCCGCAGGGCCCGACGGCGGGTGACGGCGTCTACCTTTTCCACTTCGTGGCCGGGACGGGCTGGAAGTACTACGACCAGGGCAGCGACTGGGACTGCAAGGATCTCGGTCTCAGCGAGCCGGCGCCGTTCTGCTCCTCGGATCCGGTGGAGACGGCGCCGAAGCCAAAGCCGAAGCCGTCGAGCGGTACGGCCACCAGTGCCAAGTGCCCTTCAGCGAAGACCCTCCAGGCCCTGGTCGAGCTCCCGAAGGGCTGGACCTTCGGCACTGTCGAGTGCGTCAAGGACTGGGCGGGCGCCGATCCGCAGGGCCCGACCGCCGGTGACGGCTGGTACCTCTTCCACTTCGTGGCCGGTACGGGCTGGAAGTACTACGGCGATGGCAGCGGATACGACTGCGTGGACCTCGGCCTCAAGGAGGCGCCGTTCTGCATCTCCTGATCGGGTAGACCGCTGTCGTTTGCTGTGGCGCACACCGGCTATGGTGTGCGCCACAGTCAACCGGCCGCATCGCCGCCGCCGCTGCCTGAAGGACTCTGGGGTACGTGGGGGGAACGAGCGGAGCATGGCGGACTCCATAGACGATCTTTTCTGTGAGTTCGTGCGGACCCGCTCGCCGGCGTTGCTGCGGACGGCGTTCCTGCTGACCGGTGACCGGCACCTCGCCGAGGACCTGGTGCAGGATGCGCTGGCCCGCACCCATCGGGGCCGGCGGCGGCTGCATGATCCCGGGCACTTCGAGGCGTACACCCGCACCGCCATGTACCACCAGCATGTGAGCTGGTGGCGGCGCCGCAAGGTAGCCGAGTCCCTGCCCGGCGAACTGGCCGACGTGGCTCAGCCCGGCAGCGACCACGCTCGTCGTACCGATCTCAAGGTTGCTTTGCACCAGGCTCTCGCCCAACTCACGCAGCGGCAACGGGCCGTGCTGGTGGCACGGTTCTTCGAGGACCGCAGCGAGGCCGAGGCCGCGGAACTGCTGCAGTGCTCGGTCGGCACGATCAAGAGTCAGACCAGCAAGGCGCTGGCGCGCATGCGGCAGATAGCGCCGGAGCTGCTCTCGGCCGTGATGGAGGAGGCCTGATGACCGACAACCTCGGGCCGCTGCGTCAGGTCATGTCCGATCTGAGCGAGCACGGCGGCACCGCCGACATGTACGAGCGCACCCTGCGCAGATCGCGGCAGGTCCAACGACGGAGGGCGGTCGGCGCCGCGGCGGCGGCGGTGTTCGCCCTCGGCGGTACGGTCGCCTTCGCCATGAGCCATCGGCCCGACCCGTTGCTCCCACCCGCGGCCACCCCCACCAGTGGCGGCCCTCAAGATCCCACCTGTCCGTCGACCCAGAGCCTCGGGACCCTGGTCGAACTGCCTGCGGGGTGGTCTTTCGCTTCCAGGCCGGTGGAGTGCGTCGAGACGTGGGCCGCGGTCGACGTCGAACGTCCGGACGCCAGCGCCGTCATCTACCTGTTCCACTACACGGCCGGCACGGGCTGGCGCCTCCAGGACCAGGGTGCCGGATGGGACTGCAAAGAGCTCGGCCTGACCGAACGGGCGTCGTTCTGCACGTCCTGATCGCCTTCCCGGGAGGTCTCCGGCTGCGGACGGCCGTCTGCGGGGTGCCCTTCGAGGCTCCGTCGCTGATTCGTGTGCGCCCCGCATGTCACAAACCCACTGCGCGGATCGACGTTCCTTTCGAAGCCACCTCGGAAGGGAGCACACCGGATGCGTATCGTCGTTCTCGGCGCGAACGGGGGCACGGGCCGCCGCCTGGTACAACAGGCGCTGGACGCCGGCCATGACGTACGGGCGGTGACCCGGCAGCCGCGGTCGTTCCCGGTGCGAGGCGCCGGCTTGGAGGTGGTGGCCGCCGATGCCACCGTGGAGGCCCCGGTGAGTGGTGCCGCCGTGGTGCTGTCGACGCTCGGCACGCCGTTCACTCGGCGACCGGTGCGGCTCTACAGCCGCAGCACCGCGACGGTCCTGGCCGCGATGCGCCGCGAGGGTGTGCGGCGGCTCGTCGTTGTCAGTTCCAGCGCCACCGAGCCGCATCCTCATGCCGAGGGCGGGTTTTTCCTCAACCGCATCATCCAGCCGTTGGTCACCGCCACGATCGGCAAGTCCACCTACGACGACATGCGCACCATGGAGAAGATGGTGCGGGACAGCGACCTCGACTGGACGATCGTGCGCCCGTCGGGGCTGTTCGACAGCGACAGCGTCACCCGTTACCGGCTCTCCGAGAGTCGCTCCGACGGCATCTTCACCAGCCGAGCCGACCTGGCGGCCTGTCTGCTGGCCCAGGCCACCGACACCACCTGGGTCAGGCGGACCGTGGCCGTCACCACCGCCGAGGGCACCCCGACGCTGTTGGCGGTGCTGCGGCGGGAAGCGTTCGGAAAATAGGGACATGGACGACCAGCAGTGGTTCGCCGAGCAGTTGGCGCAGCACCGCCCGCAGCTGCGGGCCGTCGCCTATCGGCTGCTGGGCTCGCAGGCCGAGGTCGACGACGCGCTGCAGGAGGCGTGGCTGCGCACGACGCGCGCCGACCCAACCGTGATCGCCAACCCCGCGGCGTGGCTGACCACGCTTGTCGGGCGGGTGTGCATCGACATGCTGCGGGCCCGACAAGCGCGTCGCGAGCAGTTGAGCGCAACCTGGGAGCCGCTGGTAAGTGAGTACGGGGATCCGGAGGAAGCCAGCCTGCACACCGACGCGGTAGGCATCGCGTTGCTCGTGGTGCTGGACAGCCTCGAGCCGGCCGAACGGCTCGCGGTCGTGCTGCACGACATGTTCGGCATGCCGTTCGAGCAGGTGGCCGCCGTGGTGGGACGTACACCGGCGGCCACCAGGCAGCTTGCCAGCCGAGCCCGGCGGCGGCTGCGCGATGGCGCTCCGCAGCCCCGGGCCGGCCTGCCCGCCCAGCGACGTGTCGTCGACGCGTTTCTGGCGGCCGCACGCGCCGGCGACTTCGACGCCCTGCTGACCCTGCTGGACCCCGACGTGGTGTTCCGCTCCGACCACGGACGACGGGCACGGCTCGCACCGGCCCTGCTCACCGGTGCCCGTGCCGTGGCCACCCGCGCGGCCGACGCCGGGCCACGGTTCGCGCGCCTCTGCGCTCCCGCGTTGGTCAATGGCGCCGCCGGGGTCGTCGCCCGCGACCGGCGCGGCAGGCCCGTCGCCGTCGTCGGTTTCACCGTGTACGACGAACGCGTCGTCGCCATCGACATGGTCCTCGACCCTGGCAAGCTGACCCGTCTGCGGCATGGAAGATGACCTACGGTTTCTCGTTCCTCAAGAGCAATATCGGCCACGGTGCGGCTCGGTAGGGTTGGCCCTACCCGGTAGACGAGCGCCAGCAGGATGGGTATCCCGCCGCCGTTTCGGAAGGCTCGGGGCATGCAGATGGCTCGCCCGATGTCCTTTCTGGTGGCTGGCGTTACCGCTGGGGCTCTGGCCCTCGCTCCTTCTCCCGCGGTGGCCTCCGCAGCATCCTCGACCCGAGATGACCTGGCCAGCGCAGGTGCCGGGGCGCCGGCCCCGGCGGCCGAACTCACCGGTGTCGGGCAGATGGTGGACCAGGTCGTCTCGACCCAGTTGGCGCGTGACCGGATTCCTGGTGCTGCTGTGGTCGTCGTGGCCGGCGGGAAGCAGGTCTTCGCCAAGGGGTACGGCGTCTCGAACGTCCCGGCCCGAACGCCTGTCGATGCGTCCTCGACCTCGTTCTTCACCGGCTCTGTGGCCAAGGTCTTCACGGCGACGGCGGCCGCGCAGCTGATCCGGCAAGGCAAGCTGGATCCGAGCGCCGACGTGAACACCTACCTCACGACCTTCAAAATTCGCGACACCTATCCAGGGCACCCGGTCACGATGGCGGATCTGCTGACGCACACGGCCGGCTTCGACGATGGCCCACGGGGTGTCGCCGTGGCCGACCCGGCAGCCGTGCCCGCCCTGGGCGAGTACCTCGCCGCCCACCAACCCGACCGGGTACGCCCGCCGGGAACCCTGGCGCAGTATGACAATTACGGCGTTGCCCTGGCGGGATATCTGGTGCAGGTCGTCTCCGGCCAACCGTTCGCTCAGTACGTCCAGGACCACGTCTTCGGGCCGCTGCACATGAACGGCACGACATTCCTTCAGCCCCATCCGGCCGCGATCCAGGCGCAGGTGGCGGACGGCTACCGTCCCGTAGGCCGCGGTCAGGTCCGCGAGGACGGCCAGTACGGCGCGTGGTCACCTACCGGAGCGGGCACCGTAGCCACCGCGACCGATATGGGCACCTTTCTGATCGCGCAGATGGCCGACGACCCACGGCTCGGCGCGGGCGTCGCCCAGTCGCTGCGGCAGCAGCATTTCACGATGGACCCGCGTCTGCCGGGGATGGGCTGGGTGCTCCAGCAGGAGCCGCGCAACGGACAGGCGCTGCTGTTCAAGGACGGCGACGTCCCCGGCTTCCACGCCAACCTCGCGATGCTGCCCGACCAGAAAATCGGGATCTACGTGGTCTACAACGGCGACGGGACGAACGGCGTCGCGAGCTGGGACGGCAAGGACCTCATTCACCAGATCGTCGACCGGTACGTCCCGCACACGAGTCCAGCACCCAAGGCGGTGAGCGGGATCGACACGTCCGATCTCGCGGGAAGCTATCGTGTCGACCGCACCAGCCGCACACAGGTGACGAAGGTGGTGACGCTGCTCTCGACGGCCACCGTCGCCGAGGCCCCCGGCGGCTCGCTGACCACCAGCGGCCTGTCGTTGAATCCGAACGCGGGCGTCCAGCACTGGTACCCGATCGGTACCGGACTGTTCCAGGAGCAAGGCGGCCAGGCGCAGATCGCCTTCGACGGCAAGGGCAATCTGTTCACGACGGACGACCCGACAGTCGCCTACACGAAACTGGCCTGGTACGCGTCGCCGACCCTGCACCAGATCATGCTCGGGGCCGGCGTGGTGGTCTTGCTGTTGGCGTTCTTCTGGTTCCCGATCCTGGCGTTGGTGCGACGGCGGAAGGGCAAGCCGGTGCACTCGCGCTGGGCGCGGGCGGCGCGGGTCGTAGCTTGGCTCACTGGCGGACTCACGACGGTCTTCATCGGTTGGTTCGCCTTGATGGCCTCGGACCTGAACGCCCTCACCGAAACGGTCATCCTCGGCTCGGTGGCGCTGACGGCCCTGCTGTCCCTGAACGGACTCGCGGTGGCGACAACGGCAGTGATGATCGCCGGCACGGGCGCCGCATGGGCCAGGCGATGGTGGACCGTGAAGGGTCGAATGGCGTACACGATCACGACTGTCGCGGCCATCAGCTACCTGACGGTGGCCTTCACCTACAACCTCATCGGAATCCCGTTCGGGTGAGGGCCGGCTGGCCCTCACCCGAACGCAGGTCAAACCTTGCGTGATCTGTAGCCGTGAAACCGCCCCGAAGCCCCTAGATTCGTTGGAGTTTGAATCGCTGGTTGGCGCCGGTGCCGGGTGTCCACTGGGAGATACGGGCACCGTCGGCGGTCGAAGCCTGCCAGACGTCCATTGCCAGACTGCTTTGCCTGTTGATGAGTCTGACCACCCCGCCGCCCTGGTCGTCGACCCGCCATTGCTGGCTGGCCGCGTTGGACGTGCCGGGTTGCTGGGTGATGTCGGCGCCAGTGCTGTTGCTGGCGGCCTGCAGGAACAGGCCGCTGTGCCGCGCCCTGATTCGGAAGTAGCCACCGTCGGCCGGCACAAACTCGAACTGCTGGTTCTGTCCGCTGCTGCTCGCCCACTGGATCAGCAATCCGCCGGCGGCGGTGGACGCACCGTTGATGTCGGCGGCCTTGCCGCTGTGCTGGGCCACGAGACGGTAGTACGCACCAGTCTCGACCGGGCCCGAGTTGACCCCGGACGCGCGGTAGGTGTGGCCGGCCTGGCCGGTGAACTCCACGAGGTCGGTCTCGATCCTCGTCGGCTGGACGGCGCTGCCGCTCGTCTCGTCGCGCAGTTCGAAGGTGCCGGCGAAGATCCGGTTGCGAACGCGGATGGGTCCGGCGCGGTCGGGAGTGACGACGAGCTCGATCTGGCTGCTGCTCCAAGCGGCGCCGACGGTGTATCCGCCGCGGCCGCGGAGCCCGGTGACCTGCCCGGTCGGCCAGGCGGATGGTAGTGCGGGCAGGAGGTGTAGTTCGCCGGCGTGGCTTTGCAGCAGCATCTCGGCGATGCCGGAGGTGGCGCCGAAGTTGCCGTCGATCTGGAAGGGCGGGTGCAGGTCGAACATGTTCGGTGCGAGCCGGTCGGTGCGTACCAGGTCGCCGAGGAGCTTGTGGGCGCGTGTGGCGTCTTCCAGTCGTGCCCAATAGTTGATCTTCCAGGCGAGTGACCAGCCGGTGCCGTCGTCGCCGCGCAGTTCCAGGGTCTGTCGTGCGGCCTGGTGCAGTTGTGGTGTGCCGCGTTTGGTGATCTGGTTGCTGGGGTGCAGCCCGTACAGGTGGGAGACGTGCCGGTGAGTCCGCTCGGTCTCCACCCAGTCGGCGAGCCATTCCTGGACGTTGCCGCGGGACCCGACCCGCGTCGGCGGTAGCCGGTCCCGGGCAGTCAGTACCTGGGCGCGGTAGGAGGCGTCCACGTTGAGGACTTCGGCGGCCCGTGCGACGCCGTTGAACAGGTCACGCAGGATCTGGTTGTCCATCGTCGGCCCCGCGCACACGCTGGCGTTCGTGTGATGACGCAGCTCGGGCGAGTTCGACGGATTGGTGACGAGGTAGCCGAGCGTCGGGTGGCTGACCAGCGTGTCGAGGAAGAACTGGGCAGCGCCTTTCATGGCCGGGTAGTTGGCGCGCAGGAACTCGACGTCTCCGGTGAACTGGTAGTGGTCCCAGATCATCGTCGCCAGCCAGGCGCCGCCGGTCTGCCACATTCCCCACAGGGCTTCGTCGACCACCGACGAGCCGCGCCACGCGTCGGTGTTGTGGTGGGTGACCCAACCCCCTGCGCCGTACTGCACCTGAGCAGTGCGGGCGCCGGTAACCGTCAGATCTTTGATCATGTCGAAGACCGGCAGGTAGCACTCGGCCAGGTTGGTGGTGTCGGCCGGCCAGTAGTTCATCGGCAGGTTCGCGTTGATGGTGAACTTCGAATCCCAGGAGGGGGCCATCTGGTCATTCCAGATCCCCTGCAGGTTCGCCGGCTGGCTGCCCGGCCGTGAGGAGGAGATCAGCAGGTAGCGACCGTACTGGAACAGCAGCGCGGAGAACTGCGGATCGTTGACGCTCGCGTGCTGCGCGATCCGCACGTCGGTGGTCTGGTCGGCCGCCGTCGTGCGTCCCAGATCGATCGACACCCGGTTGAACAGCGCCTGATAGTCGGCCACGTGGCGGCTGCGCAACTGGTCGAAGCCGACGGCACGGGCCGCGTCGAGGTGCCGCCGCGCGATGCCCTGGTAGTCGCCGTTGACGGTCCGGTAGTTGACGTAACTGGAACCGATCGACACCAACAGGGTGACGCTTGTCGCGCCGGAGACCCGCAGCGTGCCGCCGGAGCTGCTGACCGTGCCGCCGCTCACGGAGGCATTGGCCAGAGCAAGGAACCGGACCTGACCGGTGATGCCCTCCATGCTGCCGGAAACACCATCGAGGCCGATCGTGGCGGCGTCCGGACTGGACACGGTCGTCCGTTGCGGGCTGCTGAACGTGGCGGTGAACGTGATCGCGTTTGCCCGGTCAGCGGTCAACCGCATAACGATCACCTGGTCCGGTGCGCTGGCGAACACCTCACGCTGAAACCGCACCCCGTTGAGCACATAGCTGGTGGTAGTGGTGGCCGTGGTCAGATCGAGGGTCCGCTGGTACTGCGACGCCCCGCTGGCACTGCCAAATGCCAGCCGCAGGTCGCCGACCGGCTGGTACGCCAACTGCCCGACCGGACTGCCCAGCATGGTCTGGTTGATCAGATCCTGCGCCTGCGTCCACTGATCGGCGAAGACCCGCCGTCGAATTTCCGCCAGGTTGGCCGCACCACGGGTGTTGGCCGAGTCATACGGGCCGCCGGCCCACACGGTGTCCTCGTTGAGCTGCAGCCGTTCGGTGTCGACGTTTCCGAACACCATCGCGCCCAACCGTCCGTTACCGATCGGCAGAGCCCGTAACCAATCCGTACCCGCCGACTCGTCGTACCACAACGCCATGTCGTTGGCTGCCAGCACCTGCGGGGGTGCAGTCGACCCGGCCCGCGCGGCTGCGGTCCAACCCGCCGGCAGCAGCATGACACCAGCCCCGGCCGCCCCGGCTCCGAGAAGTTTCCTCCGTGTCACTTCAGACATCTTGTCTCCTTCATCCAGCCGAGCGACGCAGCGGCGGCCCCAGCCGCCCCGGTCGGTGACGATCGAACGGCGGGAGAAGCGGCACGTTGACGAGGACGTCGCCTGAGCCCGTCGAGGGTGTTACGGCGTCCTACATTCATCAGACGTAACATGTTAACAACGGAGATAAAAGTTGGTCAATGCGCTACCCGTGACCACAGGCGCCACTTCACTCGCCCGGCAACAGTTTCCAGGTACGGCGCGTCACCTCGGTGTTCGCGTCATTGCCCTGCGGATCGGCGCGTAAGAGGCGACCGACCAACGGGGGACTCCCCTAAAGGTCGGATGTGCCCTCTGGGCGGGGCTGCGCACTGAGCGGCTCACTCCCGTGACAACCACGTCTCCCCGGCCCCACACCGCGGCGATCAGCGCCTCTGACCTCTCGTATCAGACATCGAGGATCTGCCATTCCTGGCTGATCTCGCCGCTGACCGGTTGCTGGACCGCTCTGGCGCCGTCCGCGGTGGAGGCGCCTTCGACCCCGACACACAGACCATTGCTCACGTTGACGAATCGGTAGTATCCGCTGGTCGTCGCCGGGACGAGATTCCACCACTGGTTACGTCCGCCGTTGTCGGCCCATTGAACGAGTGCCGCGCCCTGGCCCGAGCCGCCTGGACTGTCCAGGACTTTGCCGCTCTTGACACCGGACAGTCGGAATGAGCCATCACTGTTGGGCAGCAGCCGCCACTGCTGGTTGGTTGCGCCAGTCCACGGCCACTGGATGACGCCTGCCCCGTCCGTGGTGGAGCCGCCGTTGACGTCCAGCACCTTTGCGCTGCGCCGGTTGACCAGTCGAACGACGCCGCCGGCGGCAGCTGGTAGACCCACGACGACCTGTATCTGTTGCCCGGCCGTCAACGAGATCACCCGGGCATTCGGGCCGAGCGGCGAGGAGGTGACAGTCGCGGGCGTGGTGATGGATGCCATCCCGCGCCGGCTGATCAGGGTAATCGCCTGGGTGATCGTCGAGGTGAGTGCCACGGTTACCGAGCGGCCAGGCAGATCCCAGGAGAGGCTGTGGATGCGGACCTGGTTGCGTCCGCGGACCCCGGTGATGGTGCCCCTGGCGAGCTGGCTGGGCACGGCGGGCAGCAGCTCGATGACGCCGGGCCTGGTGTACACAAGCGCTTCGCTGAGTACGGCCGGCAGCGTGTTGGCCGCATCGGCGTTGTAGGTCTCCAGGTTCGGGTTGTGTGCTGTCATCAGCGACCGGAAGATCATGTTGTTGCCGGTGATCTTCCGGAGGTTGCTGTAGACGCCGGCGGCGTCCTTCAGTCGAGCCGAGGCGAGGGCTCGATGCAGGCTGCCGTGCGCCGAGGTGTTCTCGTCACCGCGCAGCGCCAGGGCCCTGAGCGCGGCGGCGACCAGCCCGGGCGCCTCCTCGGGGTTGATCTCGTGCAGGGGCCACGCGCCGTAGAGGTGATGGACGTGCCGATGGTTGTAGCGATCCGTGAGGCCCGGCCAGGACCATTCGGCGAGGGCGCCGCTGCCGTTGACCGTGTAGGGCGGGAGCTTCGCCAGCAGGGCCGTCCAGCGTGCGACACCTTGGCCGGCGCCCTGTTCGACACCGAGTGCGTTGGCAGCCTCGACGGCCGCCCGCAGGGCGTGTCTGCCGGCCTGGATGTCGCCGGTGGCGTTGATCGCCAGCAGGACATTCGTGCTGGCCGGCGAGTTCTCCATCGAGAACGACGGGACGAACACCACGCGGCCGGCCGAATCGGTGCGGGTCAGGAAGTCCTCGTAGAACAGGGCCAACTCCATCAGCGCGGGGCCCAACTTCTCAGCCAGAAATGTCCGGTCTCCGGTGACCTGGTAATACTCCAGCAGCGGATAGAGCAACCAGTCCGCGCCACCGGTCCAGCACTGGCCGGGGAAGCCGGGGTCGAAGTGCAGCATGTACCCGTACTCACCGTCGGTTCGCGACGGGGCCAGGAAGCCGCGGGCGCCGTACAGGTTGCGAGCGTTCGTGCGCCAGTGCGCGAGCTGGCCGAGGATCAGGTTGAAGTAGCCCTGCATGGCATCGGTGAGGTCGAGAATGTTGCCGCCGGCGACCTGGAGGTTGATGTTGGCATCGGTGGTGAAATCGTCGGCCCAGGCGCCGTTCCAGGTGCCGGCCCAGATTCCGGTCAAGCGCGGCGGCAGTACGCCGCTGGAGCTGATGAACAGATAACGGCCGCTGTCGTAGAGGCGCTCCAGCAGGGCCAGATCGATGGTGTTGCGATTGGCGTTCTGTCGGGCGATCAGCGCGGTGGTCGACAGCTGCCGGTCGGCGGCTGAGACGTTCAGGTCCAGGCGGGAGCGGTCGAACATCGCCGAGTGCAGGGCGACGTGCCGGGTCCGCAGCTCGGCGTAGTCGGCGCGCACGGCGGCCAGCGCCGCGTGCAACGGCTTGCTGTCCCAGGCCGTGGGTGACTCGTACCTGTCGAGTTTGGTCAGCAGGACGAGCCTGGTTGCCGCGGTGACGACGATTGTCGACCCGTTCGCGGCTACCGTGCCACCGGTGGCGACGACCCGGGTGACGCCCTCGAAGCCGAACGCGCCCTGCCCGGACGGGTAGGTGCCGCGCAGGTTCAGGTAGCCGGAACCGTCGCTGACGCTGGCCAGGGTGGTGAAACGGACCGAGCCGGGGACGCCCGCGAGGGAGGTGTTGACGCCCAGCGTCGCGTCGATCGATCGGCCGGATGCCGGGGTCAGTTCGTGTACGACGACGTTGTCGGCTCGGGAGGCGAAGGCGCGACGAGTCCAGGTGCCGTTGCTGTCGGTCCAGGTGGAGGTGACCTCCCCGGTCCGGAAGTCGGTGCTGCGGACGTACCCGTTGGCGGTGGTCATGCCGGGCGTGCTGATCTGCAACTCGAAGCCGGGGTGGTAGGTCTGGGTCCAGCGCAGGCTCCAGCCGGCCGCGAAGTCCGTGTTGGCTCCGGCGTAATTTCCGGCCAGCGCCTTGTCTCGTACGCCGGCCAGCCGCCCGGAGATTACTGGCGGGGTTACGCCCCGGCTGCCGTTGGGCAGCACGAAGCGGTGGTGATTGAAGATCACCTTCTCGAGGGTCGGCGTTCCGTACAGGACGGCGCCGTACTCGCCGTTGCCGGTGAGGAACCCGTCCGTCCAGGTTGTCGCAGGGGTCGCGTCGTAGATCCCGCGCTCGGGCAACGTGACCTGAGGCGCAACGGCGGCGGCCCGTCCGGCGTCGACGGTCGGGATCAGGGCCGCCGAGCCGGCGGTCAGCGCGGTGGTGACGAGCAGGCGCCTACGACTCACGGGCAGGTCTGTCATCGGAAGCCCCTCTCGACAAGGTGGCTGAAGTGTCGTGCCCCGGAGCCGCCGCAGCCTGGTCGGGTCTGCCTACAGGCCACCGGTCCGCAGGCTCGAATCGATTCGACGATAGTAAGTTCACCATCGGTTTACGTCAATGAAACACGCCGTCGCCAGCCGTGCGTTCGCCATGCTCCGCGGGGACGCTCGGGTCGGTCGGAGCGGGGCGATCCGGCTGGCGAGGTGCCGGTAACAGTTGCTCGGGTTCGATCTCCTGCAATCTCATTGACGGAGTGAGTCCTCACTCCGTAGTTTGATGAGCATGACTGAGACGCCCAGCCGGCGCAGAGCGCCGGGGATGAGTGCGGAAGATCGACGCGAGATGATTGTGGCTGCGGCGCTGCCTCTGCTGGTCGAGCACGGTTCCGCGGTGACCACCCTGCAGATCGCCAAAGCGGCCGGGATCGGTGAGGCGACGGTATTTCGGGCCTTCGCCGACAAGGACGAGCTGTTGGCCGCTTGTCTGTCGGCTGCCCTGCGTAACGACCATGTTCTCGCCGAACTCGACGCGGTGCCGTTGGATCAACCCCTGGCTGCCAGGCTGACCGAGGCGGCGGCGACCCTGCATGCCTACCTGGATCGGATGGGCGCGGTGATCGCGGCGCTGCACTCCGGTGGCCGCCGAAGTGAGCGGCGCGGGTCGGCCGACAGCAGCGCGACCGGCGGTCGGGCAGCGGCGGGCGAGCGCACTCACCAGGCGCTGGTTCGACTGCTGGAACCCGACCGGGCCGCGCTGCGACTGCCGGTCGAACAGCTTGCCGTCATCTTCCTCGGCATTCTTGTGGGCCGGCGAGGAGGGGCCGCGGAGACTCCGGTCGAGACGCTGGTCGACGTGTTCCTGCACGGCGTGATCGATCCTTCGTCGGCTGCCACATGAACCGCAGCCGCCGAATCTGGGGTGTGGTCGGGGCCGTTGGCGTGGCCGCCGCCCTCTGGATGGTCGCCGTCCCGCTGCTGGGGCACCGGCTCACCGTCGCCGGTGGGCCACCCGGGCGGGAAAGACTGGAAATCGGTCTTGCTCCGGTCGTGATCGTCGCGCTGGCCGCCGCCCTGGCTGGTTGGGCGCTGCTCGCATTCCTGGAGCGGGTACTGCCCCGGTCCGCGCGGCTCGTGTGGACGATCACCGCGCTCGGGGTCCTCCTGGCGTCCTTCGCGCCGATCTCGGCCTCCGGCATGGACGTCGCGACCCGGGTCATCCTCGGCGCCCTGCACGTGGCGGTCGCGGCCGTGCTGATGACGGTCATGACCCGCACCGCCGCCCGCCCAGCCTCAGCACGATCACCGACGGCGACCGCTGACCTCGGACCACAGGACTGCGGCTTAGGAGCAGTCGCTCGCTGTGCACGGAGTAGGCCCGGGTGGTGCCGTCGGGGTCCAGGACGCTGGTGACATCGACTAGGGGGGCGCCGCGCCGCGTCGACGTTCTCTGGCGCTAGTCCGTGGTCGCAGGGCCTTCACCCGACTCACTCATGAAGCTGACACTACGCATCCAGCTGCTGCAGCAGGCGACAGCCAGGGGTTTCGAGGAGGAGGTCGTCTGCGTACGTCCCGGCCCGGGTCCGATCGCGCGGCCTGGCGGGGACTATCGGTCAGTCGGTTCGACCGACGGGCTGCCGGCGGCGGGTGAACAGCACGAGGCCGGTGCCGAGGCCGTGAAGTTGCCGGCCGGGCAGGGTACGGAAGGTCAACGATCGTCCGCTGGTGATTGGCGGCCGATGACCAGCAGGGCGATGTCGTCGTTGGGCTGGTCCTCGGCGGTGGTGGCCATGATGTGGTCGCACAATGCCTCGGCCGGCTCGGATCGCACGGCGGCGGCGAGGCGCTCGATGCCGGTGTCGATCAGTTCGTTGCGGCGTTCGATGAGTCCGTCGGTGTAGAAGACGAGCGTTGCGCCCGGCGGCAGGTCGACAACTGTGGTGCGGCGATTGGTCATCGGTCGGCCCACACCGAGTGGCCGGTCCACCGCCAGGGTGACGAGCTGGGTGGGTTGGCCGGGGACAGCCAGCAGCGGTGGCAGATGACCTGCGCAGGAGAGGTGGACTGTCGCGCGGTCTGGTGCGATGAGGGCGTAGACGGCGGTGGTGAGGGTGCCGGCCTCGAAGTGGTAGATCTTGCGGTCGAGGGAGGTCAGCGCCTTGGCGGGGTCGTCGGAATCGAGTGCGTAGGCGCGCAGCGCGCTGCGGATGCGTCCCATGACGACGGCCGATGGCAGGCCGTGGCCGGAGACGTCGCCGATGACGGCACCCAGCCAGCCCGAGGGCAACATGAACACGTCGTACCAGTCGCCGCCGATGCCGAGGTCGTGGCCGGGTACGTACCGGGCGGCCAGGTCCAGGCCGGGAATGTCGGGTAGTCGGGCGGGTAGCAGGCTGCGTTGCAGGGCGAGCGCTGCCTGCCGGTCGAGGATCTGCGCTCGGGCCTGGCCTGCGGAGCTGGCGCGATCGGCGACGAGTTGAAGCAGCCGCACATCGTCGGGACCGAACCGTCGCAGGGTCAAGGAGCCGACGTGCAGTACGCCGACGAGGTCGCCGTTGGCAAGCATGGGCACGCCCAGCAGGGCACGTACACCCGTGGTGAGCAGGATGGGATTGACCACGTCGTCAGGCGTGACGTCATAGATCGTGACCGGCGCCCGTGTGGCCGCCACCCGGCCGGCGAAGCCGCGTCCGACCCGGACGCGGAAGCCCCGGCGCACCTCCTCCTCCAATCCCTTGGCCGCCGTCGCGACGAGTTCGCCGGTGTGACCTTCGAGTAGCAGGATGGTGGCGGTATCGACCTTGAGCAGGTCTCGGACCCGTTCGAGTAACTCGTCGAGTAGCTCGGCGGTGGCCAAGCCCGACAGGGCGGCATCGGTGATCGCCTCGATACGACGCAGTCGCTCCTCATTCGTCACCACCTCGGCACCGGCCACTCAGGCAGCGTAGACGTCGGCACGCCGTCGATGGCGCGCCGGGATCGAGATCAACAGTGTCGCGTCTTCGACGTGGGGTACCTTCCCCTGTCAGATTGATGCCTTATCGTCCGTGAGCCCGTTTCGGAGAGCGCACGCTGTTCGCGCCACCGCAATGCCGCTGGCCTCCGCGTCCGGACGGAGAGGGGAAGCAGTGGGGGTCCCACCTCGCGACCAGCATGCGCCGACCGCAGGGAGGCCCCTTTTCTCGACGTCGTTCGCCCTCACGGACCTCGCCCGCGTTCGCAGCGAGGTGGATGTAGTCAGTCGCCGGTGCGGCCTCGGCCAGGACGAGATTGAGGACTGGGTGACCGCAGTCAACGAACTGTTGATCAACGCGATTCGACACGGGGGAGGTGGAGGTTCGGTACGCCTGCTCCTGGACGATCAGCTCATGTGCGAAGTGGCCGACCAGGGGCAGGGCTTCAACACCGCTCACTACGTTCCGGGCGTCGAGCGACCGCCCCTGTCCGGCATTGGAGGGATGGGCCTATGGATGGTCGGGCAATTGGCCGACTACCTTTTCGTCGCCAGCGGGCCCGCAGGCACCACGATCCGAATCGCGGCTCGCACCCGCAACGCCGGCTAGCCGCTACCCCTTATCTGTCGCCACCAACCAGTCATGGGGCGAGGGTCCGCCCGTAGGCCCTGGTTGATCTTGGTGATGTGGTCGCCATGTGGTCTCCAGCAGACGTCATCTCGGGTCAATCCGTACCAATCCAGGTTTACCGGGCTGACGATCATGGTCGCAGACCCGTCCGGTGTGATCCGCGTGTGTTCGTCGGTAGGGGCGTTTCACCGGGCCAACGCGGGTCACTCCCTGCCAACGCGGGTCGACCCGCAGGTCGTTACACTGACCACTCGCGCCCCCGTAGCTCAGGGGATAGAGCATCGGTTTCCTAAGACGACGCTCTATCTGTACCCATAGGCTGATGACCTGCGGGTTCCTATTCTGTTTTCACGTTGGCGGGTCGCACACGCGCGTTGCTGTGCTCGCTTGCTAAAGATCAGCAGAACAGGCGTAAGTCCTGCTCAGGCCGTGCTTCGGTCGGTTCGACGCGTCCTCACCAAGATCCGGCAAAGTTGCCGCGCCGCGTCAGTTTACGGTGCCGCGAGTGCGTGGGCCAGCAGCGCGGCGAGTTTGGCTGCGCGTGCCGGGTGGTGATGACCGACCCAGGTAACTCGTCCGATGAAGTATTGGGCGAAGTCGGTGACCAGGACCGCGTCGGCGACCGGCCACAGCCATCGCCGGCGGACCCCGAGGGCGAGCGCACCCTGGTTGACGAGATCGCCGCGGCGCCAGCCGTCGCCGGCGAGGTGGTGCCGAGGTGAACGTCGCGTCCTCGGGGTTACCCCGGAGAGACCGTAACCGGACCCCACGCGGGGAGCGGCCTGGTCAGCTCGGGACACGCCACCATGGGAGCAGCGTAGAGAACGGAGACCGTCATCGGTGTCCGCGATGCGCGTGGCGCGGCGGAGAGAACCGTTTCGCCGAGTGATGCGTCCTAACCTTGCGTGATGGACGTGGACGACGAGGAGTTGTTGCGCCTCGTCGGTGAGGGTGACCGCAGGGCGTTCGACGTGCTGTATGCGCGTAACGCGCCGTGGTTGGTGCTGCGTCTGCGCCGCCGGTGCCGGGATCCGGAATTGGTCCGGGAGGTGTTGCAGGAAACGTTCCTGACGGTGTGGCGGGCCGCGGCCAGCTACCGCGGGGACGGTGCGGCGGTGGCCTGGCTGTGGTCGGTGGCCGCCGGTCGGTTGATCGACGCGCGGCGGCGTGCGTTGGTTCGTCCGCAGAGTGTGGGGGCGCCGAGTGAGGACGTGCTGGCGTGGTCTCCGTCGGCGGAGGACGAGGTCTTGGCGGGCGCGTACGACGCTGAGTTGGAGCGGGCGCTGCACCGGCTGGCTCCGGAGTTGCGGGCGGTGTTGCAGGCGACGGTGCTGGACGGCCTGACGGTGCGGGAGGCCGCGGTGTTGCTGGGTGTGCCGGAGGGCACGGTGAAGACCCGGGCGATGCGGGCGCGCCGCGAGTTGAGGGAGGCCCTGTCGTGACCGGTTTCCACGTCGACGCCGGGGTGCTGGCGGCGTACGCCGAAGGCGGCCTCGCTGACGTTGACGCGTGGTCGGTGGAGGCGCACCTCGACCGCTGTGCGGACTGCCGGACGAGCATCGCATCGGACGCGTCCACAGCTCTGGTGGTGGAGGCGGTCGCGGTATCGCTGGGCAGCCGGTTGCCGACGCAAGGGCGGGTGCGGCAGGCGACCGGGTGGCGGCGAATCAGGGTGTTGGTGGGTGCGGGGCCCGCGGCGCGTGCGGCGTGGTTGCTGTCGGTGGCCGTCACCGGGGTGCTCACCGCGGGGTTGGCGGTAAGTCCGACGGTGGTTCCGCCGTGGTTGCTCCTGCTGATCGCGCCGGCGCTGCCCGCTGTCGGTACGGCCCTGTCGTACGGGCCGCGCACTGATCCACTGCACGAACTGATCGCGGGGACACCGCAGGGCGGGCTGCGGATCGTGCTGTGGCGCACGCTGGCGGTCCTCGCGGTCGCCGGGCCCGTCGCGGTCCTGGCCGGCGCGGTGACGGGCATCGGTACGCCGGGGCTGTGGCTGTCGCCCTGTGTCGCGTTGACCGTGCTGACGTTGGCGCTCGGCTCGTTGGTCGAGCCCGCGTACGCCGCGCTCGTGGTGGCAGGGGCGTGGGCGGTGGTGGTGCTGGCGCCGCCGGTCGGCGGTGTGGCGGTCCTGGTGTCGAGCGGTTCGGGATGGCTGGGCGTCACCGCGGTGGCCGCGGTGGTGGTGTACGTGCGTCGGGAACGGGTGGGAAGGCAGCCAGCATGACGACGGTGAGCGTCGACGACCTGCGGGTCAGCTACGGCAAGCGGGTCGTCTTCGACGACCTGGACCTCGAGCTGGGGGTGGGCGTGCACGGGCTACTCGGCCCGAACGGCGCCGGCAAGACCACCCTCATGCGGGTCCTAGCCACGGTGCTGCGCCCCGACCGGGGTGACATCCGGCTGCTGGACCACCACATCGGCGACCCCGCGGCGTTGCGGCAGGCGCGCCGCCAGTTGGGCTACCTGCCTCAGACGTTCGGGTTCTACCCGCGCTTCACCATTCGGGAGTTCGTCGAGTACTTCGCCTGGCTGAAGGAGATGCCGCCGGCGCGGATTGCGCTGGCGGTGGACCGGGCGATCGAGCGGGTCGGCCTGCTGGAGCGCGCCGACGATCGGATGAAGCACCTCTCCGGCGGGATGTTGCGCCGCGCCGGCATCGCCCAGGCCATCGTGAACGACCCCCGGCTGCTGCTGTTGGACGAGCCGACCGCCGGCCTGGACCCGGAGCAGCGGGTGCAGTTCCGGGCTCTGCTGCGGGAGCTGGGCCTGGATGCCGTGGTCCTGGTCAGCACGCACCTGGTGGAAGACGTCGTAGCGGCGTGCACCCGGGTCAACCTGGTCGACGGCGGGCGGCTGGTCTTCACCGGCCTGCCCGACGAGCTGATCGCGGCCGGTGGGGACGGCGACAGCGGCGACTCCCCGATCGAACGGGGCTACACGGCGGTGCTGCGCGGCGCGCGGACGGCACCGCGGTGAGGCGCGCGCTGAGGGTGGAGCTACGCCGCGGCACGGCGCCCCTCGCCGCTGCCGCGATGTTCGGCGCCGGAGTGTGGATGCTGGCCGTGCACCCGGACGACTGGGCCGGCCGGTGGGCGGGCCTCGCCAACTACCTGCGGGTGTCGATGCTGATCCTATGCGCTCTCATGATCGCGGCCGGGGCGTGGCAGTCCGGCCGGGAACGGCGGCGCGACATCGACGAGCTGATCGCCTCCACCCCCCGCCCGGGCTGGCAACCACTGGTGGTGGCCTGGCTCGCCGTGACCGTGGCCGGCGCCGCCG
The DNA here is from genome assembly GCF_040678875.1 of Micromonospora sp. NPDC049274. Taxonomy (NCBI): domain Bacteria; kingdom Bacillati; phylum Actinomycetota; class Actinomycetes; order Micromonosporales; family Micromonosporaceae; genus Micromonospora; species Micromonospora sp. NPDC049274. The sequence continues at coordinate 169,368 of NZ_JBFAQS010000009.1, forward strand.
GACTGCTGGTCGCGTTCGCCGGAGCCGGGGTGCTGGTCGCCCGGGTCGCGACGTACACCGGCGGAGGCTGGTGGTGGACGATGACCGTCGGTGTCCTCGCATTGGCCGCCGCCGCCGCGGTCGGCGTCCTCGTGGGCCGGCTCGTTCCGCTGCGGGTGGCGGCTCCGATCGCCGGCCTCGCCACCTACCTGGGCCTAGCCATCGTCACCTACTGGGACGGCACGACCGCCGCGTGGCTCTCACCGGTTTACGGCGGCTGGGCGGTGTATTCACTGGTCCCCGACCGGGTCACCGCGTTGCAGGCAGCCTGGCTGGTGGGCCTGACGATCCTGCTCCTCGCCGCCGCCGCGCGGCAGTGGCGAGCAGCCCTGCTGACCGGGGGACTCGCCGTCGCCGTCATCGTGCCGATCACGACGGGACCGGGCACCCACCGCCTCCCGGCCGACCCGGCCGCCGTGACGTTGGTGTGCACGAGCAGCGGCCCACAGGTGTGCCTGTCCCGGATCAACGCGTTCCTGCTCGACGACGTCACCAAGGTCGCGCAGCCGATCCTGACCCGTCTCGACGGGATACCCGGAGCGCCCCGGCGGGCCGCCGACCAGGCCGCCAGGCCGGCCAGCCAGTCCATCGAACGGGACGACAGCACGGTCTGGCTCAACCTCGACTACCAGTCCACCGCGCTGGGCGGCCTAGCCAGCCGGAAGAACCTGCGGGCGGACTTCCGGCAGGTGACCCGGGCCAGATGTGAGGACCCGTTCGGGACACGCAGCATCGACCAGCGGGTCTACCGCACCGACACCCTGGCCACCGACTGGATGCTCAACGAGGCAGCGACCCCCGACGACATGCCCCTCACCAGACTCCGCGCACTATCAGAGCCAGCGCAGCGTTCCTGGTTCGCCGCCTACCTCGACGCCGCCCACCGATGCGACACCTCGGCGCTGATTCACCTCGGCGAGCAGCAGTGACCGGCCGCCTGCTCACGCTGCACGTGCGCTCCCGGGGCGCGTCCATGTTCGTGGTCGGTGTCGGCGTCATCACGCTCCTGGCCTGGGCCGCCGGAACCTGGCTCGCCAGCAGGCCCTACTTCGACGGACCCGCCGCCCGCGTCCCCGTGGTCGCGCTCGCACCGCTGCTGGCCGCACTCCTGCTCGGGCCCACCCTCGCCGGCGCCGACGAGGACCTCGAGCACAGCACACCCCTGCCGTGGCGCGCCTGGCGAGCCGGACACCTTCTCGTCGCGGCTTTCGTCACCGCCATGGCGCTCAGCCTGGCCGGGCTACGGGAGTCCCACACATTTGGCGCCCATGCACTGGTGCGCAATGCTCTCGGTTGTATCGGATTGGTCGTTGGCGGCGCAGTGCTGCTCGGCGCGCGGCTGGCGTGGCTGCCCGCCTTCGTCTACGTGTGCGCCGTCTACGCCGCCGCTCCGCGTCAGCCCGGCACCGTCGTTGCGGCTTGGGCCTGGCCGATCCAGCCCTCCACCACGGCGACATCCTGGTTGACCGCTGCCACGATCTTCGCCGTCGGTGCGGCGGGATACGTGCACGGCGGGGCCCGCGCCTCGGCTGGCCGCCGCTACCGTCCGAGACGCTGATGGTGTACCCCACCTGCGCCACCACGGCGACTGAGCCGCCAGGACCCGACCGCCGAGGTTCCCGCCGCCGTACGAACGCAGGCCCGTCGCCGTTGCGGGCCTGGTCAGATCGGGTGTTGACCGTGGTGGCGCAGGCGCGGCCGTACGCTGCGAAGATGGACACCGGGTATGCCTGGGGCATCGAGCAGCCGCCTGATCCCGCTGCGGCCAAAGTCGCCGACACGGACGCGGATGGCCTGACACCGGAGCAGTTGCCGGAGGTACGCGAACTGACCGCGCGGGGCTGGCAGTTGGCCCCGGACGCTCCGATGCTGGTCTTCCTCCCCGCGGTGTGGCCTCCGCAGCTGCGTACCTGGGTGCCGGACCGGGCGACCCGCTACGAGACCTGGACTGAGCTGGACCCGAAGACGTACGAGGTGCTGCGGGAGCAGACCGTGCGGTCAAGCTGGGAGTCCCGCAACGAGGTCGAGAACGATAACGATGCCCTCCTGGCTGACGCGGGCATCACCGGCCGGCCTCGGGGCCGGCTGTGGCTGCTGAAGCCGCCGCCCGGGTTCGCCTCGGTCGATGACTTCCTCGCCGAGCTCGGCCGGCGTGCTGATGCCGCCGGCGTTGACGGGGCATGCGGCCCGGAGTACGTACGGTTCACCCGGGACGTGCTGCGGGTTGTGACCGCCTGAGGATCCGTGGGCACGGCGGTAGCTGCGGTTCTGCCGGTTGACCGGCACTACCAGCGCGGTCCTGGTTAGACCCAGGACACCGGGCGTGACCAAGATTGCCGCCAGCCCCGCCTACCGGCAAGTCCTCGCCGTCTTTCACGCCCTCATCGACGGGATGCGCGCCAAGTGCATTTGTCACGGCCCTCGGCGCCGGCATCACCGCCGAGGACACCGAAGGTCTACGCGCCAAGCTCAACCGACTCGTCGCCTGCCAGATCCTGGCCGAACCTGACCCGGGGGTTCGGGCGGTTGGCCAGCGGGAAGTTCGGCTCAGCTTTCGGCGACTTCACCGGTCGACGCTGCTGGGCTCGGGGGTCGAAGCTGGCCGATTCGGGTTGCCGCAGCGATCACGCTGAGGATGCCGGTCAGCGTGAGCGCGATGACGGTGGCCGCCAGTGGGTTGGCGATCTGGTTGGCCAGCGGGTACATGTAGTCGGCGGCGAACAGCACGTTGGCGCTGCCCGTGTCCGGGAGCATGCTCAGCACGTTGTCCAGGGTGTTCACCCCGCAGGCGAGGAGAGTCGGTAGGCCGAGCAGCAGGATCAGCCACCGTGCCGGCCGTGGGGTTCGGGCGGCCCGGTGAGCCATCCAGGTCATCGCCTGCCACACCACGATCAGCCCGATGACGAACCCGGTGATCGCGCCGGCGAGCACGCCGCTGGGCTCGACTGGGTAGGCGCTGACCGTGACACCGGTCTGGTTGTCGTATCCGGACACGCGCAACAGCACCCCGTCTCGGGAGGCCCAGAAGACTCCGTGCGCGCTGTTCACGTCGGCCTGACTGTCGGCGCCGCCCTGGCTGAGGGCGCCGGTGCGCCAGCCCGCGCTCGTCAGGTGCTGGTGGGCGTCGGCCAGGATGGTCGGTGTGTCGGTGACCTGCTCGTAGACCCGGCTCTGGCCCATCGGCGCTGGTCGCCCGCCGTCCCAGCCCTCCATCGCGAAATCCTGGAACTCGCCGTACGTGCGGTAGGCGTAGGCCATATCGAGGAGGTTGCCGCCCGGGAGTTCGTAAGCGGACGAGGCCGGGCGTCCGACCAACTCGTCGCTGAAGGCGGCAAGGTCGGGTTCTTCGGGGTTGGCGAGCGCCCAGACAGCCAGGGCGCCGGCCCCGCTGAGCACCACGGCCGCCCAGATCGCCACGAGGCCGGTCGCGAGCCGGCCGATCCAGGTGGGCGGCACGAACCGGTACCGCAGACCGCTCACCAACAGGTGAGCCGCCTCACCGCGCGACGGCCGGACCTGCCCCGGCTCGGCCGCGTCGAGCAGGGTGGTGAGGACTTCCAGGCCGCGTTCGCGTCGGTAGAAGCCGGGGTACGCCCAGAGCAGACGACGGTAGGAGCGCTCCAGGTCAGGCATGCCGAACGCCCCCGGTGAAGCCGAACGCCTCGCGCAGCCGGGACGTGGCCACCTGGGCGTTCGACTCAAGCCGCGCCACCGCGGCTTCGAGCGCCGCCCGGCCGTCGTCGGACAGCACGTAGTAGCGGCGCAGCCGGCCACCCACGGCCTCTTCCCGGTCGACGACGATCAGACCCTCCGCGCTCAGCCGATCCAGCGCCGCGTACAGCGTCCCGGCCTTCAGCTTCACCCGCCCGCCCGACAACTGCTCGACGGCCTGAATGATCCCGTAGCCGTGCAGCGGGGTGGCCCGCACGAGTGCGGTCAGGATGAAGAAGGTCGGTTCCTGCATCGCCATGACCAGAACTATAGACCATCTCTATATACAACCCACTTGCATATGACTGAGGGTCGGCGCGTCGGCCCTCTTGCGTGCATCGCGGCTTCGGCAGAGGGCTGGTACGACTACGGCGGAGATGGTGACGCAGCCGGGCTGGGCGTCGGGTCTCACTCGCGGATCAGCCCTGGTGGCAGTGCGTCCTCGTCGGGTTGGACCCGGCGGGCGTTGGCCAGGGGATCTTGTTGGAGAGTGTGGATCAGTGGTGCCGGGCCGCCGAGGCAGGTCCAGGTGTCGTCCCAGAGTGCGGAGACCAGCCATGACCGGTCGGCGGGAAACAACAGGTCAGGTAGCGCTCCGCAGCCATGGCGCATGTGACCGGTGCGCCAGGTGAGGGCCTGCTCGGGGCCGGCCTCGACCAACACGTACGGCCAATTCCAGTAGAGCGACACCCTCGGGGCGTGGGGGAAGACGACGTCGTGGGCGCCGGTGTCGAGGTAACCCAGCCACCACGGCTGGTCGGAGGTGTGCGTGCTGAGGTCCTCGACCAGGGCCTGCTCGTAGGCGGCGGCCGTGACGTCGTCGGCCTGGTACGTGGTGGCGTAGGCGTCGAAGACCGGCGGGATGGCGGTGGTGATCGACACGCCGGCAGTCGTGTGACCAGCGATCCAACCCACGTCGGCGGCGGTCCCGATGCGCCAGTCCCGCCCGTCCTTGCTGATCTGCACACCGCTATTCAAGCCGCTGCAACGACGGCTGGCGTGGGAATCAGCCTGGTCGCGGGAACGGCGGCCGGTGGACCGGCGACCATGGGCAGCCATGCTGTACGCCTGCCCCGCGCTCGATGGAGCGCTGATGCTCGCAGGTCTCGCACATCGTGTCCGAGGCGCAGGCTGGCGACGGCGGGAGGCTGGGGTCGCCGTGCCCGCAGGGGCCGGGAGCGGGTATGGCTGTGTGTGTTCCGCCGTGATCGTGGCTTAACTTCGAGGTGCCGCCCGCTCTCGCCTTGCGGACGGGCTGGTTGAACGGGCGCGGCCCTGGTGGCCGTAGACCCTGATGCCCGGAGGCGGTGGGTATGGCTGCGTGTGTTTCGCCCAGATCGCTTGGCTCACGGTAGGAGATGCCACCCGCCGCTTCATCGTCTGCGAGATTCGGTAGACCGCTGATGGAGATCCGCGACGTGCGTTCGCATCGTTAGAAGGTGCCGGCAAACCCGAACCCGCAGACGAGGGCCCGACAGAGATCCGTTCAGATGAAGGAGTGCGAGGGTGGCGAAGTTGTGGATCGGCGTGGACATCGGCAAGACCCACCACCACGTCGCTGCTGTTGATGGCGACGGTCGGCTGGTCTACTCCCGCCGGGTCGCCAACGAAGAGACCGCCCTCCTGACGGTCATGGCCGAGGTGTCGACGCACGGCCGTCCGGTCTGCTGGGCGGTAGACGTCACCACCGGCCTGTCGGCGCTGCTGCTGACCCTGTTGTGGCGCCGGCAGGTGCAGGTCCGCTACGTCTCCGGCACCGTCGCGTTCCACATGGCCGCTGCGTTCGCCGGGGAGAACAAGACCGACGCCCGCGACGCGGTGGTCATCGCTCAGACGATTCGCATGCGTCCCGACATCCCAATCCTGGAACCCTCCGACCGGCTCCTCGCCGAGTTGACCGTGCTGACCGGGTACCGCGCCGACCTCGTCGGCCAGCGCGTCGCGACCCTGTTCCGGTTGCAGGAACTGCTCACCGGGATCAGCCCGGCGTTGGAGCGAGCTGTGGAACTCAACCGCAAGGGCCCGATGATGGTGCTGGCCTGCTGGCAGACCCCGGCCGCGATTCGGCACGCCGGTGTCGACCGGATCACCGCATTGCTCCGCCGCGGGCATGTGAAGAACGCCGTCCAGGTGGCCGAGGCGATGGTGGCCGCCGCCCGGCAGCAGACCGTGAACCTGCCCGGCCAACGTGCCGCCGCCGTGGTGGTCGGGCAGATGGCCACCGAGATCCTCGCCCTCGAACAACGCATCGCCGCCGTCGACGACCTCATCGCCGACCAACTCGACCAGCACCCCCTCGCGCCGATCATCGGGAGCCTGCCCGGCATGGGTAACCTGCTCACCGCCGAACTGCTCGTCCACACCGCCGGCATGACCGAGTACGACAGCCCCGCGAAACTCGCCGCCCACGCGGGCTTGGTCCCCGTTTCCCGGGACTCCGGAACGGTTTCCGGGAACCATCGGCAGCCCCGCCGCTATCACCGCAGGCTGCGTCACATTTTGTGGATGGCCGCGTTCACCGCCGCCAGGGAATGCCCTGCATCGCGTGCCTACTACGAGAAGAAACGCGCCGAAGGAAAGAACCACCGCCAAGCAATCCTCGCCCTCGCCCGACGACGCGTCGACGTCCTCTGGGCACTTATCCGCGACCACAAGACCTTCACCCGACCGACACCAGCGATCCGCGCCGCAGCCTGAATCAGACCGCTCTCCGCCGACGCGACCGAGTCCCGTCGGCCGCTCCACCCTGCCCGCCAAGATCAACCGGAGTCACATGGAGACTCGGTGTGTGGTCCTGGGCTGGGAGAACGGCGGCCCGGGAACGTGGGTGAACGTGGGCCACTCCCTGCCACCCCAGGTGAACCCCCAGGTCGCTAGACTAGGCCCTCGCGCCCCCGTAGCTCAGGGGATAGAGCATCGGTTTCCTAAACCGTGTGTCGCAGGTTCGAATCCTGCCGGGGGCACCAATGCGAGGCCCTGACCAGCGGAGAGCTAGCCAGGGCCTCGATCTCTATCTATGCATACGTGAGGCGCCCCCCGGAAACCCCCAATAACGCTGCGGGGCGATCGGATTGGCATGGTGCATCGACACCGTTCCCGTGCGCCCTGTCCGGCCTGACGTGGGTCGCGGTCGGCGGCGGCGTGGGCGGCAGAGGAACCTCGCGAGTGCGGTCGAGCAGGGCGTCACCCCGAGGCGGTTATCCCGCCTCGGGGTGACTTCAGTTCATCCGAATCAGCGTCGGGCGCGACGCCGTTTAGTTGCGAGCAGCAGCAGGGTCATCCCCACTCCCGTCAGGACTGCGCCAGTGCCGGCCAGGGGCAGGCTTGCTGAACCGGTCACCGGCAGCGGGGGCTGCGTCGGCGTTGGTTGCGGTGGGAAGGTCGGCGTCGGTTGCGTCGGGCTGGGGGTAGGCGCCGTCGGGCTCACCGTCGGGCTCACCGTCGGGCTCACCGTCGGGCTCACCGTCGGGCTCACCGTCGGGCTCACCGTCGGGCTCGGCGTTGGTGTCTGAGTCGGGGTAGTGGTGGGACTGCCAGTCGGCGTCACGGTCGGGCTCGGGGTGGGCTGCTGGCAGTTGAGGGCGGTCGAGAACGGGAAGTCGTGGATCTCTCCGCCGTCGTGGACCAGTGATCGACTGATCACGCTGCCCTCGATGTTGCTGTTGGTGAGGGCGTTCAGGTCGGCGTTAGGGGCGTAGATCGTGCCCTCGAGGGTCGCGCTGGCGTCCGTCAGCGTGATCGACGTGGCGGTGGGGAAGTTGAAGAAGATGAAGCGCGCCTGGGGGCCACCGATCCCGGCGAAGGTCGGGACCTGCCAGACGAAATCGTCGGCCACGCCCGTGGTGTCCACGTTGACGAGCAGCGGTGTGTCGGCGGTGGGTTGGGTGGCGAAGGTGAAGGTCCCGATGTTGGCCAGGTCGGTCGCGCTCAGATTGAGCGTGTTGGTCACCCCTGGGATCAACGTGATCACAGCGTTGCTGCCCGGTGGGATCGGGCGTGGCAGCACGGCCCCCTCCGGCGTCCGGAGCACCACGTTCTGCAGGCAGGCGGCGAGGCTTCCGGCGGTCTGCCGGAAGCTGGCGAACGCGGCGGCGAAGTCGATCGGCGAAGCCGGTCCGACGCTGGCGACGGGTTGCCGGGTGACCAACTCGACACGTGGACTCGCGTCGTAGTCGTTGGCCGGCAACACGCGAGTGTTCACCAGCGCCCCGTTGTTGTCCACGTTGCGGACGAAGGCTCCGGTCAGGTCGCCGACCTTCACGTATCCGTTCTGCAGCACCTGGAGGCGGGTGCCGGGCACGCTGCCGGCGAAGTCAACTTGGCCGCCCACGACAAGAGCGGTCGGGTTGGTGTCACCTTGGACGATGAACGAGCCGGCGGTGTTTGTCGCCACCTGATAGTTGCTGAAGCTCAGGTTGCCGCCGATGGCGACGGTGCCCTCGTTCTCGCTGCCGAGCAGCCTGGCATCTCCCTGCGTCATCACCAGGAAGCCCTGAGTGGGTGCAACCGGGTCGATCACCGCCCTCGGCTCGGCCGCGCCAGGCTGGGCCACCATCAACGTCAGGGCCAACAGTGCCGCGAGACCCGCCAGTGGCAGAAACGTCAACTGCGCCCGCTTGCTTAACAATACCGACTTGACCATCATCCTTTACCAATCCCCCGAGAAGTCACGAACCGGTAAACGATCGACTTCGGCCGTCGGTGTTAGGGGCGCAGAGAGATAATCCGATCGGATGAACTTCCGAGGAATTCCTACTCCGTGTCTGATAGAGCCTGCTCGGTGTGCCGAGCCTCGATCCAGGGCCGTGTAGGGCTGGGTGGCAAATCGTGATTTGTTCCGGCGACTGAGCCTAGCCGTGATATGCGGGTAACGATGGGAAGCACATTCATGCCGTTCGTAAATTTCTGAGAATTTGTACAGAAATTGCGTTCGACACAGGGCAGGCCGGCGCCGCCGGGCTAATCGTTCGCGCCCGCGTGATCCCGACCGCCACCGTCGAGAGAGTCGTGCCTGGCGGCACTGGGGCGCAGGGCCGCAGGAGCACCAGCCTTGACTCTTCGTTAAGGTCTGCCCGCATTGTGGATCGAGAAAGACGAAGTGCGCTCTGATCTCGGAAGATCTGACTTGTCTGGTGGCGCGGGTGGCGGGCATGACGGCGGCGGCGCCGAAACAGCGCCGGGCGGTGTGGCGGCGGCTTCGATCAGCGGACCCGGGGGCTAACCCCACGGTGCTCGTGGCGTCAGCTTCATTACCAACAGACATGGCAGCCTGATCGCGAAAGCGATCAGGCTCCCGAATGCTTGCACAGGTCCAGCAGCGCCTTCTTCCGTTAAAGGATCTTCATGTCCCGCACCCCTCGCAAGCACCGGTCCACATATCGCCTTCTGTCGTCTCTCGCCGTGCTGGCCCTGGCTGCCGGTGGGGTCACGGCGTGTGGCGACGACGGTTCCTCCGCCACCTCCTCGACCTCGAAACCCCCCACATCGTCCGCCTCGCCGTCGACCAGCCGTGCGGCCGCAGCGAAGCTGCACATGGTCAACAACGGAGGACATCGCCTGGCCTTCTACGTCACGCAGGGTAGCGGTTCCACAATCGTTCTGGACTCCGGCGGCGGCGAGTACTCCTCGCAGTGGACGAACATCGCCCCCAAGATTCACGCGGCCACCGGCGCCACCGTCATCACCTACGACCGGGCCGGCCTCGGCGAGAGCGACGTGGTGCCCGGCGCGTGGAAGGTCGAGAGCGCAGTCAGCGACCTCAAGGCAGGTCTCAAGCAGCTCGGCGTCACCAAGGACGTAACCCTGGTGTCCCACTCCCAGGCCGGCGAGATCGCGAACAACCTTGCCCAGGACAACCCGGAGATGCTCTCCGGCGCGGTCCTCGTCGACGCCAACCTCCCCCAGTTCTTCACCGACGAGCAAATCCCCCGCCTCGTGGCCGCGGGCCAGCCGGACGTCGACGTGGCGAAGAAGGATCCCGAGAAGCCTGCGAACCGCCAGCTCATCTCCACCGCGGAAGGCTTCGCCGCCGCTCACCAGACCTTCCACAAGGTGAAGTGGCCCGCCTCCGTGCCGGCCACGGTCATGGTGTCGGAGAAGACCCCCTTTGCTGGGTCTCCCGAGGACGCCCAGCGCTGGCGCGACGCCGCCGCCTCGTTCGTCAAGGAAGCCCCCAACCGCAAGCTCGTCACCGCCAAGGGCACTTCCCACGAGATCCCGACAGATCGCCCCGACCTCGTCATCAAGGCGATCGAAGACATGTTCGCGGCACAGCATTGACCGCAAGGAGAGGCCCGGGGTTTCCCAGTCGAGCGTTTTGCGTGGGCGGCCGTTTGCCTGCGGAGGCGGGGATCCGGATTCGGCGGCGGGTCGGACGGCCGTGGCGGCGCAGATGACCGCGGATCGCCTTGGCCGAGTACGCCTTGTCTGCCAGCACATGACAGGGCCGGGCCGGGTCCGCGCGGGATCGGCGCGACCATCCGATCAACGCCGACCAGTGCGCCAACCGGCGCAAGAAGGGCGCGAAGGGAGGCCGTTCACCGAAGTTCGACCCCGAGCGGTACAAGCAGCGCAACATCGCCGAACGCTGTATCAACAAACTCAAGCAGTTCCGCGCCGTGGCTGACCCGAGGGCAGGCCCCTGGCTCGACCGTCGGCCACACTCGCGGTGTGACGACAGTCGAGCCAATAGCCTCCACCCATCCGGCGTTCGATCAGGTCGCTGCACTGTTCGACGACTACCGGGCGCACTACGGCCAGCCGTCAACCCCTGAGAACACCCGATCCTGGCTGCACGAGCAGGTCACCCAGCACAGGCTCACCGCAGCGGCCGCCATCCGTGCTGAGGAGGTCTGAGGTTTCATCACGGTCACGATCATGCCGGCCTCGCTCATGTTGGGCACCGCATGGTCGATCCGCGACCTCTACGTGACGCCGGTCTATCGCCGTACCGGTATCGCCAACGCTCTCCTGCGGCACGTCATCCACAACGCCGGTAACGCTGGCGCGCATCGCGTGTCACTCCAGACCGAGACCGACAACGTCCCAGCTCTGACGCTCTACACCGACATCGGGTTTCAGCCTGTCACCGGCCTGGAACTGCTCAGTCTCACCTTGGGTCCCACTCGCCCAGATCTGGGAGACACCGCCTAGCAGCTGCCATCACCTGTGTCACCACCGCTGTCCCCACCCAGTGGGGGGCTGAGCGGGAAGTCGCCAGCGTCATCGTCTGCTTGGCGATGCCGTGATTTCCAGAAGGAGATCAGCGCGAGGACCACCACGGTGACCAGGATCCCGGCAACACCGACGACGCCCACAGCCTGGATCACTGACGCCATCAGCCGACTTTATGGCTGCCCAGCCACTTCCAGCGAGACAGCGTTGGCCCAGCATGGCGGCGGGGATTTCCAAGCTGAGTGTGCACACCTGCGACGATCACAGCATGACCAGTCACGATGGTGAGCCCTGTCCCGGGTGCGGGCACGCGCAGCAGGTGCACCCGAGGCCGGACGGCCGCAACCTCTCCATTTGCGCGGCCTGCATCTACGAGGAGGACGAGGGGCTACGCGATGTCGAGGCCATGTGTAGCAAGGCCTTCCCCGCTGTGCGGGCGGGTGACTAGCAGGTGATGACGAGCGCAGGCACCAGCTGAGCGACGACCAGGGCGGACGCGGGCAGTCGACGATGGACGATCGGAGATCGCACTCTCGTGGTGCTAGCCGACCCGTGCGCGGACGGATCTCGGGCGCGGCTCGGCGTGCGGCTTCCGGCCGACGAGCGTTGGAGCGGGCGCCCTCGTCTCGACCACGATGCCGGCGCGCTGGACGTACAGCTCCCGCTTGGCGGTGGCGTCGCCCCTCGAGTCCAGGACGTAGCCCGTCAACCACATCCAGCCGCTGTACGGGTCGATCTCCCCGACGGACACGAGCCGGAGCCGCAGCGCCCGGTCCCCGCTGAACTGCGGCGAGCACGCCGGCCCGATCAGCAGCAGGTCGCCGGGGTTGAGCGCGTTCACGGCAGCCAGCCGAGGAAGCGGAGGCGAAGCGTGTCCGGCGGAGCCCAGCTCATGTCCCGCTCAGCCGACACCACAAGCGTGCCCAGGTAGACGGCCAGTGTGACCGACGAGTCGGCGTACTCATCCAACAGCTCCTCGCGGCGGATGGCGCAGGGCCACGGCCTGTCGCACGTCTCGCACAGCCAGATGGGCAGGACCGGCCCGTGCCGCGTCATCGGCCCTCACCCGGCCAGTGCCCCCGGTTGATCGGAATGCGGTGACGGTAGCGGCAGGGAAGCTCGGCACCGCAGCGGCAGACGTTCCGCCACCGAATCCACGACCAGACCGGCCGGTGCCGGCGCGCGAGGGTCATCGCCACTGACAGCACGTAATCGTCAAACCGGACTCTTCGCACCTGACCTCCCACGGTCGGTCGCCTTATGCAACCCACCGTAGACCAACCTGTACATCCCGTATAGCCCGTCTAGAACGGGCAGCCTGTACCTGACGCTCATCCTGTTTGGGCCGTCCATAGGCTGCTGATCATGGTTGACGAGATGTCCCCGGTGCCGTTCTACATCCAGCTCGCGGATGCCCTCGCCAAGCAGATCGAGAGCGGCAAGCTCAAGCCGCGTCAGCCCCTTCCGAGTGAGTCGACGCTTCAACAGGAGTACGGCGTGGCTCGCGGGACCGTCCGATCGGCGGTGCGCCTGCTCCGCGAGCGCGGGCTGGTCGTCACGTTCACCGGACGCGGTACGTACGTCAGCGACAAGTAAGGACGGATGCCCCGAGGGCGGGTGCGAGCCGGGCTTGGTCAACCGCGAACCGGCAGGGAAAGTCTTCGGGCACGCTACGCACCGCGGACATCGGCTGCCGCCTCTGCTCCGACGAGGCGGCAGCGCACCTCGTCCTCAACCTTCGTGCAGCTGGCTCAGCGCCGATGCCTTCCAACCGGTCGGGTCGTCGCCGGGCGGCACGAAGGCCAGGGTCTGCCAGAGCACCACGATGTCCCACCAAGCCGCCTCCGCCGGGCTGAGCCGGCGAACGGACTCGTAGCCGGCGCGGAACTGCGCGTGCACGGCGACCGGCACCGGCCCCCAGTCGTGGTAGCGGGTGCCGAGCAGGACCGCCGACCGAGCCAACTCGACGACCGGGTGGTCCTGCTGGGCCTCCTCAAAGTCCAGAACCGCGACGATCTCGGTTCCGACGCACAGAATGTTGGCCGCCCGGAAGTCGGAGTGCAGGAGCTGCCGTGGCAACGGGTCGGCGGGGGCGGCGGCGACCAGACCACGCAGGGCATCGCGGACGGTCGTTGGCACCTGCTCGGTGTGCCTGTCGAGCCAGCCGATGACCCGATCCGCCAGCGGCTCGGCGGGTACGGAGTAGGTGGAGGCGGGATCCGGGTCGGGATGCGGGCAGGGTTTCAGCGCCTCCTGCAGCCGGGCCAGGAGCGCGCCGGCCGCCCACACCTGGGCGGGGTCGGCGGTGTCGAGGAGCTCGCCCGTGATCACCCGCTGCAGACCCACCGAGACGTGACAGGCTTCGATCTGAAGGCTGCCGTCCCGCGCCGGGATTGGCGCCGAGACCGGGAGACCCTGGCCGTCCAGCCAGCTCGTGAGGCGCGCGATCGCCGCCAGCCGTGGGAAACGGTCGGGCACCACCGACCATTTCGCGAGCATCCGGCCAGCCGGCGTGTCGACCCAGGCGAGCGCGTTGCCGCTGCTCATCACGATCCGCTCGCAGGAATCGACTCGAACACCCCAGTGCTCGTCGAGCGCGTCGGCTATCCATCGGCTCGCCGAGTCACCGTCGCTGAAGCCGAACCTTCCACTCAGCGTCTCGCTGGGGTCGTGCGCCTCCCACAACATCTCCAGGACCGGGGCATGCGATTCGGCCATGCGCGGTATCCCACCACGCCGTGCCTACGGTGTCATCCCAACCCCCGGGCGGGCCTTTACTCCTGCGGACGCCTGTCGATCGGCAGTCCGAAGAGGGGGAACAGGTCGGCCCGGTGGAACGACAGCACCGCGGAGACGCCGGCCCTGGTCAGTGTCAGCACCTGCAAGGTGTGCGCGTGGAAGGCGCCGTCCCGTCCGCGGGTGTAGCAGGCGAACGCGGGCTGCCCGTTCGCGGACGTCTCCACCATGATGCGCCGTCCCTCTCCCGGCAGCAGCTTCGCCGTCAGCAGACGCAGTACGTCCTTGCGACCGTCGAACCAGGTGGGAATCGGCGGCATCTCCCACCTGGTGTCCTGGGTCAGTAAGCCCTCCAACGCGACCAGATCGGTCTTCTCGAAGGCCGTGGCGTACTGGTCGAGAAGCGCACGGCGGGCGGGCTCGTCTGGTTCGCTGAACTGGTCCTCGGCCGGTGCGAGCCTGGCCAGTTCCGCCCGCGCTCGCTGGAGTGAACTGTTCACCGCTGCCGTCGTCGTCTCGAGCAGATCCGCCACCTCGGACGCCTGCCATGCGAGGACCTCCCGCAGGATCAGTACTGCGCGCTGCCGCGGTGGCAGGTGCTGCAACGCGGCAACCATCGCCAGCCTGAGGCTCTGCCGGGTCCCCACCACCAGGGCCGGGTCGGCGTTCAGCAGGAGATCCGGGAACGGCTCCAGCCAGGTCGCCTCCAGCGCCTGTGCCTCCAGGTCGTCGGGATCGGTGCCAGGAGCACCCAACGCTGACGGCACCATCCGGCGGCTGCTGTGCTGCAACGCGTTCAGGCAGACCCGGGTGGCGATCCGGTAGAGCCAGGTCCGCACCGATGAGCGCTGCTCGAAGTCTGCGAATCCCCGCCACGCACGTAGGTACGTCTCCTGCACCGCGTCCTCCGCGTCGTGCAGTGAGCCGAGCATCCGGTAGCAGTGCGCGACCAGCTCACCCCGGTACTGCGCGAACTCGTCCTCCAGGTTCACAGCATCTCCTCGATCGGCTCCTGACGGGCAACCAGAGCCCTCGAACCGGGATCCGGTCGTACGACGATGCCGAGTCCGGAGAGTGCTCCGAGCAATGACAGCACGCCGCACACGGCCAAGGCCCGGGTGAATCCCGTCGTGAAGGACTCGTAGCCGCCGGCGGCGGCGAACACCGCGGCCAGGACTGCGACTCCGACGACGCCACCGAGCTGCCGCATCATGGTGTAGACGCCGGAGGCGATTCCGACGGCTTCGCGTGGCAGTGCACCGACGCTGGCGCTCTGCGTCGCAGGCATCGCCATGGAAACGCCGCAACCGGCCACGATCAGAGGCAGCACCAGCTCGGAGTACTCGATAGGGCCCTTGGTGACCTGGCTGATCCAGAACATGCCGACCGCCTGCAGGGCCAGTCCCGTCACGACGAGCGGGCGTTCACCGATCCTGTCTACCAAGCGGCCCGCGATCGGCGCTACCAGGAAGAGCGTGGCGGTCCAGGGCAGAAGCTGCAGCCCGGCCTTCAGCGGGCCGGAGTCGAAAGCGGTCTGCATGAACTGGGCGAGGAAGAACACCGCGCCGTAGAGAGCCGCGGTGAGGAAGAAACCGGCCGCATTGCCGGCCGAGAACGCCCTCGAGCGGAAGTAGAACAGCGGCACCATCGGCTGCGGGGCGCGACGCTCCCAGGCCAGGAACGCCAACAACAGCAGGGCTCCGAGGACGAACGAGCCAGTCACCTCGATGCTGGCCCAGCCCGCCACCTCGCCGCGGACCACGCCCCAGACCAGGCCGAGGACAGCCAGGGCGATCAGGACGCCGCCGCGGAGGTCCACCCGGCGAGCCGCTCCCCAGCTCTCGGGGATCTTGCGGAGGACGAGCGGGATGGCGAGCGCTCCTACCGGCAGGTTGATCCAGAAGATCCACTGCCAGGCCAGGCCCTCGGTCACGGCGCCACCGATCATCGGGCCGCCCAGCACGGCCAGGCCGGTGAGACCGCTGAAGATGCCGATCGCCCAGCCGCGGCGTTCGGGTGGGAAGGCGGCGCCGAGCAGGCCCATCGCGAGCGGCATCACGACGGCGGCGCCCATGCCCTGGAAGGTGCGGGCGACGATCAGCCACGGCACCGATGTCGCCAGCGCGCAGGCGACCGAGGCGATGGAGAAGAGGGCGAGGCCGGCCGCGAACGTTCGACGCCGGCCCCACCGGTCACCGATGGCTGCCGTGGTCATCAACAGCACCGCGAAGCTGAGGCTGTACGCGTTCACCGTCCATTCCAGTTGTTCGATCGAGGCGCCGAGATCCTGCCTGATGGTGGTCAGTGCTGCCGCTACCACCAGGACGTCGAGCGCCACCATCAACGAGCCGATCGAGGTCAGGCCCAGTACCCAGCGCTGCTCGACGGTCGTCCGTTCCTTGCTGCTCACGAGGGTCCCCCAGAAGGTCGCTGTCACTGGTACTGACAGCGGCGGAGGGCCGGAGTAATCGTGGCGATGAGTTTCCGGGTTACGCGCGGTCAGTACCAGTGACAGCGAAACCAGCAGGGAGGGGCCCGATGAGCGCCACAGTGATCCGCTACCAGACCAAGCCCGAAGCGGCAGACGAGAACCAGCGTCTGATCGAGGACGTCTTCGCCGAACTGGCGGCCTCGGCACCGCCCGGCCTGCGGTACAGCGCCTTCCGGCTGGCTGACGGGGTCACCTTCGTCCACGTGGTCGACGGCGACGGCCTCACCGAACTGACCGCCTTCCAGGAGTTCCAGCGCACCATCGGGGACCGCCTCGCCGTCGGCCCCACCCGCGACGACGCCACACCGATCGGCTCGTACGCGTAGCGGAGCAGGGTTTCTAGAAGCCCATCTAGAAGCGGTAGGCCAGGTTCACGGCCAGCGCGGCCAGCACGGTGACGAAGAAGACCGCCCAGCCCACGAGCTTGCGGGACCCCACCCGCAGGTGCGCGATCAGCGCGCCGACGAAGTACAGCACGAGACCCACGGCGGCGAGTGTGCCCAGCAGCGGCACGGCGAACCCGACCACCAGCCCCGCCGAGCCCGCCGCCAGCAGCAGGCCCAGCACCGGCAGCCACGAATGAGGCACGCGCTTCATGTCCGCCTGGGCCTTGGGATAGTCGTGGCCGATCAGGTAGGTGACCGCGGCGATGGCGGTGAAGACCGAAGCGATGATGGTGACTGTCACGTAAGCGGCGAACATGGATCCTCCTTGTGGTTGTCACCCCAAGGACGAGACAGCGCGGCGAAACGTTACCGCGCCGTCCGCAGCAGAGCCCCGCAAACAGCGGTGCCCTCCGGATCGTCCGGAGGGCACCGCGTCGTCGTGGGGTCAGAGGAACTTGTACATCTCCGCGGAGGCCGGCTCGGTGTCACCGGCAGGCGGGGCGATAACCGAGACCTGCTCGCCGAAGCCGCTCATCTTCATGTCGGTGACGAGATCGCCGACCTTCTTCGTGGCGATCGTGTAGGACAGCGCCGTGAGCCGACCGTCGCCGTCGACGGTCGCCTCGAAGGGGATCGCCTTCGGATCCTTCGCCAGCTTGGCGGTGGACTCCAGGCCGTCGCGCATTCCGCCGTCGGTGCCGGCGGCCTCTGCGGCCTTGTTGAGGTCGGCGGTGCCGCTGTAGTGGCCGGGGCTCACTTCCTGGGTGGTCACGATGCCGCCGATGATGCCGGTCTGCGCCTTGAGGTCGAACGACTGGCGCAGCGAGCTGGTCGGCCGGAGCTTGCTGAGGTCGATCTTCATCCAGGGCTTCTTGCCGTCGAGCGAGTCCGACTTGATGTAGGCGGCGTCGCCGATCAGCCGGGCCTCGATCGGCTCCGGGGCGTTCCCGGTGACGTGGATGGTCTTGGCAGCGGGGTCCATCTTGCCGCTGAGGGTGATCGACTGGTTGCCGGCCTTGACCGAGGCGTCCATGGTGACCGTGCCGGCGAGGCTGCGCTCCATGGCCTGCCGGACGGCGGCGGTCGGTTCGAGTTTGGACGTTGCCGGAGCGGCGGAGGGTCCGGCGGAGGGGCCCGACCCTCCGGTGTCGCCGGAGGTGGTGCCGCAACCGGCCACGAGGGCGGCGGCGAGGGCAATCGAAAGGGTAGGGATCAGTCGACGCATAGACGTGACCCTAACCAACGGGCACCACCCGGGGGTGCCTGGCCACCTCGGGTCAGTCCGCCGGCAGTTGGTCGGCTCGGGCGAGCACCCGGTCGATGAGGCCGTACTCCCGGGCCTGCTCGGCGGTGAACCACCGGTCCCGGTCCCAGTCCTGCTGGATCTCGTCCAGTGTCCGTCCGCTGTGCTGGGCGATCAGCTCCTGCATGGTCCGCTTCACGTGCAGCATGTTCTCCGCCTGGATGGTGATGTCCGAGGCGGTGCCGCCCATCCCGCCGGACGGCTGGTGCATCATGATCCGCGAGTGCGGCAGCGCGTACCGCTTGCCGGCCGCGCCCGCGCAGAGCAGGAACTGCCCCATCGAGCCGGCGAACCCGAGCGCCAGCGTCGCCACGTCGTTGCGGACGTAGCGCATCGTGTCGTACACGGCCATTCCGGCGCTCACCGAGCCGCCCGGCGAGTTGATGTAGAGGTAGATGTCCCGGTCGGCGTCCTCGGCGGCGAGCAGCAGGATCTGCGCGCAGATCTGGTTGGCCGACTCCTCGGTCACCTCGGTGCCGAGGAAGACGATCCGCTCCCGCAGCAGCCGCTCGAACACCTGATCACCGAAGGTCGGCTGCCCGCCGTCCCGCATCAGCACGCCGTACCCGATCATCCGTCGCCGCCCTCCACCGCGCCGGCGGGCGGGGGACCGCCCGGGGGACCGGCCCCTCCAGCGTGCGACGACGCCCGGCCGCTGGCCAGGGATTCTGCCGCCGGCAGATCCGCCCAGGGCAGAACCCGGCCGGCCTACACCAGGGTCAGTCGCCGCCGGCCCGCCCGGGCCCGGCGGCAGGCCAGCATCTTGGAGGTACGCGGGCCGGGGCGCCCGGCCGGCGCGGAGGCGATCAGCCGGACCCGTAGCCCTGCCCCGCCGACTGTCGACCCGACCGGCGATGCCGGACCGCCGACATGCAGGATCTGCCCGCCCAGCCGCAGCACCGGCCCGACCGGCTGCCGGACGGGGGCCGGGACGGCGGCCACGGGTGGCGTCGACCCACTCGGCTGGAAGCCGATCCGGAAGCTCGAACCGGTCTCGGTGCGCGCCGACGGCACCCGCTCCAGCCGGGCCAGCGCCGCCCGGGGCGCGGCGGGGGCGCGCCGTTCGACCCGGCGCAGGTCGTCGCGGGCCTCTTCGAGAAGGTCGGACAGGTGGATGCCGAGTGCCCGGCAGATCGCCGCGAGCACCTCCGACGAGGCCTCCTTGCGGCCCCGCTCGACCTCCGACAGGTAGGGCACGGAGACCCCTGCGGACGCGGCCACCTCGCGCAGTGTGCGGCCCTGACTCTGGCGCAGCCGGCGCAGCACCCCACCGATCACGCGTCGCAGCAACGACATGCGGACCTCACTCTCGCGGTCGTCGTCGGAGGAACACCCCCATCATGCCGGTTGTCGGCCCTGCCTACCGACCCCTGCGGGTCGGGTCGGCCGTTGGCGGTGGTTCGTCGGCGCGACCCGGGCGTGCAGTCCGCGGCGTACCCGCTATGTTGTGGTCGTGCAGGCGACGGCGGCGGAACAGGTTCGACGGTGATCCATTTTCCCGCGCAGCGCCGGGGCCCACTGAGCGCGCTGAGCCTCCGGCTCGCTGCCGCCCTGGGCCTGGTCTTCGCCGTGGTAGCGGCGGTCTACCTGGACCGGGACGGCTACCGCGACGTCAACGAGGACGGCCTCACCCTGCTCGACTGCTTCTACTACGCGGTCGTCTCGCTCTCCACCACCGGCTACGGGGACATCACCCCGGCCGCGCCGTCGGCCCGGCTGGTAAACGTCCTGTTCGTCACCCCGGCCCGGGTGCTCTTCCTGATCATCCTGGTCGGCACCACCCTGGAAGTCCTGACCGAGCAGTACCGGACCGGCCGTCGCCTGTCGCGGTGGAGGAGAGTCGTGAAGGACCACGTCATCATCTGCGGCTACGGCACGAAGGGCCGCAGCGCGGTCAATGCCCTGATGGAGAACGGCCTGGATCGGTCGAGGATCGTGGTGGTGGAGCGCAGCAGCGTCGCGCTGCGGCAGGCCACGTCGGCCGGGCTGGTGGCGATCGAGGGTTCGGCGACGCGGTCGTCGGTGCTCAACGAGGCGCATGTCAAGACCGCGAAGGCCGTGATCATCGCGACCGACAGCGACGACGCGTCGGTGCTGGTGGCGCTTACCGTACGGCAGCTCACCGCCGGGCAGGTCCGGATCATCGCGGCGGCGCGGGAGGCGGAGAACGCCCCGCTGCTCAAGCAGAGCGGCGCGCACCACGTGATCGTCTCGTCGGCGACCGCCGGCCGCCTGCTCGGCCTGTCGACCTCGGCGCCGCCGCTGATCGACGTGGTGGAGGACCTGCTCACCCCGGGGCAGGGCATGGCGCTGGCGATGCGCTCCGCAGAGCGGGACGAGGTGGGTCGCTCGCCGCGCGAGCTGGACTCGCTGGTGATCGCCCTGGTCCGGCGGGGCAAGGTGGTCACCCTGGCCGACCGGGCCGGTGCGGTGATCGAGACCGGCGACATGCTGGTGCACGTCCGCGACGACCGCCCGCAGTCCGCGACGACGGCCTGACGCTCGCGCGTCAGCAGGCGTCGGGTTCCTCGATGAGCGCCTCGGTGCAGCTGATCGGTGTCGTGGTGGCGGCGCGCCGGAGCAGCTCGTAGAGCGTCTCCCTCTCGGCGGGCTTCAACGCCCCCAACACCTCGTCCTCGGCACCCGCGAGGGCGCATTCCGCCTCTTTGAGGCGTTTCGCCCCATCTTCGGTGAGTTCGACGACATGTCGTCGACGGTCCTGGGGTGACCGCCGCCGCTCGACCAGATCCTTCGCTTCGAGGTCGTTGAGCAGCCCGACGATGTTGGTGCTGTCCATCTCGAGGGTGCTGGCGAGCGCCTGCTGACTGGTGCCCCCGCCCGCGCGCAGCACCGTGAGCGCGACCAGATGCCGGGGCCGCAGGCCCAGCGGTGCCAGCACCGACTCGGCCCGCAGTCGCATCCGCCGGGCCAGGTGATCCAGCAGGGCACCGGAGCGGTGCTCCGAGGGATCCAGCGGCAGGGCGGACATGTGACCCAGTCTACCGACGCGTCGGAACATCTGCCTGCTATAAATAGTTGACGCCACACAGACGATCCTTGGAGGAGGAATCATGAACCTGTTGCATATCGATTCGAGCATCCGGGGCGACTGGTCGGTCAGCCGGCAACTCACCGCCCGCGCCGCCGCCGCCTGGCGCGCGGCACACCCCGACGGCACGGTGACCTACCGTGATCTGGGCGCCGAGCCGCTGCCGCACCTGGACTCGCACGGCGGGCTGGCGCGGATGACGCCTCCGGACCAGCACACCCCGGCCCAGCGCGAGTCCTGGGAACTCAGCCTGCGACTCGTCGACGAGGTGAAGCAGGCCGACGTGGTGCTGCTCGGCCTGCCGCTCTACAACTACGGCGCCCCCAGCAGCGTCAAGTCCTGGGTCGACCACCTGGTCGTCGCCGGTGTCACCTACGACCCGACGACGCAGGAGGGTCTGCTCGGCGGCCGCGAGTTCGTGGTGCTGGCCACCCGGGGCGGCGGCTACGGCGAGGGCACCCCGCGCCACGGCTGGGACCACGCCGAGCAGTGGCTCCCGCACGGCCTGTCGATGACCGGCCTTGAGCCGCGCTTCATCAGCACCGAGCTGACCCTGGCACCCTCGGTGCCGGCGATGTCTGAGTTGATCCCGCTGCACGAGGCGAGCCTCGCGGCAACCGAGAAGGAGATCGACAACCTCTGGACCCCCGCCTCCGCCCAGCGCTGAAGCAGCACCGGTACGACGAGAGCGGCCGCCCCCGGGTATCGGGGACGGCCGCTGTCGTTCAGATCGGACAGGTCAGAGGATCGTCCAGGTGTCGCCGCTGCCCAGCAGGCCGGCGAGCTGCTGCTCGGGGGTCTCGGTGACCGTCGCCCTGGCGGCCGCGAGCTGATCCTGGACCACGCTGTCGTAGGACGGCCGGTCCACCGACCGGAACACCCCGATCGGGGTGTTGCGCAGGTCCAGGCCGGGCAGCCGGGACAGCGCGAACGCGTACGCCGGGTCGGTGACCGTCGCGTCGTGCACGACGATCTCCTCCGGGCGGACCGAGCTGGTCTCCCGAACCTCCAGGCCGAACGCGCCAGGCGGGTGCACCACGCAGAACTGCCCGTCGGCGCCGAAGGTGATCGGCTGCCCGTGCTCCAGGCGGATCAGGTAGTCGTCCCGGGTGGACGGGTCCTTGAGCTGCTCGAACGCCCCGTCGTTGAAGATGTTGCAGTTCTGGTAGATCTCCACGAAGGCCGAGCCCTCGTGCTCCGCGGCGGCCCGCAGCACGGACTGCAGGTGCTTGCGGTCGGAGTCGATGGTGCGACCGACGAAGCTGGCCTCCGCGCCGAGAGCGAGCGAGAGCGGATTGAACGGCGCGTCGGCCGAGCCGGCCGGCGTCGACTTGGTGACCTTGCCGACCTCGGACGTCGGCGAGTACTGACCCTTGGTCAGGCCGTAGATCCGGTTGTTGAACAGCAGGATCTTGAGGTTGACGTTGCGCCGCAGCGCGTGGATCAGGTGGTTGCCGCCGATGGACAGCGCGTCGCCGTCACCGGTGACCACCCAGACCGACAGGTCCGGCCGGGACACCGACAGGCCGGTGGCGATCGCCGGGGCGCGGCCGTGGATCGAGTGCATCCCGTACGTGTTCATGTAGTACGGGAAACGCGACGAGCAGCCGATCCCGGAGACGAACACCGTCCGCTCGCGGGGGATGTTCAACTCCGGCATGAACTGCTGGATGGCCGCCAGGATCGCGTAGTCACCGCACCCGGGGCACCAGCGCACCTCCTGGTCGGACTTGAAGTCCTTGGCGGTGAGCTTGAGGGCGACAGGCTCAGACATTCTTCAGGACCTCTTCCAGCGTCGTCTCCAGCTCGGCGGCCGTGAACGGCAGACCGCGGACCTGGTTGTAGCTGATCGCGTCGACCAGGTAGCGGGCCCGGATGACGTGGGCCAGCTGGCCCAGGTTCATCTCCGGGATGACCACCTTGTCGTAGGAGCGCAGCACCTCGCCGAGGTTGGCCGGCATCGGGGCGAGGTGCCGCAGGTGCGCCTGGGCGATGGACAGCCCACGCTGGCGCACTCCGCGGCAGGCCGCGCCGATCGGGCCGTACGTCGAGCCCCAGCCCAGCACCAGCACCCGGGCGTCGCCGTCCGGGTCCTCCACCTCGATGTCCGGCACCGGAATCGTCTCGATGCGGGCGGCCCGGGTACGCACCATGAAGTCATGGTTCGCCGGGTCGTACGAGATGTCGCCGGTCTTGTCGGCCTTCTCCAGGCCGCCGATCCGGTGCTCCAGCCCCGCCGTGCCGGGGATCGCCCACGGCCGGGCCAGGGTCTCCGGATCGCGCAGGTAGGGCAGGAAGGTGGTGCCGTCGTCGCCGTTGGGCTCGGTGGCGAACTCCACCCGCAGGTCGGGCAGCGACTCGACGTCGGGCAGCAGCCACGGCTCGGAGCCGTTCGCCACGTAGTTGTCCGACAGCAGGATCACCGGCGTGCGGTAGGTAAGCGCGATCCGGGCCGCCTCCAACGCCGCGAAGAAGCAGTCCGACGGTGACTTCGGCGCGATCACCGCGACCGGCGCCTCGCCGTGCCGCCCGTAGAGCGCCATGTTGAGGTCGGCCTGCTCGGTCTTGGTCGGCATACCGGTCGACGGGCCGGCCCGCTGCACGTCCACGATCACCAGCGGTAGCTCCAACGCCACCGCAAGGGAGATCGTCTCGCTCTTGAGCGCCACACCCGGACCGGACGTGGTGGTCACGCCCAGAGCCCCGCCGTACGACGCGCCCAGCGCGGCTCCGACCGCGGCGATCTCGTCCTCGGCCTGCATGGTCAGCACACCGAAGCGCTTGTGCTTGCTCAGCTCGTGCAGGATGTCCGACGCCGGCGTGATCGGGTAAGCCCCGAGGAAGACCGGCAGCCCGGAGCGGACCCCGGCGGCGACCAGGCCGAGCGACAGCGCGGCGTTGCCGGTGATGTTGCGGTAGGTGCCCGGCTGCATCTTGGCCGGCTTGACCTCGTACCGGACCGCGAAGTCCTCGGTGGTCTCGCCGAAGTTCCAGCCGGCCTTGAAGGCGGCCACGTTCGCGGCGACCAGCTCGGGACGGGCGGCGAACTTGCGCTCCAGGAAGCGCAGGGTCGACTCGTACGGTCGCGAGTACATCCAGGAGAGCAGGCCGAGGGCGAACATGTTCTTCGACCGCTCGGCGTCCTTCTTGGACACCTCGTACGTGGCGAGCGCCCCGACAGTCATCGAGGTCAGCGCCACCGGGTGCACGACGTAGCCGGCCAGCGAGTCGTCGTCGAGCGGACTGGTCTGGTAGCCGACCTTGGCCAGGTTTCGCCTGGTGAACTCGTCGGTGTTGACGATGATGTCCGCGCCGCGCGGCAGGTCGGCAAGGTTGGCCTTGAGCGCGGCCGGGTTCATCGCCACCAGCACGTTCGGCGCGTCGCCCGGCGTGAGGATGTCGTAGTCGGCGAAGTGCACCTGGAAGCTCGACACGCCGGGCAGGGTGCCGGCGGGAGCCCGGATCTCGGCGGGGAAGTTCGGCAGCGTGGAGATGTCGTTGCCGAGCTGCGCCGTCTCCGAGGTGAACCGGTCGCCTGTCAACTGCATGCCGTCGCCGGAGTCGCCGGCGAACCGGATGACCACCCGGTCGAGTTGACGGATCTGCTTGGTCACTGTGCCACCTTCGTTCGCGACTGCGGGACCTCGCCCTGCCCGGCCACGGGACCTCCTTGACGCAACGTTCCACCGCACCGCCCCAGGCTGGCCCGGTCCGCTGTCGTTCCTCAGTGAGAGCCTACGTCGAACGGACCCCCGACCCTCCCCGGAGGTCCGCCGACTGAGACCCGATCAACGTAAGATTTGCCCGGCATTGCGGGGTTTCGCCCCGCCCGCCGTAATTCAGATCACCGTCACCGGCTGGCCCGCGACCCCGACCGGTGACGGCCAGGGTCGTCGATCGGTCAGTCGGCGGGCGGAGCCGCGGGCTCGGCCGCCGACCCGCCGAACCGGCGGCGCAGCGAGGTGGTCGCCAGCGTGAGGGCAAGCACCACCAGCAGCGCGGAGACCGCGATCAGGATGACCGCGGTGCGCTGCACCGAGGTCATGCCGCCGTCGTCGTCGGTGGTGGCGCCCGCCGGGAGTACGCCCTGGGAGCCGGTCGGCGCGGGCGGCGAGACGACGGGTGTCGCCAGCGCGGCCGCCGCGGTGATGCGGAAGCTCATCTGCACCCGCCGGGTCGCGCCGTTGCGCGGGTCGAGCTGACCGATCACCGCCCCGGACAGCGGCGCCTCCCGCTGGGCCTGGGCGGTCGCCTCCACCGGCAGCCGCAGCTCGCGGGTCTCGCCGGCCGCCAGCAGGCCCGCGTCGCACCGGGTGCGGGACGCCTCGACCACGACGCAACCCACCGGTGGGGTCGGCACGCTCACCCCGGCCGGCAGGATCACCTCCACCAGGCCGGCGGCGTCCACCGTGCCGGTGTTGACCAGCCGCACCGCGAGGGTGCTCGCCGCGCCGCTGATGTCGAACGCGACCTCGTCGGCGGCCAGTGCGATCCCGGGTACCGGCGGGCCGGGCGGAAACAGCACCGCGAAGCCCTGGTCGTCGGCCGCCTCGCCGGGCATCCCCGGCGCGTCCGCGACGACCTGCACGGAGCCGCTGATCGGCATCCGCTCCCAGGCGTCGCCCGCGACCCGCAGCCGTACCACGCTGCTGAACCGGACGCCCGCCTCGGCCGTCCAGGCCCCGCAGCGGTACGCGCCACCGCCCGCGGCGACGCACCCCTTCGTCCCGGCGTCACTCAGCCCGGCCGGCAGGGTGTACGAGAGTCGCACCCGCTGCGCGACGGTGCCCGTGTTCGCCACGGTGACCCGCAGCGTGGTGGTGGTGCTGGCCGCGTTCCAGTACGCCTCGGGCAGGGTGACGTCCTCGGTGGTCACCTGCACGCCGAGCGGACTGGGCGCCGGCGCCTGCGTGCCACCCGGCGCGGGCGGCCGTACCGGGGGAGCCGGCGGCCCCAGCGTCGGCGGCCGGGTGCTGCCGGCCGGAGCGGGAGCGGTGGTGGTCGGCGCCGGTGGCACGTTCGGCGGGGTGGTCTGCGGAGGCGGCGTCGTCTCCGGTGGCGGCGCGGTGGTCTCCGGGGCCGGGTGGGTCGGCACGGGATCGCCGCCCGGATCCTCGGTCGGGGTGGGCTCCTCCGCCGGGGAGGTCTCCGGGTCCGGATCGGGGTCGGGCGCCGACTCCGTCACGGCGGCGATCGGGTGGGTACGCGGCACCGCGGCACTGGCGAGGGCCGGAGCGCCGACGAGCGCCGCGAGCAGCCCGAGCGTGAGCGAGGTCGCCAGCAGGGGCGCGGGACGCCGCCCCGCAGCCCGGCGATCGGGCGATACCTTCACGCGGGCCATCTGTCCTCCGGTGCCATGGGTGGAAGTCCAATGTTCGTTAACAGTTGCCTGGGAGCACTAGTCCCGCCCGGAAACAAATCCGTAACGTGTTTGGGACGGCCTGTCCGGGCGGGCGGTAGGCTCCCGACGTGGACGGTTACCTGGGCTCGTACGCGACGCTCGGGCTCTTGCTGCTCGTCAGTGTCCTGTTCTTTGTGACGGCGTTCTCGGCCAACCGGGTGTTACGTCCCGCCCGTCCGGCCGACCCGTTCGGCAAGCGGACCAGCTACGAGTGCGGGCTCGACCCGGTCGGCGCGGACTGGGCGCAGATGCAGATCCGCTACTACGTCTACGCCTACCTGTACGTGCTGTTCGCGGTCGAGGCGGTGTTCCTCTTCCCGTGGGCGGTGGTCTTCGATCGGCCGGGCTTCGGCCTGGTCACGGTGGTGGAGATGGCGGTGTTCGTGGCGGTGCTCGCCCTCGGCATCCTCTACGCCTGGCGTAGGAACATCCTGCGCTGGACCTGAGCGCCGCGACCTCCGGCGTTCGTGCCGCTCTGCCTGCCGTTCACGTCGGTTACCGCGACCGGACGACTCAGGCCAGACCTCGTCGGGTCGCCGTCGGCGGGCGGTCGCCGCGGATCGAGGCGACCATGTCCAGCACCCGACGGGTGGGCCCCACCTGGTGGGCCCGGAACACCCGAGCGCCCAACCAGGCGGAGACCGCCGTCGCGGCGAGGGTGCCCTCCAGCCGCTCGGCCACCGGCAGGTCTAGCGTCTCGCCGACGAAGTCCTTGTTGGAGAGCGCCACCAGCACCGGCCACCCGGTAGCGGTCAGCTCGTCCAGCCGCCGAGTGATCTCCAGGGAGTGCCTGGTGTTCTTGCCGAAGTCGTGCGCCGGGTCGATGAGGATCCCGTCGGGGCGTACCCCCGCCGCCACCGCGCGCTCGGCGAGCCCGGTCACCGTCGCGACCACGTCGGTGACCACGTCGTCGAAGGCGGCCCGGTGCGGCCTGGTCCGGGGGACCAGCCCGCCTGCGTGCGAGCAGACCAGGCCGGCGCCGCTGCTCGCCGCGACCCGGGCGAGCGCCGGGTCGACGCCCGACCAGGTGTCGTTGAGCAGGTCCGCGCCGGCCGCCACGGCCTCCGTCGCGACCTCGGCGCGCCAGGTGTCGATGGAGATGACCACCTCCGGGAACGCGGCCCGTACGGCGGCGATGGTGTCCACCGTCCGCCGGATCTCCTCTGCCACGTCCACGTCGACGCCCGGCCCCGCCTTGACCCCGCCGATGTCGATGATCGCCGCGCCCTCGTCGACCGCCCGCTCGACGGCGCGCAGCGCGCTGTCGGCGGCGAAGGTCGCGCCCCGGTCGAAGAACGAGTCCGGTGTGCGGTTGACGATGGCCATCACCACCAGCTCACCCGGGGCGAACGTCCGCCCACCAAGCCGAAGTGCCCCGGCCATGACGCCTCCCGACTGTCCGCACCGTCGCCGCCGCTCCGGCCGCCACCGACGCTAGCCGGTCGGTCGGCCGGTCCGTTGGTCGGGCGCGGGCGTCGATGGTGATCGGGGTGGTGGGGTCGCTCCCAGCCGGCTGTCGTGCCACGATCAGTGCATGGGTCAGCTTCTGCTCCTCCTGGTCGTGGCATTGACTGTCGCGGCGGTGGTTTTCGGCGTGACGGTGTTGGTCAGTGGCCGCGATCCCGGGCTCACGCCGACCGAACCGGATTCGCAGGCCATCCCGCTTCCGGGCACCCGGCCACTGCGGGAATCCGATGTGGGCGCGGTCCGTTTCGACACCGGGTTGCGCGGGTACCGGATGGCGCAGGTCGACCAGGCGATGCGTCGTGCCGCCTACGACATCGGCTACAAGTCGGAGCTCATCAACGTGTTGGAGGCGGAGGTCGTCGCGTTGCGCGAGGGTCGCACCGACGATGCGGACGTGCTGCGCCAGGCCCGGGAGCAGGCCGCCGGGGCGGTGCCGGGCCCGACCACGGCGGAGCCGGCCGCGGCAGCGGTGCCGGTCGACGCGGGTACGGCAGCGGCCGGGGCGGACGCCCTGCCCACCGCCACCTCCTCGGCTGCCGACTCGGACGGCGTGGCCCCGGCCGACAGTGAGCCGACCGACGACGAGCCGACCGCCGGTGAGCCGGCCTCCCGCACGCCGGCCGCTGAGGAGCCGACCGACCGCACGCCGGCCGACGACGAGCCGGCACAGGACGAGCCGGCCGGCGGTGCCGGACAGCACGGCACGGTGGTCCGGTCGGAGTCGGTGTGACCGGCCCGGAGGGCGCTGATGATCTTCGGGAGGCGGCCCAACCCGGCGCCGGTGAGGTGACCGCCACGGTCATTGTGAACGCCCCGGCGGCCCGGGTCTTCGCCGCGTTGCTCGCCTGGGAACGGCAGTCGGACTGGATCCCGTTCACCCGGGTCCGGGTCGTCGAGGGCGATGGGCGCGAGGGCAGCCGGATCGAGGCGGTGACCGCGCTCGGCCGGGCGACACTGCGCGACGAGATGCGGGTGGTCCGGGTCGACGAGCCGTACGAGATCGGCGTGGTGCACCACGGTCAGGTGCTGCGTGGCCCCGGTGTCCTGCGCTGCACCCAACTCGGTGAGACCCGCACACAGGTCGTCTGGCACGAGTGGTTCCACCTGCCGGGCGGCCGGGCCGGTCGGCTGGCGTGGCCGGTGCTCTGGCCCGGCTCCAAGCTGGGCCTCACCCAGGCGCTCAAGAGGTTCGGCCGTCTGGTCGAGCAGGGCCGACTGCCCTGACCGTGCCGACCGCCGGGTAGGCCCGAGCGTGCGGGGCTGTCGGTGCGATGGCCTAGCGTGTGCGACGTGAGTGACCTGGTGATCGGTGCCGACGGGCTGGCCCGCTGCGCCTGGGGGGCGAGCACCCCCGACTACGCCGTCTACCACGACACCGAGTGGGGGCGGCCGCTGCGCGGCGACGACGCGCTCTACGAGCGGATGACCCTGGAGGCGTTCCAGTCCGGCCTGTCCTGGCTGACCATTCTGCGCAAACGCCCGGCGTTCCGGCTGGCCTTCGACGAGTTCCACATCGCCACCGTGGCCGGCTACGGCGACGCCGACGTGACCAGGCTGCTCGCCGACGCCGGCATCGTCCGCAACCGGGCCAAGATCGAGGCGGCGATCGCCAACGCCCGCGCCGCGCTGGAGCTGCCCGACGGGCTGTCCGCGCTGCTGTGGTCGTTCGCGCCGGAGCGCCGGCCGGCCCGCCCCGCCTCGTTCGCCGAGCTGGCGCCGATCACCGGAGAGTCGACGGCCATGGCCAAGGCACTCAAGAAGCGCGGCTTCCGATTCGTCGGCCCGACCACCGCGTACGCCCTCATGCAGGCCACCGGGATGGTCGACGATCACATCGTCGGCTGTCACGTCACCCGCTGACCGGCGTCGTGATGGGATGGCAGGCATGACGACCGAGACCGCGTACCGGGCCGGTGCGGCCGGCCACGCCGACGGGCAGGGCACCTGGGCGGTGCTGCTGCCGGCCGAGCGTTACGAGGCCGAGCGGCTCGTGCATCACGACACCCTGGAGCTGACCGGGCTGACCGACGTCGGCCGCCCCGGCCACGGTGACCGGGTGGCGGTGCTGGCCGACGCGCCGCCGCGACTGGTGGCCCTCGGGCGGGTCACCGCGCCGTCGCGGCGGCATTCCGAGGACCCGGACGATCCGCAGTCCGACGTCGAGCCGGGGACGCTCGTCGTGACGTACACCCGGCGGGCCTTCGACGAACCGGTGCCTACCGACCTGCTCACCCTCGACGGGCCGGTCACCGCACTGGAACCGGCCGCCTTCCGGGCGCTGGCCGACCAGCTCGGCCCGCCTCCGGCGCGGCGCACCTGGCTGGTGAGCCTCGACCTGCCGATCGAGGCCGGCACACCCGCCGAGGCGGTACGCCTGTTCTGGTCGTACGTGCAGGAGCTGGGGCCGCGCGAGCTGCCCGCCTTCGTCTCACCGGCCGGCGACGAGCTGGCCATGCAGGCGTTCGTGCTGGGCGCGGCGGCCAACCAGGACCCGGAAGAGGACGACTAGAACAGCTTGTCGAGTCGTCCCCGCCAGTCGGCCAGCACCGGGCCCGGGTCGGTGTCCAACACCCGCTCCAGCAGCGTGGCGTAGACGTCCCGGAAGTCGGTGGTGTATTTCAGGTCGCCGTCGTCGAGGTCGGTGAGGCTGGGCGCGTCCCCGTGCCAGCCGCCGCGCACCCCCGCGCCGAGCAGCAGCATGTCGGAGGCGGTGCCGTGGTCGGTGCCGTCCGAGGCATTGGCCCGGACCCGGCGGCCGAACTCGGAGTAGACCGCCACCACCACCTTCCGGCCCGCCTCGCTGCGACTCATCCGATCGGCGAACCCGGTCAACGCCCGGTCCAGCTGGCCCAGCAGAACGGCCTGCAACTGCTTCTCGTCGGCATGCGTGTCGAAGCCGCCCAGCGATACCGAGAAGACCCGGGTGGACACTTCCGCCTCCACGCACTGCGCGACCAGGTCCAGCTGCGCGTCCAGCGGGGTTCGCGCCCCGCCGGTGGCCGTCGCCGGGGCCTGCTCACCGTCCGGGTCGTCCGCCTCCGTGGCTGCGGAGTCGCGTACCTGGCGGATCATCTCGTCCACCGACCGCAGGTCGGCGAAGCAGGCGGCGGCGCGTCCCCGGGCGGCCGACTCGCCCGCCTCGGCGGCGGCGAACGCGGTGAGCGTCTCCGCCGGCAGGCCCTTGGCGGCCTTGCGGTCGGTCACCGGCACGGCGGCGCCCGCGCTGTGCGCCCCGGCCAGCAGTGGCGGCAGCGCCGGCTCGAACGAGACCGCCAGCCGGGGGTCGCCGCCCGCCCCGTCCAGCCAGCGGCCGAGCCAGCCGGTGTTGCCCGGCCGGTCCGGTTGCGCGGTGTGCCAGATGTCCATCGACCGGAAGTGGCTGCGATCCGGCTTCGGGTAGCCGATCCCGCGCACGATCGCCAGCCCGCCACTCGACCAGCGCTGGTGCAGTCCGGCCAGCGCCGGGTTGAGGGCGAAGTCGTCGTCCAGCCGCCGCACCTCGCCGTCGGGGTACGCCAGCTCGGGGCGGGCCGCCCGGTAGGCCGGGTCGCCGTACGGGATGACTGTGTTCAGGCCGTCGTTGCCGCCGTACAGGGTGACCAGCACCAGCGTGCGCGACTGCGGGTCCCGGTCTCCGGCGGTGTCCAACAGGTCCCGCAGGCCGTACGCGCCGGCGCCGGCGGCCAACGCGCCCGCGCCGACCACCCCGCTGGTGAGCAGGAACCTGCGTCGGGTCAGGGCGTCCATTTCTCGACTCCTCCGCTCAGCTGACTGTGTACTCGGGGCTGACCAGGCCGGCGGCCAGCAGCTTCCGTGGCTCGCCGGCCAACGGTGCGAGGGCGGCCCGGGTGCGGGCGCCCCAGCCGTCGACGACAAGCAGTCGGGCCAGGGCATCCGGTCGGCCGGCGGCGGGCGCGGCGCTCAGCCGGGCCAGCACCGCCGGGGTGGCCGCGGCGGCGAGCATCCCGGCCATCCGGAGCCGGGCCTGCAACGAGGAGGTGGTCAGCCACGCGGCGCCGGCCGGCCAGCCGCCCACGCTGGGCGGCCGTAGCGGCACCTGGTCCAGCGCGTTCAGGCCGGAGAGCAGTTGCTTGCGCTGCTGCTCCGGCAGCGCGGACGGCCGGACGCCGAGCTGTCGCAGCGCGCCGACCAGCCACTCCACCGGCTGCTTCACGAGGGTTCCCCGGGTCTGGGGGAAGGCCGGCGACGAGAACAGCGTGCGCAGGGTCGCCACGGTGTCCGCGCCGGCCAGGCCGTCCGGCGCCGGGACGTCGGTGCCCGCGTAGCGGAACCAGAGCCGCCCGGCCACGAACGTCGCCGCCGCCGGTTGGGCGGCCAGCAGTCCGGCGTACGCCTCGGCGTCGAAGCGGCCGGTCTGCCCCAGGATCGTCTTCTCCCCGGGGTCGTGCCGCTTGGCCTCGAAGCGGGCGACGCCGGAGCGCCGGTCCACAGTCCAGCCGGTCAACGCCCGCGCGCCGGCCTTCACGTCGGCCTCCGTGTAGGCGCCGATGCCGAGGGTGAACAGCTCCATCAGCTCGCGCGCCAGGTTCTCGTTCGGCGCCTTGCGGGTGTTCTTCTGCCCGTCCAGCCAGACGATCAGAGCCGGGTCGCGCACCATCGCGGCGACCAGCGGGGTCAGCGGCCCGCGCCCGTGGCGGCGCAGCGCGTCCAACTGGCCCAGCATCATCCGCGCCGACTTGACCTTCTGCGCGCTTGTGGCCCAGTGCCCGTGCCAGAAGAAGAGCAACTTCTCGGTCAGCCCGTCCTCGGCGGCGACCATCCGGTCCAGCCACCAGAGGGTCACCTGCTGGAGCTGCTCCTTGCGCTGGGCGTTGGCCTTCTGGCGCTGCTCGCGGGTGGATTCCTTGGTCAGGCCGGCGTACGGGTCGGCGGGCAGGGCCGGCGGTGGGGTGGCCGCCGCGCCCCGGTCGGCCCGAGCCGGGGCGAGCAGGTTGTCCAGGGTCGCCGCCGGCCCGGCCCGCTCGGCCGCGTCCACCTCGTCGGCGGTCGGCCCGAAGGTGGCCCGACGCAGCAGGTGCGCCACCGCTTCACGATCGCTCATGCGGTCTGACGCTAGGCGGCCCGCGTACGAGGACGGTAAGGGCGGGGTGCGAATCGCGTTCAGTGTCCCTCGAAGACCGGTTTCTGCTTGGCGACGAACGCGAGGGTGGCAGCCCGGTGGTCGGCGGTGGCGCCGCAGATCGCCTGGGCCTGCGCCTCGGCCGAGAGGGCGTCGGCGAGGGTGCCGGCGTCGGCGATGGAGAGCTGCCGCTTGATGGCTCCGTACGCGACGGTGGGGCCCGCGGCGAGCCGAGTGGCCAGCTCCTGCGCGACAGGCAGCACCTGCTCGTCGTCGTCAGTCAGCCGGGTGATCAGCCCCAGCCGGCAGGCCTCCTCGGCGCGGACCGGCTCGGCCAGCATCAGCAACTCCACGGCCTTGGCGTGGCCGACCAGCCGGGGCAGCGTCCAGGATGCGCCGGTGTCGGCGGCCAGACCGACCTTGGCGAAGGCCATCAGGAAGCTGGTGCTCGGGCCGCCGATCCGGATGTCGGCGAGGAAGGCCAGGGAGGCCCCCGCCCCGGCGGCCATCCCGCGGACCGCGGCCACCACCGGTTTGGGCAGGTTGGCCAACCGGGCGGCGATCGGGTTGTAGTGCGCCCGCACGGTGTCCAGCGGCGGACCGGAGGAGTTGCCCAGGGTGGCCACGTGCTCGCGCAGATCCTGCCCGGCGCTGAACGCCCCACCGGCCCCGGCCAGCACGACCGCCCGGCAGGACCGGTCGGTCTCCAGCTCGGCCAGCGTGTCCCGCAGGGCCTCCTTGAGCGCCAGGTCGAGCGCGTTCATCGCCTGCGGCCGGTTCAGGGTGAGGGTGACGACGGCGTCGGTCCGGTCGACGAGCAACGGCTCGGTCACGTGTCTAACGACCCTTCTGTCGAACGATGCGGTTGCCGGCGTCGAGGCACTGCTCGACGTACCGGTCGGCGGCCGGACGCAGGCGGGCCGCGTGCCGGTCGAAGAAGCTGGCGGCGGCCGTGCCGGGCCAGCGCTCGGGGAGCAGCGCCGGGGGCAGCTGCGGGTCCCGGAACAGGAAGGTACGCCACGCGTGCACGAGCCGGAACCGGGCCGCGTACGCCTCCTCGTCGGTGCTGCGGACGGTGACCGCGCCGAGCAGCGGGCGCTGGTCGGCGACGAACCGCTCGTACGCGCGGCCGATCTCGGCCAGGTCCCAGGCTCGGCGGACGACGCCCATCGCGCCTGGGGTGCCGGAGAAGTGCGAGGCCGTGAACCGTTCGAACCGGATGCCGGCCTCGGCCAGCAGTAGGTCGACATCCTCGGCGGGCCGGGTGGCTACCCAGGTCTGCTCGTCGAGGGTGCCGTAGCCGAGGAAGCTGAGGGTGGCGGCGAGTCGCTGCCGGTCCCGTCGGGAACCCGGCGCCTCGAGCACGAGCAGGTCGAACCGACCGTCCCAGGTGACCCGGCCGGTCCGGTAGATCCGGGCCGCCGCCTCGTCCAGTCGGCGGGCGGCTTTTGGTGTGATCGAATATCCCGGTCCGGAGGCCAGCCGGAGCGGGTCGAGCCAGCCTTGACGCACCATCCGGGACACGGCGGTGCGAACGGCTGGCGGTGCGATTCCCAGCGGCGCCAGTAGCTTGACCAGGGCGGCGACCGGTGCGCGGCCGCCTCTCGGTCGGAGGTGGTCGCCGTACAGGTCGAAGAGTGCCGACCGTGCCTGCATGACCGCACATTGTGACAGGCCTTCTCAAGATAAGCTAGATGCTGTTACATCAATGCTGCTCCGGTTTGGGTCCGGCGGTGTTCATCAGGGAAAATCGTCTGTCGACACCCCCGCGACAGTTGCGGGTGGTCGTGAAGAAGTGGCTGTGGGGCAACCCACCGACCCTGGTGTAGGTCTGAGGGGAGACAACATGGCGGCGATGAAGCCGCGGACGGGCGACGGTCCGCTGGAAGTCACCAAGGAGGGTCGGGGCATCGTCATGCGAGTCCCGCTGGAGGGCGGTGGCCGGCTCGTCGTCGAGATGACTCCCGACGAGGCCAACGCGCTCGGTGACGCGTTGAAGGCAGCCGCCGGCTGAGTGAGGAACGACCCGGACGGCGTACGTCGCCCGGAGCGTTTCCTGGACCCTGAGCCACCGGGATCGCCGGTGGCTCAGGGTCTTCATCGGTGTGGGCGGGCGATGCCCCGGTCCCACTCTGCGACGTTTCCTGGAGGTGCGGTTCCGCGTGCTCGCCATCCGTCCGCTCGCCGAGTCCCAGCGGCTCGATGTCCTCGTCCTGCCGGTCCGGCCCGCCGAGCCGGCGATGGAGGGCGACGCCCCGGCCGAGCTCGTGCCGACCGCCGTGGCGCTCCCGGACGGCACCGCCGAGGAGGCTGCCGCGCTGGTACCGGTCGCCCGACTGAGCGGCCGGCCCGGCGAGATCCTTACCCATCTGCGTCCCGGGCGCGGTCCCGGCCGACTGGTGCTGCTCGGCATCGGCGACGGCGGGGAGTCGTCCTGGCGGGACGCCGGCGCGGCTCTGGTCCGCGCCGCGGCAGATGAGACGCACATCACTATCGCGCTGCCCGGCGAGGTGACTCCGGCCGCGGTCCGTGGACTGACCGAGGGGCTGCTGCTCGCCTCGTACCGGTTCCGGATGACCGACGCCGACGACCCGCCCGCGCTCGACGGCGTCGACCTGCTGGTCGCCGACCCGGCCGCCCACGAGAGCACCGTCGCCACGGCGCGGACCACCGCCACGATGACCCACCTCGCCCGCGACCTCACCAACACCCCCTCCTCGGTGAAGACCCCCCAGTGGTTCGCCGACCAGGTGGCCTCCGCCTCCGCCGACCTGCCGGACCTCCGCCTGACGGTGCGTGGCCCGGCCGAGCTGGCCGCCGAGGGCTTCGGTGGGATCCTCGCCGTGGGCGGCGGCTCGGCAAGTGGCCCGCGGCTGGTCGAGATGGACTGGCATCCCGCGAACGCGCGCACCCACGTGGTGCTGATCGGCAAGGGCATCACCTTCGACACCGGCGGCCTCTCGATCAAACCCGTGCCGGCGATGAAGCTGATGCGCAAGGACATGGCCGGCGCGGCAGCGGTCGTCGCCGCCACCCTCGGCGCGGCGGCGCTGCGCCTGCCGGTCCGCGTCACCACGCTGGCCCCGCTCGCCGAGAACATGGTCAGCGGCTCGGCGTTCCGACCCGGCGACGTGATCCGGCACTACGGCGGGACGACGAGCGAGACGACCAACTCCGACGCCGAGGGCCGCCTGGTCCTCGCCGACGCGCTGGCGTACGCGGTGCGGCAGCTCAAGCCCGACCTGCTGATCGACCTGGCCACCCTCACCGGCGCCAACGCCGTGGCGCTGGGCAAGCGCACCGCAGCCCTCTACAGCGAGAACGACGACCTGGCCGCCGACCTGCTGGCCGCGATCGCGGCGGCAGGCGAGGCGGCCTGGCGGATGCCGCTGCACACCGACTACGTCGAATACCTCGGCAGCGAGATCGCCGACCTCTACAGCGCGCCCACCCAGGGCGCCGGGTCGGTGGTGGCCGCGCTCTACCTGCGTGAGTTCACCGGCGAACTCCGGGACCGCTGGCTGCACCTGGACATGTCCGCCCCGTCCTGGGCGGACGGCGACCAGGCCGAACTCACCCGCGGCGCGACGGGCTGGGGCGTCCGCTCGCTGCTGCGCTGGCTCGCCGGCCTCGACTGACGGTCAGCACTTCACGGCGGCGAGGACCCCGTGCCCGACCGGGAGCAGCGCGGGAATCCAGTGCTCCGACTCCCGGACCGCCTTGATCGTCTCGCGGACCGTCACCGTCGCCGCGTCCCGGGCCGCCGGGTCGGCGATCCGACCGTGCGCCAGCATGCCGTTGAGCGCGAGGACGCCGCCCGGGCGCAGCAGCCGCAGCGCAGCCTCCACGCAGGCGTGGAACCCGGTCGCCTCGGCATCGACGAAGACCAGGTCGTACGCCCCGTCGGCGAGCCGCGGCAGCACGTCCAGCGCACGACCGGTGATGATCCGAGTGCGGCCGGCGGCGAAGCCGGCCTCGCTGAAGATCCGGCGGGCGATCCGCTGGTGCTCCACCTCCACGTCGATGGTGGTGAGCACGCCGTCGGCGCGCATGCCACGCAGCAGCCAGACACCGCTCACGCCCGTGCCGGTGCCGATCTCCACCACCGCGCGGGCGTTGCCGGCCGCGGCCAACAGCCGCAGCGCAGCCCCTGCTCCGGGTGTGACCGCGTCGAGGCCCACCTCGTGGGCCAGGCTGCGGGCGGTGCGTAGGACGAGATCCTCGGTCACGTACGACTCGGCGAACTGCTGGGCCTGGGTCGTCGAACCGCCGGAACCGGCGACCGTGGCGATGGGGCACCTCCGGGCGGTGCGTGGTGCGGGGGCGGGTTGGCACTGTGAGCGTAGAGGCGACCGGCGGGAGGCGCAGCCGCGCCTCCGCCCCCTCGCGATCGCCGGAGGCAACCGCTGACTCCACCGCGCGCATCCGTGCAATCCTGGAAGCGGTATTCCGTCAGCCTCGACCGCGCCGAACCGTGGCCGGGCGACGCCGGCGCGGAATCCGGGGACGGACTGGGAGGGCACCGACGTGACCGACGGCTGGGATTGGCGGCGGGGCGCTGAGACTCCGGCTTCGGCTCGCCCGCCCGGGGCAGGGGTCCCGCCAGTGGGGCCGCCGACCACGCCGGGGAGCGACACCGCGCCAGCGGCCGGTGCGTCGCCCTGGTGGTCCGACGCGCTCGGCGATCCGTGGCGCGACCCGGCGGCACCCGCGGCGGTGGTGGTGCCCGGGGTGGTGGTGGCCGGGACCGAACCCGAGCCGGTCACCGACCCGGACGCGCCGAGCCGACCGACGCTGCGCCATCTGCTGCTCATCTCGGTGATCACCGCGCTGCTGGCGGGCACGCTCGGCGGCGCGTTGGGTTACGCCTTCGCGGTACGCGGCGGCGCAGCCGCCGGCACGGTGCTCGGTGCGCCTGTCGCGGACCCGCCGGCGTTGGCCCAGCGCAAGCCGGAGTCTCTGGCCGGAGTCGCCGAACGTGTCCTGCCCAGCGTGGTCACCGTCCGGGTGAGCAGCCTCGGCGGGACCAGCGAGGGTTCCGGCTTCATCGCCAGCGCCGACGGTCACGTGATCACCAACGACCACGTGGTGGCCGGCAGCAGCGGCAAGGCCTCGGTGATCTTCAACGACGGCACCTCCGCTCCGGCGACAGTGGTCGGCCAGGACCCGGAGTCCGACATCGCGGTGATCAAGGTGAACCGGACGGGGCTGCGGCCTGTGGAGTTCGGCGACTCCGACGCGCTGGCCGTCGGCGACCCGGTGCTCGCCGTCGGCTCACCCCTGTCGCTTGCCAACACGGTCACCGCCGGCATCGTGAGCGCCCTGGACCGGACGATGCAGGCCGGCGAGCCGGGTGGCCCGGTGCGCTACTACGCGGCCATCCAGACCGACGCCGCGGTCAACCACGGCAACTCGGGAGGCCCACTTGTCGACGGCGCCGGACGGGTGGTCGGGGTCAACTCCACGATCAAGTCGCTGGTGGCCGAGGGGCAGGAGGCCGGCAACATCGGGCTCGCCTTCGCCATCCCGATCAACCAGGCCAAGCGCGTCACCCAGGACATCATCGGCACCGGCAAGGCCCGTCGTACGGTCATCGGCGCCCAGGTGGGTGGCCCGGGCGCGGGCGCCAACGGGGGCGTACGGCTGGCCGCCGTGGAGCCCTCCGGGCCGGCGGCCGGGGCCGGGCTGAAGGTCGGCGACGTGATCCTGAAGCTCAACGGCCGGCCGATGACCGAGCCGACCGACCTGATCGCGCTGGTCCGCAAGTTCGCCCCGGGTTCGGTGGTGACCGTCGAGTTCCGGCGGGGGTCCACTCGACAGAACACGTCGGTGACCCTCGCCGCGGATGCCAAGTGAACAGCGCGTCACCCCCTGCCGGAAAGCCGTCCGACGTGCGTAGTCTTGCTGCTGACGCCGAGAGGAGGCCCGCGGGATGTTCGAGAACCTGAACATGTGGGAAGTCGGGGCGCTGCTGCTCCTGGCGCTGTTGATCTTTGGTGATCGGCTGCCTGCCGTGATCAACGACGGCCTGCGGATGGTGCGCAATCTGCGCGACATGGCCCGCAACGCCACCGGCGACCTCAGTCGCGAGCTGGGCACCGACATCCAGCTCGAGGATCTGCACCCGAAGGCTTTCATCCGCAAGCACCTCCTCAGCGAGGAGGACGAGGCGGCGATCCGCAAGCCGATGCAGGGCGTCTATGACAACCTGCGCGCCGACGTCAGCGGCGTGCACAACGAGCTGAAGGACGTCGCCAACGCCGTGGACCCGCGGTCGAACGGCGCCCGGCCCGGCACGGCCACCGGCTCCGCGCCGGCGCCGGCTCCCCGGGCCAGCTACGACGACGCCACCTGACCGACCCCGCGCGACCTGGCTCGCTCCGGCTCGCGCCCGCGCGGCCCTGGACTCGCGCCCGCGGCCCTGGGCTCGTCCGGGACTGCCGTCTGCCTTGATCAACTCGGTTTCCAGGAAGTCGGCCTTTCAATCGGCCCGGATGCCGCGACTTCCAGAAACCCGAGTTGACCATGCCGTGCCCGGCGTGCCCGGCGTGCCCGGCGTGCCGTGCCGGTCGTGCGGGGCTGTGCCGGTCGTGCGGGGCTGTGCCGGCCGTGCCGGGCTGTGCCGGGCTGTGCCGCGGCGGCCGGGCCGGGCCACCTACCTACACGACTCAGCCCGCCGGCCAGGAACGGCCGACGGGCTGGCGGTGTTCGGGGTGGTCAGCGCCCGGCGGGCTTCAGGCCGAGCGGCTTGCCGAGCAGCGACTCGCGACGCAGCGCCAGCCGGTCGGCGACCTTGCCGAGCGCCTGCGCGGCCGGGGACTCCGGGTCGGCCAGCACGATCGGGTTGCCGGCGTCGCCGGCCTCGCGGACCCGGGTGTCCAGCGGGATCTGACCGAGCAGCGGCACCTGCGCGCCGATGGTCCGGCTCAGCGACTCGGCGACGGCCGTGCCGCCGCCGGCGCCGAAGATCTCCATCCGCGAGCCGTCCGGCAGCTCCAGCCAGGACATGTTCTCGATGACGCCGACCACCCGCTGGTGGGTCTGCAGGGCGATCGCGCCCGCCCGTTCCGCCACCTCGGCGGCGGCGGTCTGCGGGGTGGTGACGATCAGGATCTCCGAGTTGGGCAGCAACTGGGCCAGCGAGATGGCCACGTCGCCGGTGCCCGGGGGCAGGTCGAGCAGGAGCACGTCCAGGTCGCCCCAGTAGACGTCGGCCAGGAACTGCTGCAACGCCCGGTGCAGCATCGGGCCGCGCCACACCACGGCCGCGTTGCCCGAGGTGAACATGCCGATCGAGATCACCTTCACGCCGTGCGACTGCGGCGGCATGATCATGTCTTCGACGCGTGTCGGTCGGGCCTCCGTGCCCAGCATCCGGGGCACCGAGTGGCCGTAGATGTCCGCGTCGACCACGCCCACGGAGAGCCCACGGGCGGCGAGCGCCGCCGCCAGGTTGACCGTCACGCTGGACTTGCCGACACCGCCCTTGCCGCTGGCCACCGCGTACACCCGGGTGCGCGAGCCGGGCTGGGCGAACGGGATGACCGGCTCCTCGCTGGCGCCACCCCCGCGTAGCTGCGACTGCAACGACTGCCGCTGCTCGGGGCTCATCACACCAAAGTCGATCTCCACGCCGGCCACGCCGGGCACCGCCGCCACGGCAGCGGTGATGTCCCCGCGCAGCTTGTCCTTGAGCGGGCAGCCGGCGACGGTGAGCAGCAGCTCGACCCGTACGACGCCATCGGCGTCGATCGTGGCGGACCGGACCATGCCCAGCTCGGTGATGGGCCGGCGGATCTCCGGGTCGTTGACGGTGGCCAGGGCGGCCTGGATCGCGTCCTCGACGGTGCTCACGGGTGCTGACATGACCGCAATGCTACGTCGCGGGGCATCCTCTCCGACCGCTGGCCGCGAGTGGTGTGAGCCAAACGATGACCGGTAGCCGACCCGTCGATCAGCGGTCGGGTCGGGCGTCGCGGGCGAAGTCCCCGTCCAGGTCGTCGCGCGGCTCGTCCAACCCCAGACCGTCGGTCGCCCGCTGCGCGCGCCGCTCTTGCTGGCTGTCCTTCTCCTGCTGCCGGCGCTCCAGGCGTTGCCGGCGCTGCCCCGCCTCGTCGAGCTCCTCGGCCAGCCGGGTCAGCTCGGAACGGAGGAAATCGCGGGTGGCCACCTCGCCGAGCGCGATCCGCAGCGCGGCGATCTCCCGTGCCAGGTACTCGGTGTCCGCCTTCTGGGCGGTTGCCCGCCGCCGGTCCTCCTCCAGCGCCAGCCGGTCCCGGTCGGCCTGCCGGTTCTGGGCCAGCAGGATCAGCGGCGCGGCGTAGCTGGCCTGCAACGACAACACCAGCGTGAGAAACGTGAAGGTGTACGGGTCGAAGCGCAGCTCGGCCGGGGCCAGGGTGTTCCAGCCGAACCAGATCGCGATCACCACGGTCATGACGACGATGAAGTTCGCGGTGCCCATGCCCCGGGCGATGCCCTCCGACCAGCGACCGAACGCCTCCGCGTCGAACCGGGGGAGCTTGATCCCCCGGGGCTCGCGGGGCTGGTCCAGCCGCTCCGTACGCCGCTGCTCAGCCACCGTCGCCGTCCAGTTCCGCGTCGGAGGTGCCCGGGGTGCCCAGGGCGTCCCGGTCTCGCCAGTCCCGGGGCAGCGAGTGGTCCAGTACGTCGTCGACAGTCACGGCGCCGACCAGCCGGTTGCTCCGGTCGATCACCGGCATGGCGACCAGGTCGTAGGTGGCCATCCGGCGGGTGATCTCCGGAAGTGGGGTGGTGGGACGCAGCGGGTCGATGTCGTTGACCACCACCTTGCCCAGCAGGTCGGCGGGCGGTTCCCGCAGCAATGCCTGGAAGTGCACCATGCCCAGGTAGCGGCCGGTCGGGGTGTTCTGCGGGGCCCGGGTCACGAAGACCTGCGCGGCGATGGCGGGGGAGAGCTGCGGCTCCCGGATCCGGGCCAGCGCCTCGGCGACTGTGGCGTCCGGCGGCAGGATGACCGGCTCCGACGTCATCACGCTGCCCGCCGTACCCGGGGTGTACTTGAGCAGCTGCCGTACCGGGTCGGCCTCGTCCGGCTCCATCAGGTCGAGCAGCACGTCCTGCTCCGGCGGGGGCAGCTCGTTGAGCAGGTCCGCCGCGTCGTCCGGGTCCATCTCCTCCAGCACGTCCGCGGCCCGTTCCCGGTCCAGCGCGGCGAGGATCTCCACCTGGTCGTGCTCCGGCAGCTCGCTGAGGACGTCGGCCAGCCGCTCGTCGTTCAACGCCGCCGCGACCTCGTTGCGCCGCGCGTCGGGCAGGTCCTGCAGGGCGTTGGCCAGGTCTGCGGGGCGCATGTCCTCCAGGACGGCGAGCAGGTTCGCCGTACCCCGGTTGTCGGCGATGCCGCTGAGCCCACGCACCCGGTCCCACTCGACCTGGTGGAGGTGGCCGCGGCGGCTGAGCCGGCCGGTCTGCTCGCGAACCGCGACCCGGCTGAGCGACCACTCACCGCCGCGCGTGCACTCCATCGCGACGTCCACCACAGCGCCGGGCTGGCCGCCCGGTTCGAGCTGTACGCGCCGGTCCAGCAGCTCCTGGAGAACCAGCAGCTCGTTCGGGCGCTTCTCGAAGCGGCGCAGGTTGAGGGTGCCGGAGCCCAGGACCACCGCGTCGGCGTCGATCGAGGTGATCCGGTTGATGGACAGGAAGATCCGTCGGCGCATCGGCATCTCGGCGACCAGACCCACCACCTCGGGGGGACGCTTGGTAGCCCGCAGCCGTCCCACGGCGTCGCGGACCCGCCCCACCTGGTCGCCGTTCGGATCGAAGACGGCGACTCCGGCGAGGCGGGCGATGTAGACCCGGGTCGGCGTGCTCACGGGCACCAGCCTAAGCGCCTAGTGTTTATCAACATGTCGACCTTGGCCTACGAGATCGTGGACGTCTTCACCGACCGCCCGTTCGCCGGCAACCCGCTGGCCGTGGTGTTCGGCGCGGAGGCGCTGGCCACGGAGCAGATGCAGGCGCTCGCGCTGGAGTTCAACCTCTCCGAGACGGTGTTCGTGCTGCCTCCGACCCAGGTGGGGGCCACCTACCGGGCCCGCATCTTCACGCCGGCCGAGGAGTTGCCGTTCGCCGGGCACCCGAGCGTCGGCGCGGCGGTCACCGCGAGTCGACGCGGGATGTTCGGTGTGGGGCAGGTCACCCAGGAGTGCGGGGCGGGTGTGCTGCCGATCGAGGTGACCGCGTCCGGGGCGACGCTCACCGGAGGCAGCCCCACCCTCGGCCCCGAGCTGGACCCGGAACCGTTGCTGGAGATCGCCGGGCTGGTCGCTGACGACCATGACCACGCCGGGCCCGCACCTCGCGTGGCCGGCTGCGGGCTGGAGTTCCCGTACCTGCCGGTCCGCCCGGAGGCGGTGGCCCGGGCGCGGGTGAACCCGGCGGCAGCGGAGCGGTACGGGGTGGCGCACCTCAGCGTCTTCTCCTGGGACGCGGGCACGCAAACCGCGCACGCCCGGGTCTTCGTGCCGGGCCTCGGCGTCCCGGAGGACCCGGCGACCGGCTCGGCGGCGCTCGGGCTCGGGGTCTGGCTGGTGGCGACAGGCCTGTTGCCGGGCGAGGGGCAGGCCCACTACGCGGTGCGCCAGGGCATCGAGATGAACCGTCCGTCCGCGCTGGCCTGCACGGTGACCGCGGCGAACGGTGTGGCCGTCGGCGCGACAGTCGCCGGTCAGGTGATGCCGGTGGCCCGGGGCGAGATCGCCGTGCCCCCGTTCGTGGGCTGACTGACGGCGCCGATGCGGGAGAATGTCTGTGTGACGGACGAGGATGCCTCCGGTGGCACGCCGCTGGTCGACGAGGCGATGAAGAAGGCCGCGGTGGCCTGGGTCAGCGTGTCCGGTGGGCCCGCGCTCGCGCTCTGGTGCGCCCCGCTGGAGGGCGCGCTCTTCGTGGTGAGCGGGCCGGGCGAGCAGGCCGCGCCGGGTCTGGCCGACGCGACCGAGGCACAGGTCACCCTGCGCGGCGACCACGGAGGACGGATCGTCACCTGGCCGGCCCTGGTGACCCGACTGGCACCGGGCACCGACGCGTGGGACACCACCGCGCCCCTGGTGGCGGCCAAGCGCCTGAACGCTCCCGGCCCGACCGCCGATCTGGTGGCCCGCTGGGCCGCCG
The DNA here is from genome assembly GCF_040678875.1 of Micromonospora sp. NPDC049274. Taxonomy (NCBI): domain Bacteria; kingdom Bacillati; phylum Actinomycetota; class Actinomycetes; order Micromonosporales; family Micromonosporaceae; genus Micromonospora; species Micromonospora sp. NPDC049274. The sequence goes on from NZ_JBFAQS010000009.1 coordinate 213,364, forward strand.
AGGGTTGCGCGGTGAACCGACTCGCCCCGGCCGGCGAGCCGCGGACCGGCGCCGGCCTGCCGTCCGACGCGCAGGCCGAGCAGCCCCGGGAGACTCCGGCGGTCCGCGCCACCCGCAAGCCGTTCCGCCTGCACCGGGTCCGCCGCCGCTGACTCCCCGGCCCCCCGGCCCGTTTGGGCGGCGCGGTCAGTTTGCTGGGCCGGCGACGCCCGTGCCGACGCCGAGGGTGCCCACGCCGACGGTCTCGTCGGTGCCCACGAGATCCAGCACCTCGCGCAGGTCGCCGAGCGTGCAGCCGCGCCATTCCCGGTCGGCGTTGAACACCATGTGCTCGGCCAGGTCCGGCGCGGCCAGCCGGACGGCGGTCAGCCCGGCGCGCTCGGCGCCTGTGAGTTCCTGGCTGCCGCCGTCGCCGACGTACAGGCACTCGTCCGGTGCCAGCCCGAGCCGACGGCACGCGGTCAGGTACAGCGCCGCGTCCGGCTTGCACCGCCCCACCTGCACCGAGAAGACCTGGACGTCGAGCAGCGGCGCGACCGCGAGCTGCGGCAGGAAGGCCGGCAGTTCGTGCGTACAGTCGCTGATCACGCCGGTGCGCAGGCCGCGCTGGCGCAGCGCCGCAAGCACGGGCACCGCGTCGGCCCGCAGCCGCGTGTCCGCGCGGACCGCGCGGTGCCGGGACGCCACCGCCGCCCGCAGGGCACGGTCACTTGGGTGTACACCGGCCTCGGTACACACCCACCGCAGGGTCGCCTCCGCGTTGCCGAACCGGCCGCTGGCCCGCTCGTAGTAGGTGCGATTCAGCACCTCGGTAAGTGTTTCGGTGGGGCAGCCCAGTAACTCGGCGGTGCCGAGGTGCGCGGCCCCGCGCTGCACCGAACGGGTAAGCGTGCCGAAGAAGTCGAACAGCACCGCCTGGTAGCTGGGCATGGCGAAGCGCCTCCGGCGGTCGGGGGTCGCCGACGCGGCCCGCGTGATCGTAACGGAGTGCTGACGGTCGGTGCTGTCCGTGATCGTGTGAGGATTGCTTCCCGTGCCCCCTGGAACATCCCGCCGTCCCCTCGATCCGTTGACCACCGGCGCGGTCGGCCTGGCCGTGGTCGCCGTGTCGTCGTCCGCGCCGCTGATCGCGTACGCCGCCGCCCCCGCGCTGGCCATCGCGTTCTGGCGCAACCTGCTCGCGGTCGCCGTGTTGAGTCCGTTCTCCCTGGCGCGGCGCCGGGCGGAGTTCCGCAGGCTGACAGTCGGCGCGGGTAGGCGGGAGGGCCTGTTCTGCGTCCTCTCCGGCGTCGCGCTGGCCGGGCACTTCGCGACCTGGGTGCCGAGCGCCAAGCTCACCTCGGTCGCCGCGGCCACCGCGCTGGGCGCCACCCAGCCGGTCTGGCAGGGGCTGATCGCCCGTGCCCAGGGCCGTCGGCTGCCGCCGGTGGTCTGGATCGGCATCGTTGTGGCCGTGGGCGGAGCGGTGATCGCCACCGGCGCCGACGTGGGCATCTCCGGCCGGGCCGTCGTCGGTGACCTGCTGGCGGTGACCGGCGGCATGTTCGCCGCCGTCTACACCGCCTTCGGTGAACGGGCCCGGGCCAGCATCAGCACCACCACCTACACGACCATCTGCTACGGCATCTGCGCGCTGATCCTGCTGATGATCTGCCTGGTCGGCGGGGTACGGATGACAGGCTTCGACGGGAGGACCTGGCTGGCGATCCTGGCCCTGGTGGCCGGCGCCCAACTGCTCGGGCACTCGATGTTCAACTACGCCCTGCAGAAGATCCCCGCCACCACGGTGAGCGTGCTGATTCTGCTGGAGGCCCCCGGCGCGGCCCTGCTCGGCTGGGCCTGGCTGGGTCAGCTGCCCCGCCCGTACGCGCTGCTGGGCATGGCGTTGCTGCTTGTCGGGGTCGTGGTGGTGGTGCTGGGTGCCGCCCGGGCCGGCCGCCGTACGACGCCGCCAACCGCTCTGCCGGCCGACCCCGCCCCACTGGAGGGCTGACGGCTCTCACAGGTACGCCGCGAAGTGCTCCGCCACCAGAGTGGTCAACTGGTCGCCGTGGAGGCTGCCGTCGACCCGAATCACCCGTACACCCAGTCGCTCGGCCTGCACCACCGCGTCCGCCGCCACCAGCTCGTCCCGTGCCCACCGGTTGCGCAGTGCCCGCTCCGGATCGCTGACCCCGGTGGCGACCACGCGCGCCCGTGGTAGTCGGTCGATCTGGCGGGCGCGGAACTCGGCGGTGGGCACCAGCACCACCAACTGTCGCAACGACTCGACGACCGGTGCCACCAGTTCGGGGCGCAGTCCCCATCCCTCGGCCACGACCCGGCGGCCGGGCACCAGCGCACTCAGGTCGTCCAGGACCCAGGCGAAGCGGCGGGGGAAGGCGGCCAGCGTGTCGGCCGCCATCCGTGCCGGGTCCGTGCGGACCCAGGTGGTTTCCGGATCGGGCCCGGCTGGCGGCTCACCCCGCCGGACCCGGTCGGCGATGCGTCGATCGTCGTGGCCGCGGGCGTCGTGGCGGTCATAGAGGTACGCGGTCAGCCCGTGTCGCAGGGCCAGGTTCACGGCGACTGTGGACTTGCCGGCCCACTGCCCACCGCCGATCCAGAGGGCCCTTCGCGCGGTGGCTGTCGCATCGAATTCCATGCCTCGACCCTGACCGTCGCACCCGTCAAGATCAAGTCTTGTTCTCGCCGTCACCACGTGATGAAGTGGAGAAAGAAGCAGCGCGGCCTGGGTCGGCGGCGACCGGGCGGTCAGAGCTCGTGGACCTCGATCACCCGGGTGTTCGGGGCTGCCTCGCCGAGGGCGGCGCGCAGGGTGACTCGCTCCGGGTCGACGAGGAACGACTCGTAGCCGGTCCGGTCGTCGAAGGTGATCACGTGTACCTCGGCTCGCCCGTCGGTGCCGCGCAGCCGTCGTTCCAGACGGCCGCCGTGGCGGCCGAGCAGGGCCAGCACGGTGTCCTCGTAGCGCTGCCCGGCGGCCTCGGCCCCGGCCGGATAATCGACGACGGCGACAAGAGTCAGCATGGCGGCCACGCTATCCATCGACGCCGACGGCCGCGGCGCTGGCTTCCCAGAGCCGGGCCGCGAGCCGCGGGTCGGCGGCCTTGCGGTACGGCCGACGCGGCCGGCGATTGTAGTAGTACGCCCCGTCGATGAGCCGGGCCGCATCCTGGTTGGCCAGCCAGACAAGCGTCTCGGCGGCTCTCTCCGGGCTGCGGAACGGCAGCACCCGCATGCCGAAGGCGACAAGCCTGCTGTCGTTGGCGAACCGCGTCCGCACCACTCCCGGGTGAAAGCTGTACGCGGGGATGCCCGGCCAGCGGCGGGCCGCCTCGGCGGTGAACAGGATGTTCGCCTGTTTGCTGCTGCCGTACGCGCCCATCGGGCGGTAACCGCGCAGCGGCTTGTTGAGGTCGTCCGGGTCGAGCGCTCCGAAGCGGTGCGCGCCCGAGGCGGTCACCACGATCCGGCCCACCCGGTCGGCGAGCAGGTTGGTCAGCAGGATTGGGGCCAGGTGGTTGGCCTGGATCGACAGTTCGAAGCCGTCGACGGTGGTGAGCGGTTGGAGCGCGATGGCCCCCGCGTTGTTGGCCAGTACGTCGATCCGGTCGTACGTGTCGCGCAGCCGCTCGGCGAGCCGACGTACGTCGTCGAGGACCGCGAAGTCGGCCCGGAACAGCTCGGGACTCGTGCCGGAGGTCTCCCGTACCCGTTCCGCCGCGGCCTGGAGGCGGGCCGGGTCCCGTCCGACCAGCACCACCTGGTCACCACGGCACGCGAAGTTCACCGCGGCGGCCAGCCCGATGCCGGAGCTGGCACCGGTCACCACCACGAGTCGACGCTCAGTGAGATCTTCCACAGGTCCATTCACCCCGGTCATGGCGCGAGGTTACCGTGACGTCACCACACCCTTTGGGATCGTTAAGTTTTCCTCGGAGCCAGGTGGCGTCGGCGTGCCCGCCGGCCGCTGGAAGGAGCACATCCATGGCCGCAGTCGGTCGTCCCCGGCGGTCCTGCCTCGCCGTGCCGGGTTCCAGCGTCAAGATGCTCGGCAAGGCGCAGGGCCTCCCCGCCGACCAGGTCTTCCTCGATCTGGAGGACGCCGTCGCCCCGCTGGCCAAGCCGGACGCGCGCAAGAACATCGTGGCCGCCCTCAACGACGGTGACTGGGCCGGTAAGACCCGGGTGGTCCGGGTCAACGACCTGACGACCCCGTGGACCTACCGGGACGTCATCGAGGTGGTCGAGGGCGCCGGGGCGAACCTCGACTGCATCATGCTGCCGAAGGTGCAGACCGCCGCCCAGGTGCAGTGGCTGGACCTGACGCTCACCCAGATCGAGAAGACGCTGGGTCTCGAGGTCGGCCGGATCGGCATCGAGGCCCAGATCGAGAACGCGGCCGGTCTGGTCAACGTGGACACGATCGCGGCCGCCTCACCCCGGGTGGAGACCATCATCTTCGGCCCGGCCGACTTCATGGCGTCGATCAACATGAGGTCGCTGGTGGTCGGCGGCCTGATCCCGGACTACCCGGGCGACCCGTACCACTACATCCTGATGCGGATCCTGATGGCCGCGCGGATGCACGACAAGCAGGCGATCGACGGCCCGTTCCCGCAGATCCGGGACGTGGACGCGTTCCGCGAGGTGGCCAAGCGCTCGGCGGCGCTGGGCTTCGACGGCAAGTGGGTGCTGCACCCGGGCCAGATCGACGCCGCCAACGAGGTCTACCAGCCGGCCCAGGCCGACTACGACCACGCCGAGCTGATCCTCGACGCGTACGAGCACTACACCTCGGAGGCCGGCGGCAAGCTCGGCGCGGTGATGCTCGGCGACGAGATGATCGACGAAGCGTCCCGCAAGATGGCGTTGGTGATCGCCGCCAAGGGCCGCGCCGCCGGGATGAGCCGTACCTCGTCGTTCACCCCGCCGGCCCAGTGACCGGTCACGCCGGGACGGCCGCCGCCGGCCGCCGACCCGGCACATCAGCCGGCGGTACGCGGACCCGCCGGCCGGTCAGCTGCCGCTGTCGTTGCCTGTCGTGACCGCGAAGATGACCGCGGCGACGTAGAACGCGATCCCCAGCACCATCAGCGCGGTGACGATCCAGCCGACGATGATGCCGGCCTTCGCCATCCCCTCGCCGCCCTCGCCGCTGGCCCGGATCTGCTTCTGCGCCACGTGACCGAGGATCGCCCCGATCGGCCCGGTGATGCCGCAGGTGGTCAGGCCGGCCAGCGCCAGCACGAGCGCCGCGATCGCGAGCCCGTTGGTCTTCGGCGGCGGCGGGTAGCCGTAACCGAGCTGCGGCGGGTAGCCGGGCGGCGCGTACGCCCCCGGCGGCAACTGCCCACCCGCGTACGGGTCGGCCGGCGCGTACGGGTTTCCGGGGCCGGGTTGGGTCGGTACCGGATGGCCGGCCACCAGGGTCGGGTCCGGCGGCGCGCTCGACGGCTGAGCCGACCAGGTGGGGTCGGTCCAACCGCCGGGGGGTGGGGGATTGGTCATGCGAACTCTCCGTCGGCTCGGGTGCGCCGTCAGAGTAGCCAGGGGTGGCCAAACCCGATGCCCCCGCTCCCGGGTGCCGCGTTGCCCGGGCCGTTCGTAACGGGCAGGATCCCTGGCATGGCAATAGACGCGCGCGCCGCGGACCGTTCCGGCAGCCGACCCCGACGGGACGTGAGCCGCCCGGGTGTGGGCCGCCGCGGTCGGGCGGCCACAGCGGCCGGCGCGACCGGCCCCGACGACGAGCCGGTCGCACTCACCGACCCGGTGACCATGCGGCTCGACGGTCGGGTCGCCCTGGTGACCGGGGCCGGCAGCGCGGACGGCATCGGGTACGCGACCGCCCGGCGGCTCGCCGACCTGGGGGCGCGTGTGGCAATCGTCAGCACCACCCGGCGCATCCATGAGCGGGCAGGTGAGCTGGGGGTGACCGGGTTCGTCGCGGACCTGACCGACGAGTCCGAGGTCGGCGCGCTGGCCGACGCGGTCGCCGAGCAGTTGGGCGACGTCGAGGTGCTTGTCAACAACGCCGGTCTGGCGAGCCGGGCCAGTCAGGGGGTGCTGCGTCCCGTCGCTCAGCTGACCTACGACGAGTGGCGTGGCGAGATCGACCGCAACCTGTCCACCGCGTTCCTGTGCAGTCGCGCGTTCATCGGCGGCATGGCCGAGCGGGGCTGGGGGCGGATCGTCAACCTGGCGGCCACCGCCGGGCCGGTCAACGCCCTGCCCACCGAGGCCGCGTACGCCGCCGCCAAGGCCGGGGTCGTCGGGCTGACCCGCGCGCTGGCCATGGAGATGATCGCCGACGGGGTGACAGTGAACGCGGTGGCGCCCGGCACCATCTACACGGCGGCGTCCACCATGGCCGAGATCAAGCAGGGTCTGGGCACGCCTGTCGGTCGACCGGGCACTCCGGACGAGGTTGCGGCGGCCATCAGTTTCCTCTGCTCGCCGGCCGCCTCGTACATCACTGGTCAGATGCTTGTGGTGGACGGCGGCAACAGCGTCCGGGAGGCGCGCTTCCGCTGATCGGCCGGGCGGGTCAGTAGCCGCCGCTGTCGCCGTTGTTGCTGAAAATGACGAGCGCCAGCCAGCCGCAGCAGGCCAGCAGGGTCAGCGCGGTGAAGGCGTACCCGAGGATCAGCCCCCAGGTGGCGAGCTGGTCGCCGTCCTCGCCGCTGGTGCGGATCTGTCGCTTGGCCAGGTGGCCGAGGACGGCGCCGGCCGGGGGAAACACGAAGGCGAACACCAGCGACAGGATCGCCAGCACGTTGGTGCCCCGGCCGGGACCGGACGGCGGCGGGCCGTACTGGCCGTAGGGGCCCTGCGGTGGGTACGGCGGCTGCTGCCCCCAGTGCGCCGGCTGATGCGGTCTCTGCTGCTCGTACGGCGACGGCTCGTCCGCAGGGGGCCCGTACGGAGAGCGTTCCGGCGGCGCGAACGACGACTGGTCCGGCGGCGGCGGGTACGGCGACTGGCCGGCCGGCGGTGGCGCGTACGGCGACTGGTCTCGCGGTGGCTCGTAGGGTGACGGTGGCGGCTCGTCACCCGGGGGGCCCGACGGTGGCGGGTGGCTCACTGCTGTCCTCCTCCTGCCGGTGCCGGAAAAGTCCTTCTTGCCGGACGCTACCCGCAGCGGTGAACCTTTTCACAGCTGTTGTGGGGACTGGTCACCTTGGCCGTGGCGGTCGGGAGGCCGATACTGACCGAGCGTTCAGTTACCCATGAGTAGTGCGCGGATCTCCGGAGGCTGAGATGGCCCGACTCGCCCAGACGCCCGGCCTGACCGATGTGCAGCTGTCGATCCTGGAGACCGTCCGGGAGTTCGCCGACAAGGAGATCATCCCGCACGCCCAGCGGCTGGAGCACGCCGACGAGTACCCCACCGACATCCTCGACGGGATGCGCGAGATGGGGCTGTTCGGCCTCACCATCGACGAGGAGTACGGCGGGCTCGGCGAGTCGCTGCTCACGTACGCCCTCGTCGTGGAGCAGCTGTCCCGGGGCTGGATGTCGATCTCCGGCATCGTCAACACCCACTTCATCGTGGCGTACCTGATCTCCCAGCACGGCTCCGCCGAGCAGAAGGCCCGCCTGCTGCCCAGGATGGCGACCGGCGAGGTGCGTGGCGCGTTCTCGATGTCAGAACCCGGTTGCGGTTCGGACGTCGCGGCGATCGGGTCCCGCGCCGTACGGGAGGGCGACAACTACGTGCTCAACGGGCAGAAGATGTGGCTGACCAACGGGGCGTACTCCTCGGTGGTGGCCACCCTGGTCAAGACCGACACCGGCGCCGAGTCGGTGTACGGCAACATGAGCACCTTCCTGCTGGAGAAGGAGCCGGGCTTCGGCGAGACCGCGCCCGGCCTCACCATCCCCGGCAAGATCGAGAAAATGGGCTACAAGGGCGTCGAGACCACCGAGATGGTGCTCGACGGGGTGACCGTGCCCGACTCGGCCGTCCTCGGCGGCGCCGACAGGGTGGGCCGCGGCTTCTACCAGATGATGGACGGCATCGAGGTGGGCCGCGTCAACGTGGCCGCCCGCGCCTGCGGCATCTCCATCCGCGCCTTCGAGCTGGCCGTCACGTACGCCCAGCAGCGCAAGACCTTCGGCCAGCCCCTCGCCAAGCACCAGGCGATCGCCTTCAAGCTCGCCGAGATGGGCACGAAGATCGAGGCCGCGCACGCCCTCATGGTCAACGCCGCCCGCCTCAAGGACGCCGGTCAGCGCAACGATGTCGAGGCGGGGATGGCGAAGCTGCTCGCCTCCGAGTACTGCGCCGAGGTCGTCCAGGAGGCGTTCCGCATCCACGGCGGCTACGGCTACTCCAAGGAGTACGAGATCGAGCGGCTGATGCGCGAAGCCCCGTTCCTGCTCATCGGGGAGGGCACCTCGGAGATCCAGAAGACAATCATCTCTCGCGGCCTGCTCAAGGAGTACAAGCTCTGACCTTCACCTCCCGCGGACCGGAGGTCAGGACAGTCGGGTCAGGCCGGCGGCGGCGCGCTCGACGATGAGGCAGCGGTCCTCGACGTAGTCCATCCCGGCCGCCTCGGCGATCCGTCGCGCCTCGGCCGAGACGATGCCCAGTTGCAGCCAGACGGCCGGGGCGCCGATCGCCACCGCGTCCCGGACCACCTGCACGGCGTCGGCCGCCGGCCGGAACACGTCCACCAGATCCACCGGATGCGGGATGTCGGCAAGTGTCGGGTACGCCCGCTCGCCAAAGAGTTCGTCCACAGTCGGGTTGATCGGGATGATCCGCCAGCCGTACTGCTGCATCTGCAACGGCACACCGTGCGCGGCCTTGCGCGGGTCGCGCGACGCGCCCACGACGGCGATGACTGCGGAGTCGGCGAGGATCTGCTGAGCGGTACGCACCCGCCGACTGTAACGCCGCCGTTCGCTCAGAGCAGGGTCAGCTGCTCGGCGGCCGGCGGTGGGGGCGGCTCGGGCAGTCGACGGTTGTCACCCAGCTCGCCCCGGTGCAGGCCGTGCCGGCGGGCGGCGATCCGCACCCGCGCGGTCAGCTCCCGCTGGTACGCCTGCGGCGCGTACGCGCCGGCCCGGTAGAGCTCGCGGTAACGGGGCGCGAGGTGCGGATGGTCCCGAGCGAGCCACTGCGCGTACCACTCCCGCGCGCCGGGGCGCAGGTGCAGCGCCAGTGGAGTCACGCTTGTCGCCCCGGCGGCCGCGATCGCCGAGACGGTGGCGTCGATCGACTCGTCGCCGTCGCTCAGACCGGGCAGGATCGGTGCCATCAGCACCCCGACCTCGAACCCGGCGTCGGTGAGCCGGCGGACCGCGTCCAGGCGGCGGCTCGGATGCGGCGTGCCCGGCTCGACGCCACGCCAGAGCTGCTCGTCGACGAAGCCCACCGAGTAGGAGATGCCGACCCTGGTCACCTCGGCGGCCTGACGCAGCAGCGGCAGGTCCCGCAGGATCAGCGTGCCCTTGGTCAGGATGGAGAACGGGTTGGCGAAGTCGCGCAGCGCGGCGATGATCTGCGGCATCAGCCGGTAACGCCCCTCGGCTCGCTGGTAGCAGTCCACGTTGGTGCCCATGGCCACGTGCGCGCCGCGCCAGCGCGGCGCGGCCAACTCCCGCCGCACCAGCTCACCCGCGTTGACCTTGACGATCACCTGCCGGTCGAAATCCGCGCCGGCATCGAGATCGAGATAGGTGTGAGTATTTCTCGCGAAACAATAAACACATGCATGGGAGCAGCCGCGATACGGGTTGATGGTCCACTCGAACGGGACGCGGGACTGGCCGGGCACCCGGTTGAGGATGGACTTGGCCTGCACCTCGTAGAAGGTCATCCCGGCGAACTCGGGGGTGTCGAAGGTGCGTACGACGGCGCCGGGCAGCGCCAGCGGCAGGGGTGGCGTCGCTGGCGCTGCCCGCTCGGGGTCTCCCTCAGCCGGGGGAGCGGTGAGGTTGTCCCAGCGCATGACCATTATTCGAACACGTGTACGAGGTGAGCGCAAGTGACGCGCCGGACACCGGAGCGCGGTGGGCGGTTGGGCGGGGGAGGATGGACACCATGGAGAGGTCGACCTTCGTCTACGACGGGGACTGCGCGTTCTGCACGAGCTGCGCGGAGTTCATCGAGCGCCGCATTCCCACCGCCGCGCGGGTGGTGCCCTGGCAGTTCGCCGATCTGGACGCGCTCGGCCTGACGACCGCGCAGTGCGAGGAGGCCGTCCAGTGGGTCGGCGCGGACGGTTCGCGCGCCGCCGGGCCGGACGCCATCGCGAAGCTACTCGGGGCGAGTGGTCCGCTCTGGCGGGTCGCCGGGGCGGGGCTGCGGTTTCCGCCGGCGCGCGCTCTGGCCTGGCCCGTTTACCGCTGGGTGGCGCGCAACCGGCACCGCCTTCCCGGTGGAACGGCGGCGTGCTCCCTGCCGCAGGAGGCCCGGGAGCGGCTCTACGGCCCGACCGGCCGTCCGAGCGCCGAGGCCTGATCGTCGAGCTGTGCCTGGCCCGCGCCGGCACCTGCCCGCTCCTGATCAGGCGGCGGCGCCGCGGTGTCGACGTCCGCCGAGGTTGCTCCTGAGGTGTCACGGCCGGCGAGTCGGCGGGCCCAGACCAGCGGGCGGACCCGCTCCAGCGGCAGGAAGCTCGACATCGCGGCGAGGTGCGGCGCGAACGAGATCGTGATGGTCGCGATTGTCACCACGTGGAACGAGTAGAAGAAGCCGACCATGGCCAGTCGCCAGCGAGCCGGCAGCAGGAACACCACGGGGCTGAACAGTTCGAAGGCCACGATGCCGAACTGGGCCACGATCAGCAGGTACGGCACCTGGGCGATCAGGTCCGCCAGGTCGGTGCCGCGTCGAATGATGGCCCGTGCCAGCACCGAGCCGGTCAGCCAGTCCACGCCGCCGAAGCGCAGCTTGGCCCAGGCCGCCAGGAAGTACGTGCAGATCACCGCGATCTGGGTGACCCGCAGTGCCCAGCCACCGGCCTCGGTGCGGGTGGTGTCGCCGTGGCGCGCTCGGCCGGCGGTGGGCAGCACGGCCAGTGCGACGAGCAGCCCGAACCGGTCGTGGTCGACCTTTCCGTAGCTCATCGCGATGATCATCCACTCGAGGTAGAGCGCGCAGACCGACCAGCCGAGCAGTCGGGGCGCGCGGCCGGTCGCGGCGAGCAGGGCGAGCAGCAGCAGCGCCCAGAAGATCACCGCCACGGCCGTCGGGGTCGGCGTCGGCAGTGGGAGCAGCCGGCCGATCAGCAGAGGCTGGTACAGCTCGCCGGGCACGCTGGCCCTGGTGCGTACCCAGGGGGTGAAGACCACCAGGTCGGCGGCGACGAAGAGGTAGATCAGGGTGCGGAAGGCGGCGATCCGGCCGCGCGGCACCGCCTCGGTCAGCCAGCCGCTCATCGGGCCACCTGCCAGCGGACAACTGTCTCGTCGGTGTGCTGCCCGGTGGGCCGGCCGGCGCGAATGCTGTGCCAGCGGATGACGATGCGGACCTCGACCAGCGCCGGGGCGTCCGGGTGGCGCTCGGCGTACGCGTCGGCGACCTCGGTGAGCAGCGTCGGGTCGGCGGCGTACCGGGTCTGCTGGCCCTCGATCTCGGCGCGGCGGATGCCTGTGGCGTTCTGGTCGAGGTCGACCACGGCACCGGTGCTGTTCACCCCCTCCACGCGCGTGTCCGGGGCGGGTGCGTTCGGCGGGTTGGAGGTGGCGTACATCCGGAACGGGCCGAACGGGAAGTCGTCGTCGCTGCCCCAGAAGGTGCCGAGCAGCAGCAGGACGAGGCCGAGTGCGGTCGCGCCGAGTCGGGTCGTACGCCCGCGGGTGGTCAGGGTCTCCATCGGGTGGTGACGATACGGGATGTACCGGCCGCGCCGGGTCCCACCGACGGCCAGTTCCGCCTGCCCAGGTCGGTGATCACGCGCGGGGGTCCCGGGTACGACGAAGGGCCGGACCCGAACCGGGCCCGGCCCTCGCGCGCCGTCGCGGGGACGGCTCAGTGGTTGTGCTCGGCCAGCTGCTTGCGGACGTCTTCCATGTCCAGCGCCTCGACCTGCTCGATCAGGTTCTCCAGCGCGGACTCGGGAAGCGCGCCCGGCTGGGCGAAGACGATGACGCCGTCGCGGATCGCCATGATCGTCGGGATCGACCGGATGTCGAACTTCGCGCCCAGCTCCTGCTGGGCCTCGGTGTCGACCTTGCCGAAGACGATGTTCTGGTGCTTCTCCGAGGAGCGCTCGTAGACCGGGGCGAACCGCTTGCACGGACCACACCAGTCGGCCCAGAAATCGACCAGGACGATGCCGTCGTTGCCGGTCACCTCGTCGAAGTTCGCCGAGGTCAGCTCAACGGTTGCCATTGCACTCTCCGATCACCGCGGTTTGTCTGCGTCCCGTAGAACCAGGGCTGACCGTATCGAATTCCCGGGTCGTCCAGCGCGAAACGTGGGCCGGGCTGCCCGAGGCCCTCGGCGGTCATCGAACTGTGTCAGTTCACAACGTCCCTGCGGAACGCAAGTGCATGACGCACTTGCGTGACCTGCGGTGATGGGAGCGGTTCCAGGGAGATCCACCCAGTCAAGCGCTACGAATCGGTAACTTGAGCCCTGACGAGGGGGTATCCGGCCTGCGGAGATCGCTGATCAACCCGCCCATCGTTACGGAGAGTATTGTTACAAAAAGATAAATGTGAGCTCGATCTCTGTTGAACCCGCGCCACCGTAGGGCAGAATTCCTCACATCAGAGCGTGGGCGGCGGGTGCCGGGGAGGGCCCCGCCGCTCATTGCGTCTCCCCTCGGGTGAGTGACCGGTGTGACATTTCCGCCGGGGCCGCGCCCCGACCGTCGCCTTAACCATCGGTAAGGCATGCTGTGCCGAACTCCATCGCCGCCCGTCGAAGGGGACCAGGATGCAGTTCGGCCGCTACTACGAGGAGTTCGAGGTCGGCGCGGTCTACCGGCACTGGCCGGGCAAGACCGTCACCGAGTACGACGACCACCTCTTCTGCCTGCTCACCATGAACCACCACCCGCTGCACCTGGACGCGCACTACGCCGCGACGGCCAGCCAGTTCAAGCGCAACGTCGTGGTCGGCAACTACATCTACTCCCTGCTGCTCGGCATGTCGGTGCCCGACGTCAGCGGCAAGGCCATCGCCAACCTGGAGGTCGAGTCGCTGCGGCACGTGGCGCCCACCTTCCACGGCGACACGATCTACGGCGAGACGACGGTGCTGGACAAGCGAGAGTCCGGCTCCAAGCCCGACCGGGGCGTGGTCTCGGTGGAGACCCGCGGCTACAACCAGGACGGCACCATGGTCTGCGTCTTCCGCCGCAAGGTCATGGTCCCCAAAAAGGAGTACGCGGCAAGCGCCGTCGCCGAGGGAGTGGACCCGGAGCGGCCCAGCTTCCCCGACCCGCGCTGAGGCTCCCCGCTCCGCGCGGACGGTCCCGACGCGCGCTGAGGTGGCCCGGTCCGCGCTGAGCGACCCGACCTCGCCGGCCAGGCACCGCCGCCCGCCACAGGGCTTCCCCTTCCCCGCCGCAGGTTCTGCGGGGGAGGGGGTCGGTCACCCTTTCGGGGCTTATGCTGGCGCCGGAGGTTCCGATGAGCCACTCCGTCGCTGGAGAGCCGCCCTCTGCCGGCCGCCGCGCCGCACCCTTGACCACCGCCGTCTACTCCGCCGCCGAGTGGGACCTGCTCACCAGCCTGCCCGCTCGGGTGCTCGTGGCCGCCGCCGCGCCCGGTGCCGGCCGCCCGGAACGGGGTGTGCTGGCGGGCCTGGCCGGCCTGGACGCGGTGGCCGCCGGCCGGGGGTTCGACAGCGATCTGGTCCGTGCCGTCGTCGCCGCGATCTACGCCCGCCACGACGGTGCCCCGGCACCCGCCGAGCGGCTCACCGACCTGGTGGACCTGCTGGTCGCGTGCCGGGCGGCGGTTCGGGTCCTGCATCAGCGCGCCGACCCCGCCGACTCGGCCGCGTACCGCCAATGGGTGCAGTCGGTCGCGGCCCGCGTGTGCCGGGCGGTGCCCGGCCCCGACGGACGCCCGGCCAGCCCCGCCGACCGACGCTTCCTGGACCGGCTGGGTGACGCGCTCGGCCTGGGCTGAGGTCGGCGGGCCGCCGCAGCGGACGCCGCGACGGTCCGTACCCTCTGATGACCGTGACCGACGACCAGCTTGAGGTGGGCGTGGGCCCCTGGCCGGGGGACCCGCCCGAGGACCCGCGCTACGACACGCAGTTGCTGGCCGAGGGGGACCGGCGCAACGTGGTCGACCGCTACCGCTACTGGCGGCACGAGGCGATCGTCGCCGACCTGGACCGGCGCCGACACGGCTTCCACGTCGCCATCGAGAACTGGCAGCACGACTTCAACATCGGCACGGTGGTACGCAACGCCAACGCCTTCAACGCCGCCGAGGTGCACATCGTCGGACGGCGACGGTGGAACCGGCGCGGCGCGATGGTGACCGACCGCTACCAGCACGTCCGTCACCACGAGACGATCGAGGAGTTCGTCGACTGGGCGGCGGGGCGGCGCCTGCCCGTGCTCGGCATCGACAACCTGCCCGGCTCCCGCCCGCTGGAGACCGGCACCCTGCCGAGGGACTGCGTGCTGCTCTTCGGCCAGGAGGGGCCCGGCCTCTCCGAGCCCGCCCGCGCCGCCTGCGCTCAGCTCTATTCGATCGCCCAGTACGGCTCGACCCGGTCCATCAACGCGGGTGTGGCCAGCGGAATCGCCATGCACGCGTGGATCCGTGCCCACGCCGGTCCGCCGCCGGACTGACCCTCGCCCCATCGGCCGAATCGGACGTTCCGGCTTGACGTGTCGGCGTTGCGGGGTGACGGTGGAGTTGTGAGTGTCGCGGTGAGTTGTCCGAGATGCGGGGGCCCGGTACGGGCGCCGGATCTGATGCACACCGAGTCGAGGTGCCTGCGCTGCGGTCCCGTGCCGCCGTTGCACGTGCCCGAACACATCGGAGCGGAGATCATCGCGAGCGTGGTGGAGCGGATCACCGCGGCCGAGGGTCCACCGGGGACGCCGCTGTGGTGCCCATGGCCGCTACCGCCCGGTTGGACCCTCACCGGAGTGGCGTACGCCGGTGACGACCGCACGGGGGTGCGGGCGACGGCCGTGGCCTGCGCGGGGCCGGCGCCGCTCGACGACGGGCCGGCGGATCTGGTCTTCGTGGCCGAGGAGCCGGGCGTCGGTCTGGGCACCCGACTCGCCGGTCTGGCCGGCCCCGATCCCGGGCCGGAACTGGTCGACGCGCTGACCGACCCCGGTCCGGGGCACCCCGAGCACGTGGGGCAGGCCAGGATCCGGGTCGGCGGGCACCCGACTCCACTGTGGTTGGTTAATTCTCCGACGGATCGAAGCGCGTACGCCGGCGAGGCTCGGGGAATGTGGCTACATGCGATAGCCTGGCCGGCGAGCGCGGGTCATCTCCTCGCGGAAGAGGTCGTGTTGCACGACCTGACCGAGTGGACTCCGCCCGAGCTCGTGTACGGCGCACCGTCCCCGTACCTGTCCGGGAGGGCTTGACAACCTTTCGGTTTGACGGAGAACGGACGCAGATCTTCACTGTACGACACCACACTGATACTCTGGGTGCCGCTGCGGTAATGGGACCCGGCGCCGCGCGAGAGGATGGCCCGCCATGGTCAAGAAGGTCCTCACCTGGGCCGGAATCGCATTCTTGATCTTCTTCGTCGCCTATCGGCCAAACTCTGCGGCTGATGTGTTCAAGTCTCTGGGCGGCGGGATCATGGACATCGCCCAGGGATTCGGCGACTTCTTCACAAGCCTCGTCGCCTAACCGGCGATGGGCAGCCCCTCCGGTCCACCCTTCGACCCGGACGATCCTGACCGGGAACGTCGCGAGCGCGACACCGAGCCGATCCCGCGGATCGGGCCGGATGACGGCCCGGGCTACGGAGCCGGTCCCGGCCTGTCCGACGGGCCGTCCCTTTCGGACGACGTCGGCTACGGCGACGGGCCCGGCTATGCCGGCGAAGGGCGGTCCGGCCGGGGCTGGATCCGTGATCCCGAGGCGGCCTACCAGCCACCGCAGATCTCCGAGGACGAGCTGGCGGGGCTTCGTGCCGACGCGACGGGGGCGACTCCCCGGCGGGTGCTTCCGCTGGAGGACGAGCCCAGCTCGCTTGTCGCCCGCTACCTCTTCCCCACCGAGCGCTACCGGGGCGAGTGGAAGCGGCACTGGATCCACCTCACCAACCCGCTCCTGATCGGCGTCGCGGCGACGTTCGTGCTCGGCTACCTGTCCGGCTTCCTCGCCGGTAACAACGTGGGGGCGCTGACGACCATCGCGGTGCTGCTCTGGTTCGCCGTCATGGGCTGGGTGGCCTGGAAGGTCGCCGACTGGTGGTATGACCGGTTCATCCTGACCAACAAACGGGTCATGGTGGTCAACGGCATCGTCACCCGCAAGGTGGCCATGATGCCGCTGGTCCGAGTCACCGACATGAAGTACGAGCAGACCCCGACCGGCCGCGCGCTCAACTACGGCACCTTCGTCCTGGAGTCCGCCGGCCAGGAGCAGGCGCTGCGCGAGGTCAAGAATCTGCCCAACCCGAACGAGCTCTACCTGCGAGTCGTGGAAGAGATGTACGAGCCGCAGGCGGTCGAGGCGCGGTTGGGCAAGGAGGCCGACGAGGCCAAGGCCGACGACGGGGCGTGAAAGTTTTCGTCCGAACATCGGAGCAAGTGCACACCTTTCGTCATGGACCGGAACGCCTCTGACGTGGCACTCTGCCAGGACGGTATGGGTGCGGAGGTGTGCGGTGGCGAGCAGGGACCCGTTGGAGGAGGAGTTTCGCGAGTTCGTCGCGGCTCGCTCCGCCGCCCTGCTCCGAACCGCCTATCTCCTCGCCGGCGACTGGGCGACGGCCGAGGACCTGCTCCAGACGGCGCTGACCAAGACCTACCTCGCCTGGAAGCGGCTCGGTGGGATCGAGGCGGTCGAGCCGTACGCCAGGCGTGTGATGGTCAACACCTCGACGAGTTGGTGGCGTCGGCGCTGGCACGGTGAGCGCCCCACCGAGGTGCTACCCGAACGACCCGGCGTCGACGAGATCGAGCAGCAGCTCGATCGCGACCTGCTGTGGCGGCACCTCAGGGAGCTGCCCAGCAGGCAGCGGGCGGTGCTCGTCCTGCGCTATTACGAGGACATGTCGGAAGCCCAGACGGCCGCGCTGCTGGACATCTCGCCGGGGACGGTGAAGAGCCAGGCCTTCCGGGCGCTGGCCACGCTGCGCCGACGAATGGGCACCGCCACCCCGGACCTGATCGACGCCCCCGGCGCGAATCGGGGCACCGACACCGCCCTCTCGGGTCGGGCCCGTGACGCCGCCTCCTCGGGTCGGCCCCGTGACGCCGCTCTCTCCGGCCGGGGTCGCGACGCTGCCGGAGCCGGCGGGGGCACCGACGCTGCCCGACCTGGTTCTGCCGGGAGGGTTCCGGGGGGTCGTTCCGCGGCGACGCCGCGTCCGGCGGCCGCTCGGGCCGAGCCGGGGGCGGTCGCACCCGGCCCATCCGCGCCCCGCCCGATCGCACCGGCGGTCGAGCTGCCTACCGCTCCGGCGGCCGTGCCCGTCGGCACTGGCGCCGGAGACCAGCAGTGAGCGCATTCCCGCGGCGGCCCGACAACCTGACGGGCGGTCCGCAGCGTCCTAACCAGGTGCGACGTGACCAGCTGGAAGGTGCGGTGCGGGAGACTCTCTCGCACCAGGTTGCCGTCACCCCTCCATTGACCGCCGACCCGGCCGGTCAGGCCATCCGCCGGGCCAGTCGGATCCGGCGCCGGCGTGCCAGTGTCGGTGTCGCGCTCGGAATGGTCACCACCGTGCTGATCGGCGTCGGCATGACGCAGCTCGCCGACGAGACCGGCCGGGAGGGCTCGCCCACAGTCGTGATCGGCGATCCGGACCTGTCGGTCCGGCCGCTCCTCTCGGCCACCGTTGCCCCACCCCCGCCGTCGCCCGGAACACCTGCCGGCCTGCTCCTCGACGGCACCCTGATCAACCCCGACGGCAAGCGGTTGGCGCTGCCCAGCGTCGGCCCCGCCGAACGCGCCCACAGCCTGCCCAGCGGCGCCGGTCTGCTGGTGGTCGGTGCTCCGACCACCGCCGGCCGTTCCCTCTGGGTGGCGCAGGACGACGGCCTGGTGCAGGTGCTGCTGGCCGGTGCGGGTCAGATCGTCCTCGCGCCCGACGCCAGCCAGGTCGCCTGGCGGGACGGCAAGGACCTCCTCGTGGCGGGAGTGGTCGGCACCCAGCTCATCGGCACGGTGCGTACGCCGGTCCCGGACGGCGCGGAACCCGTCCGATTCGTCGGGAACAGCGTGCTGATCCGGCTCGACCGGAACGGGCCGGCCCACGCCCTGTGGCGGCCCGGCGCGGGGGAGCTGGTCCCGGTGTTCGAGCGGGGCACCCTGAACGTCTACGGTGCGCTGCCCGACGGGCGGCTGATCGGTCAGGTGTCCGCGAGCGGGCCCGCCGGGACCTGCCTGGCAGCACTCGACCCGAAGCGGGCTCTGAAACCGGTACGCACCGCCTGCGGCACACAGTTGAGCCTGGACGGCGCGGGCGGCGTGTCCGACGACGGGCGATGGCTCCTGGTGAACGGAAAGGTCGGCGCGAGCGACCGCGCTCTCCTGGTCGACCTGCAGCGGCTCGGGACGACGCTGAACGCCGTGCCGGCCGGCCCCACGCTGAGTGGCGCTGTCGCCTGGACGACCGGAACGGACGTCTCCTACGTCGACAGCGCAGGCAAGCTGGTCCAGGTCGACATCGAACGGGTGCGTGCCGGGCAACCGGCCGAGCCGGTGCCCGTCGCCGGCCTTCAGCCCGGTGACCGGCCGGTCCTGGTCACCGGCCCCTGAGTGAGGCCCGCAGCTCTTCCAGGGGTCGCCCCTACGGCTGGCCGGCACCTACGCGAGCCAGCTTCGGGTCTGCTCGGTAGCGTCGGGAGGTGACCTCGCGTACCGGCCCCGCGCCGCGGATCGACTTGCACGCCCACTCGACCGCCAGCGACGGCACGCTGAGCCCGGCCGAACTGGTCCGCGCCGGCGCCGATGCGGGTCTGGACGTGCTGGCCATCACCGACCACGACACCACCGCCGGTTGGGCGCCGGCCGTGCGGGCGCTGCCGCCGGGTCTGCGCCTGATCCGGGGCGCCGAGCTGTCCTGCCACTGGTCCGGCCCGCAGCCGGCGGTGCCACTGCACCTGCTGGCGTACCTGTTCGACCCGGACCACCCGGAGCTGGTCGCCGAGCTGGCCCGGGTGCGGGCCGCCCGCGAGGAGCGCGGCGAGCGGATCGTGGCGCTGCTGCGCGCCGACGGCATCGACGTGAGCTGGCCGGAAATCCTGTCCGGGGCAGGCGGCGGCACGGTGGGCCGCCCGCACATCGCGCAGGCGCTGATCCGTGCCGGACTGGTCGCCGACACCCGCGAGGCGTTCGGCCCGGACTGGCTGGGTAAGCGGTACCGGCTGCCGAAGGAGGACATCGACGTCTTTCGCGCGGTCCGGCTGGTCCGGGCCGCCGGGGGCGTACCGGTCTTCGCCCATCCGCGCGCAACCCGACGCGGGCGGGTGGTGCCCGACGAGCTGATCGCCGAGCTGGCCGCCGCCGGGCTGGCCGGCCTGGAGGCCGACCACGAGGACCACAGCCCGACCGAGCAGGCGCACGTACGCGCGCTCGCCGCCGAGCTGGGCCTGCTGGTCACCGGCTCCTCGGACTTCCACGGAACCCACAAGAGCGTCCGGCTCGGCGCGTTCACCACAGGCGTCGAGGCGTACGAGCGGATCGTCGCCGCCGGGGTGACCGAGGTCGCTTCGGGCTGATCCGCGTATTTCGCCCACCGGGGCGCGACTAGGTTGATCACGTGGATCTGAAGCTGTTCGGCGAGGTTTTCGTGACCCTGCTGGTGATCACCGACCCGCCGGGCATGATGCCGATCTTCCTGGCGCTGACCGGGCCGCTGCCCGCACGGGACCGCAACCGAGCGGCCTGGCAGGCCGTCGCGCTGGCCCTCGGCGTAATCGTGATCTTCGCGGTGGCCGGGCAGACCCTGCTCGACTACCTGCACGTGGACCTGCCCGCACTGCAGGCCGCCGGTGGGCTGCTGCTCGTCCTCGTCGCACTGGAACTGCTGACCGGCAAGGCCGACGATCCCAGCCAGCAGGTCACCTCGAACATCGCGCTGGTGCCGCTGGGCACCCCGTTGCTGGCCGGCCCGGGTGCCATCGTGGCGACCATGCTCTTCGTCCAGCAGGCCGACGGGCTGGGCGACTTCACCGCCATCGCCGTGGCCATCCTCGCCGTCATGGTCGCGGTCTGGATCGTGCTGCGCTTCTCCGGCGGCATCGTGAAGATCCTCCGCCCCGGCGGCATCGAGGTGTTGACCCGGATCGCCGGCCTGCTCCTGGCCGCGATCGCCGTCCAGCTCATCGCCGACGCGGTGGCGGCCTTCGTCAGGCAGTACGTGAACATGGCCTGACCGGCACACCGGAAATGTCGGCGGGGGATGGCAGGATCGCAGGCGTGCGACGAGCCTCTTCAGCCGGACGATCCGCCGCGGGCGGTCGGGCCCCTCAGCAGCGCCCCGGTGCCGCCGAGCAGCTCGGCTTCGAGGGGATGCCGGAACGGTTGTTCGTCTGCACCCCGAGCAAGCTCGGCGCGTACGCGGACTGTCCGCGCCGTTACCGCTACTCCTACGTCGACCGACCGGCACCGCCGAAGGGCCCGCCGTGGGCGCACAACTCGCTCGGCGCCAGCGTGCACACCGCCCTGAAGAACTGGTATGCGCTGCCCGCCGACCGCCGTCGCCCCGAGGCGCTGGCCACCCTGCTCAAGGGCACCTGGGTCCGTGAGGGCTACCGCGACGACGAGCAGGAGCGGGCCGCCTATCGGCGAGCGCTGGGCTGGCTTGAGGCGTACGTCGAGACGTTGGAACCGGAGGCCGACCCGCTCGGTGTCGAGCGCGTGGTGGCGGTCAAAACCGCGGTGCTGGCCTTCAACGGCCGCGCCGACCGCATCGACTCGCGGCCCGGGCCGGAGGGCCCGGAGCTGGTCATCGTCGACTACAAGACGGGCCGCACCGGGCTGGACACCGACGACGCCCGGGGCTCGCAGGCGCTGGCGCTCTACGCGTACGCGGCCGAGCGGGTGTTCCGCCGACCGTGCCGCCGGGTGGAGCTGCACCACCTGCCGACCGGCACGGTCGCCGGCCACGATCACACCGTCGAGTCGCTGGCCCGCCAGTTGACCCGAGCCGAGGACACGGCCCGCGACATCATGACCGCCGAGCGGGCGGTCGCCGACGGCGGCGACGCCGACGAGGCGTTCCCCGTGTCGCCCGGCCCGCGCTGCGGTTGGTGCGACTACCGGCGGCACTGCCCAACCGGGGCACAGACACCTGGCAAGGAGCCGTGGGCGGCCGTGGACCGGTCCGTCGAGGGCTGACGCGGCCCGCCCGCACCTGCCCTCGGGCGCCGGCCCGCATGTGATTCCCGGCCGGGCGGGATCGGTCAGCCTGCCAGTGGGGTCGCGGCGTGCCGTTCGGCCCTCTCCTTGGCGGCCTGCAGCAGCGGCCCCTCGAAGTAGCGGCGCGGCACCGCCCCGAGCGCCAGGCGCAGGGCA
Organism: Micromonospora sp. NPDC049274; assembly: GCF_040678875.1. Classification (NCBI taxonomy): domain Bacteria; kingdom Bacillati; phylum Actinomycetota; class Actinomycetes; order Micromonosporales; family Micromonosporaceae; genus Micromonospora; species Micromonospora sp. NPDC049274. The sequence goes on from NZ_JBFAQS010000009.1 coordinate 235,024, forward strand.
CGCAGGGTGAGGTCCGCCGACAACTCGGTGGTGGGCAGCCCCAACCCGCCGTACATCCGTCGGGCCCACGGGGGCAGCAGCGCGAGCGCGGTGCCGGCGATCCCCAGGTACGCCCAGCGCGGCGGGCCGAGGGTGAGGCCCAGCCGGGCCGGCAGGCTGAGCTTCCATGGCAGCGGTGGAGCGGTGAGGAAGAGCGCCGTCTCGGCGGCCTCCCGGGTCATCCGCAGCTCCGGCCGTACGGCACGGTAGTACGCCTCCACCTCGGCAGCGGTGCCCGGCACCGTGGCTGGGTCCAGCCCGACGAGGGCGGCCGAACGGCGCTGCTCGGTGTAGTAGCCGTCCACCTCGTCGTCGGTGAGCGGCAGACCCGCCCGCCGGGCCGTGCTGAGGAACGATTCCACCTCGGTGACGTGCACCCAGCGCAGTAGGGCCGGGTCGTCGATCCGGAACTCCTCGCCAGTGCCGGGATCGGTGGCGCGCAGCCGCGCGTGCAGGCGACGCAGTCGCGCCCCCGCCTGCTCCGCTTCGGCCGTCGTGCCGTAGACGGTGGTAGCCACGTAGGTGGCGGTTCGGACCAGTCGTCCCCACGCGTCGGTGCGGTAGTTGCTGTTCTGCGCGACCCCGGCCATGGCTCGGGGATGCAACGCCTGAAGGTAGAGCGAGCGCAGGCCGGCGACGATCAGGATCGGCTCCTCGTGCACCTTCCACGTGACCGAACCCGGACCGAAGAGGCCGAGGTCATCGGAGTCCACCGACCAAGCGTGCCACGGCTCGCTGGTCGGCGCCGGTGTGGGCCGGCTCAGCTGTCGGCGGCGCGGCGCGACTGGCAGCTCGGGCAGAGACCCCAGAAGGTCACCTCTGCCTCGTCCACCTCGAAGCCGTGCGCGACGCCCGGCTCCAGGCAGGGAGCATTGCCGACCGCGCAGTCGACGTCGGCGATTTCGCCGCAGCCCCGGCAGACCACGTGGTGGTGGTTGTCGCCGGCGCGCGCCTCGTAGCGGGCGGGACTGCCGGCCGGCTCGATCCGACGGGACAACCCGGCTCGGCTCAACGCTCCCAGCACGTCGTAGACCGCCTGGGTGGAGACCGAGTCGAGGCGTTCCCGGACCCGCCGGGTGATCTCGTCGACCTCCAGATGACCACCCTCGGCGAGCACGTCGAGCACCGCGAGGCGCGGCCGGGTGACGCGTAGGCCCCTCGACCGCAACAGCTCCTCGCCAACTGACATGCGCCAATGACAGCACGTACGACCAGCAGCGACAACCGTCGTCCGCCCCGGGTGGCAACGAACACAGCCCGCAGGACCGGCGCGCGGGGTAGCGCCGTGCTGAACCTGATCGCGGTCGCGCGCGTGTCTTTCGGGCGAGAGCTCGGGGATGATCGGCGGTCCGTACGCTGCGGTCCCCGCACCGTGATCCACCTGGAGGTGTCGATGTTCGAGGAGATCCTGGGCCTACCGGTGCACGTCCTCGTGGTCCACGCGGTGGTCGTCTTCGTCCCGCTGCTGGCGGTGCTGGCCATCGGATACGTGGGGCTGCCGCGCTGGCGGCACCGACTGGACTGGGCACTGGGCATCCTCGCCGTCGTCGCCCCGGTGACCGCGTTCGTGGCCGTCCAATCCGGTGAGGCCTTCACCGACGCCCTGGTCGCCCGCGGCTACCAGGGCCAGATTCTCGATCAGATCTTCGAGCACTCCCGCTACGGCGACATCCTGTTCCGGATCGTCGTGCCCCTGGGGATCGTGGCCATCGCGCTGCTCGTGGCGACCAGCGGGCACCCTCGGGTGCCGCGGCTGCCGGCGCTGGTGACGCCTGTGCTCGCGGTGGCGGTCGTCGCGCTGGCGCTCGCCGCCCTGATCTACGTCTACCTGACCGGTCACTCCGGCGCAGAGGCCGTCTGGGGCACCACCCTCTGATCGGCGGACACCCGTCGGCGCTGCTCGTTCGGCGCTGCTCGTCGAGCGCCGATCGTTCAGCGCCGCTCGTTGGGCGCTGCTCGTTCAGCGCTGCTCGTTGGGCGCCGATCGTTCAGCGAGCTCAGAAGGTGAGGCGCTCAGAAGATGATGCGCGAGCAGAGCAAACAGACCAGAGCCACCAGCACCACAGCGGCTGCGGCGCCGAAGCCGTAGGTGACCCGCTGGGACCGCTGCTCGGCGGCATCCAGCCCGGCCATGTCCTGTGGTGGAAGCTGTCGGGGAGGAGCCGGCTCCAGGTGCACCGGGGGACGCCAGTCGGCCGGGGGCGGCACGCTCGGGGGCGGACCCGCGTAGCCGCTCGTGGGTGCGGTGGCGGGTGCGGGTTCGTCCGCCGCCGCGCCGTCGCCGGCCCCGGGCCGGCGCCAGTAGTCGTCGTCCGGGAAGCTGCCGCCGCTGGGGGTTGTCACGCCGTCCGACGCTACCAACGAAGCCGGCGGTCCGGTCGCTTCTGAGCCGTGTGCCAACGGTCGGCGAGCGGCCCACCGCTGTCGCCTGCGCTAGTCTTGCCGGTCGTGAGCACCGAGGACCCCGGCACGCAGGGCGCGCGCGGCGATGATGACCGCACCGTCGACCTGAGCGACGACTTCGTGGTGCTGCCCGAGCAGACCTCGGACGACACCGACCACGGCTGGGGCGAGCCGAGCAGCAGCAACGACGACTGGCTCCTCGCCCAACGCCCCCCACACTGGGACTGACCTCGACACCGCACCCCCGGAGCGGACCACCGTCGGCACGGCAGCTCGGACTGACGGCCCGACCGCGTCCTCGGGGCGGGTCACCGTCGGCGGCTGGGCTCGGTCCGCGTCTTCGGGATGGATCGGCGTCGGCAGCGGCGGCGACGGCAGCGGCGGCAGCGACGGCGACGGCTGGGCTTGCGGCGGCTGGGCTGGGGCCCGGCCCGCGTCTTCGGGGTGGATCACCGACGGCGTCGGAGGCCGGGGGGACGCCCCGAGCGCGCCGTTGGTCGCCGGGCAGCCGGTCGGAGTGTGCGTGCCCGTCGGAGCGTGCAGGATCGCGGCGGCCAGGCAGAGCAGCGCGGCGATCAGGCCGGCCCGCAGCAGGCTGCGGCCACCGGGCAGGACCGGCCGGCGCAGCGGGCGTAACGCTTGTGCGGAATCCAGCTTGCGGGTGATCATCTGCCGCCTCCGTCCCGGATGCCGTCGTGGTGACACCCGTAGAGCGGCACGGTAGGCCGGCAACAGCGCGCACTGCGGATCCCTCGTCGCCGCCTGTGGACAACCGGCCGGCCTGTGGATAACGCCCACCGACCGGCCGGACCTGCTACAGGAGAGCGGGCTCGCTGCGGCAATCGAGGAGGCCCCGCTTCTCGATCAACTCGGCTTTCTGGAAACCGGGCGATCAACACGGCGCGGTTAGGCCGACTTCCTGGAACCCGAGTGGATCAAGGCCGGGCAGCGCCGGGCAGCGCCGGGCAGCGCCGCAAGGCCGGGCAGCGCCGCCTGAGCCGAACAGCGCCGCCCGGGCGGGCGGCGCTGCTCGCTGCGGACCGGGAAGGCTGCGGTCAGGACGCGGAGCTGGCCGCCGGCGCCTTGCCGCCGCCCGATCCACCGGACGACGATCCACCGGACGACGATCCGGACGAGGAGGACCCGGACGAGGAGGACCCGGACGACGACCCACCGGACGACGAGGACGAAGACGACGACCCGGAATCCCCACCCGAGGACGAGGACGACGAGGACGACTCGGACTTGGCCGGCTTGCCGCCGGCGGTCGTCTCAGAACCGGACGCGCGGGAGTCGGTGCGGTAGAAGCCCGAGCCCTTGAAGACGATGCCGACCGAGTTGAAGACCTTGCGCAGCCGCCCCTCACACGCCGGGCACTCGGTCAGCGGCTCGTCCGAGAAGGACTGCACCGCCTCGAGCTGGTGACCGCACGCGGTGCAGGCGTACTGGTACGTGGGCACGTTCTCCTCCGGTATCTGGGCTCGGCCAGTTGGCACTCGACGTATTCGAGTGCCAATGGTGCGTCATTCGCCCCGGGTTCGTCCAGCGGACGTGTGGGGCGCGACACTGTGCGCCGTACCCGGGCCGTTGTCAAGCGTACGCATCCCGTCGGCGGGGGTGACGACCGCGCGGACCGGACGGTCGTGCGGTTCCGCCGGCAGCGCCTCGACCAGCTCGCCGTCGTGCAACGGCACCACGGTCAGGGTCACGCCGGGCACCCGCGCCAGCGCCCGGTCGTACGAGCCGCCGCCGCGGCCCAGCCGTCGTCCGCGAAGGTCCACGGCGAGCGCCGGCACGACCACCAGCTCCGCGCCGGTGACCGCGGCCACGCCGAGGCGGGGGCCGATCGGCTCCCGGATGCCCCGGCCGGCCGCCGCCAGAGCGTCCGGTCCGGAGTACGCGGCCCAGTCCAGGTCCAGATCGGGGCGGAGCACCGGCAGCAGCAACTGGGCGTCGGGCGGCAGCGCCGACCGCAGCACCTCCGGCAGGTCGGCACCGCCCGGCTCCGAGCCGACCGGGACGTACGCCGTCATCAGGCGCGGGCGCAGCCGGCGTACCAGGGCGACCAGCTCGGCCTGGACGCGCCCGGCCGCCTCGGCCCGCGCCGTGGGGGGCAGGGCCCGGCGGCGGGCGAGTAGGTCGACGCGGGTGTCCCGCTTCGTCACTCGGGTCACTTCCGCTTCATCAGAAAATTCCGGCACGCAACACTCCTGACGCAACGCCACTCCCACGGTTGCTCTGTGTCAGCATCGCAAGCAACGGAGGCGGAACTTCCGGGGGGACCGAGTGACGCTACGCGGGCGGTTGACTGCAGCCTTCCTCGTGGTGGTGCTCGGCCCGGTCCTGCTCGGGGCGTTCTTCGTCGCGTCCACCGTCACGGCCGTCGACCGCAGCCGGTCCACCGAGCGCCTCGCGGTGGCAGCGTCCACGGTGCGTACCTCGGTCGACGCGCTCTGCCAGCAGCTGCGTGCCGCCGCCGACGCGGTCGCCCTCACCGGTGACCCGGCCGTCGCCGCCAGCCAGCTCGTCGGCCGTGGGCTGGCCGCGGCGGTGCTGGTCACCGACGTGAACGGGCGCGTCACGTACGCCTCGCCCGACGCTCCGCCGACCCCCTGGCGGGACTGCTCCGAGCCGGCCACCGCTTCGGCGGGCCCGGTCCGCGCGCTGGCCGCCCGGGTCGACCGCCGCGACCCGACCGGCGCTCCCATGGGCACGGTGGCCGCGGCGCACCTGGTCGATCCGGCCTTCGTGGCCCGTTTGGCGGCGGTGACCGGGGTCGCGGTCACCCTGCTCGACGACGGCGCGAGCGCCGCCCGGTTCACCCACACCACCGAGTCCCGCGAGGTACGCGACGCGGTGCTGGCCGCGGCCGGCGGCACCAGCGACGAGCGGGTCACCGAGACCCCCAAGGGCCGGTACGTGCGGCGGATCGGACCGTCGGCGGGCCAGCCGCTGCCGCTGGTGTTGTCGGTGCCGAGCGAGCGGCCGCCCATGCTGCACGTCACGCTGGCCGGCGTGGTCGTACTGGCCGGGCTGCTCGCCGTGTTCACCGCCTGGCGCCTGGCCCGGGTGACCACCCGGCCCCTGGCGGAGCTGGCCGGTGCGGTCGACCGGGTGGCGCACGGCGACCTGACCGCCCGGGTGCCGGTGCGCAGCCACGACGAGCTGGGTCGGCTGGCCGCCGCCTTCAACCGGATGACCCGCGAGACGGGGTCGTACGTGGCGGCGCTGACCAGCAGCCGCGACCAGCTCCGCGGGCACCTCGCGGTGCTCGGCGACACCCTGGCCAGCACCCACGATCTGCAACGCATCCTGCGGGTGATCCTGCACAGCGCCATCGCCGCCACCGGGGCGCGGGCCGGCGCGGTGCTGCTGGTGGAGGCCGGTGGGGTGCTCGTCGCGCAGTGCGGCGAGGGGTTGGACGGGCGCTGGCCGGCGGGGGACCCGGACGGATCGCAGGGCCTGCGGGTGCCCGTGGGCGTCGGCGTGGTCGGCGCGGTGGCCGCGACCGGCGAGCCGCAGCGAGGCCGGATGGAACCGAGCGACGTCCCGACCGGCGAGCCGCGCTGCCGCACCTACGTCGCGGTTCCCTTCGCCACACCCGGCGGGACGACCACCCCGGGCGGTGCGGCCACCCTCGGCGGGGCGACCACGACCGTCCCGGGCGGTGAGAGGAGTCTCGACGAGTCCGGCGCTCCGGCCGCGGCGCTCGGTGTGCTGGCCCTCTACGACCGGGTGGGCGCGGACGAGTTCGACGATGACGACCTGGACACCCTGCGCACCTTCGCCGGGCACGCGGCGGTGGCGGTGGAGAACGTCCGTGTGCACGAGGAGGCGCAGCGGCTCTCCCTCACCGACCCTCTCACCGGGCTGTGGAACTACCGCTACCTGCGCGAGTCGATCCGGCGCGAGGTGGAGCGGGCCAGCCGGTTCGGCCGGATGCTCAGCGTCCTCGCCCTCGACCTGGACCGCTTCAAGGACGTCAACGACACGTACGGGCACGCGGCGGGGGACACCGTGCTGGCCGAGTTCGCCCGGCGGGTACGCGGCGAGATCCGCGAGGTCGACCTGGCCTTCCGACAGGGCGGTGAGGAGTTCGTGCTGCTCCTACCGGAGACCGATGCCCGGGGAGCGGCGATCGTCGCCGAGCGGCTGGGCGCGGCGGTGCGCGAGACACCCATCGCCGTCGAGGCGTACGCGGGGCCGATCGTGGTCACCGTTTCGGTGGGCATCGCCGTCTACCCGGACCACGGGAGCACCGGACGGGAGGTGCTGGAAGCCGCCGACGACGCCCTCTACGCGGCCAAGGCGGCCGGCCGGGACACCTACCGCGTGGCGGAGGCCCGCCCCGACGTGCCGACGCGGGAGATACCGGTGCCCGCCGGCGCCGTCAGCCCACCCGACGGGCTGCCGCGTGCCGGCCGTCCCGTGCAGGTCCCGCGGGAGCCGGGCGGCCACGCCCGGTCGGAGTCGGCTGCGGGCGTACCGGAATCGAACCGGTCGGGGCCCGCGCACGCCCGGCCGGATCCGGCAGACGAGCCGGCGGCCACCGCCGCGGACGCCGCGCGGGCCGGCCCCGACGTCGCCCGGCCCGGGCCGGGCGACGGCGCGTCTTCTGGGCCACACCCGCCGCGGCAGAGCCGTGGCCGATAGTCTCGCGGCATGTCGGAGCACTCAGCGAACCCCTCATCGACGGTCGCCGCAACCGGCCGTCCCCTGGCGGTCAAGGCCGTCATCCCGGCCGCCGGACTGGCCACCCGCTTCCTGCCGGCCACCAAGGCGGTCCCGAAGGAACTGTTGCCGGTGGTGGACCGGCCGGTGTTGCAGTACATCGTCGAGGAGGCCACCCAGGCCGGCATCGGCGACGTGTTGCTGATCACCGGTCGGGGTAAGACGTCGATGGTGGACCACTTCGATCGACGCCCCGACCTGGAGACCAGGCTGGAGGAGAAGGGCGACACCGAGCGGTTGGCCGCCGTGCGCCGGCCCAGTGAGCTGGCCGAGATCTACACCGTCCGGCAGCCGGAGCAGCTCGGGCTGGGCCACGCCATCGGGTACGCCGAGTCGCATGTCGGCGACAAGCCCTTCGCGGTGCTGCTCGGCGACGAGTTCGTCAAGCCGTCCGAGCCGCTGCTGCCGGCGATGCTGGAGTTGCAGGCCCGCACCGGCGGTGTGGTGCTCGCCTTCTTCGAGGTCGACCCGGCCGAGACCAAGCGCTACGGGATCGCGTCCGTCGAGCCGGCCGAGGCGGAGCTGACCGACATCGGCGAGGTCGTCAGGGTCACCGGCATGGTGGAGAAGCCGCAGCCGGAGGACGCGCCGAGCAACCTGGCGGTGCTCGGCCGCTACGTGCTGCCCGGCAGGATCTTCGACGCGATCCGGCGGACCAAGCCGGGCAGCGGTGGTGAGATCCAGCTGACCGACGCGATGGAGCTGCTGCGTACCGAGGGCGTCCCGGTGCACGCGATCGTCTACCGGGGCACCCGGTACGACACCGGCATGCCGCTGGGCTACCTCCAGACGGTGGTGCAGATCGCCGCCGAGCGCGAGGACCTGGGCAGCGAGTTCCGTGCCTGGCTGGCCGACTTTGTCAAGGCCGACGCGGCAGGCGGATCTGGTACATGACCGCGACGGCCGACGCCGAGGCGGCCGCGAACGAGTTGACGCCGCTCGCCGACTACCTGGGCAGCGTGCTGCGCAGGTTACGAGCGCTGCCGCCACTCGACCTCGACCTCACCCAGGCGCACGGCAACGTCCTCGCCGAGGACGTCGTCGCGCCGCACTCCTTCCCGGCCTTCGACCAGGCGGCCGTGGACGGGTACGCGGCCCGCTGGGAGGACATTTCCGGAGGGGGCCGGGGCCCGAGCTACGTCCCGGCCCCCTCCGGCACGCCCGGCGGGCGGACCATCCGGCTCAACGTGGTCGGCGACCTCGGCGCGGCGAGCTGGCGGCCGGTGCGCCTCACCCCGGGCTCGTGCTTCTCGGTGGCCGCCGGGGCGCCGCTGCCGGTCGCCGCGGACGTCGTGGTCCCGGTCGAGTGGACCGACCAGGGCATGGCCGCCGTCGAGATCTTCCGCACCCCCAAACGGGGGTACGGGGTACGCCGCGCCGGTGAGGAGTTGCCGGCCGGCACCCTGCTCGCCCGCGCCGGCACGTACGTGTCCCCGGCGCTTGTCGCGGTCTTCGCCGCCACCGGCATCGGGCACGTGGTGGTCCGGCCCAGCCCTCGCGTGGTCATCGTGGCCACCGGCGACGAGTTGGTCGACGTGGGCCGGGGCAGCCAGCCCGGCCAGGTGGTGGACGCGAACTCGCACGCGTTGACCGCCGCCGCGGCGGAGGTGGGCGCACTGGCGTACCGGGTCGGAATCTGCGACGACGACCCGGAAGGACTGCGCGGGCTGCTGGAGGACCAGACCCTGCGCGCCGACCTGATCATCACCACCGGCGGGACCGGCACCGGTCCCGGTGACATGGTGCGCCGGATCCTGTCCCGCCGTGAGGGCAGCCGGGCCGGGCCGGTCACCTTCACCGACGTGGCGCTCTATCCCGGCACCGCGCTCGGGTTCGGCACGGTCGGCGCCGAGGAGGTGCCGGTGGTCTGCCTGCCCGGCGACCCGGGCGCGGCGCTGATCGGCTTCGAGGTGCTGGCCCGACCGGCAATCCAACTGCTCGCCGGGGCCGAGCCGGTGTTCCGGCCCAGCGTCCGGGCGCACCTCCTGGAGACCGTGTCGTCCCCCGGCGGGCTGCGTGAGTTCCGACCCGCGCACGTCGCGGAGCGGCGCGGCGGCGGTTACACCGTGCAGCCGCTGCGCGGTGGCCCGTTCACCCTCTCCGGCCTCGCCGAGGCGAACGGGCTGCTGGTGCTCGGCGAGCGCGTCACCACCGCCGCCGCAGGCTCCACCGTGGACGTCCTGCTGCTCGACCGGCGCCGGTGAATGGGCCCGTCTGCTCTCCCGCGGTACGCGTGGTGGGTCAACTTGCGCAGGAACCGGTCCCGCGCGGGAGACTGTGCGGGTGAGCCTCTTCGGACCCGAGCGGGCCCCCGGCTGGCCGGTGGTGCTGGTGGACGGCCCGGTGCTGCTGCGGCCGTACCGGCGCTCCGACGCGGCGGCGTGGTCGGAGGTGCGGCGGGCCAACCGGGCCTGGTTGGCACCGTGGGAGTCGTCGCTGCCGGGCAGTTGGGACGAGCTGAACTCGCCTGCTGCGTTCCGCTGGGTGCACCGTGACCAGCGGCGTTCGGCCCGCGAGGGCGAGGGGATGCCGTTCGCGGTCTGCCTGCGGGAGGCCGACCGGGACCGGTTGGTCGGGCACCTGAACGTCGGCAGCATCGTGCGCCGCGCTTTCTGCTCCGGCTACGTGGGCTACTGGGTCGACGCCCGGGTCGCCGGGCAGGGCGTGATCCCGACGGCGCTCGCGCTCGCCGTGGACCACGCGTTCGGCCCTGGTGGACTGCACCGGGTGGAGGTCAACATCAGGCCGGAGAACCGACCGTCGCGGCGGGTGGTGGAGAAACTGGGCTTCCGCGAGGAGTCGTACCACGTGCGCTACATGCACATCGACGGCGCCTGGCGGGACCACATTGGATACGCGATGACGAGCGAAGAGGTCGCCGCCGAGGGCGGTCTGCTGGCCCGCTGGCACCGGGTACGCGCCGCCGCGCGGTAGCGGCGTCCCACGGACGGAATCGGCGCGGCGCGGCGGCATCACGGTCGGCGCGTCGTAACCTCAAGTAACTGCAAGCTGCGGCAAGCGCTCACCGTCCGGACGATCTACGTGCTCAGGCGCGATCGGTGGAAGATCCTGCGGTCGGGGAGCGTTTGCTCCGAATTCGGTGACGGGAGGGGTGAGGGTGCCGACCTCGGTGCTCCTCGCCGTCCTCGCCGCCGCCGGCCTGCTCGCCCTGGCCCCGGCGTTGGTTCGCCGGTACGACGCCACCGAGCGGCTGGTGGCGGAGCGGGCGCAGTCGACGGCGCGGGTGCTCCACCGCCGTCGACGGCGCCGCACTGTGCCAGGACGGCAGCCCGTCCACCCGCCGCGTTCCCTCATTGTCACTCTGAGTGAAGACGCGACTACAGGGAAGTTGGCCGCGCCGGTCTCCGCGCCCCCGGCGACCCGCCGCTCCGGCCGCCTGCGCGCCGTACCGCCGGCCCCGAAGCGATCCCGCCGTCGTCCGCCGCGCAGGCAGCACACCCCCGCCGTGTACCGCCGACGCCGGGTGCTTGCCGCGCTGCTGCTGCTCAACGTCGTCGAACTGATCGGCGTGCTGTTCGTCAGCCCCGGCTTCTGGATCGGCTTCTCGGTCACCTTCCTGCTGCTCGCCCTGTACGTCGTACACCTGCGTGGGCGCGCCCTCGCCGGCCGCCGCCGGCGCCGCGCCCGCGCCCGGGAGGCGGCGTGGCTGGCCGCCCGCCAGGCCGAGGTCCGTCGGGAACAGGCCCGCCGCGCTGCGGCCCGCAGGGAGGCGCAGCGCCGCCTGGCGGCCCAACGCGAGGGGGTACGCCGAGCGGCCATGGGCCTCGACCGCCCCGGAGACCTGCCGGCGGCCGTCAACGGCGGCTCGGTCTCGTACCGTCGCTCCGGAGGGCTGCGCGGCCGCCCCTACGAGGCCGGCCGGGGCGCCTGACCCGTCGGCCCGCCGTGATCGACGACCCACCGTGATGGACGACCCGCCGTGATCGACGACCCGCCGTGATCGTCGGCCCGCTTGATCGACTCGACTTCCTGGAAATGGCGGTGTCGGGGCGTCCGGGATGCCCCGGTTTCCTGGAAGTCGAGTCGATCTTTGTGCTGGCGCCGGCGCCGCACCGGGGGCGGATTCGCGGTGGAGGCCAGCGACCTGTTAGCCTTGCTGCCGGCCCGCCCGGTGTAAGCCGGGTGGGACCGAAGCCGGTTCGCCGGTGGGGGGCTGTGGCGCAGACTGGTAGCGCACCTCGTTCGCATCGAGGGGGTCAGGGGTTCAAATCCCCTCAGCTCCACCAGCACGACGGTTTACCTGGGGAAACCCGCCGACCAAGATCGGCGGGCATAGATCCGGCACAAATCAGCGAGAACTCGGGGCCTTCGGGCCCCGTTTTCGTTTGGCGCTCGCGTCGCGCAGCGCGCCGCTGATGATGTTGCGGCGGCGATCCTTCTTTGGCCACCAGTGGACGTAGGTTTCCAGCGTGATCCGCAGGCTGGAGTGCCGAAGCGCGTTCTGCACGTCGGTGGGATCGGCACCCGAGGTGATCAGGCGGGTGGCGAAGTAGTGCCGCAGGGAGTGGAAGGTGCCCTCATCGGGCCAGCCGGCCGCGTCGCGCCAGGTCCGCCACATCTGCGACCACCGTTGGTCATGGATCGGCCGCCCCTGGTCGTCGGTGAACAGCAGCGGCACCATCCGACGCTTGGGCTCCCTACCCGGGTCGGGGGTGCCGGCCGTGATGTCGGGCAGCTCGACCAGAGCGGGCGGGTACGCGCGGACGTGCTGGGCGAAGACGGCGGCTACGTGGTCGTCCAGGTCGACATCGCCGATTGAGCCTGCCTTCGGCGGGGCGAGGTAGAAGCCACCGTAGGCGACCTTGTGAAACCGCAGTTGCTGAACGACGTGCAGTTCCTGACGCTCCGGGTCGATGCACCGAGTGCTGTCCTCCAGGCCGAGGACTTCCCCGAGTCGCAGTCCCTCACCCGCACCGGCCCAAATGGCCGCCTGATACTCGTCGGGCACCACGTCGACCAGGGCGAGCACGTCATCATCGGTCGGTACCCACTTCGGTGCGCGGGAGAAGCCCCGCAGGATCGCGAGCAGCCGGATCGACTTGCAGGGGTTGTCGGGGATCACCTTGTCGGCGACGGCCGAGTTCATGATGTTGTTCAACAGGTCGAAGTACGTCTTCACCGATGATTGGGCGACGTTGTTCCGCAGCAGCGTGGCGACCCACTCCAGGACGTCGGTAACCGTGATCGCGCGGATGGCCCGGTCGCCGAAGTGCGGGTAGTGGTGGTGGCGGAGCCGGGATTCGGTGTGCCGCTGGTAGTCGAGGGCCTGACTGATCTGGCGAGACAGTCGCCATCGTTCGCCGTAGTCCTGGAATGTCAGCCGGCGCTCTCCCTGGTCGATCCTGGTTTCCTCGGCGATCCCGGCTCGGGCCTTGGCGTCCCAGTCTTCCGCGTCGGCCTTGCGGTCGAAGAGACGTTCCCGGGTTTCGCCGTTGCGGTCGACGTACCGGCAGCGCCACCGTTTACCGCGCCCGTAGCGCTTCGACTTCAAGCGCTCCTTGTTGGGGCCACGCTTGGTCAGATACCAGAGGTCATCGATTGCCATGTCAGGCCGCCTGGTCTTCCAGCCAGGCCCGGACGTCGGCCGGGTCGTAGCGCAGGTGGCGGCCGACCTTGAAAGCGCGGGGGCCGGTGCGGCGGTGCCGCCATTGGTAGAGGGTGCCGACGGGAATGCGCAGGAAGGCGGCTGTGTCGCTGATGGACCAGAGGTCCGGCAACGGCAGGGGGGTGGGTGCGGTCATCGTGGCTCCTTCCGGGTGATGGTGATGTAGGTGCGGCTTTCGCCGCTGTAGCCGGCGGGTCGGGTGCTGGTGCGGCAGATGACCCGTTCGCGGCCGTAGTGGGCGGTGAGTTGGGCCGCGATGGTGACGGCGTGGGCTTTGACGGTGGTGGTCGGGCCGATGAGTCGGACCGCGACCAGGGGGCGGGGGCGTGTGGGCATGGCGCTCCTTCCGGGGTCGGTTGGTTGGGGTGTTGCGTGCGCTGTGGAGTTGTCAAGGAACGGCTTCACAGGCGTTGACACGTACGTGTCAAGCGGCCAGGGGTTGGGCGGTGCTGTGATGGGTGACCTGTTCGTCGGCCAGGGCGTCGATGCCGGCGAGGTGTTGGGCGCGGGCCATGGCGGCGGCGGTGTTGGCGAGCAGGGCGTCTCCGGTGGTGATCCAGCCGGTGGCCTGGTATCCGAGTTCGTAGATGACCCGTTCGGTCTGTTCGTCGTCCCAGGTGTGCGGATGGCCTTCGGTGCGTCGCCAGATGGTGCGCTGCATGCGCAGGAAGCCGAGGGTGACGGAGAAGGCTCGGCTCTTGGTGGCGATGTGTCCGCCGTAGCCGAACTGGTGTGCCCAGCGGCGAAGCCGGGCGTAGTCGGGGTGCTCGCCGAGGTCCCAGCACGCGCGGATGAGCCGGCCGAGGTGCGTTGCCTGGTCGCCGTGGATCTGAACGGAGAGGTCGTCGACGCGGCGCAGGCTCAAGCCGGTCACCTCGGTGCTCTTGGTGACGTACTTGGCGATGTAGCCGGTGATCTGGGCGAGGTTGACGTCAGTGCCGGGGGCGTTGACGTGCTTGAGGTCCAGGCCCTTGTCGCCCCAGGCGATGTGCCAGCCCTGCCCACCGTTGGCGGGGTGCGGCGCAGAGGTGTAGGCCGTCTTGAGGAAGGCGGCTTCCACGGCATCGGCGAACATCTGCCGGGTGACGACGGCCGGCGGCGGGACGATCGCCTCAGGGCAGTCGGGGTTGTAGCCGTCGAGGCGGATGAGGGCGTGGTAGTGGATGACGCCGCGTACCTGGAATTCGTAGACCTTGATGTAGCGGCGGCGCAGGTCGACACCGTGGGTGCGGCCGAGGCGGCGTAGTTCCCGGTCGGCTTGTTGGATGGTGCGGCGCCACAGCTCGGGTGCTTCGTGGTTCCAGACGACTTGGCCGGTGTGGTCGTAGCAGTCCAGGCACAGCGGCTGACCGAGGTGGGTGTCTGTGGCCTTGTGTCGCTGGCCGCAGCGCAGCTCGACACCGTGGCGGCAGGTGCGGCCGAACGGGTGGCACACGGAGGGCCGGCAGGTGCAGCCGTCTTTCTTGCGGCAGTCCGCGGAGTGCACCTTCACGACCCGGTGGTGCACTGGCCCGAAGGATGGGGCGGTCGCGGTGAGGAAGATGGCGATGTGCTCGTTGAGCGGGGGTAGTCCCCACCGGTCGCCTTGTAGGCCGGCTTTGATCAGGTGGTAGGTGTCGCGGCGGTACAGCTCGGCGCAGGACGGGCAGACGGCGGCGCGGCGGTTGCCGCAGGGGGTGTAGATCGCGCCGTCGGGCATGTCCTCGGTGTCGACGGTGGCCATGCGGTTGCCGTCGGCGTCGTTGACGTGGATCTGCCCAGCGAGCCGGATCGGGTGCTTACAGGCCGACGCGGCGCGAACGTGGCCGAGCCATTCGGGGTAGTCGGGGTCCTGGGCGCGGGCACGCCCGGAGGCGACGGTGCGGGGGTCGTGGCCGCGTACCCAGCCGTCATCGTGTCGGCGGGTGGTGGTGGGTGCGGCCCAGGGCCAGTAATCGGCGGACTCAGCGGAGGCTCCCGTGCCCGAAACCGTGGTGGTTTCGGGCGCGAGAGGCAACGTCGAGGACGTCACGCGGTGGCTCCCACGGCGGTGCCGTTGTGTGCCTTGTCGTTGATGCTCGGTTGGGTGTTGAGGGCTGTCAGGATGTCGGCGGCCGTGGCGGTGGGGACGCGCAGTCGCACAGCAAGCTGGCCGGGGGTGATCTGCTCACCGTGGGCCTTCTCGTGGGCGCTGGCGACGATCCGGGCTCCGGATAGCAATGCAGGCGCGGGGCCAGCGGTGGCTACCGCAGGCGCGGCGGGTGCCGGGGTCGGGTCCTTGTCGGTGGTGTCCGGGGTGGGCTCGACAGTCGTCGGGGTGTCGATGTCCTCGCCAGAGGTAGGCAGGGTGATGGGTTCGTGGACAGGTTGCGTGTTCTCGGGTGCGGGGTTGGTGGCCGGGGTCGCGGCGACCGGGCGGACCGTCGGCGAGGCGGGGATGTCAGGTGACGACGCCTCGGCGAGGGTGGCCGGCGCAGGTGCCGGGACAGTTTCGGTGGGCCGGGTTTTGCGGTTTCCGGTGGCGAGTAGCGCGGCGGTGGCCATGAGCATCAGGCCATCCACGGCGAGGGGACCGAACCAGACGACGAGAGTTTCCTCGTTGTAGTGATCGAGTAGTCCGGACAGGTGCCGGTAGGACACGAACGCGGCGACCAGGGCGACGGGCGGAAGCCCGACCCAGCGCAGCACGTTCCATCCCCAGCCGGTCGGCCAGAGCGTGCGGGCAAGGATCTCGATGGCGATGAACAGGAACAGTGGCCAGACAATCGCGGAGATGACCGCGCCGGGCTCCGGCGACCAATCGGCCGGGGCGTCGGTCGGGGCGATGAACGAGTGAGCGATGTTCGCGGCGACGGAGACAGTGCCGCCGGACAGTGCGCCGATGTAGGCGTAGACGCGGCCGTTCTTGGAGGTCATCATGATGCCGCCTGCGAGATGGGGGCGGGGGTGAACAGGGAGAAGGCCATGACGAAGGGCTGGGTGTAGCCCTGGGCGTGCAGGTGAGTGGTGATGAGCTGGATGTCCTCGACCGAGCTGATCGGCCGGGCGGTGGGGTATTCCAGCGCGGTGAAGTCAGTGCTGCCGTTGGCGGCGGTGTGGGAGAAGGTGAGCATGTAGCGGTACATGACGGTGTCCCCTTTCAGAGGCAGGCGATGAGGAGGGCGGAGACCCAGAGGCAGGCGTAGTGCAGGGATTGGTCGGCGAGGTACATGCCGCAGACCGGGGTCTGTCGGTCGGCGAAGGCGGCGGAGCCGGTGGCGTGCAGGATGAGGCGGACCGTCCAGCGGCGGTCCAGGAGCGCGTGGGTGATGGCCGAGAAGGCCAGGCCGGCGGTGAGTCCGAGGGCGGACACCGGCAGGTCGAGCAGGGTGACGGTGACGGCGAGCATGGCCGCGACCGTGAGGTGGTAGGTGGTCACGTGGATCAGAAGGTGACGCCAGCCAGCCCAGCCGGGCTCGGCTTTGTGCGAGGCGTCGGCGTCGGTTTGCACGATGTGGTCGGCGAGTTGGTGCGCCGGGATCAGGACGGCGGTGATGACCGCGAAGACGAGTGCGGGGTTCATCGGGTTACCTCCGGGGTGCAGTCCAGGCAGGAGCCGGTTCGGCGGGGGATGTAGTAGGGCTTCACCTGGCCGCAGTCGGGGCAGGTGCGCCGCGCGGTGAGCGCCTTGTCGATGGCCGCCAACTGGGCGGGGGTGGCGGTGCGCTTGGGCATCGCCAGTTCGAGGCGGAACAGGTAGGCGACGCGCTTGCCGCGACGCCACATGATTTGCGCGGCGGGGTCTTGGCCGCCGGGGCGCAGGTTGCGGGTGCGCAGTTGCCGGCGGGTCAGGAGCCCGTCGGGGGCGAACTTGAAGGGGTAGGTCGGCAGGCCGTAGCGCTCGCCGGTCGGGTCGTAGAACACCATCGGGTCCTCCGAGTCGTCGGCGTCGTCCTGGTCCTGGTCCTGGTCGTGGTCGTCGCCGG
This sequence comes from Micromonospora sp. NPDC049274, assembly GCF_040678875.1. Taxonomy (NCBI): domain Bacteria; kingdom Bacillati; phylum Actinomycetota; class Actinomycetes; order Micromonosporales; family Micromonosporaceae; genus Micromonospora; species Micromonospora sp. NPDC049274. Next base: position 251,767 of record NZ_JBFAQS010000009.1, read on the forward strand.
CAGGAGCACTGCCGGTGGCGAAGGTGGGGTTTTCGTAGGTGTCGCGGTCGATGTCCTCGGGCAGGAACGCGGCCGAGCACACGGCGCAGACGATCGGGCCTTCGTCGAAGGCGGCTTTGGAGATGCGCAGCTTGCGGGGGCACTCGCATTCGCACGAGACGCCGTTGTTGTTGTTCGTGCGGGTCTTGCCCTCGCCCGTGGGTTCGGGGTGGCGGTAGAAGCGCAGCGCTACGGAGAGGCCGGCGATGGTGGCCTTGTAGCGGGCGCGGGTGAGGTCGGTCAGGGTGCAGGGCGAGTAGCCGAGCTTGTCGTCCTTGGTCGTTGCCAGGCCCAGTTCGGCCGCGAGGGTGGCGAACTTCTTGTTGTGCCAGCGGCCCTGCCGGGAGGTGTCCTGGATGCCTCGCACGTCGGCGAGGGCGTGGGTTGCTTCGTGCAGGAGCGTGGTGAACACGGCTTCCGGGTCGCGGGACAGTCCCTCACCGGAGATGAGGATTTCGGGGAGTTGGGTGTCGCCGGCTTGCCAGCGCAGGGCGGCGAAGTGGCCCCACTTCATGCCCTGGTTCGGCTTGGTGGGTGAACCGGAGCCGACCACGAGAACGGCGGCCGGAACTTCGGTGTGCTGGTCGCGGATCGCGGACCAGGCGGCTTCAAGCGCGCCGACGAGTGCGGCGGTGGAGATGTCGTTTTGACACGTACGTGTCACGTCGGTGATCTGGGCGGCGGTGCTCATGCGGCCCTCCGGATGGTGTGCTTGCGGTAGGCGATGGCGGCGGCGCACAGCGCCTCGATGACGTCGGCCGGTTTGCGGCCGGGCAGGGTTTCCCAGTCGAAGACCGGGGCGTGAAGGCCGGCGTGGCCGATGGCGATGAGGTAGGTGTTGAACCACTCGACGGCGGCGCTGTAGGCGTGCTGGTCGGCGTCGGTGATGCCGGTCAGGTACCAGCGGGGGCGGCCGAACACGGCGACCCGAATCGCGCCGAGGATCGACGCCGGGTAGGTGCCGGTGCGGTGACAGGCGCACGTGGCGGGGCAGGCGTCATGGGCGTCGTAAAGGCCGGTGGGGGTCCAGCCGTAGCGGCCCAGGTAGAGACCGGCGCGGTCGAGGACCGCGTGAACGTTGCCGATCGGCAGAGCAGCGACGGTGCTCATCGGGTGGCCCGCCAGACGAGGAACCCGGCGCGGGTCGGCAGCCGTTCCTGGCTGTACTCGTTCTCGGCGTAGGTTTCGAGGTCGTCCTCGGTGGCGTGGGTCCAGTCCCACTCGTCCGCCGCGTCGCGCAGGGTGGAGATGACCTGCTCGGCGGTCTGCCCGGGGCGGTCGTTCCAGGCCAGTGGGCAGGTGGCGTCGTCGTCCTCGGTGGGCCGTGGCTGGGGCTGGTTGAAGTCGAGGTAGGCGGCCAGGGCGTCGATCGCGTGGGTGTAGTCGCGGGCTCCGCCGCGCGTCATGCAGTGGTGAGGGATCGACACGCGGTGGCCGTGTGCGGCCATGCCGATTGCGCCGGACACGCAGGCCGGCGGGTAGGGGTTGTCCTCGGTCGAGGCGTAGTAGGTGCCCTGGGTCCAGCCTCGGATTTCGAGGTAGCGGGCGGCGCAGCGCAGGGTGTCGGCCGGGGTCAGGTCGGCCAGCGCGGCGGGGGTGTGGATCGGTTTTTGGGTAGGGTTCATGGCGGCCACGTCCTTTCGTGGGCGGTGGTTGGGTCGGCAGACCGGGCAGCTTTTCCAGGGCCTTGGCCGGTCTGTCGGCCGCTTCTATCGGTGGTGCAGGTGGAGCCGGAGAATCACCCGTTGCCTGCCGTCGCTGACAAGAGCGGGTGCGGAGCGGAAGACGAGGGCGCCCGCGTGTCGGGCGATGGCGGTCAGTGCGGCGATGTCCTCGCCGGTGCCGATGAGCACGAGGTCCAAGACGCGGGTCGGGACAGCGGTCGTGGTGCTCATGCCGCTGTCCGCAGGTCGGCGGGGGCGGCAAGGCCGCTGCGGCGGCGGGTCCAGGTGGCGTAGTCGGCGACGCGGATGATGTCGGCGTCGGTCATGTAGGCGGCCTTCACGCGGTTGGGGGTGCCGCCTTCGGCGATGAGGTAGCCCTCGCCCTGGTTGTTCGGGTCGATGCTGTTGGACGAGAAGCCGCGGGCATACCAGCCGTGCCCGAGCACGATGTCCGAGGACACGTCGTTGGTGCAGCGGCCGGCGAACCGCCAGGCGAACAGGTCCCGCAGTGACGGCGGGATGATGTCCGAGGACGGGCGCTGAGTCGCGGCGGCGACGATGATGCCGACGGCGCGGCCACGGGCGACGATGTCGCGCAGCAGCGCGGCGAACAGGTCCTGGTCCTTCTTGTCTCCGGCGGTGGCGGAGAAGTAGGCGATCTCGTCGCAGGCCACGAGGATCTGACCGAACAGGTCGTTCGGGCCGATCTTCCGGCGACGCCGGGCCAGCAGGAACGAGTACCGGTTGTCCATGACCGTCTGGACGCGGCGCAGGGTGCGAATGGCGTGGTCCATGTCGGGGCCGACGAACACGTCGGCGGCGTCCTTCCACAAACCCAGCTCGACCTGCTTGCCGTCGAGCAGGCACAACCGGACGTCGGGGCACAAAGCGGCGTGTCCGACGATGGTGTTCAACAGGCTGGACTTGCCCGCGCCGGGTTCACCGCCGATGAGGATGTTGCGGTAGATCATCGGCAGGTAGGCCGGGTGGCCGAACTCGTCGATGCCGAGGAAGACCGGGTCGAAGATGGACAGGCCCGCGCCGACCGGCACCGTCTGCGGCGCGTCTGGCTGCGGGGGCAGTTCGATGGTGTCCGTGAGGTCCATGGCAGGGCTCCCGGGGTCGGTTGACACGTACGTGTCAAAGCGGGTGGGGGAGGGAAGGGCGCGGGTGGTGTGGCCCGTGAGGGTCCGTTCCCGCGCCGTCCCTAGATGTCGTCAGCCGTTCGGGGTGCTAATGGCGTCACCCGGGGGTGGGTGGCCCGATCGGCAGGTTGATCAGCGTCGGTGAGTGATGCGGACGGTGTTGCCGCAGTCTCCGCAGGTCGCGGTTAGTCGGCGGCCGTCGTCGGTGATGTCGCGCCAGTTGTGCTCGTTGCCGCAGGCAGGGCACCAGAGGCGGGAGTTTCCGGAGGTGACGCCGCCGGAGCGGCCGATAACCAGACCCATGACGGTGAGTCCTTTCACGCGTAGTCGGAGGGGTCGAACCCGTTCGGGCTCGCGGTGTTGGTGGTGTTGTTGCGCGGCTTGCGCTGGCGGGGCGCATCGGTTGATGCGGCGGCCGGCTGGTCCGGCACGTCGGGCAGGTCCAGGCCGACGGGCGGCATGCCCGGTGAGGTGGGGGCGTTGGCCGGGATGTCCGTGGGGACGTAGTCCGGCAGCGGCGACACAACGGTGTGCGCCAGGGGTTCGCGGCGGGTGATGTCCAGCCGGATAAACGCGGCGTACTTGCGGCCGGCGCGCATGACGCGGACCTCGTTGGCCCAGCACGCCACTGCGAGCTTCTGCACCTGCCCGTCCTGCTCCAGATCCCGCAGCGACAGGCCAGGGCGCAGCCACACCCAGACCCGTTCACCGGCCGGGGTCGGCTTGGCGAGCAGGATCAGCGGCAGCGAGCCGTGCCGGTTGGTGGCGATGAACGCCGCGAAGCACAACCGCAGCCGGTGCCGCACGATCAGGCACCAGATCCAGGCCATCACCCGACGGCGCACAGGTGCGATCACGGCGGGGACGCCGACGACCAGGGCGACGATGAGCAGCGAGCCCCACAGCGGGGTCGACTGCATCACCGTGGTCCAGCCGTAGACGCCGGCCAGGCCCAGCAGGATCTCCGGCAGCCAGTGCCAGAAGACGCGCAGCACGGGCCACGCCACGATCAGCGCGAACACCACCGCGCCGAGCACCGCGCCGAGGACGATGCCGAGCAGTCCACCCAGGATCGGGTGCATGTACTCAGAGGCCACCGTGGCGGCCAGGAGGCCGACCACACCGAGGGTGACCCAGAACGCGATAGTGGCCCGACGACGGTACGAGCGGGCAACCGGCGCTTCGATGACAGTGACGTTGTTGCCCCCACGGTTCGACCACCCGAACGGGGACCTCTGGCTAGACTTGGACACGACAAGTCCTCCCTACCTAGGGACCTTGTTGGACAGGACGCGGGGTCGCAGACGACGCCAATCAACGGCGACCCCGTGTCCACCTCTTCATCTCTTGTGGAGCCGAACAGGAACCCCGGCCGCTAGACGGCGGCGGTCTCCATCGCGGTTAGCGCCGACGCCCGGAACGCGACACCGGAGCGGACCTTGCCGTCCCGGTCGTTGACCCAGGGCAGCGCCTCCAGGTCCATCGGCACCACCGGCTGACGAACAGCCACCGCCGGCATCACCGGGCTGACCACCGTCACGTTGATGACCTCAGCGCTCCCCTCCGACAGGGCGTAGAGCTGCACCGCCCACATCGGCTGCTTCGTCTCCCGGTCGAACTTCTGCTGACCCGTCTGGTCCAGCTTCGGAACCGGGTTCACCGCGACCTCGTACGACACCCGCGAGGTGTCCAGCAGCAGACGTCCCATGACTGACTCCCTTCAACTAGGGCCCGCTCACCTTGAGCGATTGCCCGTGTTCGATGGGATCAGCCTAGCCCGTACAAAAGTACGTGTCTAGTACTTGAATACGGATCATCGATCGGAATCTTGGTATGAAGAAGGGCGCCCCGCTGTGGGACGCCCTTCGGTGCAGCTCGGAACGTGTGACGGTAGCTAGGCCACTCCTACGCGCCGTGCCAAGGTTGCCAGTCGGTCAGAAGGGGTGGGCTCCATCCGTAGAAGGTCGGAAACCATCGTCTCGACCACCGGGTGTCCCTTGACCTGCTCCGGGGTTAGCGCCTCGGCCTGCTCAAGCGCATCGACCGCCTCGGAGACCCTGCGGCGCTGAGTCCAGGCTTGTGCCACGTACATGAGGAGCCGAGCCTGCCGCTCAGACGATAGGACGGACGGGTCGATCCGCTCCGCCGTCCGGAGCGCAGACCCGGCGTCGCCGAGTTCGACTGCCACCGCGACCTCGTGTAGTTGGACGTTCGTGGGGCCAAACTCGGTCTCGTAATCGTTGCGGTCGCCCCCTAGGAGATGAGCTGCCTCTCGCGCTACTCCAAGATACTCGTGAGCCCTTTGGTCGTCTCCCAGCCGCGCAGAGGCCACAGCCAGTTGCAGATTCAGCGCGCCAAACAGCGACACGGTCTCCGGCTTGTCCGCCGATACCTCGGACTCAAGCGCTGCCGCAGACGACGATGCAGCGCTTATAACCTGCTCGAATTGCCGTCCGCCCTGAAACACCAAGGCGAGGCGGAACGTTCCAGCGGCGACCAATAGCGGGTCTCCGACCTGCTCGGCAACGAGCAACGCCCGATCGGTTGCGACCCAGGCCGCTTCATGCTGGCCAAGCTTCGACAGTGCGGCTGAGATGGCGTGGTATGCGGACGCTAGCTCGGTGAGGTACGTCTTTCGCGCCTCACCTCTGGCGGATCGTGTTGCTCTCTCCAGATCCGGCAGGAGGCCCCGCAGCAGCTCGGCCAGGTCCTCGTAACGGGCGGCATGCGCGTATGTCCAGCACAGATCGGCTCGCTCGGCCGTCTGCGGCAGGGGAAGCTCTCGGTCCCTGCCCAGGATCGCTGCCATGAGGTAGCTGGTACTTAGCACCGAGCGTAGGGCGGCAGCCGCCGAAGGAACCTCGGCGCTCTCCGGATCCGCAGTGCCCGGAGCTAGTTCGGCCATTGGGATGCCGAGCGCACCCGCAATCCGCTCCAAGATGGAAACACGATCGATCGAGCGTACCCCGCGCTCGACCTGGGAAAGCCAAGCCTCAGACCGGCCGATCATCTCGGCGAACTCACGCTGAGAGAGTCCGCGCTTTTGCCGTCGCGTAGCTATAAGTCGGCCTTGCTCGTTGCTGTCAGGCATTCAGTGAACCGAGGCCCTTGCTAGGTCCGACCGTTAGAAACTCAACCCGCGCATCCTGCGTGTACGGTTCGCGCTCCTTGTGGAATCGGATCACGTGAGGTTGCACTTCGTGCGCCTCGAATGCTTCTCGGTTCGCGTAGCACTCGTAAAAGACTCGGGCAAGAGGTTCCCCCTCGACAGAGTGCGTCGCATAAATCAGCGTCCCTGGTTCGCGTGCGCGGATCTCAATCCCTGTCTCTGCGACAAGCGCGTCAAACGCTTTCGCGCTCTCGTCGTCTTTCAGATCGAAGCGCACTACCAATGCGAACATTCAGCCACCCTTCCTGCTCAACCGAGAGTTACGGCTTGCGTACGTAACTATAGCCGTACTCTGGTACGGCCGCCCGTATTCTATTACGGATCGGGCTCCACGGGCTAGTCGGTGACCAGTTGGTCTCGCTGCGTGGCGGTTCGGGCGGCACCTACTGACAGGCTTTAGCGATGGCTCACGGCGCACGAACCTGCCGGCTTCGGGGCATCCGGTAGCTGCGGTAGGCCACATGGCTCAACTCCTGCGGCGCTCGATGGTCCTGACGGCTGAGGCTGGAGCCGCTGCGGTGCCGCGACGGGACCGGGCCGAACTAGCCGCAGCCTAGAGACCATCACTCGGGCCTAGCTGGCTCCCACTGCAAATCTGCGCCCGGTCAGTCCTGAATTCCGTACTGCGACTCCGCGAAGTATTCCGGATCGAAGTCGTCACTCAAATCGCTCAGATGGATTTCATGTCTAGACGCTGGCAACTTTCCCTCGGCCAGCTCTTCAGGGCCATGGAGGGTCAGCTTGCATACGTTGCAAGCGAAGGTTTGCGGAGAGAGTTGCAACGCCCACCCGCCGACGATGAAGGAATCGTACTGGCCGTTGCCTAGCGGCTCCACGTCATAGTCGACTTCGTACTCCCCATCGACATGGCCAAACAGCTTGCCTCCCGAGCCGCACTCAGGGCAAACCGCATCGACCCCCCACAGCCCATCACCGAAATCTTCTCCTACCAGCACATCCGCTGCTAATCCTTCAAGGCGACTCGTGGTCTCCTTGAACATCTCTTCACCAAGCCGCTCTTCAAGTTCTGTTAGACGGCGACGTGCCCTAGCGAGCTTAGCTGCGACTCGATGCCCTATCTCCGTGCGCTTTTCGTCGAGGAGCGTGAGCACGTTAGCGCGATGGTCACCGTAGAATGCGCTGGCGTCCTCTCCCAAATACCCAAGCAGAGCGTCACAGACAGTCAGACAATCGGTCAGGACGTTCCTGGATTCCGCTGGCAAGCCAACATGCATCGCGCCATTCCGGACCTCCACCATGCGAGTTCGCCGCTTGCCCTCGACCGGGAGGCCGCCCCCAAGTAGCTGGTCTAGACGGCGAAGGACGATCGACAGACCAATCGTTCGGAGCTTCGGAGACGCGAGATCGGGCTGGGTTGCGAGGCTGAGAAGGGAGGCTTCGTGCTCGGGGGCTAGGGGCACGACAAGAACAGGGTTCTTCTGCCATAGGGCAGCCTTCCCTAGGTGCTCGACCGCGAGTGGTGCGAGAACGGCTACCTTTCCATAGTCGTCCGCCGTCCAGGCGTTCATCGCCTCCCTTATCCACCCGGCAGCCGACCTCACGAGTTGTGACTCTGCACCTCCGCCAGGGGGAGTGGGGTGGGTGGTGACCGGGGAGTGTATGGCTGCGGCTTGGTCTCGGGACATGCGTAGATTCTCCCACCGTTTCCCTCAGCCGTTAAGGGCCGTCTGCGTATGCAAAGCAAAGGCAGCGCATCTAGCGGCATCATGCGAGGAGCATCCTCGGCACTAGCCCGGCGGCAAAGATCCGTAGGTGATCGATGTGTCTAGTCCCACCACATGCTTGACAGATCCGTCCCACCTGATGCTTGACAGCCTAGACATTAGGACAGGGACGGCGAGATGCCCCGGCGTCGGCAGGCTCGGCTATTGGCCGTGGTCGGGACGAGTCATCAGGGTGACGTCGCTGCTGGTTGCGATGACCAGCGTGCGGCCCGAGGGGGAGAAGCCAACGGCCCGCAGTTCCGAGTAGTTCGAGTGGAGGATGTGCCACCAGGTCCCGCCGGGCGGACCGCTGTGCAGGCCGCCGTCCGTGGACAGCAGCACTCGATGGTTCGGCCACTCGGGTGCGACGACGTCGAGGGTCCAGCCGTCTTCGGTGGTGCTGTGGAGTCCACCGCCGAAGAGGCCGGCGATGCGTACCTGCACATCGGCCAGTGGCCCCAGGCCCGGGCAGGACAAATCGGCGCCGGACGGTTCACACAGTTCCCGGTCGGGATCGCGGTCCCGGGCGATCTTTGCCCCGGTGGAGGCATCGAGCAAACCACGGCCTTGGCTCGATACGACCATGAGGAGGTCATCACCGCTCACCGGATGAGAGGCGAATCCGACGCCAAACAGCCCGCCTACAGAGATGGAGGAGTACGGGCCAGGCAACGGTCGCCACGGCGCAGGTGCCGGCATCAGGGGGGCCGCCACGAACCGCTCCCGCAACTGTTGCTGGTACTCAGAGATCATCCGGTCCTCACGCCAAGCCATTGAGACGACACCGGCAGGCTACCTGCCACCTCGCCGGCTTCGATCTTGGCAAGCATCAGGTGGGACGCGAGTGTCAAGCATCAGCCGTGACGGGACACGTAGGTGATCGATGCCAGTGTGATGAATTTCTGTACGAGATCAAGGCGGCCGGCGCTGCCGGCCGCTCGCGTCGCCGAACCTGGGCCGGGCCAACCGGCCCGCCGTCGCGCCTCTGGCCTTCGGCCGCCAGCGCGTCGGTTGCAGCCCGCGGCGACGCGGCACACGACGAAGCCCCGACCGCAAGTAATAGGTGGGCCGGGGCTTCGATACGTGGACGGCTGGGCCGAGATGGCGCTAGTCCAAGTCGAACAAGGTCGGCGGCTGCTCGTCCGCCTCGTAGTCGGGCGCGCTCGACTGCTCGACTAGCTGTTCATTTTCCTCATTCGTCAGATCACGCAACAACTGTAAACTAGGCGGCAGTAGTTCGGACAGAACGAGCTTGGTGCCGCCCTTGCCGCCAACTGTGTTTGTCATGAAGTCCGCATAAAGTTGCTTACGGCTAGGAAGGGTTATTCCTGCTCTGCGAATTAGAGCGTAGGCGCCCAGTCCACGCTCGAACTCCCAAACGGCTGGATCGTGAGCGACATCTTCGTGGTCCTCGGACGAGTAACGAAGAATCCTGCCATCGCTACTCCATTCCAAGTCGCTGATTATCATGCCGCTAGCTCGCTGCGTTAGTTCGAGGAACCGCAGACCGTCGTGTCGATTTTCGGGCACATCTTCTAGTTGGTCGACTGTTGCAGCCAGATAAGCAACGAACCTCGGCCACTTAAGTGCCAAGTGGCGGTCGATCACCCAGTACGGCTTGTCTCGAACCTCATCAGAGAGAACAGGTTGCTCAGAGCGAACACGACACGCCCGCGCCCAGAGCCGGTGCCTACTCACAAGCATGAGGAGTTCAAGGTTGGGCGAGCCATCCGGCAGTTTTAGGCGATTGAGTTGAGCGACGGTGACACGCTGACCTACTCGATCCCAAAAGAACTTGTCGTCGATGACTTCCATCTCTAGCAGGAACTGCAGGGCGTCGTCGGGGATGTATTCGTCTAGCGAACGATCTCCCGGGAATTCCTCCAGACGCCCGCCCGAACCAACCCAGATGGCCTGCAGCAACCGCACAATCCGCCCGGCGTACTCGCTTCGTAGTAACTCTTGGACAAGCATGGCTGCAACTGCGGTGGGCTGCTGCTCAACTGCACGCGCACCCTGCAGCCCCGCCTGCAGCGACATGGTCGCCAAGCGAGCAATGCGTTCATTTACCAGCCCTCGCCCACCTTGTGCGAATGCTGAACCTACTAACCTAAAAAACTTGTTGTTACTTTGTTCGGCAAGCGTTTCCACGCCGGCGGGGTCGGTGACGAGGGTATCCGACTCTTTGGAGGCGAGAGCAAGTTCTTTAGCGCTCTCCGGGTCGCGCCAATTCTGGGCTTCAAGCCCAAGCAGGATCGGGCGGTTGTTCTCGACCATCCTCAGGTCGTCGAGCAGAAACTCTATTTCACTGTTGTACTTGAGGTAGACATAGCGCTCATGGCTGCCACTCGCCCCTGGCCACCGCAGTACCAAGTCAGGTGCAAAAGTATGGTTGAAGTATTCCGTAAACTTGATTTCGACACGCGGATCGAGGGTGTGAAACTCCGCTGCCACTATCTCCTTGACGGCCCTCGCGCTATTCCAGGGCTCTTCGATAGCAAGTGCGTTTTCAATACGCGCCGAGAATTTCCCGTCAGCCATCACAACCCCCTCTCGAAGTTCAACAGGTTGAACAGGTCGGGGCGTAGCGGCGTGAGTTTCTCGTGCCAGCTACTTAAGAACATCATCCGCAGCCTGTCCGCGACAGCCTTGGTGGTGTCGTCGTCTACGAGCTCGCGGGCGCGATCGGGGTCTGCTTCGCCCAGCACGCGGCCTCGATGCTCTAGTACGCCTTCTCGCACGAAGGCTGGGGTCTGCAGCTCGTCCCACCGAGTCACCAAGAAGGGAGACCATGCGATCCACACGAAGTTGTCGCACCGCTCGGGCCGGAGAGTGAAGGCCCGGTAGCACTGGGCGACGAACTTGAGATAGTGGGTTCCCTGGTCTTGCGCTGAGGCGTAGTTCTTTGATTCCGCCAAGAACTCTTGACCTTCGAGGTCGCCCCCGAGCAAGACGCCGCCCATGTCGAAGGAAAAGTTGCCCCCGCTCAACCAGGGGAAGGTCAGCTTCGGAACCGCGCGGTCGGCGGGATTGACCCAGTAGACGTTGGCGCGGGTGGTCGCCTCCAGGTAGATCTTGGCTCGGCGCGCACCGTCAGCCCCCTTGGCGTGCATCTGTTCACCCGACACGTTCCGTAGCCTATAGATCACAGTTGACTCTGGCCAGGGTGGCGGGCGTGTGCGCGTCTGGGTTGCCGGGGACACAATTAAGCGTAGGCCATGATTCGAACGCTTGTACAGAGCGTGGCGGCGCGGAGACGCTTGGATGCCTTGCCGTACGACTGCACCCATCCTCGAATGAAGAAGCACACCTCCGGCGGGGCGCTCGGGCACTCTGGGATGGTTGGCGCCATCCCGGCAACCTTCGTCCGGGCGAAGCCGAGTGGGCAGGGCCTGCCTGGTCAAGGTCGTTCAAACGGTGGTGTGCTCCACCTTGACCAGGCAGGCCCCACCCACTCCACAGTGTGCGGACGAAGGCCGACGGGATGGCTAGAGGGCGCGGCCAGGGTGGGCGGAGATCATCGGGCACAGATCCGGCACAACCGCGACCGGCAAGCTGTGTCAACCGTCGGAAGGGCTTGGCGACAGTTGCGCAGGTCGCGCCGCCGAAGTGCCCGACTCGGGATGATCTCCGCCCGCAGAAGGTGTAAGGGGTTCAAATCCCCTCAGCTCCACCCCAGGTCAAAGGCCGTTTCCGCGAGTCGGAGACGGCCTTTCCGATCTTGAAGGCAAGCGCGGCGACGCGGATGTGCACCGGCCCTAGGCGAACCGCTCGGTCGTCACGGCGATCAGCCCGTGCTGTCGCAGCAGGTTCGTCAGATCGGTAAGCGTCGGGCGCACCGCCTCGGCGGTGCCGGTTCTCAGCAGGACCGTCACGTCGAGGCCCCAGCCGAGGGAGTGGCCGACTCGTCGCAGGTTCCAGGTGAACTGGTCGCCGCCTCTGTCCCGGTGGCCACCGGCGGCGGATCCGGCCGTGCCGTCGTCAGTCGCCCGCCAGGTCGTTCGGAGGGCCGCGACCTGATCCGCGCGGAGGTCCTTGGCGAAGTGGACGCGGTAGACGCGTCGTTCCTGGAAGCCCGCCGGGGGCTGTGTCGGACCGAGCCGCAGTGGCGGGGCGGTCGCGATCGGTTGATGATCACGGAAGTACGTCCGAAGGGCCGCCTCGGAGGGCAGATCCCCACCCCCGAGGCGGCGGTAGGCGCTCGCCGCGTCGACTCGTGCGGTGGGAACAACCCGGGCGAGTACGTCCGGGTCGGTCCGTAGGCCGCGACTCAGCGAGGCGGCACTGCACCAACCGGTGCCCGGCATCCAACCCGCGCTGTGCAGGCCCGTCGTGGTGAAGTCGGCGTGCCTGGTGAACTCCTCGACGAGGATGCCTTCCACCGCAGGACTACCAGGTGCGGGCAGGACCAGGTGGTAATCCAGCGAAGGCTCGGAGGGCGGCCGGTCGGTGCTCACCAACCCCATCCTCCGGCCACCGTACGCCCCGGGCAAGAGAGGCGCTCCGGCCAACGCCAGGCCGACCTGGGCGGCACCAGCCCGGTCACGGTGCGGTGGGACCTCCGCGACGGCTCCTTCACGGGGTGCGACCAGGAGCTGCCCGCCATGACGGACGTCAACGCCAAGGGCGTCGTGGTGGCCGGCTCGACGGCACGTCACGGCTTCCAGGAGCCGGCGGTGGCGAACTCGTGCTGGTACTCCAGGACGCCCGAGGCGTCGGGCACGTCGAACACGACGCTGCCGGTTCGCTTGGTGCCCACGGTCAGGTCGTTGGCGGCCGGCATCGGTTTGCCGCAGCCGGACAAGATGCCGGCTATCGCATTGGTCTCGGTGCCGTCGGCGGCGACCCACTGAAAGTAGAACGGGTTCGCCGAGCCGGTGCCCTTGGTGACCGTCACCGTCACGTCGGCGATCACGTACATGCCCTCGTCGGGTTTGAGGCCGTACGACGTGCAGGGCTTGGTGGCGGTGCTGAACTTCGTCACGGTGATCTCGACGGTGCCGCCGTTGTCGTCGATGACGAGGGTGTCCCCGGCGGACATGTTCCGGGTGTCGCTGGCGGCCGACGCGCGGGGCGACGGCGCGGCGGTGGCCGGCGGCTGCCCGACACCACGGGTCACCGCCGGGGTGGGCAGCGCCTCGGGCACCTCGTCCGCGACGTGGTTCGCGCCGATGACCACCGCCACGATGCCGCCCGCGCAGCAGAGCAGGGTGAGCACGGCCGCGGTCACCGCGATGGCCACCACTGTCCTGTTGGAGTTCTTCGTCGGCACGGGCGGCGGCGCCTTGAGCGGGTAGCCCGGGCCGCCGGGTGGCGGGTACGCGCCAGCGGCCTGCGGGTACGCGCCACCGGCCTGCGGGTACGCGCCGCCCGAGAACGGCGGCTGCGGCGGGTTCGCCGCCGCCGACCACGGGTTGGGTGGCACCGGCGCCTGCGGAACCGTCGGGTCGGCGGCGGACTGCTGCGGCTGCGGTGTCGCTGGGAACGGCTGCGTCGGCGGCTCCGGACTCGGCTGCTGGGGGTCCTGCGGCTCGGCGGGGGGCTGGGGGTGGGGGTGGGTCACCGTACTCCTTGGCGCCTCGTACGTGTGGTCGGGAACCCGCCGACGCTACCGTGCGTCGCCGAACGGCCGGTCGCCGCGCCGGCTCATGTCCCAGTGCCCGTGGAGTAGCCGCGTACTGGCCAGCATGGACGGTGCGGGGGTCAGCGCAGGGTGAGGACGGCGGCGGTGCGGACCAGGCCGTCGGCGACCACGAACCGGCCGGTGATCGTGCTCGGGGGATCGGTGGCCTCGGCCGCGTCCACCCGCGCCGGTGCGATCCGGGCCGTGAACGTGCCGGCGTCCGGGTCCAGCGTGAGGTGGGCGTCGTGGAAGTCCAGCCAGCTCCCCACGACCGGGTGCCAGACCTTGTAGACGGTCTCCTTGGCGCTGAACAGCACGACGGGCCAGAAGATCCCGGCGGGTAGCCGCGCGCAGCTCTCCTCCTCCTCGGGCAGCAACACGAGTCGGCGTACCCCCGCATTGATCTCGCGGTGCCGTTCGGCGTCCATGCCTACCGATCGCAGATCGGTGGTGCGTGCCGCCGCGGCGGCGCAGTAGTCGGTGGTGTGGGTGATGGCGCCGACCACCCCCACGGGCCAGATGGGCGCGCGGTCGGCGGCGGCCGGCACGGCCACCGCCGGCAGGCCGAGGTCGGCCATCGCCCGACGGGCGCAGACCCGGCCGGCGGTGAAGTCCCGGCGACGGGTCTCCACCGCCCGTTCGCCGAGACAGGCCTGTTCGGCGGCGAGGAGTTCGCCGGTCCAGTCGTGGGTCTCGGCGACGGCCACGGCGACCGTCGGCGGCAGGAGGTCACGCACGTCCGCCGCCTACCGTCGGGTAGCGCGGAGGCATTCGCTCGACAGTCAGATTTCCGACTTCCACGACGGGAGAAGGTACCGCAAAGATGTAACACCGGAGGGACGTGTCGCGCCCTCCAGGATGGCTCCGGGGGGACCACCATCGATAGCTGGCCAGTCCCGTGGACATCTGGAGAGGACCTGCGATGAGCGATGGCGCCGAACGGCCGAGGGGTCGGGCCGACGACCACGCACCGACGACCCCGGGCTGGAGCTGCGGCTCCTGCGGCGACGAGTGGCCGTGCGCGACGAAGCGCACCCGACTGCTGGCGGAGTACGGGGGTGACCGGGCGATGCTCAGCGTCTACCTGGGCTCGTGTCTCGCCGCCGCCGCCGAGGACCTGCGAGCGGCGCCGGTGATGTCGCTCCAGGACCGGTTCATCGGCTGGCTGCCCCGCGGCGCGCGACGCCGCTGAGCCCACCGTGGCCCCGCCCGACGTGGGCGGGGCCACCGGGTGCCGGACGGGCTCAGGCCCGGCGGGGCCGCCGGGTCAGCGCGAAGCCGACCACCCCGGCCACCGCGGCGAGCACGCCGCCGATGCCGGTCCAGATCCATCGCGAGCCGAGATCCGGCAGCCAGTCCGCCGGCGAGTCGCCCTCGTCGTCGGCCTCCGGGTCGGGCGTCGGTACGGCGTTGAGCACCGTCCCCGCCTTGGTGTTCGGCACCAGTGGCGCGGCCAGCGCGCCGTCGTCGGCCGAGGTGCCCCGGTCCGCGAGGACGCCGACCAGCAGGTCCACGTCGACGGGCGCGCCCAGATCCGGCTCGGGCAGGTCGGTGACGGAGAGCCGGACGACGTACGTGCCGGGCAGCGGGTCGGCCGACCACGGCTCCGCCCAGGGGCGTACCTCGCGCAGTGTGCAGCCCAACGTCACGGTCGACGCCTTGCCGTCCACCGTCGGGGTCTGCGCCCCGGCGGTGCACGCCTGCCGTCGGCGCAGCCCGTCGAACACGTCCACGGTCCAGGTGGAGGCGCCGCCGCGTGCCTTCGGGAAGGTGACGGTGGCGCTGATCTCGTGCACCTGGCCGGCGGTTGCCGGGAACGACCAGTAGAGGTGGTCGCCGATCGAGGCGTCCACCCGCACCGGTTGGCCGGCCGTGATCGGGGTGGCGGTGAGGAAGGAGGTGCCGGCCCGGGTCACCGGCGTGGCGCCCGGAGACGGGGTGGGAGCGGCCACGGCAGCCCCGGGCAGCAGCGCGGCCCCACCGGCGGCGAGCAGCGCCGCCAGTGACCGGAACAGTGCGGTACGCATCAGTTCTCCCTCCAGGTGGCGACCCACCAGCGGGTGAGCAGGCCGGCGATCAGGCCGGTGAGCAGGCCGGCCACGGTGAGCAGGGCGAGCAGCACCCAGCCCCGGCCGAGGTCGGGCCCGTCCGGGGCCCCGGCGGCGGCGACCACGTCGATGGTCAGCTCCACAGGCATGCCGGGCGTCGCCGCGGTGCCCGGGCGTGCGGCGAACGAGTTGCTCACCACCAGGCAGACGGTGGTGGGCTCGACGACGGGAGTCGAGGTCTCGGCGGTCGCGTTCTCGTCGTCGGCGTCCTCGTCGTCGGCGGTGGCCGACCAGCGCAGACCTGCGGAGAGCACGTCGGCCCGGCCGCTGCCGGCGTCCGCGCCGCGCACCAGTTCGCGGCCATCCGCGGCGGTGGCCCGCAGCAGCACCCCGTAGTCCCGGTTCACCGGCCGGTCCAGCGACATGCTCACCGACGCGCGCAGCTCCTGCCCGGGGCGTACGGGCACCCGGTAGTAGCGGTGCTCGGAGAACGCCTCCCGGTCGGCGTACACGCCGGGGGCGAGCAGCGGCGCGGAGTCACAGGCGTTCGCGCCGCCGATGACGGTCGGGGCCCGGGTGTGGGTGTCACCGGCCCGCTCGACGAGCTGTTTGATCCGGCCGGTCAGCTCGTCGGCGCTCTGCGCGGCGGTGTAGGTGCCTCCGGTGGCCCCGGCGATGCAGAGCAGTTGGCGGCGTACCTTCTCGTCGGGAGCGAGGCCGAGCGTGTCGACGACCAGGCTGGTGCCCTGCGCGGCCAGTTCCCGGGCCACCTGGCACGGATCCGGCGGCGCGCAGGTGTCCTCCCCGTCGGTGATCAGCACGATCCGTCGGGTGGTGGCGCCGGTGCCCAGGTCCTGCGCGGCGGAGCGGAGCGCGAGCCCGACCGGCGTGAACCCGGTCGGTCGGAGCGTCGCGACCGCCGCCTTGGCCCGGGTGCGGTCGACCGGCCCGACCGGCACGATCTGCTGAGTGTCCTGGCAGCCGACCTTCTTGTCCTTGCCCTTGTAGGTCGCGCCGAGCACCCGGATGCCGAGTTGGGTCTCTTCCGGCAGCGCGTCCACCACGTCGTTGAACGCCTGCTGGGCCACCGAGATCCGGCTGCGCCCGTCGATGTCGGCGGCCCGCATCGAACCGCTGACGTCGAGCACCAGCTCGACCCGGGGCGGCTCGGCCACCTGCTCCTCGTCGGCCGCCGCCGGGGCCGGCCCGGTCAGCGCGGTGGTCGCCAGCAGTCCGAGGAGGACAGCCGCCGATCGTCTGAAGTTGATCACGGCCCGCAGTGTAGTGAGATCCACTTTGGATGATCACTGGGGTGGTTGGTCGTCCCGGGATGGTCAGGGACGCGCGGAACCGGCCGGGTCAGGCGGGGGCGTCGAGCAGTGCGACCAGCCGCTTCGGCGCGATCTCCCGGTACGCGTCCCGGCACAACTCGTCGATCTCGGCCCAGTCGACGTCGCCGTCGAGCCGTACGCCGAGCCAACCCCGGCCACCGACGTAGGGCGGGCGGAAGAAGCGGGCCGGGTCGGCGGCGGTCAGCTCCGCCTGGGCGCCGGTCGGCGCGGCGCACCACAGGTGGGGAAAGTCGTTCTGGTGGTGCCCGTCGGCGTGCAGGGTCACGAACACGCTCTTGTCCCGGACGAACCAGGTCGGTGACCCGTGGCTGGGGCGCTCGGTCACCTCGGGCAGCGCGAGGCAGATCGTCCGGACCCGTTTCAGCAGCTCCACGGCACCCCACCTCCCGTCACGATCGCGACGCGACCACAGCGAGCCTAGTGCGTCGGGGCGCGTGGCCGGCAGTCCTCTCGGCGGCCCTCGTCGGTGTCGAGCCGGCCAATTCGGGGCGCTGGGTCCACGCCAGGTCACCCTCGGTCAACTGCCTGATGGCAAGTATCGGCCCGGCCGATATCCGTCGGAAATCTGACCCAAGTTGACCCGTTGTGCCGGTGGTGCGCGGTGGTTAAGCTCTTCATGCGCGCCCCAATCGCCCGCTTCCCCCGTGGCAGGCGATCGGGGCGCGCGTCTTTGTGTCAGAGGTCGGGCCCGCACGCGAGACGCGTGCGGGCCCGATTTCCGTCGCGCTGTGCGGCGCGTCGCCTGCCGGTGCTTATATCCAGCGACCGTCGAGCCACATTCGGGACAGCCAGTCCGAGTACGGGATCAGCCGGCCCACGAAGATCGGATAGAAGTACGCGAAGCACAGCGCCACCAGCAGCACGTACGCCCCGGCCGCCACGCTGCCCACCAGCCGGCGCTCGTAGCCCGCGTCGCCGGGCACCAGGGCCGCCGTCTCACCCACGTCAGCCCCGGCCGGGGCGATCAGCGCGCCGAGTACGTACACCACGGCCAGCACCAGGAACGGCAGGGCCGGCGCGACGTAGAACGAGAACATCGTCCGACCGTCGAGGGCGAACCAGAACCAGGGCAGCAGCCCGGCCGCCACGGTGAGCAGGATCGCGCCGGCCCGCCAGTCCCGCCGGGCCAGGCCCAGCCACACCAGCGCCACCAGGGCGGGCAGGAACGACCACCAGAGCAGCGGGGTGCCGAGCAGCAGGATCTCCGACGCGCAGGTCGGTGCGCCGCAGGCGCCGTCGCCGGACCAGTGGAACGCCACCGGCCGCCCGAGCAGCAGCCACTGCCACGGCCAGGACTGGTATTTGTGCGGATCGTCGAGCTGGGCGTGGAAGCCGTACGCCGCGCGGTGGTACTCGAAGAGGTTGACCAGCGGGCCGATCACCGGGGTGTCGCTGAGCGAGCCGGTCGGGTAGGCCGCCGACGACGCCAGCCGGTAGTAGCCGTCGTCGCTGAGCAGCCACCCGGACCAGGTGGCGAGGTAGGTGCCGATCATCAGCACGCCGGCCAGCACCACCCAGGGCACCTCGTCGAGGAGAGTGTCCCGCCAGGGCCTGCGGACGCCCGCCGAGCGGCGGACCCCGACCTCCCAGAGGACCACGAACAGGGCGAACACCGGCACGAAGTAGAGCGCGCTCCACTTGACCGCGCAGGCGCAGCCGATCAGCACTCCCGCGGCGAGGCGCCACCACGGCCACGTGCGCCAGCCGGTCGGCGGTCGGCCCGCGCGCCCCGGCAGGCTCGGGTCGAGCCCGTCGTCCAGGGCGCGCGCCCAGCGCCGACGTCGGGAGTCCCGGTCGAGCACCAGCGCGCCGAAGGCGGCCAGCACGAAGAACAGCAGGAAGATGTCGAGCAGCGCCGCGCGCGACAGCACCAGGTGGAAGCCGTCCAGGGCGAGCAGCAGCCCGGCCGCGCAGCCGAGCACCGTCGAGCGGAACAGCCGCCGGCCGATGCGGACCAGCAGCAGGACCGACAGCGTGCCGATCACGGCCGCCGAGAACCGCCAGCCGAACTCCGGCGCGGTGGTGAACAGGTGCCCGCCGACGGAGACCTTCGACTCCGCGTCCTGATAGCCGAAGGCCCACTCGCCCACGCCGATCAGCCACTTGCCCAGCGGGGGGTGCACCACGTAAGACGGGACGTTGTCCTTGTAGTTCCACTCGACGCCCCGGCTGATCAGCCCGTACGCGTCCTTGGCGTAGTACGTCTCGTCGAAGATCTTGCCCTTGGGGCTGGACAGGCCCACGAAGCGCAGGATCGCCGCGATCGCCACCACCACGCCGGTGGCGAGCCACGAGAACGGGTCCATCCGGGCGTCGACGGTGGCGAACCGGCGGCGGACACCTGCGGACACCCCCCCGCCGTCGGCACGTGGTGCCGCCGGGTCCTGGCCAGGGCTGGGCTCGCCGGTCACCTCGACCGTGTCAGCCGGGTCGGCGCTCGGGCTCTGCGCTGTCGACGCACTCGTCACCCGGCGATCGTAGGCTGCCAGGGTGTCGTGTGGCGCCCGTCGTCCCTGATACCGGTATTCGCTGTCGATGAAGGAGACGATCCCGTGGGTGAAATGTCCGAAGCTGGGCGCCTGATCCTGCTCGGTGCTCCGCTCGGCAACCCCGCCGACGCCTCGGCCCGGTTCCGGGAAGTGCTGGCCAGCGCCGATGTGGTGGCCGCCGAGGACACCCGCCGCCTCACCCGCCTGGCCCGCGACCTCGACATCACCGTCGGAGGCCGGATCGTCTCCTACTTCGAGGGCAACGAGGAACGGCGTACGCCCGAACTGGTCGAGGTCATCCTCGGCGGGTACGCGGTGGCGCTGGTGACCGACGGCGGCATGCCGAGCGTCTCCGACCCGGGCTACCGGCTGGTCCGGGCCGCGCTGGACGTCGGGGCGCCGGTCACCGTCGCGCCCGGGCCCAGCGCGGTGACCACCGCCCTCGCCGTCTCCGGCCTGCCCTGTGACCGGTTCTGCTTCGAGGGGTTCCTGCCCCGCAGCGGAAGTGCCCGCCGGTCCCGGCTGCGCGCCCTCGCCGCCGAGGAGCGCACCCTCGTCTTCTTCGAGGCACCGCACCGGATCGGCGCGGCGCTCGCCGACCTGGCCGAGACGTTCGGGGCGGACCGGCCGGCCGCGCTCTGCCGGGAACTGACCAAGACCTACGAGGAGGTGCTGCGCCGTCCCCTCGGCGAGTTGGCCCGGTGGGCCGCCGAGGGCGATCCGCGCGGGGAGATCACCCTGGTGGTGGCCGGTTCACCGGCGACCGCCCCGGAACGCCCCGACGACGACGCCCTGCGCGCGGCCGTCGCCGAGCGGGAGGCCGCCGGCAGGTCCCGCCGGGACGCCATCACCGACGTCGCCACCGAATACGCGCTGCGCCGCCGCGAGGTCTACACGATCGTTCACAGCTGACAGCCGCCGCAGTCACCAGGCGGCGGCGAGGAAGCCGAGGGTGATCAGCGCCGGGCCGGCGAGAGCCGCGGCCACCGCCCAGCGGCGGTGTCGCCGGCCGGGCAGACGTGCCGAGCCCGTCCAGCGGACGATGCCGGCGGTGCAGCCGAGCACCGCCAGCAGGCCGGGCAGCCAGCGCAGGTGTCGGCCGGCGCCGGTGTCGGCGTACGCGGTTCCGCCGTCCGGGCCGGTCATCCGTGCCCGCACCACCGCCCCGGGCGCGTCGCCCCCGGTGGGTACGCCGCTGACGCGCACCCCGTGGGCCAGGAACCGCCCGTCGTCGGCAGTGAAGATGCCCCGGCACCGCTGGGTGAGACCGCCGCCGGTGCAGTGGTCGATCACCACGGTGCCGTCGCGCGCGTGCCCGACCGCGAGCCAGAACGGACCGGCGCTGACCCAGGCGAAGAAGGCCGCGACCAGGCTCAGCAGCACCAACGCGGTCAGCCCGGGCAGCGGGTCCGGCAGCGCTGTCGTCCGCGACGCCGCGCGGCGGTCCCTCGCCAGGGCGCGTCGCTTGGGGGCGACGTCCTCCTGGACGGGGGTGCCGTCCCAGTGCACCTCCTCGATCGGCGCCCAGAACGCGACCTCGTCGTCCGGTGGTCGGTCCCCGTCGACCCGGTGGGCATCCCGCAGACGGCCCTGCTGGCGTACCGGCACCCGGCGTGGCACCGCGTCCACCGGCGCCCCGGTGGTCGGCTCCACCTCGACGGGGGCCGGCGCCTTCGGCGTGGGCCGGGCCGGGGTCGCGGTGGCCTCCGGCGACCCGTCCCTTCGCGGCACGGCCGCCCGCCCGGACGGCGTGGGCCGCTGGTGGGCCGGCCGATCGGGTGCGGCGGCGGGGACCAGCCGGGGGTGCGGCGCGACCCCGGCACCCCGGGGCGCGTCGGACGCCGGGCCTGACTCGTCGCCGCCCGTCGGCCCGGTGGGACGCTCGTCGTGGTCCCGGGCCGCTCCTCTGCCAGTCACGACGTTCATTGCACACCGGTAGCGCGGGCTGATCGGGCAGGTGAACCGCGTGTCGACGACAAATCGGACCAATGGGCGGGGTGGTCGGTACGGTCCGGCGGCCCGGCACCCCCCATTGGTTCGCGGATGCCCCGGGCGGGTCACTAGGCTTGCTGCTCATGAGTCACGTTCTCGCGGCAGTGGCCTGGCCGTACGCCAACGGCCCCCGCCACATCGGCCACGTCTCCGGTTTCGGCGTTCCCTCCGACGTCTTCGCCCGGTACATGCGGATGGCCGGCCACGACGTGCTCATGGTCTCCGGCACCGACGAGCACGGCACCCCCATCCAGGTGCAGGCCGACGCCGACGGGGTGACCCCGCGCGAGCTGGCCGACAGGTACAACAGGGTGATCGTCGAGGACCTGCACGGCCTCGGGCTCTCCTACGACCTGTTCACCCGCACCACCACCCGCAACCACTACGCGGTGGTGCAGGAGTTGTTCGAGGGGATGTACCGCAACGGCTACATCGTGCCGAAGACCACCATGGGCGCGATCTCGCCGTCCACCGGGCGCACCCTGCCCGACAGGTACATCGAGGGCACCTGCCCGATCTGCGGGTACGACAGCGCGCGCGGCGACCAGTGCGACAACTGCGGCAACCAGCTCGACCCGATCGACCTGATCGACCCGAAGTCGCGGATCAACGGGGAGACCCCGAAGTTCGTCGAGACCGAGCACTTCTTCCTGGACCTGCCCGCCCTGGCCGACGTGCTCCGCCAGTGGCTGGACACCCGGGAGGGGTGGCGGCCCAACGTGCTGCGGTTCTCCCGCAACCTGCTCGACGACCTCCAGCCCCGGGCGATCACCCGGGACCTGGAGTGGGGCGTGCCGATCCCGCTGGACGGCTGGCGGGACCGCCCCGACAAGCGGATCTACGTCTGGTTCGACGCGGTGATCGGCTACCTGTCCGCCTCCATCGAGTGGGCCCGCCGCTCCGGCGACCCCGAGGCGTGGCGCAGGTGGTGGTCCGCCGACGGGGAGGGCAAGGACGCCCGGTCGTACTACTTCATGGGCAAGGACAACATCGTCTTCCACTCGGTGATCTGGCCGGCGCTGCTCTCCGGCTATTCGGGCGAGGGCTCCCGCGACGGCGAGCCGGGCGAGCTGGGCCAGCTCAACCTGCCCACCGAGGTGGTCTCCAGCGAATACCTGACCATGGAGGGGCGCAAGTTCTCCTCGTCCCGCAAGGTGGTCATCTACGTCCGCGACTTCCTGGAGCGCTACGACGCCGACGCGCTGCGCTACTTCATCGCCGCCGCCGGCCCGGAGAGCAACGACACCGACTTCACCTGGGCCGAGTTCCTGCGCCGCAACAACGACGAGCTGGTCGCCGGCTGGGGAAACCTGGTCAACAGGTGCGTCTCGATGGCCGCGAAGAACTTCGGGTCGATCCCGTCGATCGACCCGGCCGGGCTCACCGAAGCCGACGAGGCGCTGCTCGCGGTGGCTCGCGCGGGGTTCGACACGGTGGGCGACCTGATCGGCCGGCACCGGCAGAAGCAGGCCATCGGTGAGGCCATGAAGGTGGTCGCCGAGGCCAACAAGTACCTGTCCGAGCAGGCGCCGTGGAAGCTCAAGGACGAGGCCGACAAGCCCCGCATGGGCACCATCCTGCACGTCGCCCTCCAGGTGATCAGCGACGCCAACACGCTGCTCACCCCGTTCCTGCCGCACTCCGCGCAGCAGGTGCACGAACTGCTCGGCCGCACCGGCGTGCACGCGCCGATGCCTGTCATCGAGCAGGTCGACGACCTGGACGGCGGGCCGTCCTACCCGGTGCTGACCGGTGACTACACGGTGGGCGCGCGCTGGGAGTCGGTGCCGCTGGAGGCCGGGACGCCGCTGGCCGCGCCGAAGCCGGTGTTCCGCAAGCTCGACCCGTCGATCGTCGACGAGGAGCTCGCCCGACTGGCCGACTGAGCGTACGACGCCCCCGGCGGCAGGGCAGCCGGCCGCCGGGGGACGTCACAACGCGTACCGGGTGTCCATGACCTGGTCGTTGCTCACCTCGGTGCCCGGCGCCCACGTCTCGTAGACACCCCGGTCGTGGCACTGCGCGCCGGTGGCGATCACCGCGTCCGGGTCCGGGTGGCGCAGCCGCAACCGCAGCCAGCCGGCCTCCTCCCGCAGCACCAGGCACGACACGCCCCGCCACTGCGCGAACCGGACCCGGCGGGCCACCGCGTCCACCGGATAGCGGGCCGCCCGGGTCATCGCCAGCACCCGGAACCCGCCGGGCAGGTCGGCCACGGCCTCGTACTCCGTGTCGCCGTAGAGGCCTACCAGTTGGGTGGAGCGCGGGGCGTCGCCGGTCGGCACGTACTCCTGGTCGGGGGAGAGGCCCGGCACCGCGGCGAGCAGATGCCGCCACTGCGGCCCCACCATCCGCAGCCACGCGCGCTGCTCGGCCTGGTAGCTGTAGAGCACCACCTCCACCCCCTCGGCGGTGTAGGCGAGCAGGGTCGCGTTCGCCGGCATCGGCAGGTCGGCGAAGTCCCGGGTGATGAACTCCGGGACGAGTTGGCCGTTGCTCGGCACGAAACCGGTGCCCAGCACCGGAGGGCCCAGCCGGTCCCGGGACGACAGCGCCGTCAGACCCCGGTGCTCCTCGCCCACCGGCACGTCGTAGTCGCCCGGGTCGGCGGCCCGCCAACGCAGCGCGTACGCCACTTCCGAGCCGTCCCGCCCGACGTCGCCGTCGGTGCGCAGCACCGTGGTCGCCGACGGCGTACGCAGGTGCGCCACGTCGTGCTCCCGGTAGCAGAAGCCGTGCGGCAGCCAGCCCCGCACGTACCCGGCGAGCTGCCGGGCCGAGAGGACCTTCACCATCCGGGTGCCGCGCCGGACCACCGCGGAGGCGCGCACCGCGGCCAACACCGGGTCACCCGCCGCGGACGGCTGCTGGCTGAGCTGGTGTACGTGCGACCAGCCGCGCTCCCGGTGCGCCGGCATCATCAGCGGTGTCTCCGGCTCCTCCACCGGTTCGGCGGCCCCGTGCACCACGCTCACCTCGGTGACGTGCACGAACCGACGCCACGGCAGGGCGCTGCCCGGGCGCGGCGCCCGCTCGAAGCCGGCCACCTCCTCGGCGCTGAACAGCTCGTACGCGGCGCCCCGGGCGATCTCCTCGGCCGGGTACACGCCGCCGCCGAACGCCACGCGAAGCCCGGTGCGCTCACTGGCGGGACTGCTGAGCTCGCTCACCGGGCGACGGTAGAGTCGCGCGGCGTAGTCGAGGTGAACGCCGGGTGGCGGGCGGATGGACGGCCCCGGTGTGTGATGCTGTCGCTGATGAGCGAGCCGACTGAAACCCGCCGCGAGCGTGCCGCCCGGCGGGCCGGAGAGTTCCCGCCCGCCCCCGAGCCGCTGCCCCGGCCGGTGCTGGACAGCCACACCCACCTGGACATCACCGTCAGCGAGGCCGGCGTACCCGGTGGCGGGCCGTCCGACGACCCGATCGCCACGGCGATCACGGTGGCCACCGGGGTCGGCGTGGACCGGCTGGTCCAGGTGGGCGTGGACGTGGCCTCCTCGCGGTGGGGCGCGGACATCGCCGACCGCTATCCCGCCGTGCTGGCCACCGTGGCGCTGCACCCCAACGAGGCGCCCCGGCTGGCCGACCTCGACGAGGCACTGCGGGAGATCGAGTCCCTCGCCGCCCGCGACCGGGTCCGGGGGATCGGCGAGACCGGCATGGACTTCTTCCGCACCGGCGACGAGGGGCGGGCCGCGCAGGAGGCGAGTTTCCGAGCGCACATCGCCATCGCCAAGCGGTACGGCAAGGCGCTTGTCATCCACGACCGGGACGCGCACGCCGACGTGCTGCGGATCCTCGACGACGAGGGCGCACCGGACACGGTGGTGCTGCACTGCTTCTCCGGTGACGCCGAGTTCGCCCGCGAGTGCGTGCGCCGGGGCTACCTGCTCAGCTTCGCCGGCACCGTCACCTTCGGCAGCGCCACCGCCCTGCGCGAGGCCGCCGCGCTCACCCCGCTGGCCCAGATCCTGGTGGAGACCGACGCCCCCTACCTCACGCCGACCCCGCACCGTGGCCGGCCGAACGCCTCGTACCTGATCCCGCTGACCGTCCGCGCGCTCGCCGCGACCACCGGCAGCGACCTGGACGAGCTGTGCGCGGCCATCTCCGCCGCCGGCGACCGCGCTTTCGGGCCGTGGTGAGCCCGGCCCGGCGGCCGGTCCCGACCACGTCGCTACGCTGCCAGGCATGACCGGTCTCCTCGGCCCGGCGGAGATCCGGGAGCTGGCCGCCCGGCTGGGCGTCGCGCCCACCAAGAAGCTCGGCCAGAACTTCGTGCACGACCCGAACACCGTGCGCCGGATCGTCACCGCCGCCGGGCTGACCCCCGACGACGTGGCCCTGGAGGTCGGCCCCGGGCTCGGCTCACTCACCCTCGGACTGCTGCCGGTCGCCGGGCACGTGCACGCCGTGGAGATCGACCCGACCCTCGCCGGCGCGCTCCCGGAGACCGTCGCCCGGCACGCCGGGGCGGACGCCGGCCGGCTCACCGTGCACCGCGCCGACGCGCTGCGCGTCCGCGCCGCCGAACTGGGCGAGCCCGCACCGACCGCCCTTGTCGCGAACCTGCCGTACAACGTCGCCGTACCTGTGGTGCTGCACCTCCTCGCCGAGCTGCCCAGCCTGCGACACGGCCTGGTGATGGTGCAGAAGGAGGTCGCCGACCGGCTCGTCGCCGGTCCCGGCTCCAAGGTGTACGGCATTCCGTCGGTCAAGCTCGCCTGGTACGCCCACGCCCGTGGCGCCGGCAAGGTGCCGCCGAACGTGTTCTGGCCGGTGCCCAACGTCGACTCCGGTCTGGTCGCCTTCACCTGCCACGAACCGCCCCGCGCCGACGTACCCCGGGAAAGGGTCTTCGCCGTGGTGGACGCGGCGTTCGCGCAGCGCCGCAAGACCCTGCGCGCCGCGCTGGCCGGCTGGGCCGGCGGCCCGGACCGGGCGGCCGCCGCGCTGATTGCCGCGGGCGTCGACCCCGGCGCCCGGGGTGAGTCACTGACCGTCGAGCAGTTCGCCGCCATCGCCGCGTCGGCCCCGGCCGGTACGCGTACCGCGAAGTAGGCTGACGCCGTGCCCGCCGAGGAGGTGTACGAGTGACCGCGCAGCCGATCGAGCCCGCCGCCCAGGGGATGTGGGGCCCGGATCCCGTCCGGCAGCGACTGGCCAACCACACCATCGAGGACGTGCTGGCCCTGCCCGGCGACGCCCCCCGCGTCGAGCTACGTGACGGAGTCCTCGTCGTGGTCCCTTCCCCCACCTATGACCACCAGAACATCAGCAGCTTGCTCTGGATGTGGCTGCGACAGCACGCGCCGCTGGATCTGTCGCCCGCTACCGCCGTCGGAGTGGCGCTCAACCACCGCAACACCCTTGAACCGGACGTGGTGCTACTACGCCGGCCTCTTGTCGGTACAAGCCACTACTTCGACGCTGAGCAGGTCATGCTGGCCGTCGAGGTCGTCTCGCCCGGCACCCGACGGCGGGACCGGTTGGAGAAGCCGGCGGACTACGCCGATGCCGGGATTCCGCACTACTGGCGGATCGAGCAGAATCCGGTGCACGTGTACGCGTACGACCTGGTCGACGGCCGGTACGAGCTGGCCGCCGACTCTGCCGAGGAGCTGATCGTGGCCAAGCCGTTCGACATCCGCCTGCGCGTACGGGACATCACCCCGTGACCGAGGCCTGGCGACCGGACGACGAGGACGAGCGACGTGGGGCCCTCGGGCCGGTGAAGGTCCGGGTGCCCGCCAAGGTCAACCTGCACCTCGGGGTGGGCCCGCTGCGCCGCGACGGCTACCACGAGCTGAACACCGTCTATCACGCCATCTCGATCTACGACGAGCTGACCGCCCGGCGGGGCGACACACTGGCGTTGACCATGGAGGGCGAGGGCACCGGCGAACTGGCGCTGGACGACTCCAACCTGGTGATCCGCGCCGCACACGCGCTGGCTGGTTGCGCGGGGGTGCTGCCGCACGCCCGCCTGCACCTGCGCAAGCAGATCCCGCTGGCCGGTGGGCTGGCCGGCGGCAGCGCCGACGCGGCCGCCGCGCTGGTGGCCTGTGACGCGCTGTGGGGCACCGGGTTGTCCCGCGACGAGCTGGCCGGGATCGCCGCCGACCTGGGCTCCGACGTGCCGTTTTTGATCTACGGCGGCACCGCGCTGGGCACCGGCCGGGGCGAGGCGGTCAGCCCCGTGCTGGCCCGAGCCACCTCCTGGCACTGGGTCGTGGCGATCGCCGACGGCGGCCTGTCCACCCCCGCCGCGTACCGCGAACTGGACCGGCTGCGCGGCTCCGGCGCCGCCGGCACCCCGCTGGGCAGCACCGACGCGCTGCTGGGCGCGCTGCGTCAACGTGACCCCCGCGTCCTCGCCCGTACGCTCGGCAACGATCTTCAGGACGCCGCGCTGGCGATGCGGCCCGCGCTTGCCGACACCCTGAAGGCCGGCGAGGCGGCCGGCGCGCTCACCGGCATCGTCTCCGGCTCCGGGCCGACCTGCGTCTTCCTCGCCGCCGACGCGGCCGACGCCGAGCGGATCGCCGCCGAGCTGACCAACGCCGGGGTGTGCCGGGAGGCCCGGGTCGCGCACGGCCCGGTCGCCGGCGCCCGCGTCGGCTGACGACTCGTTTCCACCGGCCCGCGGGCGCGCGGCGCGGGCGTCCGGAGTGTCCGCGTACCCTTGACGCAGGCGTCCCGAGGTGCCCGCCGGCACCCGGACGCCTTGATCTTGAAGGGTGGAACGTGGCCAACATCGTCAATCTGGACCGGGTGTCCAAGGGGTACGGCGCCGCCGGGCGGCTGCTCACGGACGTCTCGCTCGGCCTGGACGACGCCGACCGGATCGGTGTGGTCGGCCTCAACGGCGCCGGCAAGTCCACCCTGCTGCGCCTGCTCACCAAGCAGGAGGAGCCCGACGACGGCCGGGTCACCCACCGCCGCGACCTGCGCGTGCTCTGGCTACCGCAGCAGCTCACCCTCGCCCCGGACGCCACGGTCCGGGACGTCGTGCTCGGCACCGCCTGGCTCGGTGAGGGCATGGGCGCCGAGCACGAGTGGGCCGGCGACGCCGGTGTGCGCAACATCCTCGACGGCCTCGGCATGCCGCACCTCGGCCTCGACCAGCCGGTCGGCCCGATGTCCGGTGGCGAACGGCGGCGGGTGGCACTCGCCGCGCTGCTCGTCCGCGACTCGGACCTGCTGATCCTCGACGAGCCCACCAACCACCTCGACGTCGGCGGTGTCGACTGGCTGGCCCGGCACCTGGTCGGCCGCAAGGGCGCCCTCGTCGTGGTCACCCACGACCGGTGGTTCCTCGACGCGGTCTGCACCAACACCTGGGAGGTCGCCGACCAGACCGTCCGCGCGTACGAGGGCGGCTTCGCCGCCTGGACCCTCGCCCGCGCCGAGCGCGAACGCGTCGCGGCCGCCACCGAGGCTCGCCGGCAGAACCTGCTCCGCAAGGAGATCGCCTGGCTGCGGCGCGGCCCGCCCGCCCGTACCTCCAAGCCCCAGTTCCGCATCGACGCCGCGAACGCGCTGATCGCCGACGTGCCGCCGGCGCGCGACACCATGTCCCTGCAGCGGATGGCGGTTTCGCGTCTGGGCAAGCAGGTGTACGAGTTGGAGAACGTCGAGCTGCACGCCGGCCCGAAGGAGATCCTGCGCGACGCCACCTGGTTGGTCGGTCCCGGCGACCGGATCGCCATCCTCGGTGCCAACGGCGCCGGCAAGACCACCCTGCTGCGGATGCTCGCGGGCATCACCCGCCCCGACGGCGGCCGCCTCGGCACCGGTTCCACGGTGCGACCGGCGTTCCTCTCCCAGGAGCTGGCCGAGCTGCCCGGGCACCTGCGGGTGCTGGAAGCCGTGGAGGAGGTCGCCCGCCGGGTCCAGCTCGGCGACCGGGAGGTTTCCGCGTCGCAGCTCGCCGAGGTCTTCGGGTTCGACGACCGCCGGCTCTGGACCCCGGTCAGCGACCTGTCCGGCGGCGAGCGTCGCCGGTTGCAGATGCTGCGGCTGCTCGCCGGCGAGCCCAACGTGCTGCTCTTCGACGAGCCCACCAACGACCTGGACACCGACACCCTGGCCTCGCTTGAGGACCTGCTCGACTCGTGGCCCGGCACGATCATCGTGGCCAGCCACGACCGCTACCTCATCGAACGCGTCACCGACACGGCGTACGGGATGTTCGGCGACGGTCGGCTCGTGCACCTGCCCGGTGGTGTCGACGAGTACCTCGCGCGGACCGCCGAGCGAGCCGGCACTCCCCGGGCGGGCGTCACCTCGACCTCTACGCCCGCTTCGCCGTCGGGAGGCGGCATGTCCGCCGCCGAGGTGCGCCAGGCGCGCAAGGAGCTGACCCGGCTGGAACGGCAGCTCGGCAAGCTCGACCAGCGCGAGGTCACCCTGCTCGACCAGCTCGCCGCCGACGCCACCGACTACGCCCGCGTCGCCGAGCTGGACACCCAGCTCAAGGACCTGCGCGCCGAACGGGAACGGATCGAGGAGACCTGGATGACCCTCGCCGAGGACCTGCCCGAGAGCTGAGCGGGCCGGGCACGCCGGCGCGGGGGCCGTGTGCGGCGTCACACCGACACATGCGGGACAATCGTCGGCGACACCTCACCCTTGGAGACCCAGACATGGCCCACACCCCCATCAACCACCCCGCGCGGCCGATCTACCGGGCGATCGGCGGGCTGACCGGTCTGTACCTGGTGGTCTTCGGCGTGCTCGGCATCATCGCGGGCGCCGGCGACGAGATCCTCGCCCAGGACGACACCCGCGTCCTCGGTCAGGGCACCAACCTCGGCTTCTCGCTGCTCTGCGTGCTGCTCGGGCTCGTCGTGCTGGTCGGCACCGCGCTCGGCCGCAACATCGACGTGGCGATCAACCAGTGGCTGGCGTACGCCCTGATGGTGATCGGCCTGGCCGGTCTGGCCTTCATCCGGACCGACGCCAACTTCTTCAACTTCAGCATCTTCACCGTGATCGTCGTGATGACTGCCGCTCTGGTGCTGCTCATGGCGGGCATGTACGGCAAGGTCGGCACGGAGGATGAGGCTGAGGCGTTCCAGAAGGCTCGTCTGGTTCTCTGATCTTCTTCTGCGGTTGCGGCCGTGGGTTTTCGCCGGAGCCCGAGCTGCTCCGGGCGGTCAGGCTTGATCCCTGCGCAGCTCGGGCTCCGGCGAAAACCTGACCTGGTCCAGCCTTTGGCGGACCCGTTCGGCTTTGTGGTTCTTCGGACAGTTGGCTCCTGCCTGGGCGACAATTCCCCTGAAACGGTCAATCAGGGGGTCTTGGTATGCCGCACTTTCCGGTGAACCATCCGGCACGGCCGCTCTACCGGGTCCTCTCCGGACTGATCGGCCTCTACATCCTGGTCTTCGGCGTCTGGGGTGTCGCCGAGACGATCGGCGACCCGCTCTTCGACCGGGGCAGCCACTGGGCCCTGGGGCTCCGCACCAACCTGGCCTTCTCGCTCGCCTCGGTGGTCTTCGGAGCCGTCCTGATCTTCGGAGCGTCCCGGCGCAGCAACCTCGGCCACTACATGAACCTCACCGCCGGGGTGGTGTTCCTGGTGACCAGCATCCTCATGATGTCCGTGCTGCAGACCGACGCGAACTTCCTCAACTTCTCGATGTCGACGGTGATCGTGTCGATGCTGTTCGGCCTGATCCTGCTCGGCACCGGGCTGTACGACAAGGTCGGCCCGTCGGAGCACGCCGAGGCGGAGCTGGAACGCCGCAAACACCCGGTGGCCGACGCGCACCGCAGCTGACCGAGGTCAGCTGCGGCGTGCGGTGATCAACGTGGGCTTCGCCTCCAGGTGCGACAACCCGTTCCACGCCATGTTGACCAGGTGCGCGGCCACCGTCTCCTTGCGCGGCTTGCGCACCTCCAGCCACCAGCGGCCGGTCAACGCGACCATGCCCACCAACGCCTGCGAGTAGAGCTCGGCCAGCTTCGGGTCGTACCCGCGGCTCTTGAACTCCGCGCCCAGGATGTGCTCGACCTGGTGGGCCACGTCGTTCATGACGCTGCTGAAGGTGGCCGTCCCGGACAACAGCGGCGACTCGCGGACCAGCACCCGGAACCCGCTGGTCTCCTCCTCGATGTAGCCCAGCAGGGCCATCGCCGCCTGCTCCAGCAACTCGCGCGGATGCCCCGCCGTCAGCGCCGTGGTGATCCGATCCAGCAGGGCCCGGACCTCCCGGTCGACCACTACCGCGTACAACCCTTCCTTGCCGCCGAAGTGCTCGTACACCACCGGCTTGGAGACCTTGGCGCGGGCCGCCACCTCCTCGATGGAGGTGGCGTCGAAACCGCGCTCGGCGAACAGTTGCCGGCCGGTCGCGATCAACTGCTCCCGGCGCTGGGCCGCCGACATGCGTACCCGGGAGGTGGGCTTGGGTTTCGCCGCCGCAGCCGGCGCTGGGCGCCGGCCGCCATCGTCGCTGGCCTCGGGCATGTCGCCGCCTCGCTGGCGCTCGGTCACGCCCTGCCGTGGGATGGTGCCTCCGCTGTGCCCGTTCACGTTGTCGCCTCACTGGCGGGTGGCCTGACCACCCTGCCGCGCCGTCCGACCGTACCCGGATCGGGCCCGGCCCCCCGTCCGCCGAGCCGCCCGGTCCCCCGCTGCGCTCGGTCATCGGGCCATCCTGCCAGGCGACACCCCGCGGCACCGCCCGGTTTATCGGGGTGCGACAGGCTTCACGAGCTTGGCCGCGAGGCGCTCGGGCTTCGGCCAGCGCACCTGCGACGCCGCGCCCGTCTTCTCGAACAGCCAGATCACCCGGGCGGAGATGTCCACCTGACCACGCAGCACACCGTGTCGGGCGCTGGTCGGGTCGGCGTGGTGCAGGTTGTGCCAGCTCTCACCGAACGACAGGATCGCGAGCGGCCAGAAGTTCGACGCCCGGTCGCCCTGACGCATCGCGAACGGGCGCTCGCCGTACACATGGCAGACCGAATTGATCGCCCAGGTGACGTGGTGCAGGAGGCCGATCCGGACCAGTCCGGCCCAGAAGAACGCGGTGAGCGCGCCCTGCCACGACCAGGTCACCAGGCCCCCGATCAGCGCCGGGCCGAGCAGCGAGACGGCCACCAGCACGGGGAACAGTCGGTCGACCCGGCTGATGTCGCGGTCGGCGATCAGATCCGGTGCGAACCGCTCCCGGTTGGACAGCTCGCGACGGAACAGCCAGCCCACGTGTGCGTGGAACAGGCCCCGCGTCAGTGCCCAGAAGCTGGTGCCGAAACGCCACGGCGAGTGCGGGTCACCCTCCAGGTCGGAGAACGCGTGGTGTCGGCGGTGGTCGGCCACCCACTGGATGATCTCGCCCTGCACCGCCAGGGAACCCGCGACCGCCAGCGTCACCCGCAGCCACCGCTTGGCCTTGAACGAGCCGTGCGTGAAGTAGCGGTGAAAGCCCACCGTGATGCCGAGCCCGGAGACCACGTACCAGACCAGACCGATGATCACATCGCTCCAACCCAGCCAGCCGCCCCAGGCCATCGGCACGGCGACCAGCAGAGCGACGAAGGGGATCACGACGAAGGCCCACAGGGCGGCCAGGATCCCGGAGGACTGGCTGCCGTCCGTGAGCGGTTTCGGGCCGGGGGCAGCGGTGGGGGGTTCGAGCATGGTGGCGGACATGGCACCTCGCAGAGGGGGGAAACGATCACGAACCTACGCCTACGTCACCGTAACTTACGGCCCGGTAGAGCGCACGGGGAAGTTTCGAAAAGCTGTCGTACGCAGGTGCTAAAGCCCTGGTCAGGGTCGAGCTTTCGGTCGCTGAGGCGTGCCGGCTCCGCACTGCGGAATGGGTCCGCGTCCCTCGGATCCAGGTCTCGTCGCGACCTCCCGCGAGGGGCGCGACCGCCGCCTCGGTCGTGGGCGGCGCGGAAGGATCGCGAGGATCATGAAGGGCGTGAGTGCTGGCGTCGCCCCGGTCGGGCGTTAAGGTGTAGCGGCAGGATGTTCGTCGGGGAGCGACGGCGTCCTGACGTTGCGATCGGCCGTGGTGTAATTGGCAACACCCGGGTCTTTGGTACCCGTATTTCAGGTTCGAACCCTGGCGGCCGAGCTGCCCCCTAAAGTCCGTTTTGGGTTTCACTGGGGGTAACAGGGAACGGTGCGGACCCCGTGGTTAGCATGGCCGCGAGAGTGTCCGCCGTCCCGACGGGAGCCATGTCGTGCCCCAGCCCCACCTTCGTACCGTCGTCGTACTCGCCGCCGGTGAGGGCAAGCGGATGAAGTCGACACTGCCCAAGGTATTGCACCCCCTGCTCGGCCGTACCCTGCTCGGTCACGTGCTGAGCGCCGCCGCGCCGCTGAGCGCCGACCGCACCGTCGTCGTGGTGGGGCACGGCGCCGACCAGGTCCGGGCACACCTGGCCGAGATCGCCCCCGACGTGACGCCCGTGCTCCAGGCCGAGCAGCTCGGCACCGGGCACGCCGTCCGGATCGCACTGGACGCCGTGCCGGAGGGCGCCGGCACGGTCGTGGTGATCAACGGAGATGTGCCGTTGCTGCGCCCGGAGACGGTGGGCGCGCTGGTGACCGCGCACGAGGAGGCCGCCGCGGCGGCCACCGTGCTGGCCGCCGAGGTGCCGGACCCGACCGGGCTCGGGCGGATCGTCCGGGACGCCGACGGCCGGCTGGAGCAGATCGTCGAGGAGCGCGACGCCGACGCCACGCAGCGCGCGATCCGGGAGATCAACGCCGGCATCTACGCGTTCGACGCGGTGCGGCTGCGCGACGCGCTGGGCAAGCTCTCCACCGACAACGACCAGGGCGAGGAGTACCTGACCGACGTGTTCGGCCTGCTCCGTTCCGCGGGCGAGCCGGTCGCGGTGCACGTGGCCGTCGACCACGTCGAGACGCTGGGCTGCAACGACCGCGTGGAGTTGGCGTCGCTGCGTCGGCTGCTGCGCGACCGGGTCAACGAGGCGTGGATGCGTACCGGGGTGAGCCTGCTCGACCCGGCGACCACCTGGATCGACGTGACAGTGGCGCTCGACCGCGACGCGGTGGTCGACCAGAACACCCAGCTGCGCGGCGCCACGGTGGTCGGCGCGGGTGCGCTTGTCGGGCCGGACGTCACGCTTATCGACACGATCGTCGGCCCGGCCGCGTCGGTGGTGCGCAGCCACGCGGTCGGCGCCGAGGTGGGCGCGGGCGCCAGCGTGGGGCCGTACGCGTACCTGCGGCCCGCGGCACGGCTCGCCGACAAGGCGAAGGTCGGCACGTTCGTCGAGGTCAAGAACTCCGAGATCGGCGCCGGCTCCAAGGTGCCGCACCTGACGTACGTGGGTGACGCGACGATCGGCGAGCAGACCAACATCGGTGCCGCGTCGGTCTTCGTCAACTACGACGGGGTCAACAAGCACCGCACGGTGATCGGCAGTCACGCCCGGACGGGGGCGGACAACATGTTCGTCGCGCCGGTCGAGGTGGGTGACGGCGCGTACACGGCGGCCGGTTCGGTGATCGTCGACGACGTGCCGGCGGGCGCGATGGGTGTCGCCCGGGCGCGGCAGCGCAACATCGAGGGCTGGGTGGTGAAGCGGCGGGCCGGTACGGCGGCGGCCGAGGCCGCGCAGCGTGCCGGCGACGCGGAGGGTGCGTCGGAGGTGGCCGGCACCGCAAGTGACAGTGAGGCAATGCACGGGCGGGCCGAGACGGTGGGCGGTGCGTCCGGCGCGGGAGATACTGCAACCGAATAGTCCCCGACCCACCACCACCGGGCCGGGTACCGCCGACAAACGGGAGCAGACGGGCCCATGGGCAGCATCGTCGCCGAAAATCGCAAGAGCCTGATGCTCTTCTCCGGACGGGGTTTCCCGGAGTTGGCCAAGGAGATCGGCGAGGTGCTCGGTGTGGCACCGACGCCAGCCGACGCGTACGAGTTCGCCAACGGCGAGATCTTCGTACGGTTCAAGGACTCGGTGCGTGGTTCGGACGCCTTCGTCGTGCAGTCCGTGACGCACGGGGTGAACACCTGGGTCATGGAGACCCTGATCATGGTGGACGCGTTGAAGCGGGGGTCGGCGAAGCGGATCACCGTCGTGCTGCCGTTCTACCCGTACGCGCGGCAGGACAAGAAGCACCGGGGTCGGGAGCCGATCTCGGCCCGGCTGGTGGCGGACCTGCTGAAGACCGCCGGTGCGAACCGGATCCTCACGGTCGACCTGCACACCGCGCAGATCCAGGGCTTCTTCGACGGGCCGGTGGACCACCTCTTCGCGATGGACATCCTGGCGGAGTACGTGGAGCACCGGTACGCCGGCCGGCCGATGACAGTGGTGGCGCCGGATTCGGGCCGGGTGCGGGTGGCCGAGCGGTGGACCGACAGGCTGGGTGGCTGCCCGCTGGCGTTCATCCACAAGACCCGTGATCCGATGAAGCCGAACCAGGTGGTGGCGAACCGGGTTGTCGGTGAGGTGGAGGGTCGCGTCTGCCTGATCGTCGACGACATGATCGACACCGGTGGCACGATCGCCAAGGCGGCGGACATCCTCAAGGAGTCGGGCGCGGCGGAGATCGTGGTGGCGTCCACCCACGCGCTCCTGTCGGACCCGGCCACCGAGCGGTTGAAGAACAGCCCGATCACCGAGGTCGTGGTGACCAACACGCTGCCGTTGCCGCCGGAGAAGCAGCTGGACAAGCTGACCGTGTTGTCGATCGCGCCGCTTCTGGCGCGGGCGATCCGGGAGGTCTTCGACGACGGCTCGGTGACCACCCTGTTCGGTGGCCTGAGCTGAGGGCGCGGCCCCATTTCGTCATTCGACGCGCCGATGGGCGCAGAGCTGGCAGTCTGGTGGGAAACGGGGCTGGCGCGCTGGTGGGAACGCCATCGGCGCGCCGGTCTGGAGCCGTGACCGGGGACTGCCGACAAACCGGGAAACAGCTCGGGTAGACTGGTGCGGTTGCCACGGCGAGGGTGCCCGGCGGGCCGCTGAAGAGCGCCGCACGGAGGCACCGTCATCGACGCGGTGCTCCGGGCAGTCGTTCATGACGCATGAGCCCCAGCGAGCCCCTCGCCCCAGCACCGCAAGACGACAAGCCGCCGTAGCGAAAGCATCAGGAGTTTCCCCGTGTCCGAGGTAAAGATCAGCGCCGAGCCCCGCACCGAGTTCGGCAAGGGTGGTGCCCGTCGTACCCGCCGGGCCGGCAAGGTGCCCGCCGTGCTGTACGGCCACGGCGAGAAGCCCAAGCACATCGCGCTGCCGTCGCGGGAGTTCGCCGCCGCGATCCGCAAGGGTGGCGCCAACCAGCTGTTCGCGATCGACATCACCGACGGCACCCAGGTGCTGGCGCTGCCGAAGGCGATCCAGCGTGACCCGATCCGGGACACCTTCGAGCACGTGGACCTCATCCTGGTGCGCCGGGGCGAGCAGGTCACCGTCGAGGTGCCGGTCCACCTGACCGGTGAGGCCGCACGGGACACCCTGATCGTGCACGACCACGACACC
The DNA here is from genome assembly GCF_040678875.1 of Micromonospora sp. NPDC049274. NCBI lineage: Bacteria > Bacillati > Actinomycetota > Actinomycetes > Micromonosporales > Micromonosporaceae > Micromonospora > Micromonospora sp. NPDC049274. The sequence goes on from NZ_JBFAQS010000009.1 coordinate 288,501, forward strand.
CTCTCGGTGACCGCCGACGCCACCAAGGTGCCGGACCACCTCGAGGCGTCGATCGAGGGCCTGGAGGCGGGCTCCTCGGTGACCGCCGGCGACGTCGAGCTGCCGAGCGGTGTCGAGCTGGCCGTCGACCCGACGCTGCCGGTCGCCGCGGTGACCGCGGCGCCGACCGCCGAGCAGCTTGAGGCGACGCTGCCCGAGGTCGAGGAGGCCACCGAGGAGGCCGAGGCCGAGACCGGCGAGGTCACCGAGGGCTCCGAGGGCGCGGACACCACCAATGGTGGCGAGAGCGCCGAGGCGCGTACCGAGGCCTGATCGGTTCGTATTCGTGCGGCAGGCGTCCCCGAGTTTCGGGGGCGCCTGCCGGCGTATCGGGAGTCGGTCGAACCGACGGCGGGAAGGGACGGGTCGTGACGGACGAGGCGGGGCCGTGGCTGGTGGTCGGCCTGGGCAACCCCGGTCGGGAGTACGCCGGCAACCGGCACAACGTCGGGTTCATGGTGGCTGATCTGCTGGCGGGGCGGGTGGGCGCACGGTTCGGTAGGCACAAGCGGGCGGTGGCCGAGGTCGCGGAGGGGCGGCTGGGATTCGGCGGTCCGAAGCTGGTGCTGGTCAAGCCACTGACGTACATGAACCTGTCCGGTGGGCCGGTCGCGGCGCTGTCGCAGTTCTACAAGGTGCCACCGGCGCAGGTGGTCGCGGTGCACGACGAGTTGGACATCGGCTTCGGTCAGGTGCGGATCAAGTGCGGCGGCGGCGAGGGCGGGCACAACGGCCTGCGTTCGATGTCCAAGTCGTTGGGCACCAAGGACTACGTTCGGGTGCGGTTCGGTGTGGGTCGCCCACCGGGTCGACAGGACCCGGCGGATTACGTGCTGTCGGATTTCAGCGCGGCGGAGCGCAAGGAGCTGGATTTCCTGGTGGACCGGGCTGCCGATGTGGTGGAGTCGGTGATCGTCAAGGGCGTGGAGCCGACCCAGAACCTCTACCACGGCGGCTAGCTTGAGTTTTAACCTGCGGCTGGGTGGCATCGACCCCGGCTGATCATGAGGACAGCCCTTGATCGATGATTCCTCTTGTCGAGGGAAGAAA